>JBBJOW010000007.1:0-73166 GCA_037724045.1 Solirubrobacteraceae bacterium
GCCGTCTGCTGGCCGATCAGGAGCTTGTACTCCTTCTTGACGTAGTTGATGATCGCCTCGTCGAGCTCGTCCCCGCCGACTCGGATCGACTGGCTCACGACGATGCCGCCGAGCGAGATCACGGCGACCTCGCTCGTGCCGCCGCCGATGTCGACCACCATGTTGCCCGTGGGCTCCCCGACCGGCAGTCCGGCGCCGAGGGCCGCGGCCATCGGCTCCTCGATCAGGTACGCCTGGCGCGCGCCGGCACTCAGGCACGCCTCCTCGACGGCCCGCTTCTCGACACCCGTCACGCCACTGGGCACGCAGACCACCACGCGCGGGTGTGCCCAGCGGTTCTGGTGGACCTTCTGGATGAAGTGGCGCAGCATCTGCTCGGTGACGTCGAAGTCGGCGATCACACCATCCTTGAGCGGCCGGATGGCCTGGATCGTGCCGGGCGTGCGCCCGAGCATCCGCTTGGCCTCGATGCCCACCGCGTGGACCTCGCCCGTGCGCGAGTCGATCGCGACCACGGACGGCTCGGACAGCACGATGCCGCGCCCACGCACGTAGACGAGCGTGTTGGCGGTGCCGAGGTCGACCGCCATGTCGCGGCCTCCCATCCCGGTGAGGTAGCCAAAGAATCCCATGCGCGTGCGAAACCGCTGCAACCCACAAAGACTGGACGCGCGGCTGCGCTCAGCATAGGGTCGCGCGGTGGGCTTGTTCAAGAACCTCAAACAGGGTCTCGACGCCGTTCGCAACCCGCCCGACCAGGCGGCGATCGAGGCGTCGCTCGCGTCGCTCACTCCCGAGCAGCGCGCCGCCTACGACGCGAACATGGCCCGGGTCAGCGTGGCGCAGGGGGAGTCGCAGGCTTCATGGGAGCAGGCCGCGGCGATCAACCGCGAGGCGCGGGTCCTCGGGGGCCCCGCCGGCACGTACCTTTACGGCGCGTCCGCTGACGATCTCGGCTTCCCTGACGAGCTCAATGCGCGGATCGCCGAGGTCGGCGTCTGGCAGGCCCAGAAGGCGCTGCGCGCGAAGCGCACAGGCGAGTTCAAGGCCGGCGTTCGTCAGAGCTTCAATCGCCACGAGGTCCCGCAGGAAGGGGACCCCGTCGCCCGCGAGCGCATCGCCGGCGAGGAGCGCGCTGCCCGCGCCGCCGCGCGCGCCCCCTACCGCGCCGTCGACGCGGCGCACGTCGCCATCAGCCGCTTCGCCACCCGCGGGGAGACGCAGCTCGAGGAGGTCGTCGCCTTCCTCGCCGCACAGGGGCACGCTGCCCGCCCCGAGCGCGTCTTCGGTGTGTACCGCGTGCCCGACCGCATCTCGCAGACGCTCACGCCGCATTCGGAGAGGGGCCGCGTGGTCGAGTGGGACGTGGTCCACCTGCCGATGGCTTCGGTGACCCCCGGCCCCGCCCCGGCGCTGACCTCGTTCGGCGCGGGCGACCAGTGGGTGGCGCGCCGGCTCGGCGAACCGTCCGTGCTCGACGAGGACCTCGGGCTGGCCTTCCTCGCCGAGGCGGGCATCGGTCCGGAGCGCTGTCTCGGCCTGGCCCGCTACTGCGAGTTCCGCGAGCTGCGCGGCGGCCAGGAGCACGAGCCGATCCGGACCCTCGTCCGGGGCCTCGTCGCCCTGCACGCCGACGTCGGCCCGGGACCGTTCGAGGCCCTGCGCGACCGGGCGCCACTGTCGGTGCCCGGCGAGCCGGCGGGCGTCGTCTGCGAGATCCTCAATTGGGCCGAGGTCGCCAAGGCCGTCCGGCCCAAGATCCACCATCCGCCGCCGGTCCCGTCGCCCTTCCCGTACCTCCCGAGCACCCCCCAGGAGCTGCTGCGGGCATATCTGGAGGTGGTCGGCATCCAGCCGCAGGACTGCTACAGCGCGCAGGCGACCGTCGACCGGGCGCGCGAGCTGCAGCAGGGCGGACTGATGACCACCAACCTCGGTCCCAAGCAGCCCGTCGCCGATGGCAAGGAGCGCATGCGCTCCCACGGCTGCGAGCAGGTCGTGGTCGTGTACCGCGACGCGCCGGCCTACGCGGCCGGCCGCGAGCGCTGGACCGCGTACGAGGCCGATGTGCTGCTGGCGGGCCTGCGCAAGGGCAACCGCGTGCGGCCCCGGATCGCCGATCCCGACGACCTGCCCGATGCGCCCCGCGGCCTGAAGACGATCGCCAAGGTGGCCGGGACCATCGACCGCATCACCTTGTTGGAGTTCGGCGAGGAGAAGCTGCCGCCCCACCGGTACTGCTGGCCGCCGGTGGGGTGAGCCGGCCCGGGGGTATCGAACTCGGCGCGCGCCCGACGCGCGGGGGCACCGCGCTGCTCGCCGTCGGCGTTCTGCTGATGGCCGCCGGCCTCGCCGCGCTGGCGTTCGGCATCTCGCTAGCGGTCGGCCAGGCGGGCGCGATCGAGGACGACGCCGTTTCGGGAGGCATCGTCGGAGACGAGCCGCGCGCCTTCGAGTCGGCTGAGCCCGGCCTGACGGTCTACCTCGATTTCACGGGGCTCACGAACAACTCGGTGGTCCAGGACCGCGCGTCCGGCGCGACGAGCTGCACCGTGACGGCCGAGGGCTTCGAGGACACCTTCACCGGCGCTCGCCAGGGCGTCGCGGCCACGCTCGGCGACTACGTGTCGGTCGGCTCGTTCACGCTGCCCGCCTCCGCGGGTCGCATCGCGTGCGTCTCCGCCCGGTCGGAGTTCGGCGCGGTGGCGTTCCTGGTGACGCCTCGCGGCACCGGAGAGGTGGGCATGAGCGTGCTCGTGATAATCGGCGGCGTGACGGTCGCCGGCCTGGGCGGCTGGGCCGCCGTCGCGGGCTGGCTACGCCGGCGCCGGCGCGCCCGGCTCGCCTAGCAAGTCGATCAGCGCGGCGACGGGGAGCCCGACGACGTTGAGATAGTCGCCGCGGATACCCCGGACGAGGGCAGCGCCCTTTCCCTGGATCGCATAGCCGCCGGCGCGGCCCTCCCACTCCCCCGTCGCCACGTACCAGTCCAGGAACGCGTCGGAGAGCTCCCGGAAGGTGACCTCGGTGGTGACGGTCACGCCGTCGCCCTCGTAGACGAGCCCGCTGACCACGGCGTGGGTCCGGCCCGCCAGGGCGCGCAGCGTCTGCAGCGCAGCGGCCGCGTCGGTGGGCTTGCCGTAGATGACGCCGTCCAGCGCGACGAGCGTGTCCACCCCGAGCGTGTTCTGCCGCCCCCCGGCCTTGCGCCGCGCGTTCTCGAGCGCGACCTCGACGGGGTTCCCCTGCGAAAGCTCGTCCACGTCGGCCGGCTCGGCGTCGAAGGCGACGCCGAGCTGCGTCAGGATCGCCGCGCGCTGCGGCGACCGCGACGCGAGGGTCAGCCGCCCGGGAAGAACAGGGAGGCCTCTCGCTGCCCGGACTCCGGGGAATCCGAGCCGTGGACCATGTTGGTGCCGACGGCGATCGCGTAGTCACCGCGGATGGAGCCGGTGTTGGCCTCGAGCGGGTTGGTCGCGCCGATCACCTGGCGGGCGGCCTTGATCGCGTCCTCGCCCTCGAGCACCATCGCCACCAGCGGGCCGGAGGTGATGAAGTCGACGAGCTCGCCGAAGAACGGCTTGCCGTCGTGCTCTGCGTAGTGCTCCTTGGCGGTCGCCTCGGTGATCTGCAGCTTCTGCAGCTGGAGGATCGTCAGCCCCTTGCGCTCGAAGCGAGCGATGATCTCCCCCGTGAGGCCGCGCGCGAACGCGTCCGGCTTGACGAGGATCAGCGTCTGTTCAGTAGCCATAGGCCGGGCAGCCTATGGAGCGGGGAAATCGACAGTCTCCTCGTCGCGGTGACGTCCGCGCCTGCGGCTCACCGTGGGCGGCTCGACGGACCCGCCGACCTCGGTTTCGCAGTACGGGCAGATCTTCCAGCGCGCGTCCAGCGGCTTGTTGCAGGCGCGGCAGGGCTCCTTGAGGCGGTACAGGCAGCTCGGACAGCGCAGGTAGTCCCCGTGGATCGTGTTGTCGCAGTTGGGACACAGCTCGAAGTCCATCTGGTGCAGGCGCGACTCCGCGGCGTGCATCTCGAGCTCGCGCAGGTGGACGTCGTCGAGGAACTCCGGCGGACGGACGATCGAGTAGACGATCGTGCCCACGAAGGGGAACAGCGACGCGGCGGTCGCGCACGCCACCAGCATCGGGTCGTCGATACGGCGGCGGGCGTCCGCGTAGGTCCAGAAGATCAGCGCCGCCCACACCACGAAGAGGAACAGCAGCAGGACCTTCACGCCCGTGTCAAGACCGCGATTGTCGATTCCGAAGACGGCGAACGTCAGGGCCACGCCGCAAGATTACTCGCTGAGGGGGCGAATCCCTGCTTAGAGAAACGCGCGCCCGAACGCGTAGCCGATCGCGAAGAACACGAGGATCACCACCGCGACCACCGCGGCGACGAATCCGATCATGGCCAGGACGCTCGGTCCGTCGTCCCCGTTCACAGGATGCTCTCCTTCCTTGAGCCGGGCTTCGAGAGCAGGTCCGCGACAAGGTAGATGGATCCGGTCGCGATCACCGCGCCGCCGGCGCCGGCGATGGTCCGCGCGCGCTCGAGCGCGCGGCGCGGGTCGCGCTCCAGCGCGGTCTCCCCCGTCCAGCCGAGCTGGCCGGCCAGCGACGCGAGCGTCGCCGGCGGCAGCGAGCGCGGGTTCGCGCTCGCGGTGAAGATCGCCGCGTCGCAGGCCTTGAGCAGGGTGCGCAGCATCGCGGCGGCGTCCTTGTCGTCGAGGATGGAGACGCAGGCGACGAGGCCCTGGCGAGGCAGCGCCTCGGCGAGCGCCTCCATGCCGGCGGGATTGTGGGCGCCGTCGACGATCGTCAGCGGATCGGTCGCGATCACCTGGAAGCGGCCGGGAACGATGACGCCGGCGGCCGCCGCGAGCACCTTGGCCTGGTCCACCCCGCCGAGCAGGGCGCGCGCCGCCTCGCACGCGAGCGCGGCATTGGCGCGCTGATAGCCGGGCAGGTCGAGCCCGAGGGGAACGGTCACGCCGGTCCGTCGCGCGTCCGTCGCGCGCACGACCTCCATCGCCTCGGCGGGCAGGCGCCCGTACACGAGGGTTGCACCGGGCGGGACCACGGCGAGCTTCTCGCGGGCGATGTCGGTCAGCGTCGGGCCCAGCCAGCGCGTGTGCTCGAGGCCCACGCTGGTGAGCACGACCACCGGCGCTTCGATCACGTTGGTGGCGTCGTAGCGCCCGCCGAGGCCCGCCTCGACGACGGCGACCTCGACGCCCGCGTCGCGGAAGGCCGCGAACGCGGCGGCGGTGAGAAGTTCGAACTGGGTGACGAGGTCACCTTCGTCGAGGCCGCGCTCCACCTTCAGCGCCGCCTCGGCCACCCGCTCCACGGCGGCCCCGAAGGCGTCGGGGGTCAGGTCGGCGTCGGCGATCCGGATGCGCTCGGCGAAGGACTCCAGGTGCGGCGACAGGTACGCGCCCGCCCGGACACCGTGGGCCTCGAGCATGGCGGCGGTGAAGCGCGCCGTCGAGCTCTTGCCGTTGGTGCCGACGAGGTGGATCGCCCGGAACGACGACTGCGGGCTGTCCAGCGCGGTGAGCAGCCGGAGCATGCGCTCCAGCCCGAAGCGCATGCCGAACAGCTCCCGCCGGAGCAGGTGCTCCTCAGCCCGCTCGAGCGACCAGGTCATCGAGCTCGGCTTTCAGTGCGGCCAGCTTGTCGCGCTCCTTCTGGACCACCGCCTCCGGGGCGTTGGCGACGAACTTCTCGTTGGCGAGCTTGCCCTCTGCGCGGGCGATCTCGCCGCGCACCTTGTCGGCCTGCGCGCGAGCCTCGCGGGCCTCGGCGTCGAAGTCGACGTCATCCGTGGGCAGGAACTCGACGGCGCCCGCGCGCGCGACCGGCTCCCCGTCCGCGGTCCACTGCAGTCGCGCGAGGCGGCCGATCAGGCCGGCGGTCTGCTCGTGGCCGGTCAGGCGGGCCGGCAGCGTCGCGCCGGGGCGGACGTTGCGGGCGTCGCGCCACGCGCGCACGCCGCGGATGACCTCGATGGCGCCGGCCATCTCCGCCTCGACGCCCGGATCGACCACCGTCGTTTCGGGCGCAGGCCACCGCGCCTCGGCGAGCAGGCCTTCCGACCCAGTCATGTTCGCCCAGATCTCCTCCGTCACGAAGGGGATCACCGGATGCGCCATCGCGAGTGTCTCGCGCAGCACCCGCAGGGCGACGCCGCCCTCGGTCTCCAGCCGCGGCTTGACGATCTCCAGGTACCAGTCGCACAGGTCGCCGTAGACGAAGGCGTAGAGGCCCAGCGCGGCGTTGTGGAACTCGTAGGCCTCGATCGCCCGGGCGGTCTCCTCCTTGGCGCGCGCGAGGCGGCTGAGGATCCAGCGGTCTTCCAGGGCGAGAGAAGAGGAGTTTCGCCCTTCGCTCGTCGCAAGCTCCTCCCTACTGGCGACGTCACCGTTGGCGCGGGTGATGACGAGGCGCGACGCGCTGTAGAGCTTCTGCACGAGCGCCGCGCCCTGGGCGATCTTGTCCTCGTTGAAGCGCACGTCCTGCGTGCTCGACATGGCGAGCATGCCGAAGCGCGTCGCGTCCGCGCCGTGCGCGTCGATGAGATCGAGCGGATCGATGCCCGTGCCCAGCGACTTGCTCATGCGGCGGCCGTCGGGCGCCTGGACCACGGAGTGCACGTAGACGTCGTGGAAGGGCACGTCTCCGGCGAACTCGATGCCCATCATCATCATCCGTGCCACCCACAGGAAGAGGATGTCGCGCCCCGTCGAGAGCACGTTGGTCGGGTAGAAGGCGCGCAGCGCGGCCGTGTCGTCGGGCCAGCCGAGCGTGGCGAAGGGCCACAGCGCGCTCGAGAACCAGGTGTCGAGCACGTCGGGGTCCTGCCTCCACCCGTCGCCCTCCGGCGGGATCGTTCCGACGTAGCGCTCGTCGTCGGAGCGGTAGTAGACGGGGATCTGGTGCCCCCACCACAGCTGGCGGGAGATGCACCACGGGCGGATGTTGTCCAGCCAGTCCAGGTAGCGCTTGCGCTGGCCCTCGGGCAGGATCCGGACGCGGCCGTCGCGCACGGGCTCCGCGGCGGCGGCGGCCAGCTCGTCCATGCGCATGAACCACTGCAGGGAGATGAGCGGCTCGATGCGCTCGCCGCTGCGGTGCGAATAGGGGACCGCATGCTCGTAGGGCTCCTGACGGCTGATCAGGCCCTCCTCGCGCAGCGCGTCGACCAGCGCCTCGCGGCACTCCATCACCGTCTGGCCGGCCCAGCGCTCGCCCGCCTGCGCGGTCATGCGCCCGTCCTCCCCGATGACGCCGATCTCCTCGAGGGAGTGGTTGCGGCCGATCTCGAAGTCGTTGGGGTCGTGGGCGGGCGTGACCTTCAGCGCGCCCGTCCCGAAGTCCGGCTTGACGTAGGGGTCGGCGATGATCTTCAGCCGCCGCCCGACCAGGGGCAGGATCGCGTGCTCGCCAATCAGCCGCGTGTAGCGCTCGTCGTCGGGATGGACGGCGATCGCGGTGTCGCCGAGCATCGTCTCGGGCCGCACGGTGGCGATCGTGACCGAGCCCGAGCCCGACTCGAGCGGGTAGTCGATCGAGTACAGCGTGTCCGTGACCACGCGCTCCTCGACCTCGAGGTCGGAGATGGCCGAGCGCGTGCCCGGATCCCAGTTGACCATGTAGTTGTCGCGGTAGATCAGGCCCTTCTCGTAGAGGTCGACGAAGACCTTCAGGACCGCCCGCACGTAGTTGTCGTCGAGGGTGAAGCGCTCGTCGTCGTAGTCGAGCGTCGCTCCGAGGCGCTTGAACTGCTCGATGATCTGACCGCCGTACTGCGCGCGCCACTCCCAGGTGCGCTCGACGAACTTCTCGCGGCCGAGCTCGGCGCGGCTCGTGTTCTCCGAGAGCAGCAGCCGCTCCACCTGGGTCTGCGTCGCGATGCCCGCGTGGTCGGTGCCGAGGATCCACTTCGTCCGCCGGCCGAGCATGCGGTGATAGCGGATCAGCGTGTCCTGGACGGACCCGTTGAGCGCGTGTCCCATGTGCAGGGCGCCGGTGACATTGGGCGGCGGGATCGCGATGGAGTAGTTCTGGAGCGCGGTCCCCTCCGGCTCCGGGTGATGGAATCCGGCCTCCAGCCACTGCGTGAGGATCCGCGGCTCCGCTTCCGCGGGCTCGTAGCGGGTGCGTTGCGCCCAGTCCGACACGCCCCGGAGGCTATCCGCGACGTCCGCGCCGCCGAATCAACCATCTAGGGTTCCGCGCATCAGGGCCTCGAAGCGAAAGCTGACGGCGGAGCTCGCCTACTGGCGGGCGCGCAGCCGCGAGGCCGCAGTCGAGTCCGGCGCCGACTGGTATGCGTGGGCGTTCACCGAGCCCTTCGGCCTCTCCGCCGATTTCTACGCCGGCAAGCGGCTGCTCGATGTCGGCTGCGGTCCGCGAGGCTCGCTCGAGTGGGCCACCGGCGCCGCGGAGCGCGTCGGCGTCGACCCGCTCGCCGATCGCTATCGCAAGCTGCATTCCCGCGGCCACGCCACCACTACGTCAAGGCCGGCGCGGAGGCCATGCCCTTCGCCGACGGGCACTTCGACGTCGTCGCGTGCCTGAACGCCCTCGACCATGTCGACGACGTCGGTGCCGCCATCGCCGAGATCGGCCGCGTCTCGCGCGTGGGCGCGACGCTCCTGCTGGTCGTCGACATCGGCCACGACCCCACCGCGATGGAGCCGCACCGCTTCGATTGGGATCTGCTGGACCGCTTCGCCCCAGCCTGGACCGTCGCCGCCCGGAGCGACCTCGAGCGCCTGTCGCCCAACATGCTCGCGAATCTCCAAGCCGCGCAGGCGTTCGACCACGCGGATCGGCGGGAGCGTCCCGGCGTGCAGAGCGTCCGCCTGGTCCGCGTATAGTGTTCGTCCTATATAGGACGTATACTATACGTGTGACCTCGATCATCCGTGACGCACGCCTCGCCCAAGGCCTGACGCAGGCCCAGCTCTCCAAGCGGCTCGGCATCTCCCAGCCCTCGGTCGCGCGCATCGAAGCAGCCGGCGACGCGGTTACCGTCGCCACCCTCCGCCGGACCCTCAACGCACTAGGTCGTGGGCTCGTCCTGCAGGCCGTCGAGCAGAAGCCCAGCTACGACGAGTCCCTGCTGCGCTCGACGTTGCGCATCGAACCGGGGCATCGACTGGCCGTCTTCGAAGCTTTCTACGACGACGCCCGTGAGCTGGCGGCCGCTGGAGCGCGCGCTCGTGCAGCTGCCTGAGTTCAGCCCTTCGGCGCTGCTCGCCCAGCTCATATCCGGCGACGTCGACTTCGTCGTGATCGGAGGGATAGCCGCTGTGGCACACGGATCACCGACGCTGACTCGCGACCTCGACGTCTGCTACGCGACAGATGATGAGAACCTGCGCAGACTCGGTGACGTACTGGTCGGCCTCGGCGCGCGCTTGCGCGGCGTTGCCGAAGACGTGCCCTTCGTGCCCGACGGACGCACGCTGCGCCACACGCAGGTGCTGACCTTGGATACGTCTCTCGGGCCGCTCGACGTGCTCGCTGCGCCGTCTGGCTTCCCGGGCTACCCGGCGCTCTTGCAGCGCGCCGACGTGAGGGACTTCCAGGGCATCGTTGTCCGCATTGCGTCGCTGGAGGACCTGATCGCGATGAAGCGCGCCGCCGGCCGGCCGAAGGACCTGATCGCCGTCGAGGAACTGGAGGCGATCCAGCGAATCCTGCGCGAGGAGCCTGCCTAGTGTCCCGAGTCGTTAGTTCGGTTGACACTAGGCGGACTCGGCGGCCTGCTCGCCGGGCTCTTGAACGGCGGCGGCGGTGACGAGCGTGGGCTTGATGCCCTTCTCGACGGTCTCCTTGGTCACGACGCACTTCTTGACGTCGCGGCGGGAGGGCAGCTCGAACTGGACCTCCAGCAGGACCTCTTCGATGATCGAGCGCAGGCCGCGGGCGCCGGTCTCGCGTTCGATGGCCTTCGCGGCGACGGCCTTGAGCGCGTCGTCGGTGAACACCAGCTCGATGCCGTCAAAGGCGAAGAAGCGCTGGAACTGCTTGACGATCGCGTTGCGCGGCTCGGTGAGGATGGTGATCAGGTCGTCGTTGGAGAGCTGATGCACAGCGGAGGCGACCGGGAGGCGGCCGATGAACTCGGGGATCAGCCCGTACTGCATGAGGTCCTCGGGCAGGCACTGCTCGAAGATCTCCCCGAGATCCTTGTCCACCTTCGCGGTGATCGCGGCAGCGAAGCCCACGCCCTTGTGCCCGATGCGCCGCTCGATGACCTTGTCGAGGTCTGCGAACGCGCCGCCGCAGATGAAGAGCACGTTCGTCGTGTCGATCGTCAGGAACTCCTGATGGGGATGCTTGCGGCCGCCCTGGGGCGGAACCGAGGCGGAGGTCCCCTCGAGGATCTTCAGCAGGGCCTGCTGGACGCCCTCGCCCGACACGTCGCGCGTGATCGACGGGTTGTCGGCCTTGCGCGCGATCTTGTCGACCTCGTCGATGTAGATGATCCCCGTCTCGGCCTTCTTGACGTCGAAGTCGGCGGCCTGGATGAGCTTGAGCAGGATGTTCTCGACGTCTTCGCCGACGTAGCCCGCCTCCGTCAGCGCGGTGGCGTCGGCGATCGCGAACGGCACGTTGAGAATGCGTGCGAGCGTCTGCGCCAGCAGCGTCTTGCCGCAGCCCGTCGGGCCGAGCAGGAGGATGTTGGACTTCTGCAGCTCGATGTCGGCGTCGCCGGACTGCATGAGCTGCACGCGCTTGTAGTGGTTGTAGACCGCCACCGACAGCGTGCGCTTGGCCTGCTCCTGCCCCACGACGTAGTCGTTGAGGACGCCCCAGATCTCCCGCGGCTTCGGGAGGTTGTCGATGTCGAAGGTCGCGGGAGCTGTGAGCTCCTCGTCGATGATCTCGTTGCAGAGATCGATGCACTCGTCGCAGATGTAGACGCCGGGGCCGGCGATGAGCTTCTTGACCTGCCGCTGCGACTTCCCGCAGAAGGAGCAGAGCAGCTGCTCGTTCGAGTCGGTCGGTCGCGCCATCAGCTAATGGTGGGCGATCACCCGGTCGATGATCCCGTACGCCTGGGCCTCATCGGAGGTCATGAAGTAATCGCGCTCGGTGTCCTTGCGCACGTCCTCGACGTCCTTGCCGGCGTGGCCGGCGATGATCTCGTCGAGCTTGCGGCGAAGCTCGATCACCTCGCGGGCGTGGATCTCGATGTCCGTCGCCTGGCCCTGGAAGCCGGAGCTGACCTGATGGATGAGGATCTTCGCGTTCGGGAGGGCCATGCGCTTGCCCGGAGCCCCGCCGGAGAGCAGCAGCGCGCCCATGCTCATCGCGATGCCGACGCAGATGGTCTGCACGTCGGGCTTGATGAACTGCATGGTGTCGTAGATCGCCAGCCCGGCGTAGACCGAGCCGCCGGGCGAGTTGATGTAGATCGAGATGTCCTTGTCGGGATCCTCGCTCTCGAGGTGCAGCAGCTGCGCGACGATCAGGTTCGCGATCTGATCGTCGACCGGAGTGCCCAGGAAGACGATCCGCTCGCTGAGAAGACGGGAGTAGATGTCGAACGCGCGCTCTCCGCGCGACGTCTGTTCGACAACCATGGGTACGAGTGGGCTCACGGTGCTCTGAGTCTTTCGCGTCGCTTGGGTGAATCCTTCAGCAGGCTCAGACCAACCCGCGATGGCGCGAGTCTAGCAATGGTCATCGTCTCGCAAAGGCGGTGCTTGAAGGGGGTCTACGCCCTATTTCCTGCTCGTCGCCGAGGCGACGAGGAGGTCCATCGCCGCCCCCTGGGCGACGTCCTCCTTGAGGGCGTCGAGGCGCCCGCCGGTCTTGATGCGCTCGAGCAGCTTCTTGGCAGACGTCTCCGAGCGCTCGGCGTCGGGGGCCAGGGCCTCCAGCAGGGCGTCGTCGTCGGGGTCGATGGCCTCCGCCTCGACGATCGCTGCGAGCACGGCCTCGCGCCGCAGCGCGAGCTCGGCGTCGGGCTTGGCCTCGGCGACGATCTCGTCCTCGTCCTTGCCGGTGATCTGCAGATAGGTGTCGCGGTCGATGCCCTGGTGAGACAGCGAGTGGACCATGCGCTCCCACAGCTCACGCGCGCGGGCCTCGATCAGCGGATCGGGCACCTCGACGGTGGCGTTGTCCACGGCGGCCTGCAGCGCGGCCTCGCGGAAGCCGGCCTCGGCCTGGGCGGCGGCCGCCGCCGCGAGCCGCTCGCGGATGTCGGCGCGCACCTCGTCGACGGTGTCGAAGCCCTGCTCGACCGCGAAGTCCTCGTCGAGGTCGGGCAGCGTCTTGGCCTTGACCTCCTTGACGGTGACCGCGAAGGATGCGTCCTGTCCGGCGAGCTCCTCGGCTCCGTAGTCGTCGGGGAAGGTTATGGCGACGGTCCGGTCGTCGCCGGCCGAGGCGCCCTCGAGCTGCTCCTCGAAGGAGCCCACGAGACGGCCTGCGCCGAGCTCGATCATCTGGTCGCGCGCCTCACCGCCTGCAAACGGCTCGCCGTCGACTGAGCCCAGGAAGTCCATGACCACGAAATCGCCCTTGGCGGCTGCGCGCTCGACGGCGTCCAGGCGCCCGCCGCGCTCGCGCAGGCGCTCGATCTCCTCGTCGATCGCGCTCTCCTCGACCGCGTCGGAGGGCTGATCGACCTCGAGCCCCTTGTAGTTCCCGAGGGTCGCCTTGGGGCGCACGCCGATCTCGATCGAGAAGGTCAGCGGCTTGCCCTCCTCGGGCAGCCCGCCGAGATCGAGCTGAGGATCGCCGATCGGCGCGATGCGCGCGTCGTCGAGCGCGGCGGAGTACCAGGCGGGCAGGTGGTCGCGGACCGTCTCGTCGAGCACGGCGGCGCGGCCGATGCGCTGGATGACGATCGGCGGCGGCGCCTTGCCGGGGCGGAAGCCGGGTACGCGCAGCGACTGGCCCATCGCACGCGCGGACTGCGCGATGCGCTTCTCGATCTCCTGGGGGGCGACCTCTGCTTCCACGCGCACGCGCGATTCAGGAAGCTCGGTCACGTTGGTGCTGACGCCGCCGGTGGCCATGAGCCAAGCGACGATAGCGTCAGATCGGATGCGAGGAGAGCGGCTCATCCGGGCTCTGGGAAGTCGCGTGAAATGCCCCAACTGCGGTCGCAGTTACTCGCGCTTCGCCCCCGGACCCGGCGCACGGCCGGGACGCTGCTGCTGGCACTGCGGGAGCCTGGAGCGCCACCGCGCGCTGGCGCTCGCCCTGGCCGGGCGTCGCCATCTGCTTCCCGATCGTGTGCGCGTCCTGCACCTCGCCCCGGAGGACGCGGTAAGCCGGCTGCTGCCGGCGACCGCCGACGTCGTCCGCGGCGATCTGGAGCCGCTACCCGGCGATCAGGTGATCGACGTATCCGCGATGGCGCAGTTCGGCGACGGCGACTTCGACGCGGTCATCTGCATGCACGTCCTCGAGCACGTCCTCGACGACCGCGCTGCCCTGCGCGAGATCCGGCGCGTGCTGCGCCCGGGCGGCTGGGCGGTCGTGCACGTCCCCCTCACCGTCGGCGCGACCGTCGAGGACCCGGCGGAGACCGATCCGGCGCGCCGGCTGGAGCGCTTCGGGCAGGTCGACCACGTCCGCAGCTACGGACCGGACTTCATCGAGCGCGTTGAGCAGGCCGGGCTGACCGCGGAGGTCGCGGGCTTCGATGATCCGGAGACGATCGATCGCTACGGGCTGCGCGCACCGCTCGGCGTCGAATCGACGGTGTTCGCCTATCCGCGTCCGTAGGCGTGGACGTGGTGAGCGGCTCGCGGCATGGTTGGTCACCGGGCCGGTCGGCCACCTCGTCGCCGGGGTGACCGACCTCGTCGTCCTCCTCTACCGGCTGCGAATCAGCCGTCGACGTTCTGGCGCGGAGCGGAGCCGAGCGGGAGGGCGATGATCGAGGTGTTCGACGCGCGCCAGGTCTCCTGGGTGACGTCGCAGACGAGCTTCACGGCGCTCGGTTGGGCGAAGGTCCGCGTGATCTGCAGCGACAGCTCGGCCGGTGCGAGCGCGCCCGGCGAACCGAGCAGGGCGAACGACTCGTCGGTGTCCCCGTCGGCGTCGAGCACGCAGTGGCCGCCGACTGACCCGCCGGTGCTGAGGATCCCCGACTCGTTGCTGGGCGCCGTCAGGACCGTCTTGGCGAAGATCGCGTAGGCGCCCTGCGGGATGTCCTTCAGCGTGGCCACGGTCGCTGTCTGACCGGGACCGACGTTCTCAGGGCCGCTGGCGCGGACGGCCTCGAGCCCCTGCAGGCCGGCGGAGTTGACGACGCCCTGCGCGCTGCCGCTGAGGTCGTTGAGCTTCAGCGACCCGTCCGCGACCTTCCCGGAGTTGATGGCCGACGCCGCGATGTCGGCCCGCTTGACGGCGCCGTTCTTGATCTGGCTGCTCGACTTGATCAGGACGGTCGCAGCCGTGGCCGTGCCGCCCAGTGCGACGGTGAGCGCGAGCAGCGCGACCGCCATTGATGGAGTCGGGCGCTTGAAGCGATGCATGGTGTTTCCCCCTGTGTGATGGAACCTTGGCGACATGGTCTAGTCCGAGAGCGATGCTTGCGCACGCACGTAATCGGGCGGTCTCGTCCGTATGCCTCCCGGAAAGCTCGCGCTACGCGTCACCCTCGGTTCCCTCTTCATCGGACATGGAACACAGAAACTGTTCGGTTGGTTCGGCGGGCACGGTATCGAGGGGACCGGCGGCTTCTTCGAGAGCCTGGGCCTGCCGGCAAGCAGCCGCTTCCCTTCGAGGAAGCGCGAGGTGCGCGTGTCCTCGACTTTGACCGACTTGCCGCTGCGGTTTCGGACACGAGCCTGGGGCGATGAGCGGGCCCATGCGCGGACCGTATCGCCGTAGGAGTCGATGTCAGTGCTGCCGCAGCATCTCGGGCATTGAACTGACCGTGATCGATGGCCGCTCCGACTCTGACTTCCGAGCCCATCTCCAGGACGGCTTGCACGGAGGTTTCGTACCCATCCCGAGCGCCCCGGAGGCCTTCTCACAGAGAAGCGCGATGGCGACGAGCGGCGATTCGGACGATCAGCCAACGTGAGAGGGCGCCGGCAGCGGTGATTGCGGCGCCACAGATCCCGGCGAACAGGAAGATGCTCTCATCGATACAGGGATCTCCACAGGGCGTCGGTTCTTCCCAGAGCACGCTGATGATCGGGCTGGCCAAGACGGCGCCACCGAGAACCGGCGTCCACCAGCGCTCGCCGAGGGCGCCGATCGCGAGAAGCGCGGCGACAAGCATCGCGTAGATCAGCGTCGAGCCTTCACGGCCGTCGGAGACGAGTAGTCCCCACAAAGCCGCGACGGCAACGAGAACGGCAGCGAAGCAGGCCCAGGGGCGTCCGAGCGGCGAGGGTCTTCCTGATCGAAGCCCGCTCATGCGTTCAGTCAAGCATGGTCAATTGATGCCCGTTTGATGCCCGTCGCGCAGCAGCCCACTCCGCACCAAAGACAAGAACGCAGCTGTAGCCCGATTCTCGACAGGGAGGGCGACGGGACTCGAACCCGCGACCGCCGGGATCACAACACCCCCCGGCGGTTCGGCACGGTTCGGTCTAGCTAGGCGGTTTGGCTCTACGCCGCGACATTTCGCAGTAGCGCGTAGTCGGCTTCAGCCTCACCGAACGGGGCCGATGTTGCCAGTTTTGTTGCCACCCCCGTGTCTACCTTGGTGGACAACTCGGCGTCGAGGTCGAGCGCGTCGGCCTGGTCGTCGTCGAGCAGATGCACGTACGTCGAGAGCGTGAACGCCGCCGAATGGTGCCCCAGCGTCCGCTGTACCTGCTTCGCGTTCGCTCCGCGCTCGAACAGCATGGACGCCATCGTGTGCCGGAACGTGTGGAAGCCGGCCCACGAGGCGCCGGCCTCCTCGGCCGCGGGCTTGAGCACGCGCCGGCGGACGTTGGACACGTTCAGCGACTGCCCATTGAGCGACGGGAACACGAGGTCGTCATCGCCGGGGTACTCCGTCGCCTTGCGGTGCGCGCGCAGCTCGTCCACGAGCGCCGCAGGGATGCCGACGTCCCGGCGGGACTGCTTCGTCTTCGGCGGGCCGACCCTGCCGCGGACGATGCCGCGGCGGACCTTGACGTGCGGCCGGGAGCCGTCGAGCTGCAGGTGCCGCCATTGCAACGCGACGACCTCGCTGACCCGGAGCCCGGTCGCGGCGAGCAGCCGGAACATGACCCGGTGCCGGCGGTCGACGACGAGCAGGAACGCGGCGAGCTGCTCGCGCGTGAACGCACGCACCGGCCCGTCCTCAAGTTCGTCGTCGACCTTCGGCCGGTTCGGTAGCTGCGCGCCGTCTGCGGGGTTGTGGCGGATCAGACCCTCCCGCCGCGCGGTGCTCAGGCAAGCGCGCAGCGGGCAGAGCACGTTGCGGACCGTCTTGTCCGACAGGACCTTCACGGCGTCGTCGGCGAGCGGCCTGGGCGGCTTTGACCGGCGTCCTTCGTCGGTCGCCTTCTCGTGCGCGCGGACGGCGAGCCTGTACGTGTGCTCGGCCTGGGCGCGGCCGTCGCAGAGCCACCCGACGAACCGGGCGACGTGCAACGGCGTCAACTCGACGAGCTTGAGCTTCGCCGGGAAGTGCTCGAGCGGGTAGAGCTCGAGCAGCCCGCGGTAGTCCTCGCGGGTCTGGTCACGGAAGCCGCGCTGGCCGCCCTGGTAACGGTCGATCCATTCGCGGACGTACTCGTGGAGGGTCTGACGGCTCGCGCCGGCCAGCTCCCCCGAGTCTCGCTGAGCGGTGCGCCTCGCCTTCAGGCGCCTCGCTTCGTCGTATGTGCGGGCGCTCTCCTTGCGCTGGCGGCCGTCCGCGTCGCGGTAGACGATCACGTAGCGGCCGCCGCGCTTGAAGATGCCCGGCGCCTTCGTCTTCTCCATCGTGGGCGCCGGCATCAGGCGCCCCTCAGCGCGACGACGTTCTCCGGTGTCGCCGCGTCCACCGGAATCGGAGCGCGATTCGGCAAACACTCCGCGAACCGCTTCAGACTGGTCCAGAGAGTGTCGTCGAAGCCGTGCGCCTCGTACTCGAGCCGCGCCGCCTCCATGAGGGCGCGGCGGGCGGTCTCCATCGGGTGCTCCCGGGGTTCGGGCATCAGGACGCCTCCGGCAGCCGCACGAAGCGGGTATCGCCCTCGAAATCGCGCCACGCCCAGTCGGGCAGGCCGTCGTCGATGTGGACTGACCAGGACTCCCCGTCCTTCGCAAGCGCGGCGTCGACTGTGGCGACGATCTCGTCGCGAGTCATACCCGCACCTTCGGCGGTGAGCGCGGCGTAGCCGAGCATCGTCACTGCGGTGTAGGCCTCACCGCGAGCCTGGGCGCTGCGCCGGCTCGCACACGCCTCACACCACGCCTCGGTGTAGTGGCCGGTGAGCAAGTGCGTGGCCGACGCGAAGCAGGACCCGCACTTCATGCCGACGCCTCCGGCGACGCCGCTGCGTGGTATGCCTCGAGAGCCTCGGCGCGGTCCGCGAGAACCCGGATCTTCGGCGGGTCGAGGTCGCCGCCCTCCTCGCCGAGATCGACGGTGTAGATCCAGTTCACGGCCTCCTTCGCGAGAACGCGATGGATGTCGTCGCGGGTGGTCAGTTCGACGTCCTGTTCGTGGTCTCGTGGCTCCCAGCCGAGTTGGTCGAGAGTCACCGCGTGCGCCATCAGTTCGCGGTGAAGATCTGCGCGTCCATGAGGGTCGTCGACTCGTTCCGCGATCGTGTCGGCCGTCTGCGCGTACAGCCAGTAGGCCTGGTGCCGGACGTGGGGCACTGCGAGGGCGGAGAGCGAGATCTTGACCTCTCGCGTCGGTGTAGTGGTGGTCATCGGTTCGTCGCCTCAACCTGCGCGACGGTGTCGTGCATCTGGTCGCGCAGCCCGTGGCCGACGAACGCCCTCACGGTCGCCTCGCGAGTGATCCCGCCGTAGCTCACACAGTCGACGTCGAGCATTGCCGCGATCACCTGCTCAGCCATCACCCGCGACACCATGATCTCCGTGTCCTCCGCCACTTCGCCCCAGCCGATGGCGTCGAGCACGTCGCGGCGGACCGTGACCAGGTCGAGGAACGCCTCAAGGTCATCGCGTGTCTCGATGTCTGACGGGCTCTCGAGGTCGGCCTCCACCTCTCCGCGCCAGACGTCGGCGAAGTGCTTCGCCGCCTCCGGGCTGAGGCGTAACGTGACGACGTCCCTAGGTTGGTCCGCGAACGCCTTGGTCCGGGCCTTGGTCGTGCTTGTGGTCACTTGCTCCTCCTTCGGCTGAGGCTCCGAAGGGTTCGCCTGTGACGAGAGGCCCACGCCGCCTGGTTGGGTAGCGTGCGCGCCGCATCGAAGGTTCTGTCTTCGGTGCCATGCCCCCGGGCCGTTTGCGCGGTCGCGGGGGCGATTTGGTTGACGCGGCGGACGGTAGCGAAGCGACGCCGCGCGCGCAAGCCCAGGGACGCCGGGGTCCTCACGAGTCGTCGCCTTCGACGTAGGGCTTGAGCAGGTCAACACCCTTGTAGTTGAGCGTCGTCGAGCCGAGGTCTATGTGGTGGCCCTCTGCTTCCAGACGCGCCACCAGCTCTACCTGGCCCAGATGCACGGCCCGGATCGCGATCCGGGCAACGGCCCCGTACAGCGGGTCGTCGGGGTCGCCGAGGTCGTGGCTCGACAGGCCGCCGCGACTCAGCTCCTCGGAGAAGATCCGAGCGAGCTGCTGCTCCACGAAGTTCGGGGGCTCATCCGCTTCGTCGTTCATGCCTGGTGCCTGATGTCGCCGTCGACCTGGAAGACCTTCTTGTGCAGGACGCGCTTGTCGAGCGGCTGGTTCTCAATGGTCGTCGAGAGTTCGATGACCGTCCGTCGCGGGAGCACGGTGCGCAACGAGCGCGGGGAGGGTTCCGAGTTTGTCGGCGTGGGGCGAAGCATCCGAGACGTTTGGCCCGCGGTGAAGACTCGCGAGCCCATCGGCAGGGCCGCGAGCTCGGGGCCCTGCTCGCCGACGATCTGCAGCGGCGAGCGGACGACGCCGCCGGCCGCGAAGCCAGCCAGCCCGAGCAGGCTGTTCTTCGGAAATATGCCGCTGCCGCCGTCGCTTTGGCCGGGGACGATCGAGAGCGGGTTCTTCGCCACCTTGTCAGCCAACGCGATCGCGTCCTGCGAGAACCGAACCACGTCCTTGAGGGCGTTGATGAGCCACGCGATCTTTGGGCGAAGCCAGTCGATGGCGCCGCCGACGAACTGCTTGATGTCGCGGCCGGCGTTCATGGCCCACTCACCGGCCTTCTTCAGCGCCGCCCACACCTGATCGACCTTTCGTTCGGAAGGCGTCATTCTTCTTGTAGGCGATCACGACGCCGGCCGCCAGGGCAGCGATAGCCACGACGATCAGCCCGATCGGGTTCGCGGTCAGCGCCGCGTTGAGCAGCCACTGGACACCAGCCCACACCTTCGTGGCGGCGGCCACGGCATTCGTCGCAACCGTATAGGTGATCGTCGCCGCTGCCTGGCTCCGCAACACCCTGCCGAGAGCGCTCGTTGCATCGGTGAAACCCAGGACCTTGTTGACGGCCATAGCCCCGATGAGGACCGTGATCGCAGCGCTCGCTCCGGGGACCGTGTTCGTCAGCCAAGCCGACGCCTTGGCCAGCGCGCTCAAGGCCTTGACGTACAGGATCATCGGACCCGACGACCCGAACAGCGGCTCCATCGCCGCCGCGAGATTCGTGATCGCGGAGACCAACGTCGGCCCGAACGCCTTCGTGGTCCCGCCGACGACCCTCGTCAACACCGGCAGCAGCTCGGTCCGGATCTGCTTGATCATCGGCGCGAGACTCGACGCGCCGCCGCCGAGACTCCCGAACGACTTGCCGACGGAACCGATCAGCTTGGCGAGCTCATAGACCGCCGGTTTCGCCTCAGCGAACCACGTTTTCAGCGAGTTCTGGCCGCGCATCGAACCGGTCCACTTCGCGAACCGGCCGGCCGCAGCGTCGATCGACGCGAGCAGCTCACCGCCGAGACTCGACCCGGCCCGGCCAATGTTCAACAGGCCCCGGGCGACGCTGCCGGTGATCGAGAACAGCCGCGACAGGACGTCACGGGTCTTCTCGAAGAACGCCGCCAGCTTGCCCGTCTCGCGGCCCGTTCTCGCAGCGGCCTGGATGTTGCGTCCCCAGACCCCCGCGAGGCGAGTCATCCAATCCACCAGCGGCCCGGCAGCGATGACGACGTGGCGGAGAGCGTCGCCGAGCCGCAGCCCGGTGCCGCCGAGGCGGCGGATGGTGAGGTTGTTGCGGCCCAGCTGCTTCTCGAGGTCTTGGCCGAATCCCTTGGAGCCGATGAGCTTTCCGGCGCGCTCGGCGAGCATCCCGATCGACTTGCCGGTGGCGGCCATCCCGGTCCGGAGGACGCCGAGGTTCCCTGACGCGGCTTTCAGGCCCGCGGTGAGGCCCGGGAACATGCCGCGCTGGATCTGCTTCTGAATGTCGATGACGGGCGCCTTGAGGCCCTGGAGGACACGAGCGAACCGGCGAGCGGGTGGCGTCAGCGCCGCGAGCTTGTCCGGGTCGAGCTTGTCGTTGAGTCCGCCGACGGCATCGGTGACGCCGGCGATGCCGAGCTGGAACGTGGCGAGGCCCTGCTGAGCCGCGGACGCTATCGCCGGGTACGCCGCGAGCGCACCGGCTGCGGGTGCGACCCCGGCCGCCAACGCGACCCCGCCCGCCGCGGCGGCTGACATCGACTGCGCGAGGAGTCCGACGCCGGTGATCAGTGCGGCTGGCATCACCAGCTTCCGGGTGCTGCCCACGACACGGTTGACCCGCTCGCCCTCGTCGCCGATGCCGCGCAGCCCGCCCGCGGCCTTGTCGGCGTCACGCTCAAACGAGCGGGCACCTAGCAAGCGAAGTCTGATTGTTGCCGAACTCTCAGCCATGGAGGTCGTCCAGCAGCCGATCGAGGGTGCTCTTGCGGCCGATGACCCAGCTCATGATCTCGTCGGCGAACACGTTGAGGCGATCCTCGTTACCGAGGACGCGCCGGATGACTTCGGACGTCGACATCTCGGGACGGCCCATTACCTCCGCGACGCCGCGCCAACCGTGGCGCACCTCCATCCAGTCCTCGCCCTTGCGCAACAGGACCGCGTCAGTCGAATGGGCGACGATCTTCACAGCGGTGCTGCGGTCGTCGCTCTTCGGCGCCTTCGCCCGCACTCGAAGCGTGTCCCAGCCGGGCACGTCGAACGTCTGGACGCTGTCGGTGTCGAGCTTCGCGAGCCCGGCCTCCAGCACCGAGGCCAGGTCCTCCCCGGTCGCGCCCTCCTGCGTGACAGCGCAGGCTATGTCAGCCGCCGTCGTCATGCCGGTCGTCGGCGTCGCCGCCGTCAGCGGGATTCCCGTGCTTGCCGTCGTCAGGTCAGTCATCGTTATCTCCTTCGTTTGGGTCATGGTCAGAGTCGGGTGATGCGGTAGTCCTCGAGCGTCGCCTGCGGCCTGGTCGGCGCCTGGTCGACGCCCCACATGGCCAACGTGCCGGCGACCAGCGGCGTGACGTCGGCCCGCGAGGCGCGACGCGACCACAACCACGCATCGCCGAGCGGCCGGATGCTCGCGCCCTCGATCGCCGCCGAGAGCTCGGGCGTGCCCGTATGGCGCACCAGGCCCTGCTCGACCCGGTCGATCAGTTGCCCGCACGCCTCGGCGTGCTGCTGGGCGCCAACCGGCTCGAGTGTGACGCCGGCATCCGCGAGGCCGCGTACGAGAGCGGCAGTCGGGCTCTTCTCGGCGTACCGGAAGCCGGTCGAGTCGTGCGCGGCCTGCAGATCAGCCGCGCGCTGCGCTACCCACCCGCAGCCGGGACGGTGCTCGACGACCTCGACGTGCACGAGGCCGTCCGGCCCGGTGCCGGCGGCCGCGATCGCAGCCGACGACCGGTCGGGGTGAACGTCGATCGCGAAGCTCACCCGTCCCGTGATCGTCGACGTGGAGTCCACCAGCGCCGCCCAGACGGCGCTCGCGATGATCGCCTCCTCGTCCTCTTCGTCGTCGACGGGACCGGGCCAGTCGCCAATGCCGAGCCGCTCAACCGCGAACGTCCGCCGGCTGAGCGTCGCCCGCTCCGCGCGGACCGCGTCGAGCGTCATCCGCCCGCCCAAACCGGGGTTGCCCTGCGCCCACGCGTCGACGTCGTCAATGACGTCGTCAAGGGCATCGAGCGACCCCGGTGCGGAGTGCTCGACGTAGCCGAGCTGAGTCTCCCCGCCCGCCAGCGCCCGGCGGCGGACGCTCGAGAAGGCGTGCCCATCCGCGTGGACGGCCCTGTCGACCGCCGAGCCGACGTACGCGATCTGCGCGTTCGGCCGGGCGCTGACAACCGGCAGCAACGCACCCATGACGATTTCCGGGAGAAACATCGCCTCGTCGAGCGCCAGGAAGTCGCCGCCGAGGCCACGGCCGGCGCCGCCCTTCGTCCTCGCCCGATACTTCAATCGCTGCCCGCCGCTGACGCGCCGGCCGGTCGGCCCGTGAAGCTCGATCCCCTCGTCGCCGTTCGCGGTCCTCATCGACTTCACCCGGCGCGACAACTCCGGGGTGCCCTCAATCAGCGCGCGCATCCGACGGAACGCCTCCAGCGCCGTCCCGAACAAGTGCGCCGAATGCACCAAGTCGCGCTCGCCGAAGAGAAACAGGCCCGCGAGCTCGCGGATCTCGAGCACGACGCCCTTCCCTGACTGGCGGGGGACGCACAGGCCGTACTCGCGGCACGCCCACGCCCCATCCTCGCGCTCGCAAAGCATCGCCGCGACGGCGGTCTCCTCCCACGGCTCAGGCTCGATACCGGCGACCCTCGCGAGCTCGAGCGCCTCACGGGTCGCCTCCGCGGACCGGCCGGCGTCGTGTGGCGGCAAATAGAGCAGCCGCGGCTCCTGCACGCCGGTGATGGGCTCAGCCAGCACGGCGCAGCTCCCTCGCGCGCGCCAACTCGTCGACCCGATCGGCCTCGGTTGCCGGCGGCGCCAGCTCCCGCAACCGGTCGACGCTCTCCCGCAACTCGCGGTGAAGAGCGGCCTTCGACGTCGCCGAATTGTACGGGTGCGCAATCTCGAACGCGAGGGCGACGATCCCAGCCGCCAACGGCGAGTCCGCCAGGACCGCATCGCGCTCGCGGATGGCTTCGACCTCGCGCAACGCAGCGTCGATGACGTCCGTGCGCGCGTTGTCGGCCAGCGGCCCGTCGAACATCTCGCGGGCGGCATCGACGGGCATCTCCACCAGCGCCCGGCTGTTGAACGGGCCGAACACGCTCACCACGCGCGCATCCTTAGACACGACCCCTCCTCGCGACGCAGCCGGCGCACGAGCACACGAACCACTCGCATGACCAGGCACGGTGCACGAGCTCGGCCGGCGACAGATTCACGCCCGCTGCGACCGGCAGCTTCTCCCGGTTGCAGCCGCGGTGAGCCGGCCCGAGGTACAGCGACCTGTCCGCGTCGTCATGGTCGAGGTCCCACGGCTCAGCAGGCCCGATCAGCCGGCCGCAACGAGAGCACGCCACCGTCCCCGCAGCCACCTTCGGCGCCCATTGCGCGCGCAACCGCTTGTGCGCCGCTCCGTAGCCACGAGCGGCCGTCTTCGCGAGGCCTTGCGTCACCGCACGGCACCTATGTGGCGACTTCTGAGCGCCGCAGAGAGAGGGAACGACTGCGGAGTCGCGGCCAGTGCCGCTGGTCCGGGACGGGACCCTCCCCCCTGGGGTCGAGTGTGGGGATGGGGGGATGCCGTGCCGGGGGCGTTGACGTCGGCGGTGATCAGGAACCGGGTGTCGGTGTTCGTCGGCGCGCCAGACGGGTTCCTCGACGCGCTCGCTGCGGCCACCGGTAAGAGTCGTCCGGAGCTGAAGTTTCGCCGGCAGTTCGCGGAGCGCTTCCCGACCACCGAGGCATTGGCTACGGCCGTAGCCAATGTGGCGAACCGCCCGGACGTCGACGGACGTCCGGGCGGCTCGAGTCCCCCGCGACCGCGACTGCACGAATGCAATCGCGGCGCCTTCCCGGCGGTAAGGAGGGTCCGCCGGTGAAGATTGTGGTCGGTGGTCCGCATCGCGCTACGCCAGTGCGACCTTCGAGAACGCGGCCGGGTAGTAGACGGCCAGCGCGGCGCGTAATTCGGCCAAGATAGTCACCTTGTTAAAGGTGAAGTCCTGGCCGTCCGCATCGCTGACGAGCACGTTCACGCCCTCCCGGATGAGCAGCTGCGCACCGATCTGAAAGGCGCCGACGAGGGCAGTGCCTTCTGGGATGGCGGCGGTCGTGATGACGGGGACGCCCCACATCCGTTCGCCGGTGACGTCGAAGGGACCGTTGGAGAAGTAGTCCCCGGAGCCGGCGGACTTGAGCAGCAGTGACTTCTTCCAGTCGAGCGGGTTGAGGATGATGGCGTTGGGGTCGGCGCCGGCAACCTTGACCTGGGTGATGCCGCTGAGGATTTGCTCGGTCGGCAGGTTCCCGGCGGTGAACGCGACTACGCCGACGCCGGGCGTGGTCAGGATGCCCTGGATGTTCGGGGTCGTGCCGTTGCCGGCGAGGATCTCGGCCTGGAGCCGGCGGGCGACGCCGTAGCGCAGGCGGTTCTCGAGGACGCTCGCGAACGCAGGGACGTCGGCGAGCACCTGCTTGCGGACTTTGAACCAGTGCGCGATCGTCGCTGCTTCGGCGTTGGCATCGGTGTAGACGCCGACGCCTTCGGGCTTGAGTGTGCCCTCCGTCGTTTCGGCGGCGGTGTCAAACGAGCCGTTCTCAACGGTGTACGGGACCGAGCTGCCTTCCATGGTGCCGGTCGCGATGACGTCGAGGACGGTGAGCTGTTGGCGTAGCTGGGGTGCGACTCCGCCGTAGTCGTCGCGGCGCATATTCGGGGTGCCGGTGATGTCGGCCTTGAAGGCGTCGCGGGCGGCGTCGGCGCTGGCGATCTCACCGAGCGCGATTCGGCCGACGCGGGCGCTGCTGTTGCCAGCCTTGCGGATCTGGTCGCGCAGCGCCGGGTCCTCGAGCACCTTGCCGGCGGCCCACTTGCCGTCGCTGTCGGCGGGGTCTGTGCTCGAGAGCTTCTTGAGCAGCTCGACCTGCAGCTCCTGAGCGATGCTCAGGCGAGCCTCAGCGTCCTTGACGTCCTTGACGGCAGCCGCTGCGGTCTTGAACTCGGGGCTGCCGGTCCGCTCGCCCCCGTCGACGTAGGCCTTCCGAGTCTGGTCGGCGGTGGTCTGCTTGGACTTGATCTCATCCCGGAGGTTGCGGACGTCCTGCTCGGTGTCCTTGAACTGCTTGCTGAGGTGTTTGTCGTCGTGGAGGCAGGTCGGACCGTTGGAGCGCTCGATGCGTCCGGTGATCGCCGGCCAGGTCGGCGCGAGGAGCTCGGCGAGCTCGAGCGCGGCGGTGAGGTTGCGGTTGGTGGTCATGCTCAGGCCTCCTGGCCGTTGGTGGTGTGGGTGGCTGCCTCGAGCAGGTCGTCGAGGCGATGACCGCGCGCCAACAGGGCGGCGGTGATGTACTCAGTGAGGTGGGCGTCGGCTTCGTGGCCGAGCATCTGCGCGCGGCCGATCTCGTCGCGGCGCCCGATCGCGTCGTCGAGGTCGATCTCGCCGTGGTGCAGACTGAGCGCAAGGTCGGCGGCGGCCTGCAGGATCGTGGCGGTGTGCCTGGTGAGACCTTGCTGGATCGATGAGATCCGTTCGAACTCGACATCGTCGAGCTTCGCCGGGTCTTCCGGCAGAGTGCCGAGCGCGTCGACGACGAACTCCAGCGGGTCGGCGAGGGTGGTCTGGTTCATGCGGCCTCCTGGGCTTGGTCGTGGTTCAGGTGTTCACGGATGGCGGCTCGGACGGCGCCGGCCGCGGCGTTCTGCGTCTCGCGGTCGGCGATGGCGCGGAGGCCGCGGATGACGACGAGCCCACGGTCTTCATGGGCGACAAGGGTCACGAGGCGCCCGTTGGCGAGACGGACGTCGAGGTCTGCGATCAGCTTGCCGCGGTGCTCGGCGAAGCGTGACCACGCCACAAGGGCCGGCGGTGCGAGGGTCGTCGTCACGCGCTGGCCTCGTCGGAAGTAACGAGGTAACGGCCGGTAACGACCTCTACGCACGAGGCAGTGGCCTCTTCTCGCGCACGTAATAACCCTGTACCTGCCGTTACCTCGTTACCTGGCCAGTCTGCCGGCACGAGGAAAAACGACCAGTTGAGAGTCCCGCCGAAACCGGGCTGTGTGGCCTTGACCCGGCCGCTGGCGTTGGGCTTGGTCCAGCCAACGCGAAGCAGGCGCTGAGCGATCTTGCCTTCGCTGAGTCCCGGCTCGCGGCCGCGGACGAACCCATACATGTGACCGCTGCGCACGAAGCGCACCCCGGCACTGTCGACGAGAACCATCGTCATGGCGGCGCCGGCCTCCTCGCGAGCATTGTCGAGCGACCGGAGATCGCTGAACGCCTCCCAGCGGTCCGCCTGGTCGCTCATGTCGACCGGCCGCGTCTGGGCAGCCTGGAGGTAGCTCTGGCCCCAGTCGAGGGCGAGGTCGTCGTCGGAGACGGTCTGCTGCCGCCGTGCGACCTGTCGCAGCAGTGCGACGGCTTGGAGGGCGTCGGCAGCCGTGATCTTCGGCACGACGCCGGCGCACGCTGCAAGCTCGGCTCGCAGGACCGTGAGATGCGCCATCTCCCTGAGGGATTCGAACTCCAGCCACTCGCCGTTCGAGAGCTCGAGCTGGGCGCTCGCTCTGGCGCCTTGACCGGTTGTGACCGCGGACTTGACGGTCATGCCCATGACGGTCAGGCCGAGCAGGTCGGCAAGCTTGGCTCCCGCCTCGTCGGCACCGAGTTCAACCACTTGCGCCGCGACTTGGCCGGCGGGCCGCGCTTTGGCTTCAGCCCGGTCGAGATCGTCCGCGATGCGCGCGGCGTCGCACTGCGAACACGAAATGGTGATGCCGTCCAAGGCCGCGACGGCCGTCAGCTCGCCCGGGCAGCTCGGACAAGTCGTGCTGAGGCTGCCGTTCTCGCCGACGTAGACGCGGCCGGAGCGGCGCAGCTGGTCGCGGAAGTCGTCGAGCGTGAGGCCGAACGAGCGGCTCATCCGACGGGCCCTCCAGACGGGAGGCCGAGCAGTTCGGCGCGATCGAGGTGCTCGCGCCGGATCTCTTCTCGGTAGCGATGGACGTCCAGGGTGTCCTCGATCGCATCCCGGACCAGAGCGGCCAGCATGTCGGGCGGCAGCGCCTCCAACTGGCACGTCCCGCCATCCCAGCCACGAGAGCGACCGTCGCTCGCCTTCACGGGCGACGTCGGCAGCGAGAACACGTCCACTTGCTCTCTCGTCAGGGCCACTCGTATGGCATCCAGCCGGGTCGTCTGGACCGTTCGATCCTCGCGAACGAACGCCGAAGCATCCTCGGCGATGGCAGCGAAGATCGACTCTCCCGACGGGTCGTAGTCGCCGACGTGCAACATGACCGTCGGGACGCTCGACCGCAGCGCCCGGTTGGCGAGCGTCCTCACCGCCGACAACGATGCGAAGCCACTGGCCGAGTACACGGGGACGCTGAAGTCCTCCGCGACCCGGGCGAGTTGCCCGACCATGCCGGCCGCCTCGCTCCAGAGCTCCAGCCGCTGGGGCTGACCGGCCTGCCGGTCGCGCCGGTACTCGCGAGCGCGACGAGCAGTGTCGTCGCGGAAGTCCGCGACGCTGCCGTAGTAGTCGGCGTGCATCGTCATCACGCCGTCGTCGCGGATCGCGTCAAACGGAAGCACCTTCGCGCGCCGCGCCCGGTTCAGATGCTCTCCGAGGCGTGCGTAGGCCTGCTCGGTCTTGTCCAGCTTCCCGGCGCCGACCAGCGAGTAGTAGATCTGCCTCACCGTCAACGGGAGATGGTCTTCATAGCGCCGGAGAACGTCCTCTACATCGAGTAGAAGCTCGCGGGTCGGCGCGTGCGGACTCCAATCGGCATAGCCACGCGGACGCCGCCGCCCAGCACTTTCACGGCCCGCCGTGACAAGGGTCATGCGGCGACTCGAAGGTAGCCGTCGAGATCTTCGCGCCGGTACAGGTTTCTCGCGCCGTCCTTGTAGACGGCCAAATGCCCTTGGCTCGTGAGGTCAAAGACGCGCTGGCGGCTGGCCCGGAGGTACTCGGCGGCCTCATCCGTCGTCAGCCACGGGGTGCTGATTCGGGTCGCGACGGCCGAGGACGTCAGGCCGCGACGCTCGAGCTCATCGGCGACGGCCGCTGCGATCGCGGCGGCGATGTCCACTGGCGGGCTCATGCCGGCGCCTCGACATCATCGGGATGAAGGCGCCCTTGCGGCGCCTCGGACGTCGGCCCGCCCCTCACGCACCCCCTGCAGCACGGCGCTTGTCGGCGAACAGGTCGTGGAGTTCATCGGTGAGTCGCGAGACGGTGACCTCAACCGGGACGCCGACCTCGGACCACGCTTCGTGTCGGAGCCTCGCCGCTCGCTCAATGCCGCGGCGAGCCTCGCGGCGCTCACGACTCGGCGTCTGCTTCTGCTTTCGCTTGGGCTTGACCGATCGGAAGCCCGGCTGCGCGTTGTGCTGCTCCATTTACGTCCAGTCGAATCCGTTCTCCTCAGCGATGGCGCTGAGCCGGCTCGAGTCCAAGGCGTCGTCGCCTACCAAGAGGCTGAGTGTGCCGAGGTATACGCGGGCTAGGCCCGCCTCGCCTGTCAGGAAGACCGTCGCTCCGATAGCTGAATGGTGTTCGACGAGAAGCTGAAGATCTAGAGCCACGGCGTCCTCGTCATGACCGGGGACGAACCCCCCGAGGAAGGCCTGGGCCGTCATTGTCTCCCAGCGCGCCGGGATGCGAGACACCGCACCGCTCGGCAGAACCTCCACTGCCTCATCTAGTTCGGTGTGGCCGGTGCCGCGCAGCACGATCCGCGCGGGCTCGAGGTCTCCGATGTGCCCTGCCTCGAGCACCTGGCGGAGCAGTTCGCTCCAGGCGCCAACGTCCGCTGCAATCTCAGGCTCCAGCCTCTGGCGTTCGTTGTGAATGGCCACTCGAACGGCCTCGCTGCCGGACACCTTGCTGCGCGTCCGGCGCTGCATGTGGCGGCGAGTCTCGTCGGTCTCGCTAAGGGTGTCCTCGCCAAAGCGATAGTTGGTGATCGGTGTGGCCACGCCCGAGATCCTACCACAGCCCGTAAAGACAGGCAGCCACACTGCGCGATCTGAGGCACCTGGACCGTTGACAGGCCGACACGCACGCGCGTCGGCGCGCACAAAATTGTCCAGCAAAACGGGTCAAATTTGCGTAGCGCTAGCGGCTATCTCGCTAGGGTCGGAAGCGGTGAAACGGAATCCCGTCCGCTACAAGCAGAACGGCGACAAGCGACCCTCTGTCAAGGACCAGGCCCTCGACGCCCTTATCGAAGAGGCCTGGAATCAGGAGTGGGGATGCCGCGTCGGCGGTAATAAGCACGTCATGTGCTACCCGCCCGACGGAAGCCGAATGATCCCGATTCCGTCGACACCGAGCGACTGGCGCACGGTCAAGAACAAGGCCGCCCAGATGAAACGCGGCGGCCTGGAGATCTAGGCCGCGGTGACCGGCTGCGCCACGATCTGCTGATCGTGAAGAGTCTGCACCGGGAGGTGCTTCTCGACCTCCGCCATGACCTCCGAAACGCGCCTGTTGACGATCGACGCGCTGACGGCCGGAATGAGAAGGTCGATCTCCACCGACGCCGGATCGAACGCGCACGACGCCGACGCGCCGAAATGCTCGCCGTAGCCGTGCTCGCACATGACCTCCTCAAGCGCGATCGTGAACTCCTCGAGCTCGTCGTTGCTTACGCCGCTCGGCGGCGTGAGCGCGATCGTCACCTGGTAGGTGCTGACGGTGGAGAGGGTCGCCGGCATAGAGGGGATGTTAGGTCATGGATCGGCCCTGACGCGCCGACCCTGTAGTGCGTCAACGTACCCGGCAACACTCGATATATCAACTGGCCGCCGAAACGCGGCGCCAGCGTGGACATGTTGCCAGTTTCGTTGCCACCCGCACCACATTCCCCCCATTGGGGGAACGCCTAGAACGGCGAGAACCGCGCCGTAGCGCGGTCCTCTGCAGGGAGGGCGACGGGACTCGAACCCGCGACCGCCGGGATCACAACCCGGAGCTCTACCGACTGAGCTACGCCCTCCGCGGACGGCGAAGGGTACTTACACGCCGACGTTGAGCGTGAGGGTGATGCCGCTGGAGACGTCGAACACCTGAACGCCGCAGGTAGTTCTCCTCGATGACGCCCTAGTGGTAGAGCGAGTAGCGGCCGGCCGCGTCGCAGTGCCAGGCGTAGACCGCTGCGCCGGCGAGCGGGCTGCCGCCGCCCGAGACGTCGAGCAGGGTCATCTCGATCCTGGGCGGTACTCCCTCGGCGACACCGGAGAAGTCGCCGAAGCTCGACGCGATGTCCTCCCGCACGACGCCGCTCTCGGTGAGCACGTCGGGACCGTTGGAGCCGTCGCCGGGAAACGGGCCGGCGGTTGACGAGGCGGGGAAGGTCGTGGTCGAGGCCGCGGTCGTGATCGTGCATGTCCTCAGAGTGGACGCCTTTGCTGGGCGAACCCTGGGGGCATCCTGGGACGCGGCTGTCGGCTCAGTCCCAGATCCGACGCGTGACGGGCGGCAGCGGGGGCGACGGCGGGGCGAGGCCGTCGATGAAGGGGTCGTGGGAGACGGGCTCGGGCGGGAGCGTCGTCTCCTTGACGGTCGGGAGGGTCATCGCGGGCCATCTTCGCCCCCGGCCCGGCGGCACCTTCCCCGCGTCTTCAGCAGTACGCGCGCGCGGCCCGGTCGGCGGCCGCGCCATAGCCGCCGCCGAACAGGACCGCGTGGACGAGCAGCGGCAGCAGCTGGTACAGCGCGACGCGGTCGGCGTGCCCCTCGGCGAGCGGCGAGACCTCTTCGTAGGCAGGCAGGAAGTCCGGCCCCGGTCCGCCGAAGAGCGACAGCATGGCGAGATCGACCTCGCGGTGGCCGCCGTACGCGCCCGGGTCGATCAGCCACGGCGATCCGTCGGGGCCGGTCATGACGTTGCCGCTCCAGAGGTCTCCGTGCAGGCGCGCGGGAGGCTCGGCCGGGCCGCACAGCCCGGGCAGTCGTGCGATGACGCGCTCGATGCGCAGCGCGGCGCCGTGCGGAAGGGCGTCCGCGTCGACGGCCGTGCGCAGCAGCGGCTCGAGCCGCTGCGCCCCGTAGAACGAAGGCCAGTCCGGCGCGGCGCCGTTGGGCACCTCGAGCGGGCCGAGAAAGGTCCGCTGCGCGCCCCAGCGCTCGGCCCCGAGCGCGTGCAGCTGCGCGAGCCCGCAGCCGAGCTCCGCGTCGAAGGCCGCCGAGCGCGCGCCCGGCTCGATCCGCTCCATCACGATGGCGTCGTCGGCGACGTCGAAGACCCGCGGCACGCGCAGCGGCCCCTCCCCCAGCCACGCCAGGCCCGCCGCCTCCGTCGCGAAGAAGCCGGGCGGCGCGTCGGCGCGCCGTTTGACGAACCGCCTACTTCCGGAGATGGGCAAGCAGCCCGCGCGACGCGCGGTCGACCACGTCGAGGACGTTCTCGAAGCCGTCGTCGCCGCCGTAGTAGGGGTCCGGAACGTCAAGGTCCCCGGCGGCGACCGCCACGGGATCGAACGAGCGCAGGAGCACGACCTTGTCGCGCGCCACCGGGTCGGGCGCGAGCGCGCGCAGGTCGCGCTCGTTGGCCCGGTCCATGGCGACCACGAGGTCGTGCGACGCGAAGTCCTCGGCGATCACCTGACGCGCAGCTCCCTCGAGGGTGATGCCGCGTGTCGCGGCCGCCGCGGTCGACCGCGCGTCCGGCGCGCGCCCGACGTGCCAGTCGCCGGTGCCGGCGCTGTCGACGGCGATCTCGTGCTGGAGACCGGACTCGGCCACCAGCCCTCGCAACACGGCCTCAGCGGTGGGCGAGCGGCAGATGTTGCCGAGGCAGACGAGAAGGATGCGTTGAACGGGCGCGTCCTAGTGTCCCGAGTCGTTAGTTCGTTGACACCGAGAGGGATGCCGGATCGTGTCTGCCGTGCACCGGTATTCGTTGGCATACCGGGCGTACGTCGGCGAATACCGGGGCGCGGCAGACGCGGGCCGGCGCCGTCCGAGTGTCAACGAAATACTGACTCGGGACACTAGAGCGCGTCGACGCTGATGGCCTTCGGTCCTTTCGGACCGTCCTCGGACTCGTAGTTCACGCGCGCGCCGTCGGCGAGCGTGTGAAAGCCGGATCCGTTGATCGAGGAGTGGTGCACGAACAGGTCCTTGCCCCCCTCGTCGGGCGTGATGAAGCCGAAGCCCTTGTCATTGTTGAACCACTTGACGGTTCCGGTAGCCATCTGTCCTCTTCCGATCCTCTGATTGAGATCCGGACCCCCCGGGCCCGGCGGCGCGACTTATACCAGGGTTGCGGCGCCGACCGGTGAACACCCGTAGCGATGGCCTTCGTCTATCTGCTGCGCTGCGGCGACGGGACGCTCTACTGCGGCTGGACCAACGACCTGGCGGCGCGCCTGGCCGCCCACGCCGGCGGCATCGGCGCGAAGTACACGCGCGGCCGGCTGCCGGTCGAGATCGCCGCCGCCTGGGAGGTCGGCGACCGGGGGACGGCCATGTCGCTCGAGCACCGGATCAAGCGCCTGGACCGCCCCGCGAAGGAGCGGCTCGTCGCGGGCGAGGCGCTCGCGAACGCCGTCAGGCGCGCTTGATCTTGAAGAAGACGCTGCGAGCGCCGGCGGCCGACTTCGTGGTCGCCTTGACCGCGATGGCCGGGCCCTTGGCCTGACGCAGCGCCCGCTTGGCCTTCGCGTTGAGTTTGACCGTCACCGTGCGCGCGCTGCCGGCTGGTACGGAGAAGGCCGCGCTGCCGAAGAGCGTCCCCTGCTTGGCGAGAGCGAGCCGACCCGCGCAGTTACCCGGACCCTCGCAACGCACCTTCAGCGCGACCGCGCCCTTGCGCACCGCAAGGCTGACCTTCGGCTTGACCGGCATGGCGAGTGAGGCGCTCGAAGTGGGGCCCCCACCCTCGCCGACGAGCTCGAAGCCCCCCTCCTCGAGCTTGGCGCCGCCGGCTGGGCGCACGATCGTCGTCACCGACAGCCGGCCGCCTGACTCGCGCAGCTTGCGGACGCCGTTGGCGTTCAAAGAGACGCCGACGGCGCCCTCGGAGCGGCCGGCCAGCGAGAACGACCCCTCACCGACGATCGTGCTTGCGCCTTGCTTGAGGAAGAGCATCCCCTCGCACGGACGCAGCGACACGCAGCCGATCTGGACGCTGGCCTTCTGACTGGCCACCTTGAGCTCGCGGGACTGGTTGGGCAGGCTGACCGTCGGCCCCTGGTTCTCCTCATCGGACCGGCAGAAGGGCCGCGCATCGTCGCCCGTGGCGATCGTCGCGCGCATCAGCAGCTCCTGGCCGCGGCGCTCCGTTCCGCTCTCGACGTCGCCGACCTGGAACCCGTTGCCGTCGTCGGTCCCGCCGTTGGTCGTGCCCTGCTCGAAGACCGAGACCCCGGAGTTCGGCACGCTGCCGAACATCTGGACGGGGTAGCCGTCGGCGTAGAAGTTGTCGGGGAAGCCGCCGAAGGCCGGGTCCGTGTTGCCGAAGCCGCCCGAGGTCGCGAGCGCGACGATGTCCCCCGGCTGCACGCAGATGCGCGGCTCGTCCTTGATGAGCGTGAAGGTCGACAGCTGCTGCTCGTCGCCGCCGAACGGGAAGGGCAGGTCGTTGGAGGCCAGAATGAGCTCGAAGGTGCCGTTCGCGTTCGGGCGCAGCACGGCGATCTTGAAGTTGAAGGGCGGATGGCCGGAGCTCTCGTAGGCCGGGTTGGACGCCTTGAGCACGGTGCCCTTGAAGGTGACCTGGGCGACCTCGCCCTGCACGGGCGCGACGACCCCGCTGCCACCGCTCCCGAACGCGGTGGGGAAGGCGGCCCAGTCGCGCGGATGCGACTGGGCGATCGAGGCGCGCGCCGACAGGTCGCTGCCGATGGTCACCGCGCCCGCGTGAGCGACGGCCGGAACGGCGAGCAGGAGGGCGAGAGCGGTGAGGGGAGCGAGGCGGCGCATTGAGACGAGTATCGGCATCCGCGCAGACGAGCGTCGCGACGTGGGCCGGAGAACGGACTACTTTTCGACGATGGCGACCACGCCCTGGCCCCCCGCGGCGCAGATCGAGATCAACGCCCGGCCGGAGCCGCGGCGGTCGAGCAGCTTGGCCGCGGTCGCGAGGATCCGGCCGCCGGTGGCGGCGAACGGATGCCCGGCGGCGAGCGACGAGCCGTGCACGTTGAGCTTCGCGTGGTCGATCCTTCCCAGCGCGCCGTCCCCTCCGAGCTGCTCGCGGCAGAACGCCGCGTCCTCCCACGCGGCGAGTGTGGTCAGCACCTGCGACGCGAACGCCTCGTGGATCTCGTAGAAGTCGAAGTCCTGCAGGGTGAGGCCGGCGCGCTCGAGCAGGCGTGGCACGGCGTACACCGGCGCCATCAGCAGCCCCTCGTCTCCGTGGACGTAGTCGACGGCACACGTGCCCGAATGGGTGAGGTACGCGAGCACCGGGACATCGTGCGCAGCGGCCCACTCATCGGTCCCGAGCAGGACGACCGCGGCGCCGTCAGTGAGCGGCGTCGAGTTCCCGGCAGTCATCGTGCCGCCCTCGCCGCCGAACACCGGCCGGAGCTTGGCGAGCTTGTCCTCCGAGGAATCGGGGCGCAGGTTCTGGTCGCGCGTGACGCCCATGAACGGCGTCATCAGGTCGTCCATGAAGCCGGAGTCGTAGGCCGCCGCGAGGTGCTGGTGGCTCGCCGCCGCGAGCGCGTCCTGATCGGAGCGGCTGACGTTCCAGCGCGCGGTCGTCAGTGCCTGGTGCTCGCCCATCGACAGGCCTGTGCGCGGCTCGGAGTTGCGCGGGATCTCGGGCACGATCTGGCCGGGGCGCAGGGAGCCGAGCAGCTTGATCCGCGCCACGGCGCTCTTGGCGCGGCTCGCCTCGAGCAGGATGTGGCGCAGGTCCTCGTTGACCGCGATCGGCGCGTCCGAGGTGGTGTCCACCCCGCCGGCGATGCCGACCTCGATCTCGCCCAGCTTGATCTTGTTGGCCACCGACAGCGCGGCCTGGATGCCGGTGTCGCACGCCTGCTGGACGTCATGGGCGGGGGACGCGTGGTCCAAGGCCGAGCCCAGCACGCACTCTCGCGTGAGGTTGAAGTCGCGCGCGTGCTTGAGGACGGCGCCCGCCACGACCTCCCCGACGCGCTCGCCCTGCAGGTTGAAGCGCGCCACGAGTCCGTCGATCGCGGCGGTCAGCATGTCCTGATTGGACGCCTCGCTGTAAGGGCCGTTGGAACGGGCGAACGGGATCCGGTTTCCGCCGAGGATCGCGGCGCGCTTGACGTCACTCATAGTTAGAAACGATAACGTTTCTTCACATGTCCGACCGTTATCAGCAGCTCATCGAGTCCCCGCCGGGCCGCCTGCTCGCCGGGCAGCTCGGGCTGCCGAAGCCGACCCGGCTGCGCCGCTACGAGCCGGGCCAGGCACTTGTCGAGGGCGACGCGCTGGTCAATGGCGCGCCCGGCGGCCGGCTCGTCGCAGTGGCGACGACAGCCCTGAAGACCGCCAAGGTCAAGACGGCGAAGACCGTCGGCGGCGACGACGACGGCTACGGCGCCGTGGTCTACGACGCCTCCGCGATCGCCTCCTCGGGGGACCTGCACCACCTGTACGCCTTCTTCCACGCCGCGATCGCCCATGTGGCGCCGTCGGGCCGCGTGATCGTGCTCGGCACGCCGCCCGAGCAGTCGGACTCGCCGGCGATGGCGATCGCCCAGCGGGCGCTCGAGGGCTTCACCCGCGCGGTGGCCAAGGAGCTGCGCGGCGGCGCGACGGCGCAGCTCGTCTACGTCGCCCCCGGCGCGGAGGCCAACCTCGCTTCAACCCTGCGCTTCCTGGCCTCCGCGAAGTCGGCCTACGTCGACGCCCAGGTGATCCGCATCGGCGCCGGCGCGTCGAGCGATCCCGCCGACTCCGAGCAGCCGCTCGCGGGCCGCGTCGCGCTGGTCACCGGCGCCTCGCGCGGCATCGGCGAGTCGATCGCCACCACGCTCGCGCGCGACGGCGCGCACGTGATCGGTCTCGACATCCCGGCGGCAGGCGAGCAGCTGGCGGCGGTGGCCAACCGGGTCGGCGGCACCGCGCTGCAGCTCGACATCACCGCCTCCGATGCGCCCGCCCGGCTTGTGGAGCACGTGCAGGAGCGCCACGGGGGCCTCGACGTCATCGTCCACAACGCGGGCATCACGCGCGACAAGACGCTCGCGCGCATGGACGACGCGCAGTGGGACGGGCTGATGGCGGTCAACCTCGTCGCCCCGGAGCGCCTCACCGACGCGCTGCTCGCGGCGAGCGCGCTTCGACCTGGCGGGCGGATCGTCATGGTGTCCTCGATCAGCGGCATCGCCGGCCAGCGCGGGCAGACCAACTACTCGACCTCCAAGGCCGGCGTCATCGGCCTGACGGCGGCGTACGCGCCGCTGGTGGCCGAACGTGAGCTGACCATCAACGCCGTCGCCCCCGGCTTCATCGAGACGCAGATGACCGCGGCAATGCCGTTCGCGACGAGGGAGGTCGGCCGGCGCCTGAACTCCCTCTCCCAGGGCGGCCTGCCCGTCGACGTCGCGGAGACGGTGGCGTGGATGGCCTCCCCGGGATCGGGCGGCGTCAACGGCAACGTGGTCCGCGTCTGCGGACAGAACCTGCTCGGTGCTTAGCGCCTACGCGAAGGCGGCCGTCAAGCTCGTCGGATTCGTGGGCGGCGGCGACGCGCTGCCCGAGGACGAGCTCACCCACGCGGGCATCGAGGTCGACCGCGAGCGCCTCACCGCCTATCAGAAGGTCTGCGGCTTCGGGGTGGGCGACACCCTTCCGGCCACCCACCCACACATGTTCGCGTTCCCGCTGGCGATGGAGCTGATGACACGGCTGTCGTTTCCGTTTGGGGTCATCGGGCTCGTGCACATCTCGAACGACATCGAGCAGCTGCGGCCGATCACCGCGGATGAGGTCCTCGACATCCGTGTGCGCACGGCCGACCTGCGCGACCACGAGCGCGGGCGCCAGTTCGACGTCGTCGCGTCGGCGGAGGTGGCCGGCGAAACGGTGTGGCGCTCGGAGTCCACCTACCTGCGTCGCGAGGGCGGCGGCGAAGCCAAGGGCGGGCGCAGCGAACCGCCCGAGGCGAGCGCGATCTGGAGGATTCCCGGCGATCAGGGCCGTCGCTACGCGGGCGTGTCGGGCGACAACAACCCGATTCACCTGTACCCGCTCACGGCGCGCCTGTTCGGCTTCCCGAAGCCGATCGCCCACGGCATGTGGGTCAAGGCTCGCTGCCTCGCAGCCCTCGACGGCCATCTGCCCGACGCCTTCACGGTCAGCGTCCGCTTCAAGCTCCCGGTGCTCCTGCCGTCCAAGGCGGGCTTCGCCACCTGGACCAGCGGCGAGCAGCGTGAGTTCGCCGTCCACGACACGCGCAGCGGCAAGCCGCACGTGTCGGGCACCGTGACCTGACTCACACAAAAAGTCCTGCAAACAAGCCTAACGTGGCCTTGCTTACGACCGAAAGGAACCATCGTGAGCAAGCCACGCATCGTCGCGGCAGCCGCAGCCGTCATGAGCCTTGTGCCGACCGCCGCCGTTGCCGCCGCTCCGAGCCCGAAGCTCAAGCGCACCTATCAGCAGGCCTATGAGAAGGCCGACCGCCGGGGCGGCGATCCCGGCCGCAACATCGCCGAGGACGGCGTGCAGATGGCCGACCGCGATCGAGACGCGCGTTCGGGCGAGCTACGCCGAAGTATCGGCGTTCTGCGCAGGATGGTCGCCGCGCCGGCGACCTCCGGCGCCTCGGTCGCCAGTCCGGTCCTCGAAGCGATCGCCGCCTGCGAGTCCGGGGGCGACCCGACCGCGGTCGACGCCAGCGGCACCTACCGCGGCAAGTACCAGTTCGACCTCGGGACCTGGCAGGCCGTGGGCGGCTCCGGCGACCCCGCCGCCGCCCCCGAGGCCGAGCAGGACGCCCGCGCCGCGGCGCTGTACGCGCAGAGCGGCAGCGCCCCCTGGCCCAACTGCGGATAGTTTCCACAGTGGACCAGGGGACTGTCCCCTGGTTTCCCGGGGAAACTACGCGGCGAGGACGGATCGCAGGCGCCCGTCGCGGCGCATGAGGTGCTCCCAATCGTCCGCGTCCAGGGCGGCTGGGGGCACCTCTGCCAAAAAGCGGGCGATGGCGTCCGCGAGGCCGCCGGGGTCCTCCAGGTGCGGGAAGTGGCGCGCGTCGGGCAGAAGCTCGAAGCGCGACTCGGCCCGCCCGCCGACCGCGGCGTACGCCTCACGCCCGTGGGCCACCGGAATCGTGTGGTCGCGCCCGCCCCAGACGATCAGCGTCGGCATGTCTCCGAGCAGGTAGAGGCGGTCGTTGGCGCACACCTTCTGGCCCTTGAGGTCGATCACCGACCGCAGGGTCCATAGGAAGCCGCGGCGCGCGGCGGGGGTGTTGAGCGAGGAGAGCGCGCGGTGCGCCGCCGTGGCGTAGGGGTTGTCCACACGTGCGAGCGCGCCGAGCACGGGGCGGCTCGCGGCGCCCGCCAGCAGCCCCTCCACACCAGGTGCGGCGGCGAGACGCAGCGGCCAGGATACGTCGCGGCCCAGGCCGCCGCTGGAGACCAGCACGACGCGTTCGCAGCGCTCGGGGAACTGGTAGAAGAACTGCATCGCCACGCCGCCGCCGAGCGAGTGCCCGATGACCGTCGCGCGCTCGATGCCGAGGCCGGAGACGAGGTCGCGGATGCCCGCGGCGTGGGCGCCGAGCGAGTAGTCGCCGAGCGGGCCGGCCGACCCGCCGTGGCCGTGCAGGTCGGGCGCGATCACCGTATGCGTGCGGGCCAGCCGCTCTGCCACCGCGCGCCAGTGACGCGAGTTGTTGAGCATCCCGTGGATGAGCAGCACCGCCGGGCCCGAGCCCGCGATGCGGTAGCCGATGCGGTGGCCGTGCAGCACGGTCTCCTGGAGCTCGAACACGGCGCGCGATCCTAACCGTCGGCGAGCCAGGCGTCGACCAGCCGGCGGGCGATGGCGACCCGGGGCGGCAGCAGCAGCCACGCGGAGTCGTCGGCCGCCGCAGCTTCGCGCAGCTGGACGCGATCGAACCAGCGGACGTCCTCGAGCTCGTCGTCGTCGGCCTGCGCGTGGCCGCCCGCGTAGTCGGCTGCGCGCAGGTCGGCGAGCTCGTCGCCGTCCCCCGCCTCGACGGCCCACAGACCGACGCCGTCGTCGCGCACGCCGAGCAGGTGGCCGTCGCGGCCGTCGAGCGCGACCAGCTCCGGGCCGTCACCAGCGAGGCGCACCCCGCGCGGGCCGACGATGACCGCCAGCGCTCGCGGGTCCGCACGCGCGGCGTGCACCCAGGCCGGGTCGGCGCGGCAGTTGGCGGCCCGGTCGAGCGTTCCGGCCGCGAAGCTGATCGGGTCCGCCATCGGGCGTCAGCGTACCCTTGGGACGTGTCCGATCTCGCTCCCGGCACCGAGTTCGCCGGCTGCCGGATCGTCGGCATCGCCGGGCGTGGCGGGATGGGCGTCGTGTACTCGGCGATCGAGCAGCGGCTGGACCGGCCGGTGGCGCTCAAACTGATCGCGGCGCGCCACGCAGCGGACGCCGAGTTCCGCGAGCGCTTCGAGCGCGAGTCGCGCATCGCCGCCTCGATCGACCACCCCAACGTGATCCCGGTGTACGCGGCCGGCGAGGAGGACGACCAGCCCTTCCTGGTCATGCGACTCGTGCAGGGGACCGACCTGCAGGCGCTGCTGCGGCGCGAGGGACGCCTGGATCCGCTGCGCGCGGCGAAGATCGTCGCGCAGGTCGCCGCAGCGCTCGACGCCGCGCACGCCGCCGGGCTCGTGCACCGCGACGTCAAGCCGGCCAACGTCCTGCTCGACGGCAGCCACGTGTACCTGACGGACTTCGGCCTGACCCGCCTGGTCGCTTCGCAGACGGAGACCACCGCCGGCGGTGGGCCGGCATGGGCCTCGAGTCCCCTGACGGAGGCGGGACGGTGGATGGGAACCGTCGACTTCTCCTCGCCCGAGCAGCTGCTGGCCGGCCGCACCGACGCTCGCTCGGACGTCTACGCGCTCGGGTGCGTCCTGCACGCGGCCCTGGCGGGCGAGCCGCCGTTCGCGCGCGACACCGTCCCGCAGGCGATGCGGGCGCACCTCGAAGAGCCCGTTCCGCGCCTGGACTCTCCACTCGAGGACGTGGTGGCGCGCGCGCTGGCCAAGGCGCCGGACGACCGGTATCCGTCCGCGGGCGACCTCGGGCGCGCCGCCGTGGCCGCCGCCCGCGGCGAGCGCGTGACCGAGGGGGAGCGCACGGTCGCTCGCGGCCCCGCCGCCCCCAACCCCGACGCGCACACCGTCGTGCTGTCGAGCTCCACGGAGAAGCGGCCCGGGCCGGTGCCCACACGCGCGCGCCGACGGCGCCGCGTCCCGATCGCCCTCGCGATGCTGGCCACCGTCGGCCTGGCCGTGGTCGCCGGGCTCGCCATCGCCGGCGCCAACGCGAACGACCCGTCGCCGGCGGTGGAGGCGGTGACCGACATCGAGGTGCGCACCGCCGTCGAGGAGTTCGCGACCGCCTACGGCGACGAGGACGAGCGCGCGCTCGAGCAGCTCATGGCCGCCGACGTCACCCGCGTGCTGCCGGGCGAGTCCCAGGAGGGCCGCGACGCCGTCGTGGCCGCTTACGCCGGCCAATTCGCAGGGATGGGCGTCCTCGCCTACGAGGTGTCTGACCTCGCGATCCAGTCGGGCGACTCCGGCCGCGCGGCGGGCGTCTACGAGGTGCAGCGCGCCCGCAAGCCCTCGTTCGGCGGGCGCTTCGTGCTCGGGGTGGTCAAGGAGCGCGGTCGTGTGCGCATCCGCCTGATCGCGCTCATTCCCGCGTAGCGCCGCGTCAGCAGACGCCGGCGACCGCGAGCACGACGACCGTGCCGGCGGGAACCTCGTCGCCGGCCGGCGGGTCGGTGGCGCACACCCGGTCGTCGCCGAAGAAGAAGTCGTCGAGCGGGCTGCCGACGTCATCGACGTCGGCAGTGAGCCCGACCGACTCCAGCGCGTCGATCGCGTCGTCGACGTCGTCGCCCTCCAGCGGCGGCACCTCGACGACGATCTGGCGGGTGACACGCAGCGCGGTCATCGCCGCAGGCCGGCGTGGCGCATCCGCCTGCACGTCGATGATGTTCTCGCCCTCCTCGAGCTCGACGGTGGTCGCGAACGACCCGCCGGAGACGTCGGCCTCCTGCCCGGCGACGAGCACGCGCGTGCCCGCCGGCGCGACGGTGCCGCGGACCTCGACGCTCTCGTCCTGGACCGTCGAGAGGTCGGCGGGCGCCTCGAGGCTCAGCTCCACCCGTGCGAGGGCGGGCGCGCGTTCGTCGCCCCCGCATCCCGAGAGCGCCAGGAGCAGGGGCAAGAGGGCGAGCGCGCGCACGTCTGAGAGGCTAATCCTGCGCGTTTGCTGCTCAAGGAATCGGCCCAGAGGGCGATGTGTCAGGTATGTACGCGTTCCGGGGTCTGTGCCGTCTGGCCTTGGTCATGGCCGCGGTGGCCGCGCTCGCCCTCACGATGAGCGCTCCGGGCGCTTCTGCACAGCAGGGACAGCCGGAGTGTTCCAACGGCATCGACGACGACGACGGAGCAGTCGACGGCGCGGATGCGGGTTGCGGCGACGGCTCGGACCCCGACGAGTCCGATTCGCCGTACGCGGGCGTCAAGTTCATCACCATCCCCTAGCGCTGGTGACCCTGCAGGGAACCGTCGATGCGCGCGGCACCGTCGACGTCGCCAAGTTCCAGGTCCGCGCCCAGCGCGGATCCACCGTGGACATCCGCTGCAAGGGCAAGGGCTGCGCCTTCAAGAAGTCGCGCCGGATCATGATCACGAGCAAGCTGCGACTCAACAACCTCGAGCGCAAGCTGCGCGCGCCGCAGTCGATCGAACTGCGGATCGCGCGGCCGGGTAGGCTCGGCAAGTACGTGCGCTACCAGGTTCGGCGCAACGACACGCCCTTGCGCACGGACGCCTGCCTCGACCAGGTCACGCGGAAGGTCCGTCCTTGCTACGGGGGCTGAGCCGGAGCGCGGACGGGCTGATCCCCGTCCTGCTCATCGGGGCGATCATCTCACTGGTCGTCCTCGGCGTCGGCGCGTTCAAGTCCCCGGCCTACCGGGGACGGAAGCGCGGCGGCCTCCCCCGGCTCCCCGGGTGCACAGCCACCCGTCGCGACGGCGAGCCCCACGCCGACGCCCAAGCTTAAGCCCAAGGCGACACCGACGCCGACGCCGAAGCCCAAGAAGCCCAAGCGCAAGCGCGAACCCGAGCCCGCAGCCAAGCCCGATCCGCCCAGCCAGCCGGCCGAGCCCCGCCGACGGTCATCGACGAGTCGGGCTGAGCGCTGCTACCAGTGCACGCCCCGGGTGACCTGGGCGAAGGCCCGGCCGACCACGCCGGTCGGATCGTCGTCGGTCTCTGATTCCTTTGCGTCCTTGTCCCTGGGCTTGGCCGACGTGGAGTCCGGGAACAGCTCGTAGGCCTGGCTGCGGATGGTGTCCATCAGCGTCGGGCTGATCGCATCGGCGAACGACGCAATGCTGCCGAACGGCGGTGACAGGCGCCGCGGCCGGAAGATGATCGCCTCCGAGACGACATCGCCCGCCTGCTCAGGGGTCAGCGTCGGGAAGCGCTTGTAGATCGTCGTCGGCGCGATCATCGGCGTGCGCACCAGCGCCATGTAGATCGTGGTGAAGCGGACGCCGTCGTTGTGGACCTCGGCCTGCAGCGCGTCGCAGAGCGTGTCCAGCGCCGCCTTGGAGGCGATGTAGGCGCCGAAGCGCGGCGTGCGCGTCTGCACGCCGATCGAGCTCATGTTCACGATCTGACCCGAGCCGCGCTCGCGCATGCCGGGCAGGAGCCGCAGGATCAGCCGCAGCGGCGCGAAGTAGTTCAGCTGCATCGTGCGCTCGTAGTCGTGGAAGCGGTCGTAGGAGAGCGCGACGGAACGCCGGATGGAGCGGCCGGCGTTGTTGACGAGCACGTCCACCTGCCCGTGGGCCGCGAGCACGTCGGCGCACAGCGCGTCGATCGCGTCGAGGTCGGTGAGGTCGCAAGGATGCACGTGCGACGTCCCGCCCGCCGCTGCGATCTCCTCTTGCAGCTCCTCGAGCTTCTCGCGACCGCGCGCGACCAGCAGCACCGTTCCGCCGGCTGCGGCGACCTGGCGCGCCGCAGCCTCGCCGATCCCCGACGAGGCCCCGGTGACCAGGACGATCTTGCCGTCGACGGCCTTCTCCAGCGTCCGCGAGCCGTTGACGACGCGATCGACGAAGTTCAGCGGGTACAGCGGGCGGTAGCGGCCGTTGGCCCCGATCGGCTTCGTGGCGGCCTCCAGCGGCCGCCGGATGGTGTTGACGATGTCACCGAAGGGACCGGGCAGCGATGGGGCCATGCGGGCAACCTATCGAGAAGCGACGCCCGCCCGGGACGGTCCCGGGCGGGCGGCCTTCGTTGAACTGCCTACGAGCCGTAGACGGCGCGGCGACCCATCGCCTGCCCTGCACAGGTGTTGCCCCCTTGCCGTTAACCACCGGGGGCCGGCGCGAGCCGGCCCCCGTAGCGGATCTTCTTCGTTACGAGGCTACCTCTTCTTGCCGTACTTGGCCGACGTCTTGGCCGACGCCTTCTTGAGCCGGTTGTTGCCCAGGAACTTGACCCGGAACTTGACCCTGCCGCGCTTGCCTGCCGACTTGCGCAGCTTCACGCGAGCCTTGTACTTGCAGGTGCTCTTGATGCCGGTGCGCCGCTTGGCGATGGTCTTCTTGCCCTTCTTGCCCTTGATGAGGACGGTGCCCTTGCAGCCCGCCGACCTGCTCACGCCGCTCGGCAGAATCAGCCGACCCTGCACCCTGAACACGAACGGCTTGCGCCTGTCGCGCCTCGGCCGGGCCCTCGCGGTGATCCGCGGCTTCTTCTTCGTCGTGTTGGGGTTCGGCGTCGGGACCGTGTAGGTCGGGGACGGGGCCGGCGGCAGGACGTTGTCCTGCACGACGGTCATGCCCGTGACGGTGCCCAGGGCGGGCACGCCACCGATGGTGCCGATGACGATTCGGTCGGCGGGTTGCGGCGCGGTCGAGGGTAGGTGGCGCGGATCCGGGGGTAGCGTCGTTGTGACCGCAGTGTGACTGTCAGGAGACGCACCATGGCATACGACCCGCGCGCGAACACGGGGATCCCGACGGAGCAGGTGGGCTCGCTGCCCCGGCCCGCGAAGCTGCAGGAGGCCTACGCCCAGTACGACGAGGGCAAGATCGAGCAGTCCGACCTCGCCGCGCTCCAGGACGAGGCGGTCAAGGAGTCCATCGAGAAGGTCGAGGCGACCGGCTCGCCGATCGTCTCCGACGGCGAGCAGCGGTGGTCGAGCTTCGCCACCTATCCGATCGCCGAGACGCTGGCCGGCACCGGCCTGGCGGACAACTTCGCCGCCGACGGCCAGTTCTTCGCCATCTTCGCCGACGGCCACGGGCGCCAGCTGCCCCGCATCACCGGCGGGCCCTTCTCCTACACGACGTACTCGGCAGACACGCTGAAGAAGTCCATCGGCTACGCGAAGGGACCGATGAAACAGGCGGTCATCGCACCTTCGATGCTGTCCCTGCTGTACCCGCTCTCCGACGAGATCGACGGGTTCCCGCAGTCCGAGTTCGACGACACGCTCGTCGACGAGTGCGAGAAGGACATCCGCCAGGCCTTCGCGGCGGGCGCCGAGCGCGTCTCCGTCGACTTCACCGAGGGCCGCCTGGCCACGCGGGAGGACCCGCGCAACCCGTGGACGGGCGCCGGCAAGCTGCCGTACTTCATCGACCTCATCAACCGGGTCTTCGACCGCTTCAGCGCCGAGGAGCGCGTCAACATCGGCGTGCACACCTGCCCGGGCGGCGACCGCGACTCGGTGCACTCCGCCGACGTGCCCTACGCCAACCTGCTCGGCACGATGTTCGATCTCAACGCGGGCTACTTCCTGATCCAACTCGCGTCCGAGCGCGACAAGGACCCCGTGTACAAGATGATCGGCGAGCACCTGCGCGACGACGCCGACGGGGTCGCGCAGATGGCCTACATCGGGGTCGTGAACCCCGGCAACCCGCGCGTGGAGAGTGCCCAGGAGATCTCCGACGCCATCGTGCGGGCGTCGAACTTCATCGACAAGCAGCGCATCGGGACCACCGACGACTGCGGGTTCTCGCCGTTCTCGATCGACGAGAAGCCCAATCACGGCTCGCCCGACTACGCCCGCGAGGTCGCCTTCCAGAAGATCGCCAACCGCGTCGAGGGGACGCGCATGGCGGCGGAGAAGCTCGGCGTCAGCTAGGAGCTTCCCGCCCGTCCTTCGAGGTAGCGCGCGCGGTCGGCGAAGACCGCGCGCATCTCGTCGGAGAGGCGGTCGAGGAACTGGTCGCGGTAGGTCGCGTCGGTGAGCACCGCGATGGCGTAGTAGAGCCCCGAGAGGCCGGCGACGCCCCCGGCGACGCGCAGCAGCTCGCTCGTCACCCGCGCCTGCTCGCCGAAGAGGTCGAGGGTGACGAGCACGTCGCCGGTCGTGGCCGTCCAGGACTCCTGCACCCCCGGGCTGATGGCGAGCATGCCGAAGCCGACGAATGCGGCGCCGACTGCCAGCGTCACGATCAGCACCTGCAGGGCGTGCGAGACGAGCACGATCAGCGCGACGTTGACCCGCTGGCGGCGGCTGAGCGGATGCCCCGCGGCGAAGTCGGTCTCCATCCGGCGCACCTCCCCGGGCAGCTGCGCGATCAGGAACGCCAGGCCGAAGAGGACGAACGCGGCGCCCAGCAGCGCCAGGAACGGGTCGGGCATGCCGCTGAACACCTGCCACATCTCCGTGTTGATGAACAGGACGGCGGCGAACAGCAGCAGTAGCGGCACCGCGCGGGCGAGCGTCGCCACCGACAGCGCGAGCTCGTCGCCCAGGCGCTCGAAGGAGCCGCGCACGATCGACGGCAGCGCGTAGCCGACGACCAGGTAGACGAGCGCGAGCAGTCCCACGTTGGCCGCCACCGTGCCGATCGCGCTCTGCACCTGGTTGCCGAAGATCAGCGGGAGCAGCCCCGGTGCAAGCACGAAGACGGCCAGCTCCACCGGGCCGACGTGCTCGGGCAGGGCCGTCGCCGGCCGGCCGCGCAGCCGGTTGGCCAGCATGAAGACCGCGAGCAGGATGAGCAGCCCGCCGATCGCCGCGCCCACGTTGGCCACCCACGACCAGTCGAGGTCGATCGCCCCGAGCATCTCACCGATGAACACGAGCGTGAGCAACGGAGCCGCGCGGTTGAAGACGTCCCCGGCCGCGGTGTAGTCCTCGATGAACAGCGGCAATCCCGCACGACGGAAGCGGCGCTCGTAGTCCATCAGCGCACCGAGCCCACGAGCATCCGCGCGAAGGTATACAAACCCCGCCATGAACACAAAAGTCGTCGGACGGCGGGTCGGTGCGTTTCTCATCGACCTCCTAGTGGTCATCGCCCTCCAAGGGCTCCTCTTCGCGTTGATGGCGGAGAACCGTCAGGACGCGATCAACGCCGGTGGCGGCGCCGAGGTGACGACGTACGTGAACGTGACGCTCGGCGACACGGAGTACGCGATCACCGGAAGCAAAGCGGCGCTCTACTTCGCGCTCGTCCTCGCGATCAACGTCGGCTACTTCGTGATCCTCCAGGGCCTGCGCGGCTTCACGCTCGGCAAGCTGGCGCTCGGCCTGCGCGTGGTCAAGGACGACGGGACCTCACCTCCGGGCGTCGGCCGCGCCTTCGGCCGCTGGTTTCTCTACATCGCGGACGGCTTCCCGTACATCATCCCCTACCTGACCGGGTTCATCGTCGCCATGGTCCACAAGGACCACAAGCGCATCGGGGACATGGTCGCGAGCACGCTGGTCGTCTCCAAGGACTCGGTCGGGGCGTCGCCGTCGGCGTCGGGCTTGGACAACGAATCCACGCCGACCTGGGTGGAGGGAACCCGGGGCTCCGGGCTCTGACGAGCCTTCCTTAGCCGGGATCGGTGGATCCAGGCTTAGTCGACCCAGTCGAGGCTGCGCTGCACCGCCTTGCGCCAGCGGGCGTACTCGCGCTCGCGGTGCTCGGCCCCCATCGCCGGATTCCACCGCTTGTCCTCGGCCCAGCGGTCGCGCAACTCGTCGGTGGAGGCCCAGAAGCCGACGGCCAGCCCGGCCGCGTAGGCGGCGCCGAGCGCGGTCGTCTCGGTCACCTTCGGCCGGACGACGGGCACGTCGAGCACGTCGGCCTGGAACTGCATGAGCAGCTCGTTGGCGGTCATCCCGCCGTCGACGCGCAGCTCGTCGAGGCGCAGGCCGGCCGCCTCGCGGACCGCGTCCACGACCTCGCGCGTCTGCCACGCAGCGGCCTCGAGCGCGGCGCGCGCGATGTGGCCGCGGTCGTTGTAGGCGGTCAGGCCGAGGATCGCGCCGCGCGCGTCGTCGCGCCAGTAGGGCGCGAAGAGGCCGGAGAACGCGGGCACGAAGTAGACGCCGCCGTTGTCGGCGACCGTGCGCGCGAGCGTCTCCACCTCGGGTGCGGAGTCGATGATCCGGAGGTGGTCGCGCAGCCATTGCACCAAGGCGCCGGTGACGGCGATCGAGCCCTCCAGCGCGTACGTCGCGGGCGCGTCGCCGAGCTTGGAGGCCACGGTGGTGAGCAGCTTCTCGGTGCGCACGATCTCCTCGCCCGTGTTGACGAGCAGGAAGGAACCGGTGCCGTACGTGTTCTTGGCGTCGCCGGCCGCGAAGCCGGCCTGTCCGAACAGCGCCGCGTGCTGGTCCCCCAGGATCCCGGCCACGGGCACGCCGCCGCACTCCCCGTAGGGCTCCGAGCTCGAGCGGATCTCGGGGAGCATCGCCATCGGGATGCCGAGCAGCGCGCAGTGGTCCTCGCGCCACGCCAGGGTCTCCAGGTCCATCAGCAGCGTCCGGCTCGCGTTGGTCACGTCGGTGGCGTGCACCCCGGTGAGGTTCCACAGCACCCAGGTGTCCATGGTGCCGAACAACAGCTCGCCGGCCTCGGCGCGCTCGCGCGCCCCGTCGACGTTGTCGAGGATCCACTTCACCTTCGGGCCGCTGAAGTAGGTGGAGAGCGGCAGCCCGGTGGCCGCCCGCAGCTGATCGGCGTCGCCGAGCTCGCGGACGATCGCGTCGGTGCGCGTGTCCTGCCAGACGATCGCGTTGTGGACGGGCTCGCCGGTTTCGCGGTCCCAGACGACCGTCGTCTCGCGCTGGTTGGTGATGCCGAGGGCCGCCAGCTCGTAGCGCTCGAAGGCCGCGTCCAGGCAAGCGCGGACGTTGCGCACGATCTCGAGCGGGTCGTGTTCGACCCAGCCCGCGCGCGGCGTGATCTGCGCGTGCTCGCGCTGGTCGACGAAGACGATGCCGCCCTCGCGGTCGAGGACGATGCAGCGCGAGCTCGTGGTGCCCTGGTCGATCGCCGCGACGTGCTCATCCATCTCGGCGAACCCTACGTGGCAGGCTCTGACGCGTGAGCGAGACCTTCACCGATGCCAACGGCGTGCGGTTGTGCCATGAGGCCTTCACCCAGCCTTCGCCTTCGGCGGCGGCGGGCACTAGCGGCGCTGCGGGCGACCCGCTGGTGGTGCTGATCATGGGCCTGGGCCTCGACCTGCTGTGGTGGCGTGAGGACTTCTGCCGCGCGATCGCTGCTCGCGGCCTGCGCGTCGTGCGCTTCGACAACCGTGACGTCGGCCGCTCGACCGCCTTCGCCGGCCCGGGCGCGTCCGCGACCCAGGTTCTCACCCGCCGCGCCCGGCCGGTGTACACGCTCGCGGACATGGCCGACGACGTTGCGGGGCTGGTGGCGGCGCTCGACGAGCGCGGCGCGCACGTCGTCGGCGCCTCACTCGGGGCGTGCGTCGCCCAGGAGGTCGCGATCCGCCATCCGCGCCTGACCCGCTCGCTGGTCTCGATCATGGGCCGCCCCGGTGACGGGCGCAGCGGCAGGGTGACCGTCCGCGGCAAGCTCGAGTTCCTCCGCGGCGGGGACCTGGTGGCGACGTTCCGGCGCATCGGGTCGGCCGGCCGCGGGGCGGCGGACGACGAGGACGTGCGCGTGCTCGAGCGAGCGTCGGCGCGGCGCGAACAGGGCGACGGCAGCGGTCCTGGCCGCCAGCTGGCCGCCATGATCGGCGAACGCGACCGGACGCCGGGCCTACGAGGGCTCGACGTGCCCGCCCTGGTCGTCCACGGCGACCGCGACGCGATCATCGCGCCCAGCGGCGGCCGCGCGACCGCGGCAGCCATCCCGAACGCCCGCCTGCTCGTAATCGAGGGCATGGGCCACGACCTCCCCCGCTACCTGTGGCCGCCGCTGCTCGACGCGATGACGGAGCTATGGAGCTGAACCCGAAGCTGATCGACGTCGAGGTGCCCGAGCGCCCCGAGGGCGTCGTGCTCGTCCTGCACGGCGGCGCGAGCCGGCGCGCGAACATGATGGTCAGCCCGACCCAGCTCTCCGTGCTGCGGATGATCCCGATCGCCCGCCGCCTCGCGCGCGCGGGTGACGGGCGGCTTGCGGTCTTCCGCCTGCTGAACTCGCGGCGCGGCTGGGACACCTCGTCCACCCCGGTGCACGACACGCGCTGGGCGCTCGACCAGATCGCCGACCGCCTCGGCGCGCGCCCCCGGCTGGCGACGTGCCTGGTCGGCCACTCCCTCGGCGGCCGCGCCGCCCTGCTCGCCGCCGGGCAGCCGGAGGTGAGAAGCGTCGTCGCGCTCGCGCCGTGGGTCTATCCGACCGACGTCGCGAGCGACCTGTCGGGCGACGAGCGGATCCTGATCGTGCACGGGGACGCCGACCGGATCGCGAGCCCCGAGCGCTCCCGTGCGCTGGCGGCCCGGCTCGGCGCGAAGTACGTCACCGTCGAGGGCGGCAAGCACGCGATGCTGTCCCATCGTCGCGCCTTCAGCCGCCACACCGTCGACTGGGTGACCGACACGCTGCTTGCGTCCTAGCCCGGCGCGAGCGGGATACTGCGCGGCGTGAGCACCGCGGAATGGCTTCAGCTGGCGAGCATCCCGGTCTTCACGGGAGCGATCGGCTGGCTGATCAACTGGAGCGGCGTGCTCATGCTCTTCAATCCCGGCGCGATCATGGGCATGGCCGGCGACCCTCTGCCCTACCAGGTGGTCGAGGCCCAGCCCGAGGTCCTCGAGGCGATGCGGACCGTCCGCTTGGCCCGCGTCGCGCGCCGCTCCATCCATCTGACCCCGTTCGGCGAGGACTTCTGCCGCGTCGCGCTGAACCTCGGCCGCGGTGTCGACCTCGCCGCCCTTCCCGACCACGGCTCCCGGGACGCCATGGAGAAGAAGGCGGCGCCGGACTCGCGTCCGCGCGTCGATTGACGTTGCGCGCTCCATGGCTACGCGTCGCGCTCGCCATGTTCGCCGTCGGGTGGGGCGCCAACCAGTTCTCCTCCATGCTCGTCGTCTACCGCGACGAGCTGGGCCTGGGCGAACAGACCCGGGCGCTGCTGTTCGGCGTCTACGCGGCCGGACTCATCCCCGGCCTGCTGATCGGCGGCCGCGCGTCGGATCGCCGCGGGCGGCGGGCCGTCGTCGTCCCGTTCGTGCTGCTGTCGCCGGTCGCGACGTTGCTGCTCGTCCTGCTTCGTGAGGAGGTGGCCGGCCTGGCCGTTGGCCGGACCCTCGCCGGGGTCTGCTCAGGCGTCGTCTTCGGGGCGGCGACGGCGTGGGTGCGAGAGCTGACCGAAGGCGCTGCGGCCGGCGTCTCCGCGCGGCGGTCGGCGGTCGCGCTGACGTGCGGGTTCGCGCTCGGGCCGCTGGCGGCCTCCGTGCTCGCCGAACTGGCGGCGCAACCGCTCTGGGTCCCCTACCTCCCCCATCTCGCTCTGGGCACCGCGGCCGCGTTCGTGATCTTCGGGGCGCCGGAGCCGCTGCGCGCGCCGGATGCCCCACGGCACCTGCGCGGCCCCCTCATCCCGGCGGTCTGCCGCACGCCGCGGTTCGTACGCACGGTGGTGCTCGTGGCGCCGTGGGTGTTCGCCTGCGCGTCGATCCCGTTCGCCGTGCTTCCGGCGGAGGTCGGCGGCGCGGCCGGCGGCGCGGTGCTGCTGGCGGGCGTCGCGGGAGCGGGCGCGCTGCTGACCGGTGTGGCGATCCAGCCGCTCGCGCGACGCCTCGAGGACGCCCGGCCGCTGGCCGCCGGCGGCCTCGGCCTGCTCGCCGCGGCGGCGGGGCTCGGGGTGGGTGCGCTTGCGGTAGTCGAGGACAGCCGCACCCTCGTGCTGCTGTCCGCGCCCCTGTTCGGCGTCGGCTACGGCGGCTGCCTGATCTCGGGCCTGCAGGAAGTGGAGCGGATCGCCGACCCGGCGGAGCTCGGCGCGACCGTGTCCGTCCTCTACTCGCTCACCTACGTCGGCTTCGCGACGCCCTACGTCGCCGGGGTGCTCGACGGCCCGCTCGGAGAGCCGGGCGCGCTCGGTGCGCTCGCCGCGCTTGCGTTGCTGTGCCTCGCGATCAGCGCTTCCGCCAGGCGAGGCTCGCCCGCTCGCGACTAGGCCCGCTCGAAGTCCTCGCCCGCGCCGTCGCCGAGACCGGCGGGCCCGGCGCCGGCGCTGACCTCTGCGACTTACACCCCCTGGGGGTGCGCTATTCGCAAAGGCGGGCGCGCAGGCCCGAGGCGCGAGCGATGGGGCGGGCGATGGCGGCGCGGATCGCCGCTTCGGAGCCGGCGAGGATGAGGTGCTCCTGGGCACGGGTGGCGGCGGTGTAGAGCAGTTCGCGGGTGAGGATGCGCGCGTCGGCGTCGGGTAGGAGGACGGCGGCTGTCTTGAACTGCGAGCCCTGGGCCTTGTGGATGGTCATCGCGTAGGCGGTGTCGACCGCGCTCAGCCGGGCAGGGCTCACGCGCTCGCCGCGCTCGAAGGCGGCGATGCCGCGCTCCTCGCCGGCGACGATCACCCCGGCGTCGCCGTTGAAGAGGCCGAGCTCGTAGTCGTTGGCGGTGACCAGCAGCGGGCGGCCGGCGTAGAAGCGGTCGGTCGCATCGACACCGAGCCAGGTCTCCAAGTGCGTGGTCCAGTCGGCGACGTCGCGGCGGTGGGCGCAGAGGATGCGAAAGCCGCGGAGCGCGTCGAGGGCGCCGTCGGCGTCTTTAGCCCGGGCGGCAGCGTGGACCGCGCGCGCCGACGCAACCGCGGGCTCGCGAAGCGACGCCGCGTCCTCGATCCAGGTGACGTCGGAGTGGCCCGCGCCGAGGATGTGCAGGGCGGTGTCGGCGTCGCCCGCGCGGATCGCGTCCGCAAGGCTGGCGATCGCCCCGCCGAAGCGGTGTACGCGCTCGAGGACGACGATGCCCTCACGCAGCGGGCCGTTCACGGCGCCGACGATGTCCCCGAGCACCGCGCCGGCCTCGATCGACGCGAGCTGGCCCGGGTCACCGACGAGGATCAGGCGCGCGTCAGGGCGGATGGCCTCCACGAGCCGTGCCATCTGCGAGAGCGAGACCATCGAGGTCTCGTCGACGATCACGACGTCGTGCGGGAGCTTCTGCGCGCGGTTGTGGCGGAAGCGGCTGTTGGAGTCCGGCCGCCAGCCGAGCAGGCGGTGCAGCGTGGAGGCCTGCAGCTCCAGGATGCGCTCGCGCACCGCTTCGGAGACGTCCAGCCCGCGCGCTTCGGTCTGGACCGCCTCCTGCAGCCGCGACTGGGCCTTTCCGGTCGGCGCGGCCAGCGCGACGTGCAGCCGGGCCCCTCGAGTCTGCTCATAGAGCAGGGCGAGGATGCGCGCGACGGTCGTGGTCTTGCCGGTGCCCGGGCCGCCGGCGACGATCGCGAGCCGGCGCCGGACGGCGGTGGCCGCCGCCAGCGCCTGCTGGTCGTCGTCGAGCAGCCGGCCCAGGCCGTCGTCGAGGAGCGCCTCGTCGGAGGGGGCGGCTTCGTTGAGCGCGAGGAGGTCGGACGCCACCGAACGCTCCTCACGCCAGTAGCGGTCGAGGTAGAGCGCGGTGCCCTCAAGGCGCAGCGGCCCGTCGGACACCAGCCGGCTGATCGCCACGCGGCCAACCCAGTCCTTCCCCGGCCACGACAGCCCGCTCAGGTCGACGACGGCCTCGTCCTCGGTCGTCGCCGTCCCGCGAATGGTCGCCAGATCGACGTGGACATGCTTGACGCGCGGTGCGCGCACCGCGAGCGCGCACGCGAGGCGCACGGCGTCGTCGCCCTCCCCCAGCAGCTCCGACAGCCGTCGCGCGACGTGCACGTCTGCCGCCGCGAGCACGCCCGCGTCGTTGAACTCGGCCAGCAGCCCGGTTGCGCCGAGGGCCCGGTGCACGTCGAACGGGTCAGCCGTCGAGAGCATCGCTGAGCGCCTCGATCGTGGTGGCAGGTGGCGTCCAGGCCAAGACGCCCGCGCTGGACTTGCCGTCCATCCCGCGCAGGAACAGGTAGCCGACGCCGGCCAGGTGGGTGGCCGGGTCGTAGCCCGGCAGCCGCCAGCGCAGATAGCGGTGCAGCGCGACCGCATACAGAAGCGCCTGCAGCCCGTAGTGGCGCCGGTGCAGCTCGGCCGCAAGCGCGTCAGGCGCGAAGGAGTCCAGCGCGTTCGTCTTGTAGTCGAAGACCGCGAACCGCGGCCCTGGCAACCTTGCGACGAGGTCGAGCGAGCCGGTGAGGAATCCGCGTAGTTCCGTCCGCAGCCCCGCGTCCTGCAGGCGCGGGGCGTAGCCGGCCAGCTCGTCCCCCAGCGCAGTCGCGACGCGGTCGAGCGTCACCTCACCGGCCGGCTCGTCACCGCCGGCCAGCGGCAGCTCGAACTCGAGCTCGTCCAGGCGGTCGGCCGCGCCGATGTCGGCCAGCGAGACGCCGAACGGCTCGCCGAGCGGCGTGGCCAGCGCGGCCTGCAGCCCGGGCACCGCACCAAGCTCGACCAGCTCCGGCCCGAACTCCGGCGCGGCGAAGTCCATCCGCTCGAGCGCCCGGTGGACCGTCGTGCCGACGCGCATCCCGAACGGCACGTCCGCCCACAGCCCGTTGGCGACGCCAGCCTCCGGCTCGTCGTCGACGGCGTCGACCTCCGGCTCGCTCGCCACGGCGGCCTCGTGCGTCCCCGACGTGATGTCGGAGTACGACGTCCGCCGCCACCACCAGTCCAGCGAACGGTCGAAGCGCGCGGCCGCCAGGGTGGCGTGCGCGGCCGGCGGGCCCGACCAGCGCGGATCCGCGCCCAGCGAGGAGCGCTCGACCGCGATGCAGTCACCCGCCCGCTCGGCGAGCTCACCGAACGCGGCGAGCGCCTCTGGGTCGGTCGGCGGGGCCTTGCCCTCGTGGGCGACGTTGCCCTCCTCGTCGCGCGCGAACATCAGGCGTCCGAGCGGTGAGTTGCGGCTGTCCCACGACGCCGCCCACCACACGACGGCTTGATGGCGGGCGCGGGTGAGCGCGACATAGAGCAGGCGCAGCGCCTCGCCGCGCTCCTCGAGCAGCCAGCGGTCCTTGTGCGCGGCGAACGCGGGCCCGGCCATCGAGACGTCCAACGTGCGCTGACCGGTCGCGTCGTGGAAGACGACCGGCTTGCGGTTGTCCTCCTTCTTCGCCGAGTCCCACATGAAGGGCAGCAGGACGATCGGGAACTCGAGCCCCTTGGAGCGATGCACGGTGAGCACCTGAACGGCCTGGGCGTCGGACTCGAGTCGGCGGGAACGGTCCTCGTCGGCGGTGTCCTCGGCCGCCTCGGCGACCCGCCGACGCAGCCAGGCCGTCAGCGCGGTCGTGCCCAGCTGCTCGGCGGACGCCGCGGCGTGCAGGAGCTGGGCGATGTGGCGAAGGTCGGTCAGCCGGCGCTCTCCCCCGGCCTCAGCCAGCACCCGTTCGGGCAGGCGCTCGGCGAGCGTCATCGTCTCCATCAGCGAAGCCACTCCTCGCACGCGCAGCACCCGGGCCCAGTCGTGCAGTCGGCGGTGAACGTCCTCCCACTCGGACGCGCTCGCGCCCGCGACCCGCTTCGCGTCCCATCCGAGGAAGCACGTCAGCGCGGCGGCGTGCGCGCGCAGCTGGGTACCCGGGCGCTCCAGCGCCTCGAGCAGCTGCAGCCACTCAGCCGCCGGCGTCGTGCCGAAGACGCTGCCCGCGCCGTTGATGACTGCGGGGACGTCGGCGGCCTCGAGCGCGTCACGCACCTCGGCGGCGCGGCGGTTGGTCGGCACGAGCACCGCGATGTCGCCCGGCTGCACCGGTTCGCCTTCGATCCGCGCCTCCCCGTCGAGCAGTCCGACGACCTCCTGCGCCACGTCGGCGGCGACGTGCTCGCGCGCCGGGCCGACGCGCGCGTAGCCCTTGTTCGTGAGCTCTGAGAGGTCCTCGCGGTCGACCACCCGGATGCGCAACGGCGATCCCGCTCCGGCGAGCCGCGCCTGCTTGTGCTTGGCCGTCACCCGCAGGTAGGCGATATCGGGATGGCCCAGCCGCGAGTCGCCGAAGAGCGCGTCGTAGGCGTCGATCAGCCGCTGATCGGAGCGGTGGTTGACACCGAGCGTCTGGCGTTCCGCGGTCTGGCCAGCCGCGTCGAGGTAGGCGTAGACGTCGCCGCCCCGGAACGCGTAGATGGCCTGCTTGGGATCGCCGATAAGCACCAGCGTGCGGTCCCCGCCTGTGCCCGCCGCCGCCGCAGGCGAAGGCTGGGTGAAGGCCCGCTGGAGGATCTCCCACTGCACCGGGTCGGTGTCTTGGAACTCGTCGACGAGCACGACGTCGAAGCGCGCGTGCAGTCGCGCGACCGCCTCGGGATCGTTGGCGAGCGCGTCGCGCAGGTGCGTGAGCAGGTCGTCGTAGGTGACGAGCGTCATGCGGCGTTTGCGGCGCTTGAGCTCGTCGCGGCTCCAGGTTGCGATCCCGCGCCGCATGGCTGCGATGCCGCCCGGCCCGTCCGCGAGCGGCGTCACCGGGTTGCCGGTCGCCGCCTCGGCGATCTGGCGAACCTCCGCGAGGTTGAACGGCGGCTTCTCGTTGCTGCGGTCGGCGAAGCGACGCACGAAAAGGTCGTCGACCACCTCCGCCCGCAGGTCGCGCACGTCCTCCACGAAGGTCACGTCGGGCTCGAGGTCGGCGGCGATGCCGAGGCATCCGAGCATCTCCTGACAGAAGGCGTGCGTGGTCTCGATCGTGGCCGCGTCGAAGTCCGCGACTGCCCGCGCGAGGTTCAGGCAGCGTTGCTCGCGGTCCTCGCGGGCGAGCAGCTCGACCAGCGGGTCGCCCGTCTCCCCGGCAGCCAGCGCGCGCTGGACCTCGGTGAGCCGCTCGCGCACACGCTCGCGCAACTCGCCGGTCGCCATGCGCGTGAACGTGACGAGCAGCAGGCGGTCCAGGGGAGTTCCCTCGGCGACGTAGCGGGCCGCCAGCCCGGCGATCGTGAACGTCTTGCCGGTGCCCGCGCTCGCCTCGAGCACCGTCGTGCCTGACGGCAGCGGCCCGCTGAGGTCGAAGGCCCGCGCGGTCAACCCCACCGCTCCCGTTCGCGGATGGGGTCCCACAGCTTGCGTGCGAGGCCGGCGAAGCGCAGGTCCTCTGCCAATTGTTCGAAGCTGAGGACGCCGCCGAAGGCGCGCACGTGCTCGGGGTCGGCGTCTTCCTTGGGCCAGTCGAACTCCGACGTCCATTCCTTGCGCGCAGCGTCCGCGCCGCCCGCGACGTACGCCGCTGACGTCTTGCAGATCAGCGGCAGCGGCTCGGTCATTCCCAGCTCGTAGAGCTCGACGATCGAAGCGAGCTGTGCGCGCGCCTCCTCGACGCCGAGCGGCGCGATGTCAACCACGCCACCTTTGCCGATGGTGCGCGCGCCGTACGCATGGCCCGCCGCGTTGAGGGCGAGCAGGCGCACCCACGCGCCCGCGCGGTGGCGGGCCGACAGCCGCGAGAACGTGACGGTGCGCAGGGTCTGGTCCGTCACGCCCGCGACGGTGCCGCGGAGAGACCGCTCGCCGGCCAGCGTGACGCGCACGTCGACCGACGTGGTGTCCTGCGTGCCGGCGGCGGCGACGATCTCGTCCACGGTCGGCTCGGCGCCCTCGACCCACGGCCGGCCGAGATAGCCCGGCGGAAGCCGTCCGCGCGCGATCTCCGCCTTGCGCGCGGCCTTGGCGTCGGTGCCCTGCAGGCGGGTGTCGAGCAGCCGCTGGCCGATCCCCCACCGGCCGAGCGCGTCCAGCTCGATCTCGAGCTCGTTGTCGACCTCCTGGGAGAAGTCGCGGACGTCGATGCCGAGCCGGCGACGCAGGAAGCGGCGGACGGGGTGCTCGACGAAGCGCACCAGCTCGTCGAGCTCGAGGACCGGCTCGATCAGCGGCGTCAGCGGCGCGTCCAGGAAGTCCGGCGGATCGTGGCGCGGCGCCTGCAGCGCCCGCGCCCCCTCGAGCATCACCGCGTCGTGGCTCCACGCGTTCTCGAAGTTGCGCGGGTCGAAGGGCTGCAGCGGGTGCCGGATCACCACGTCCCTGCCGGCGACGCTCAGCAGCTCGCTCAGCGGAACCGCCGGGGGCCGCCCCGCGTTCGTGCGCTCGTCGTTGCCCGTGTAGGTGACGATCAGCTTGTCCTGCGCGGCCAGCAGCGCGTCCAGCAGCAGCTGGCGATCCTCCGCCCGCGGGTCGCGCTCCCCCACCCGCGGGTCGTCGAGCATCAGGTCGTCGCCGTCGCGCGGCGCCTTGCGCGGGAACACGCCGTCATCGAGCCCGAGCAGGCAGACGACTCGATGCGGGACCGACCGCATCGGCACGAGGGTGCAGATGGTCAGGTGGCCCGTGCGGAAGTTCGCGCGCGTCGGCCGTCCCTGCAGGCGGTCCGCAAGCATCGCCCGGATCTCGGCGAGATGCAGGTCGTCGGTCGCCGTCCCCTCCGCCAGGTCGTCGAGGATGCGCTGGAGCTCGGCGCGCTGCCAGGCGTCGCGCGGGGCCGTCGCCGCGAACGCGTCCGCGGCATCGCCCAGCGCCTCGATCCAGTCGGCCAGCGGCTGCGGGTCCGAGAACGCCTCCATCGTGCGGTCAAGCCGCTCCACCAGCTCCGCAAAGCGCCCCGCGAGATCGATCGACTGACTGTCGACGTCGTCGAGCGGCAGCACCCCGTGGATCAGCCGCCGCTCGTCCTCGGTCATGGTCACGCCCGCGAGCAGCCGGTCGATCCCGAACCGCCACGTGCCCGTGTCGATGTTCTCGAGCCGGTAGCGCTTGCGGTGACGCTGGTCCAGGCCCCAGCGGATGCCGCTGTCGGCGATCCACCCCTGCAGGCGCGCGAGGGCGTCGTCGTCGAGGCGGAAGCGCCGGCGCACGGGCTCGCGATCGGCCAGGTCGAGCACCTGGCTGGCGGTCACCCGCTGACCGGCCAGGTCGAGCAGCGCGGCGACGACGCCGAGGACGGGGTTGGTCTGGCGCAGCGAGCGATCCGCGAGCCGCACGCGTAGGTCGATCCCGCCGTCCTCGACGTTCGCGCCGAACGCCGCCTGGATGAGCGGCGCGAAGGTCTCGATGTCCGGGCACATCACGATCACGTCGCGCGGCTCGAGCGTCGGGTCAGCTTCGAGCGTGTGCAGGATCGCGTCGCGCAGCACCTCGACCTGGCGGGCGCGGCCGTGGCAGGAGTGGACGACGAGGCTGCCGTCCGGGTTCGTCGTCGGCGGCGGCTCGTCGGCGCGCACTGCCGCCTGAAGCTGCGCGAGCTGCGTGCCGGCGGGGTGCTCGACCGGGTGATGGTGGTCGTGGTGCTCAGTGCGCGCGAGCACGAGCTGCATCTCGCGTGCGTCGCGCCCCCAGCTGGCCAGCAGCGCGTTGCGCGGCGTCAGTGCGGTCGGGTCGTCGGAGCGCAGCGTGACCTGCGGCGGACGGCCGATGCGCTCCCACAGCGTCGGCGACGGGTGCAGCAGGAACAGGTGGACGTCGCGCTGCGTCGCGAGCTCCTCGAGCACGTGCAGGTGGCCAGCGGGCAGGCGGGTCAGCCCGAAGAGCGACAGCCGGTACGGAAGCTCGAGCGAAACGGTTCCGCGGAACCGCGCGAGCCGCTCCGCGGGGCCCTCGCGCCCGATCCGCGCCCGCAGCCGCCGCCAGAGCTCGGCCTGCCAGTGGTCGTCGGTCCCCTCCGCCCAGCCGCGGACCATGTCGGGCCGGTGCAGTGCGTAGCGATCGAAGAGCTCGGCGAGATGGCGCACGATCCCCAGCCGCCGCGAGCGGCGGACGTCGTCGGTCGGCTCGCCCAGGTACTTGCGCAGGCGGTGCAGCCACGCCTCCTCCAGGTGCGCGTCGACCACCTCGAGCAGCGCCCACGCCGACCGTTCGGGCCGCCATGGGTCCTCGTCGGGCTCGACCCCGCACGCCGCGGCGATCGCGTCGCTGACCACCCGGTGCGGGCTGGGGAAGTCGACGTTCGCGCAGACCCCCAGGCGCATCGAGAGCCTCTGGGCCAGCCAGCGCTCCATTCCGCGCGTGGGGACCGACACCACCTCGGCGGCGAAGGGGTCGCTCAGCGGCTCGGCGATCAGCTCGCCGAGCGCGTCTACGAGCCCGTCCGCCCGCTCGGCTCTATGGATGTGCAGCACTCCGCCAAGAGTCGCAGCCGCGCCGGAAGGTCTGACCGCCGGTTACCGCTCCACGCGCGCTTTGAGATCGCGCAGCGCCCGACCCATGACCACCTCGCGCACCACGTTGCGCACCGGGCCGGGGACGAAGCGGCCCGGATCGAGCTCGAGCTCCAGCACGACGTCCGTTCCGCCGTCCGGGCGCTCGGTGAAGCGCCACTCGGCCTCGAGGGTGCGGAAGTCGCCTTCCACGTAGCGCGAGCCGATGCGGTGCGGTGGATCATGCTCGAGGCGCAGCGTGTAGCGAACTGTGCGCACCTTGGCGTCAAGCGCGTAGACGACCAGGGCGCCGTCCGGATAGCGCTCGAGCACCTCAGCCGACTTCAGCGCGCCCTGCCAATCGGCCAGGTGCTCGTAGTCGGTCAGGGCGTCGAAGCACGCCTGCGGCGAGGCCGCCAACGTTGTGCGCTCGCAGCCGCCGTAGTTCGTCATGCCGGGTGAGCTGCCCGCCGGCGGCCCACCTGAGTCACGTGATCTGCCGGTCGATCTCGGTCTGGCGCCGTCGACACCGAGGTCAATCGTGGGCGGTTCGTCGGGCGTCGGCGGCGGAATGCTCACGCTTGCATCTACGGCGCAGCCCCACCTTGGCTTGCGTCTTCACCGGCGCCTTGGCCCCATGGGTGGTCAGGTGTGCACCACCGTCCGCGGGTGCTTCTCCACATGCTCGACCGATACCAGGATCGCCCCCTCACCCGACGCGTAGGCCTCCTCGCCGTGGGCGACGATGTCCAGGCCGACGGATTCCTCGTGCTCGGTCACCCGTAGCGGCGAGAACATCCCGATCACCTTTAGCAGCGCGAACGTCATGCCGAACGCGTAGGCGGGCGCCGCCAGGACGGCGAGCGACCGGTCGAGCAGCTGCCCGGCGTTTGCCGTAAAGGAGCCCGTCGGAGATCCCGTTCCAAGGCTCCTGGGCGACGAAGCCGATGAACAGGATCCCAGTAAGTTCCGCAACGCCGTGTGCCGCGAGCACGTCGAGCGTCTCGTCCACGCGCGTGCGCGGGCGCCACTGGATGGCCGCATAGCTGGGCAGCGCCGCGACGACGCCGAGCACCATCGCCCACATCGGGCTGATGAACCCGCCCGCCGGCGTGATGGCCACGCACCCGACGACGATCGCCGTCGCCGCCCCGATCGCGGTCGCCTGCTTGCCGCGGATCAGGCGAGGATGATCCACGTGCCGAGCGTGCACCCCGGGCACAGCAGCGTGTTGACGAACGCGAGCACGCTGTTCTGACCCGTGTTGAAGCCGCTGCCGCCGTTGAAGCCGAACCAGCCGAACCACAGCAGCCCGGCGCCAAGTAGCACGTAGACCGCTTGTGGGGCAGCAGCGCCTGTCGCCCGTAGTCCTTGCGCGCGCCGACCACGAGCGCAGCGGCGAGCGCGGAGAAGCCCCAGCCCATCTCGACCGGGATCCCGCCCGCGAAGTCCAGCGTGCCGCCCTCGATCAGCCAGCCGCCGCGAACGCCCAGTGCGCGAGCACCGCGTAGACGAGCACCGACCACAGCGCCGAAAAGACCAGGAACGGCACGAAGCGCATCCGCTCCACGACCGCACCAGAGGCCAGCGCCGTCGTGATGATGCAGAACGTTGCCTGGAAGGCGAAGAACAGCAGGTGCGGGATCGTCGACCCCTCTTGCGGCGCGAAGCCGACATCGTTCAGAAAGACATTGGAGAGCCCGCCGATGAGCGCGTTGTCAGAGTCGTCGAAGGCGAGGTGTAGCCCACCAGCGCCCACGTCACCAGCGCGACGGCGATCGCCGCGACGCTCATCATGAAGGTGTTCAGCGTGTTCTTCTCGCGCACCAGGCCCGCGTAGAAGAGCCCGAGCGCGGGCGTCATCAGCAACACCAGCGCCGTCGCGACCATCATCCAGGCGGTGTCGCCCGTGTTGATTCCGGGAGCCATCGCGCTCACCGAGAACGAGCGCCCGCTGCCGGTATGGCAGCACGAGCCGCGTGAGGCACAGGTGCCTGGTCACGCTTGGGCAAAGCGGTTCCGCGGAACCGCTTCCGATGCCCGCTTCGGGCGAGCTCGAGCTCCAGGTGCTCGAGCGCCCGCTGCCCGGTGGGGCGTTCGAGAGCCAGCATCTACCGCAAGCTCGGAGTGACGTCGCGGCGGACGCTGCTGGCGCTGCTGGCGCTGCCGTCGGCTACTGCCTGACGATCAGCGGCACGCCGGCGCCGATGCGCGCCGACAGCCAGGTGATCGCCTTCGTGGTGAGGCGGACGCAGCCGTGTGAGGCGGCGGTGCCGAGCGGGTCGCCCAGCAGGTTGCGCCCGTGGACAGCGATCTGGCCGGGCCCGCCGTTGAACTCTTGAAGGACGTTCGAGCGCGAGCTGGTGGCGAGGGCGAACGGGCCGCCGGCATCACTCGAGGTCAGCGCCACCGCCTCCTCGATGAAGAAGCGTCCGCGCGGGGTCGGCGTGGACGGCGCGCCCACGACAGCGGAGTACCGGCGGATGCGCTTGCCGTAGCGGTAGACGCTGACGGTCCGCGAGTTGAGCCCGATGGAGAGATGCCAGGGTGTGAAGGTGGGGACGGTGCCCGCGGCCTTGATCCAGCCGGTGCTCGAGTTGGGGCGCCCGGGCAGCGCGACGCGGACCCAGGTCTTGCCGTTGCGCGCCTCGACGCGGTCGAGCTCCGGCAGGACGGTGCGCACGCGCGTGAGCGGGCGGCGACCGGGGACGCTCATGACCCGGCGGGCGCTTGCCTTCGGCGCGCTGCGGGCGCCGTGATCGTTCAGCAGCTGCACAAGCCGCTGGCGCTGCGGCACCGCCTCGGCGGGCGGCGCGACGACGGCGGACGCGGCCGCGGTGCCGAGGACGGCGACCCCGAACGCCGCGAGCCCCCGGCGAATGCCGGAGGCTCGGAGGGCGCTGCCGGGGACTTGGGTCATCCGGTGAACTGCGACGGGCCCTGCTTCGGGCGCAGGACCTGGGCGGCGCATGCGCGGTAGTTGAACTTCAGGTGCTTGGTCCGCGTGGCGTCCGTGAACGTCACGCGTGCTTTGAGGACGCCGCGGCGACCGACGTCGGGGCGCACGGTGACGTGGAAGTTGCGCCCGTTGCGCTTCGCGATCTGTTTGCCGCGGATCGTGAAGATCACCTGCTTGATCCTGCGGCCCCGGACCGCCGCGCGGAAGCCGGTCGTGCAGCGGGCCATCGGCGCGCCGGGGGTCAGCTTGGCGGTGCCCTTGCGGGTGGGGATGTCGTTGGGGCTGCCGGGCTGGTTCTGATTGCCGTTCGGCGGATTGCCGGGCATCGATGGACCCGGTCCCGAACCCGGTCCCGAACCCGGTCCCGAACCCGGTCCCGAACCCGGTCCCGAACCCGAACCCGGGGCCGTGCCGTCCGGGGCCGTGCCGTCCGGGGCCGTGCCGTCCGGGGCCGTGCCGTCTGGGGCCGGTGGGTTGCACGGCGAGGCGTCGAGCGTGTTGTCGTCCAGCGTGACCGCGCCGTTGCGGGCGAGCATGCGGCCGATGACCGAGGCGTTGTTGTTCAGCGTGATCGACGTCAGCGCCAGCACGCTGCCCTGGAAGGCGGTGGTGGAGCCCAGCGTCGCCGAGCTGCCCACCTGCCAGAAGACGTTGCAGGGCGAGGCGCCGTTGATCAGCCGCACCGAGCTGGCCGACGCGGTGGTCAGCGAGGAGCCGATCTTGAAAACGAACTGCGCGGCGGGATCGCCCTGCGCGTCGAGGGTGAGCTGGCCGGTCAGCTGCGCCGAGCTGGCGTAGTTGTAGGCGCCGGCGGTCAGGCTGAGCCCGCCGAGGTCCTGGCCGGTCAGGTCTGACGTGGTCGGCTCGGAGGCCGCCACGTTGTAGGCCGTGGTGAGGTCGCTCTGACCGGACGCCGCGACGGCGTCGTTGTTGTGCGTGGCGCCGTTGACGACCGCCGCGTTGAAGCCCGTCAGCGACGTCCCCGGGGACACGCCGAGATCGCCGTTGAGCACCGAGGCGCCGGTGTTCGTGACCGAGGAACCGCCGAGCACCACGAAGGGGCCTGCGGTGCCGAGGTTGACCGCCGCGGCGTCCGCAGCTGCCGGCATGGCCGCGAAGGCGGCTCCGGCGGTGAGGATGATTCCGGCGCGACGAGCGCGCGTGAGGCAGGACGGACTTGACATCGGACACCTTCCTGGGTGAGGAGCAGTCCATCATACGTCGCGTCTCCTCGGGAGCCCGGCGGACTCCGGTCGGAGTTCCGTGGCTTTGCGGACCCGCCTCGCGACGGGGGTGCCTTTGTCGAGGACTGCTCTTGTCCGTCCTGTGTCGGCATCCGCGCGACCGAGCCGTATACCTCAAACGGGGGACACGGCGATCCTTCTTTGCATCCGCTTCGGGCGAGCGTGCGTACTATGTGGTGTGTCAGGCTCGGAAGAAGAACTGACTGGTCCCCGCATGACCCGGGTCGAATCCGGATCGGTCCCCGCGCGCAGCAGCGACGCGCGACTCATTGCGCGGTCGCTGGCAGGGCTGTTCTTCGCCGGCGCGACACTCGCGCTGCTCACGCTGGCGCTCCCCCACCTGGCGAACCCCGATCAGATCGGCGTGGTCTCGGTCGTCACCGTCGCCTACATCGTCTCCGCGCTGCTCTTCCTCAGGGCCGACCGGACTCCGCAGTGGCTCATCCACGCGGCACTCGCAACCGGGACAACTTGCGTCACGGTCGTCTCCTACTTCGCTGCGGGCCGGCCGAGCCCGCTGATCTTCTTCTACCTATGGATCTTCCTGTACTCCTCGTACTTCTTCACGCGGCGCCAGACGGCCGCGCACATCGTCTACGTGGGCGTGACGTTCGGATGGCTGCTGCTCGAGGGGCGGCCGGGCGGCGAGGCTGCCCAGTGGTGGATCGTCGGCATGGGAGCGATGCTCGTGGCTGCCGCCTTGGTCACCCACACGCGCGAGCGCAGCGAGGACCTCATCGCCCAGCTGCACGACAGCGCGCGGACGGATCCGCTGACTAGGCTGCTCAATCGCCGCGGTTTTCGCGAGCTGCTCGACGTCGAGCTCGAACGGTGCCGGCGGACGAACAGCCGCTCGGCGGTGCTGATCGGTGACCTGGACTACTTCAAAGAGGTCAACGACCGTGCCGGACACGCGGCGGGTGACCAGGTGCTGCAGCGGGTCGCGCGCATCCTCCAGACCGGTGCGCGCAAGATCGACTCGGCTGCCCGCATCGGCGGCGAGGAGTTCGTCCTGATCCTGCCCGACACCGACGACCTGGGGACCTTGAGCATCGCCGAGCGGCTGCGCAGCGCCATCCAGGACGAGTTCGCGAGCGATCTGGTGCCGATCACCATCAGCTTCGGCATCGCGGCCTTTCCCGCCCAAGGCGAGACCGCCGGCGCGCTGTTGCGGGCGGCCGACGAGGCCTTGTACGCAGCCAAGGCGAACGGCCGCAACCGCACGGTCATCCACAGTCCGCTGCTGCGCGACATGGGCGTCGGCCCGAGGGCCCTCGGCGGCGAGCGCTACGAGCTCGTGCTGCATGAGCTCGCCGAAGAAGTCGACCTCCGTTTCAGCGGCAGCGCGCGGCACTCGGAGACCGTCGGCCGATACGCCGCGCTGATCGCCACGGAGCTCGGTCTGCCACCCGAGGAGGTCGAGCGCATCCGGGTCGGCGGATTCCTGCACGACATCGGGAAGGTCATGGTGCCCGACGAAATCCTCCAGAAGCAGGGGCCCCTCACGCCGGACGAGTGGGAGACGATCCGAGGCCACCCGGAGCTCGGCGCCCAGCTCATCGGGCACCCGAGCCTCAGAAATGTGCGCGACTGGGTCAGCGCGCATCACGAGCGGCTCGACGGAACGGGCTATCCGCTCGGATCCGCAGCGGCGGACATCCCGCTGGAGGCGCGCATCCTCGCGGTGGCGGATGCCTACGAGGCGATGACCTGCGACCGCGCCTACCGCGCCGCCATCGGGACCGAGCACGCTCGCGCCGAGCTGCAGGCCAACGTCGGCACGCAATTCGACGGCGCGGTCGTGGCGGCACTGCTCGCGGTGCTCGGCCGCCAGGCGCAGGAGCGGTCGCCAGAACGACCGGGAACCATCCCGGCCTGATCATGCGGCGACGCCACGCAGCTTTGCTGACGCTGTCGAGCCTGGCGGTCGCTGCGGGAGCCCCGTCCTCGGTCTCCGCGAAGCCCGTGCGCCTGACGATCGAGGTCAACGGCGACCTGCTGATCCACCAACCCGTCTGGCAGCGGGCGGCGGCGCTCGCCGACGGCGGCGGCTACGACTTCGCGCCGATGCTGCGCCGCATCCGCCCGTTCGTGCGCGGCGCCGACCTCGCGCTGTGCCACGTCGAGACGCCGATGACCAACGCGCCGCCGGCCGGCTACCCCGTCTTCAACACCCCGCCGGCGCTGGCGCGCGCGATCCGCAAGACGGGCTGGGACTCCTGCAGCACCGCGTCCAACCACACGCTCGACCAAGGACAGGCCGGCGTCGAGGGGACGCTGCGCGCGCTCAACCACGCCGGCGTCCGTCACGCCGGGTCCGCCGGCTCGGCGCGGCGCGCTCGCAAGATCACGATCCTGCGCGCTCGCGGGGTCAAGGTCGCCCACCTCGCCTACACGGCCTCCACCAACGGGATCGCGCCGCCGCATCCCTACTCGGTGAAGCTGGCCAGCGCCCGCCGCATCAAGCGCGACGCTCGCCGGGCGAGGCGCCTCGGCGCGCAGGCGGTGATCGTGAACCTGCACTGGGGCACGGAGTACCAGCACGCGCCCGACGCCTTGCAGCGCCGCCTCGTCGATCAGCTCGCAGGGACGCGCGCCATCACGGCGATCGTCGGCCAGCACGCGCACGTGGTCCAGCCGATCCGCCGACCGGGAGGTCGCTGGGTCGTCTACGGCGAGGGGAACCTGCTCTCCAACCAGACGGCGGCGTGCTGCCCCGCGGCCACCCAGGACGGCATGCTCGCCCTGCTGCACCTGCGTGTGAACGGCAACCGCAGCCGCGTCAAGCGGGTCACCTACGTCCCGACCTGGGTCCGCCACCCCGACTACACGGTGCTGCCCGTGCGCTCGGCGCTGCGCGACGGGACCGCCCACGAGGCGGAGCTGCGGGCGTCGTGGGCCCGGACCGTCGGCGTCGTCGGCCGCAGCCGGCACCTCTGGCCCACCGGGTAGCCGAAATACTCCCCCGGCGGGCCGTCTGCGCCCATGCGGCCGCCGCGACGGCGATGGCGACGGGCGATCGAGGCGACGGTCAGCTTTCGCATGGCGCGCGAACGAGGGTTGCCTGCGGCGAGGTCTCGCTCGGTTACTTGGTGCTGGTGCGGATAAGTTCTTCGAGTTGATCGAAGCGGCCATCGAGCGATCGCACGGTGCGCTGAGGCGTTCCGTCGCCGCTTGAGTCGTCGTCACCGCCCGCCACCGAGAAGAACAGAGCGAGCGCGACGAGCGAGACCGCCGCGACGGCGAGCGCCGCGCGCGTCGGCCGACTGCCCCGCGTTGCTTGGCTGCTCCGCGTTGCTTGGCTGCTCCGCGTTGCTTGGCTCCGCGTTGCTTGGCTCCGCGTTGCTTGGCTCCGCGTTGCTTGGCTGCTCCGCGTTGGTCGTGCGAGATGCTGCGGCTGGGGGAGCGGGCGTGTCGCGTCGGCGTCGAGGTTGTCGAGGTTGTCGAGGGCCTCGCGTGCGCTTCGGGGTCGGCGAGCCGGATCCGACTCTGTCAGCCAAGCCACAAGCCCCGCGAGCCCGCCCTCGGTGATCTCGTCGATCAGCTTGCCGAGCGAGTAGAGGTCGCTCTGCCGGGAGGCGGCGGCGCCCTCCATCAACTCGGGCGCGAGGTAGCGCAGCGTGCCGACGATCGCCCCGGTCTGTGTCAGGCGGGTGGCTTCCTCGGCTTGCGCGATGCCGAAGTCCGTCAGGTGGACCCGCTCGTCGCTGCCGATGAGGACGTTGGCGGGCTTGATGTCACGATGCAGAACGCCCGCGCCATGGATGGCGTCGAGCGCCGAGAGGAGGTCGCGGGCGATCGTGCGCGCGGCGTCAGCAGTGGGCCGCGTGCTTGTCGTCAGCCGGTCCGCGAGCGTGCCGCCGTCCACGAACTCCATGACGAGGAACGGCGGCCCCTCCGTCTCGTAGTCGTAGATGCCGACGAGGTTTGGATGCGTCAAGCCGGCCGCGAGGCGGGCTTCCCGCGCGAAGCGCCTCAGGTAGTTCGGGTCGGTCGCCAGCGCGTCCGAGATCACCTTGATCGCCACCGGCCGCGCGAGGCGCTGGTCCTCGGCCAGCCAGACGACGGCCATCCCGCCTCGGCCGAGGACCCGCTGGAGCTTGTAGCGCCCGTCGGCGAGTTCCGCGCCTGGGACGTACTCGAAGGCGCCCGTCATCTCAGTCGCCCTTCTTGTCCTTCTCGGCCTCTCTCGCTTCCTTCTCGGCCTCTCTCTCGGCCTCCGCGATCGCCCTTTCGGCGTCCTTGTCCGGGTCGTCCGGTGGTCCCGGTGCAGACGGTGGCTCCTGCGTAGCCGCTTCGTCATCCGCTGCGGGCGTCGGCGTCTGCACCTCGGGCACCGGCGTCTGCTGAGGCTCATCAGGCTCCGGCTCGCCCCGCAGCTCGGTTGTCACGGCGCGCGACGTGCTGGCGATCGCTGCGTCGAGTCTCTGCGCGCTGCCATCGCCGAGCTCGCCGGTTGCGCGCAGCCGCACAACCGCTTTGCGCAGATCGTCGAGCGCGCGCTCGGCACCGACAATGTCGCCCGCCTGGGCCGCCTGCCGCGCCCGGTCGACATGATCGACCATCCCGACCTGCTCGAGCGGGGCGAGGTTGTCAGAGCCCCCGCATCCAACGAGAACAGCCGCCGCCACGACCAGGGTGCTCATATTCGGGGCGCGCATGCTGCGAGCTTCCCCGGTGCAAATCTGTTTCATGCCGTGACCTACCTAACAGTGACAGCAGCGTCCCCGGCAGGACTCGAACCTGCGACCCGCTGCTTAGAAGGCAGCCGCTCTATCCAGCTGAGCTACGGGGACAACGAGCCCAGAGGCTAACTGCGACCGCGTGCGGGCAGTCCCTCGGTGAATGACTGACTACACGGCCACCGAGCAGGACCTGCGCGACCGCCTCGCCGACGTGCAGGCGCGGCTGGCGAAGCTGTCCGCGAAGCCTGAGCGCGGAGCGAACCTCTCGTTCGGCAAGCGCATCGGCGACGGGACGATCGAGGCGGTGAGCCGGCTGACCGACGTCGGCGTCGGCGAGAACCTCGAGGTGACCGAGGGGAAGATCACGCACGCGCTGGCGAAGCTCGAGGCCGGAACCTACGGGTGCTGCGACGTGTGCGGCACGCCGATCAACCCGAAGCGTCTCGCGGCGATGCCCGAGAGCGCGGTCTGCATCGACCACGCTCGCTGACGGACGTCAGTCCTCGTCGTCGTCGCCGGAGTCGTCCGGCGCCTGGTCGTCCTCGTGGGCGCTGTCCCACTCCTCGAGGACGGTGTCGAAGCGCTTGCCGCCCAGCCGGGAGGCGAGGTCGTCGTCGAGGTGGTCCGCCGCGGCGGCGACGGTCAGCACGGCGTTGCGCATCTCCCCCGCCTGCAGCGTGTCGCCCAGCAGGTCGTACTCGGCGATCAGCGTCCCGTTGAGCAGGCGGAACTTCACGAAGACGTGGGTCTGGTTGAGGACGTTGAGGAGGTTGAGCGCCTCCGCCCCGCCGGGCGACTCGGGGTCGATGCCCTGGACCACCGGGGAGTGGACCTTGATCATCACGCTGGTCTCGTTCCACCGGTACGCGTGGACGAACACGCCCGCCGTGCCGAACAGCAGGCGGTAGCTGCGCTTGTCGGCCGAGGCATCGAACTGGAAGTCCTCGCGGATGAGGATCCCGGCGATCTGCTCGATGCTTGCGTTCACGTCCATTCGGCCGCATCTTCGCAGGCGAGGGGCGACTAGATGCTCAGGCGGTTCTCGGCTGGGCGGCCAGGGCAATCGCCGTCGCGTCCGCGAGGTCGCTCGCGAGACCGGCGGCGGCGCGGCCCTGCAGGCGGGAGGAGGTGCGCACGCGGACGGAGTGCAGGCGGTCGATGCGAAGGTCGTGGGCGCGTAGCGCGCGCTCGAGCGCCTCATCCTCGAGCGCTTCGAGCGGCTCGATGCCGCCGACGCGCCGGTAGGCGTCGGCGGTGAGCGACATGGAGGCGCCGGCGAAGTGATGGTGCTGGGCGGTCGGCGTGTGCGCGTGGACCGTGGCGAGGCGCTCGACGGCGCGAGCGGCGCGCCGCTCGAGGACGTCCGGATGCAGGTCGCCGCCGTCGAGCTCGATCCATCCGCCGACGGCGTCGGCGCCTGTGGCGATCGCCTCGAGCTGGCGGACGAGCCAGTCGGAGGCGACGACGGAATCGGCGTCGGTGGACGCGATCAGCCCGGTCGGCGCGAGCAGGGACGCGGCAAGGTCCATGCCCATGCGGCGGGCGGGGCCGACCCCGCCGCCCGGGCCGGTCAGGACCGTCAGCCTCAAGCCGTTCGTCACGACGGCGGCGAGCGCCTCGCCGTGGGTGTCGTCAACACATTCCGGGTGCAGGACGAGAACGGCGGCGTACTCGTCGTGCCCGAGGCCGTCCTGGGCGGCGAGGGCGCGCAGGCAGGCGCCGATGGTCTCGGCCTCGTCGAGGGCGGGGATGACGACGACGGCCTTCACGCGGGCGGGGGCGGGCTCCCGGCGGCGATGAGCTCCTGCCCGCGGTCGTAGTCATCGTCGCGCTCGTGCGTGAGGACCCCGACGCACGCGCCGTCCTCGCCGGCGTACCAGACGGCCCAGGCGCCATCACCGTGGTCGGCGAAGCGCGCCGAGTCGAAGCCGTCGCCCCAGGCGGCGTACTTGAGCGTGTGCTCGCCGACGGTCGACCAGAAGCCAGGGACGCTGTCCCACACCGCCTCCCTGTCGCCGGCCAGCCGACGGCCCGCGACCTCGCCCTGGGTGAGCGCGTCGCCCCAGTGCTCGACGCGCAGCGGGCGCCGGGCGACCGGGTGCTGGGCCACGCAAGCGTCACCCGCCGCGTAGACGTTGTCGGCGGTGGTGCGCAGCGCGGCGTCGGCGGCGATGGCCCGGCCGCCCTCCCCCATGCGCAGCCCGGCCTCGCGCGCCAGCTCGACGCGTGCAGCGGCGCCGGTGGCGAGCAGCACGACGTCGGCGGAGGCGGCATCGGCGGGCTCGAGCTCGCGGCCCAGCTCGAGGATGCAGCCGAGCTCGGTGAGAAAGCCGGCCAGACGCTGACCCGCCTCCTCCCCCAGCCGATCGCCCTGTGGGATGGCGTCCTGACCGACGACGGTGACGCGCGCGCCGCGCATGGCCAGCGACGCGGCGGCCTCGCAGCCGATGAAACCGGTCCCCACGACGACCACACGCGTTCCGGGCTCCACCATCTCCCTCAGCGCGAGCGAGTGACGGACCGTGCGGACGACGTGGACGTGGTCGTGCTCGACTTCGATGCGAACCGGCTCGGCGCCCGTGGCCAGCACGCAGCCCGTGTAGAGCAGGCGGCGGCCGTCCTCGAGCGTCACCACGCGGGCTTCGGGGTCGAGCGACGCTGCCGTCCCGTAGAGCACCTCGACGCCGGGCACCTCGTCGAGCGGCAGCGCATCCTCGCCCTGCTCGCCGCGCAGGAACTCCTTGGTCAAGGGCGGCCGGTTGTACGGCGGGCGGTCGTCGTCGGTGACCAACTGGACGGACCCGCTGCCACCCGCCTCGCGGTAGCCGCGCGCCGCAGCGTGCCCCGCGGGGCCGCCGCCGACGATGACGATCCGATCCGTCACCGGCGCTCGAAGCGGTCCAGCAGGTACTCGGGATGGGCCTCGGCGTGGACGCGCACGAGCCCGGCACGGAGGCGAAGCTGCGCGTGGACCTCGTCGCCGGTGAGCTGATGGGTCCCGCGGCCGCGCCACGACACCGCCAGCAGCGTGCCGGCCCGCGGCATCAGCGCCTCCAGCGCGTCGAGCAGGGTGGTCAGCGCGTCGGGCGAGAAGTAGTAGAGGACCTCGGAGCAGACGACGAGGTCGAAGGTCCACTCGGGCAGGTCCTCGGGCGCCGAGCCGAGCCGCACGTCGACGTTGGGCGTCGTCTGGAGCCGGCGCGACGCCTGTTCTACCGCGGTGGGCGCCGGCTCCAACGTGATCAGCCGTCCGCAGCGAAGTGCGAGCCGCTCGCTGAGCACCCCGATCGAAGCTCCCAACTCGAGCCCGAACGGGTACGTGCGGTCCCCCAGCGCGGCGATCGTGGCGTCGTACTTGGCCCGCTCGTACTCGCTGGACTCATAGCCCCACGGATCGCCGGACGCCTGGTACTGCGCCTCGAACTCCGAGACCGGGTTGCGCGTCACGCCTCGAGCTCCGCGCGCCCGGCGCGGGCGACCAGCGGGTCGAGCCGGTGCTGCAGCAGGAAGACGTCGAGGTCGCGCTTGGCCCGATCGAGCGCGCCGCCGGTGGCCAGCGGCCTCGAGCCGGTGGCGCGGATCGCCTCGTCGACGAGCGTGCGGCAGCAGCCGGCGACCGCGTCGCGCAGGTGGGTGGCAAAAGCCGGCGTGGGCGCCTCGGAGCGCGCCGCCTCGGCCATCCACAGGTCGATGGTCGCGTGCGCCGTGCGCATGCGGCCGACCGCCAGGGCGACGAGGTCGGTCGCCTCCTTCGCGCGCAGGATCGACAGGGCGGCGTCGAGGGCCGCGTCGGCGAGCCCGGCCCACGTGGCCGTGGTGCGGACGGCGTCGCGCGCGAACCACGGAAGCGCACCGATCGGGCCGACGACACCGAGCACGGGCGCGCCGTCGAAGACCACGCGATGGGACGCGGAGGCGCGCAGGCCGGCGGAGCGGTACCAGTCCTCATCGATCGTCGCGCCCGACGCCAGGTCGACGTGGACGAGGTCGCCGCGGATGAGCACGAGCACGCGGTCCAGGCCGCCGGAGCCCGAGCAGAAGGTCTTCACGCCGAACATGCGGTCCCCGTCGACGCGGGCGGGCTCGCCCTCGCCCGGAGCCGGGTCGGCGCCCCAGACGCCGAGCAGCCCGTCGAACTCCGTCAGGCCGAGTCGCTCGACGGCGTTGACGTGGCCGTCGAAGATCCGCCCGACGGAACCGTCGGCGCGCGCGACCGCCCGCACGGCCTCGAGCTGGTCGGCGAGGCCGGCGATCGGCGCGAGCATGCCCGCCTCGCCCAGCACCGCAAAGGCGTCGTCCGGGAACGGTGGGATGCCGGCGAAGCGGTCGCGCTCCGCGGCCCCGGCGGCGATCTGCTCGACCTTCGAGCGAAGCGAGACTGGATCGGTGACGACGGCCATGACGCGACGCTACCCCGGCCGGTCGCTCGGAACCGCGCCGAGCTCGTC
>JBBJOW010000007.1:73266-94414 GCA_037724045.1 Solirubrobacteraceae bacterium
CGGCCATGACGCGACGCTACCCCGGCCGGTCGCTCGGAACCGCGCCGAGCTCGTCGTGCATCAGCACGACCTCACCGGGCCGGGGCGCGAAGCGCATGTCGGCCGCCGCGTCACCGCGCCAGTCGTGGGTGTCATGCGTCCAGCCGGCCACCCGCAGGTCGCGCTCGGCGGCGAGCTCGGCGCTCCACGGCGCCGCCATGCCGTAGGGGAACCGCCACCACCCGACGGGCTCGCCGAACGCCGCCAGCGCCCGGTCGGTGTCCGCCGCCACCGCCGGGCGGGTGGACTCCGGGTGCTTGAGGTGCGCCCACCCATGCAGCCCCACGAGGTGACCCTCGGCGCGGATCCGACGCACCAGGTCGGGGTACATGGCGACCCGCGGCGAGAGCGGGAAGAAGGTCGCGCGGGCGCCCGCGCGGGTGAGCGCGTCGAGCAGCGGCGGCGTGAACTCCGGGTCCGGTCCGTCGTCGAAGGTCAGCGCGATCAGGGCGACTGCGGCTCCACGCGCGAGCCGCGCTCGTAGGTCAGGTGGCCGCCGAGCCAGCCTCCCGCTCCGATGAAGCCCATCGCGACTGCCGACAGCATGAAGCCGCGGCCGCGCTCACCCCGGCGCCGCGCCGCCAGCGAGGCCACCTGGAGGTTCGCGCCGACTGCGTTGGTGGCCGCGTGGACGAGGCCGGCGCGCCGGATGGCCGGCGAGCGCTCCGCCTCGTCGTGCCAATCCGACCACCCCGTGGCGAGCACAGCCGGCAGCGCGAGCAGACCGGTCGCGACCAGTGCGTCGGCCCCGTCCTTGCGGAGCAGATCGAGGACCAGTGCGCTCGTCCAGGTGCCGATCGTGACGTCGGTGAGCAGCGGGTGGATGGCGTGGCCGAGCCAGTCGCCGCGCAGCGCGGGCTTCATCGGGCCAGCCATGGTCTTGTCGAGGACGGCGGCGATCTTCTTCGCCGGGGTGTCGAGAACGGCAGCGGCCTCGAGACGCTCTGTGGCTGCGGTCAGCGGATGGGTCACGCTAGATCGGCTACCCGATTGATCCGCCGGTAGACGCGCCCGGGACGCCCGGGCCCGTCGCGCAGCGTCCGGTCGGTCTCCTCCAGCAGCCCGGTCGCGCGCACGTCGCGGCGGAAGTTGGCCGCGTCGACCTCCTCGCCGCGCAGGGCGACGTAGAGCCGCTGGGCGTGGGCCAGCGTGAACTCCGCGGGCAGCAGACCACCGGCGACGCGGACGAACCAGGCCTTGTCGCCGACGCGGGCGCGCAGGCGCCAGAGGCCGTCGTCAACGATGCGCGCGTGGTCGAGCGCGAGGTCGGTGAGGTCGTCGACCGCGTGCCATGAGGCCTCGCGCTCGGGCGGGCCCTCGCCGAGCGCCTCCGGCGCCACCAGCGCGAGATAGGCGACCGACGGCAGCCAGCCGCGCGGGTCGCGCGCCGGCTCCGCGTAAGTGCGCAGCTGCTCGAGGTGCACGGGCGCGACGCCGGTCTTCTCCCGCAGCTTGCGCTCGGCCGTCATGGCGGGGTCCTCCCCTGCCCCGACGAAACCGCCCGGCAGAGCGAACAGCCCGCGCTGGGGCGGCTCCAGGCGGCGGGCGAGCAGCACCGAGAGCCCGGCGGGCGTCACGGTGAAGACGACCGGGTCCGCGGTCAGGCCGACCGGCGCGTCATAGCCCGCGCTGTTCTCCGCTTTCACCCGTGACCCGCTCGGATCACTTGCGCTCGAGCGCCCGCGAGAACGCCTTCTCGGTTCGGCGGCTCATGCGCTGGTGAAAGAGCGCGACGACGGCGTCGGTGGCCATCGGGCGCAGCCGCTCGACGGCGTCCTGCACGTCGGCGATCTCTGCGGTCGGTCCGGTCCAGAAGCGCTCCATGAAGAGTTTGACGAACTGCTCGGCCACGGAGTCCGTCGAGCGCGAGATGCTCTCCAGCAGGGCCAGGACGCGGTCCAGGGGAACGCCGAGCTCACCGAGCACCTCGCCGGCGCGCAGCAGGGTGGGCGACGGCACCTCGAAGCGCCCCTCGCCGAGCGGGACGATGACGCCGAGCTTGACCGCCTTGGCCACCTGTTTGTCGCTGGCCTCGCCGAAACGCGCCAGCAGCTCCTCGACCTCGACGACCTCAGGCGTCTCGTCCTCGTAGGGCGCGAGCAGGGTGCGCGCGAAGCCGAGCACGTCCTCCGCGGTCGAGCCGTCGGTCCGCGAGAACAGGTGCTTGATGCCGGCCAGCGAGTGCCCGGCGGCCTGGAGCTCGACGATGAGCCGCAGCCGCGCGACGTGGTCGGAACCGTAGTAGCCCGTGCGCGCACGGACGGCCGGCGGCGGCAGCAGCCCGCGCGAAGCGTGCGCGCGGATGTTGCGCACCGTCATCCCCGTCTCGCGTCCGAGCTCGTCGATTGTCAACTCCATTAGACAGCGATCGTACGCTTTGGGGCAGTGGATGAGATCCCCCTCCTGAGAGGCGTGTCGCACTTCTGGGCGGTGTGGTTCGCGGCCGCCGGAGCCGTGGTGCTGGTCGTCATCGCCAGCGGCACCACCGCACGCGCATCCGCGGTCATCTACGGCATCGGTCTCATCGCCCTCTTCGGCGGCTCGGCGCTCTATCACCGCTGGCGCTGGAATCCGCGCTGGCGGCCGCTGCTGCGGCGCATCGACCACTCGACCATCTTCGTCTTCATCGCGGCGAGCTACACACCCGTCGGGTTGCTCGTCCTCGACGGCACGGTTCAGGTCGTCGTGATGGTCGCAGTCTGGGTCGGCGCGGCCGGCGGGGTAGCGTTCAGCCTGGCCTGGATCGACGCGCCGCGCGCGTTGCAGGCCGGCCTGTACATCGGCCTGGGCTGGGTCGCCGTCATCGGCACGCCGCAGATCGCGGACAAGCTCGGGGCGGCGCCCCTGTCGCTGCTGGGCGCCGGCGGCGTCCTCTACACGGCCGGGGCGGTCATCTACGCGCTGCAGCGGCCGAACCCGTGGCCGCGCACGTTCGGCTTCCACGAGATCTTCCACGCGTTGGTGATCGCCGCGGCGGTCTGCCACTTCATCGCGATGGCCGGCTGGGTGGTCCCGTGACGCGCGAGTGGGACGCGACTTCGTATGACCGCGTCGCGGCGCCGATGACCCAGCGCGGGATCGAGCTCGTCGACCGCGTCGAGCTGAGCGGCGACGAAACGGTGCTCGACGCGGGCTGCGGGACCGGGCAGGTGACGGCACGGCTGCTCGAGCGCCTGCCCGACGGGCACGTCATCGCACTCGACGGGTCGCAGGCCATGCTCGACTCGGCCGGCGAGCGCTTCGGCGACGAGCCGCGGGTCACGCTGTTGCACGCCGACCTGGGGCGGCCGCTTCCGCTGGACACGCCGGTCGACGCGATCGTCTCGACGTCGACGTTTCATTGGGTCGACGACCACGACGCGCTGTTCGCCAACCTCGCGGCGGTCCTGCGCCCCGGCGGCACGCTGACCTCCGAGAGCGGCGGCGAGGGCAACCTCGCGACGATCCAGGCCATCCTGGCCGAGCGCGGATACGAGACGAACGCGTGGCGCTTTCCCGGCGTCGACGCGACGAGATCGCGCCTTGGGGCGGCCGGCTTCGTGGACTCCGACGTCCGGCTCGTTCCACGTCCGACCAACGTCCCGGAGGACCAGCTGCGCGAGCACCTGCAGACGGTCGTCCTCGGTGCGCACATCGCCGAGCACGGCGACGAGATCGTCGAGGAGGTCGCGTCGCGGATGACCGAGCCCGTGCTCGACTACGTGCGCCTCGTCGTCGACGCGCGGCTGGCGGCCCAGGGGACGACTGACGGATCGCGCAGGATCTGCCGCGCGACCGAGTCGCGGTGGACCTCGTCGGGGCCGTCGTAGATGCGCGCGTAGCGGGCCTCGCGGTACATACGCTCGAGCGGCAGGTCGGCGGTCAGGCCGAGGGCGCCGTGGACCTGGATGGCGCGGTCGATGACGTTGTGGAGCATCTGCGCTCCGCGCACCTTGACCAGCGCGATCTGCACGCGCGCGTCACCGCCTTGGGCGAGCACGCGCGCGGCGTCGAGGGTCAGCAGCCGCGCGGCCTGGATGTCGGCCGCCGACTCGGCGACGTAGCGGCGGATCTCCCCCTTCTCGCTCAGCAGCGAGCCGTGGGCGAAGCGCTCGTTGGCCCGCGCGAGCATCAGCTCGTAGGCGCGCTGGGCCTGGCCAAGCCAGCGCATGGCGTGGAAGATGCGGCCCGGGCCGAGGCGGGCCTGGGCGATCGCGAAGGCGGCGCCACGCTCGCCCAGCGTGTCCGATGTTGGGACCCGACAGCCGGTGAACCGCTCGAGCGCCGCGTCGCCCTCCGGCTCGGCCGGAATGACGACGTCGTCGATGAACGTCCGCATGCGCGCGCGCAGCTGCTCCGTGCCCGGCACAATGGCAGGCGCCATGACTCGCTGGATCGCCCTGCTGCGCGGCATCAACCTCGGTGCGCGCAACCGCGTCTCGATGCCCGAGCTGCGCACGCAACTCGCCGCGCTCGGGTACGAGGACGTCGCGACCGTCGTGCAGAGCGGGAACATCGTCCTCGGCTCGACCGCGACGGCGGCGCAGCTGGCACGTGATCTGCAGCGTGTCGTCTCCGATGGCTTCGGCGTCGACACCCCGGTGGTCGTGCGCTCGGCGGCCCAGCTCGCAAAGGTCGTCGCCGACAACCCGCTACCGGTCCCCGACGGCACGCGCTTCCAGGTGCTCTTCTTCGCCGAGCGCCCCGCTGCGGCCGGCCTCGAGGACATCGGCGAGGAGCGCCTCGTGGTCCGGGGCCGGGAGATCTACTGCTGGCATCCCGACGGCCTGCAGCGCTCTCCCCTGGCCCGCAAGCTCGACCGCGTCGAGGGCGTCGCCACGGCGCGCAATTGGAACACCGTGCTCAAGCTGAACGATCTCGCCTGACATACATGCCGATGCTCGGGCTGCTGGCGCCCGAACGTGTAGACCCAGCCGGTCAGCGCCCCCGCGGCCGGCTCCACCGTGCCGGAGGTCAGCAGCAGGGACGGGGCGTCGGGAATATGGCGTCTCGTGATCATCGGTTCATCGGGGCGCCCGGATTCGAACCGGGGACCTCGGCCACCCAAAGGCCGCGCGCTACCAGGCTGCGCCACGCCCCGCTACAGGCCGAGTATCGCAGGCCCGCCTTCCGCCGAACGCGCCCAAAGTCCGGTCCATGCCCGCTTTGGGCGCGTTCGGCGCGGGGCGCTTCAATGGCGCGAGTGATCGAGCGGTCGCCGCGACTGGGGTACCTGCTGACCGCGGTGGCGGCTTCGCTGTTCGCGATCAGCGCGTCGATGGCGCGGGTGCTGCTCGACGACGGGGTCAGCGCGCTCCATCTGACCGAGATGCGGTCGGTGCTGGCGCTCGTGATGCTGGTCGGCTACCTGGCCGTGACGAACCGAAAGCTGCTGCGCGTCGAGCGCGTCGACGTGCGCCGGCTCGCCTTCCTGGGGATCTTCGGGCTGGCGGCGGTGCAGGTGACGTACTTCGCCGCGATCGCCCGGCTGGACATCGGGGTGGCGCTGACGATCCAGTACCTGGGCCCCGGGCTGATCCTGCTGTGGCTGCGCGCGCGTCACGGGCGGCACCTGGCCCCGTCGCTGTACGGTGCGGTGGCGCTCTCGGTGCTGGGCTCGTTCCTCGTGGTGGAGGCCTACAACGGGCTCGACGGTCTGGACGGGATCGGCCTGCTGTTCGGCATCGCGACGGCGATCACCTTCGCGATCAACCTCGTCGCCAGTGAGCGCGCCGGGGTGCGGCTGGACGCGCGCACGACGCTCGCGTGGGGCTTCGGGTTCTCGACCCTCGTGTTCCTGATCGTGCGGCCGCCGTGGACGTTCCCCTTCGCGATCTTCGACGACGCGGAGCACATCCTGCTCGGCCTGGGTGTCGGGGTGCTGGGAACGCTCGTGCCCTTCGTGCTGATCGTCAGCGCGCTGCGCCACATCTCGGCGGCGCGGGCAGGCGTGGTGGCGACGCTCGAGCCGGTCGTCGCTTCGGTCGTCGCCTGGCCGGTGCACGATCAGGTGCTCGCGGCTCCACAGATCGCCGGCATCCTCGTCGTGGTGGCCGCCGTCGCCTGGGTCCAATCGCACCGGCCGCAGCTCGAGGCCGAAGCCGCACCGGTGCATTGATGGTCCCGAAGGCGGACACGCCCGCACCCAAACCATTAGGTTCGAGCCCGGCATGGCCGAAGTCCGCCCCTTCAGAGCCCTTCACTACGACCGCGCCGTGATCGCCGACGTGGTCGCTCCGCCCTACGACGTGATCGACCAAGAGCAGCGGGCCGCGCTGAAGGCCCGCTCGCCGCACAACGTGGTCGAGATCGACCTCCCGCAGGGCGACGACCCGTACGGACACGCGGCCGAGGTGTTCGCCGCATGGCGGGACGAGGGCGTGCTCGTCCGCGATGGCGAGCCCGCCTTCTGGGTGCTGACCCAGGACTACACCGGCCCCGACGGCCGGCGGTACACGCGGTCGGGCTTCTTCGCGCGCGTCCGCGTCGAGGAGTACGGCCCCGGCCGCATCCGCCCGCACGAGCGCACGCATCCCGGCCCGAAGGAGGATCGCCTGCGCCTCACGCGCGCGACGAAGGCGAACCTCTCCCCCATCTTCGTCCTCCACGACGGACCGATGCCGCTCGCCGTGCCCGACGACGCGCCGTTCGGCGAGGTGACCGACGAGGACGGGACGCGGCACCGGCTGTGGCGCGTCGCCGCCGACGAAGGATTCGACGTGGGCGAGCTGCTGATCGCCGACGGCCACCACCGCTACGAGACCGCGCGCGTCTACGCCGAGGAGATCGGGGAGGGCGAGGGGCCGCACCGCTACGTGCTCGCGTGTCTGGTCTCCCTGCAGGACCCCGGCCTGACCGTCTTCCCGACGCACCGGCTGATCACCGGCCTCGACGACACCGCACGCCAGCAGGCCCTGCGCGACACGCTGCTGCGCGACTGGGAGGTCGAGCGCATCGAGACCGACGAGCTCGAACCGCTGCCAGGGGGCGAGACGGTCCGCCTCGGCTACATCGACGCCCACCATCAGCAGGCCTTCCGTCTCACCCTGAAGGACCAGGCCACGGCCGACGCCGCCCTCCCGGACGCGAGCGAGGCCTACCGCGCGCTCGACACCGCCGTGCTCGAAGCGCTCATCCTCAAGGGCCCACTGAAGATGACCGAGGACGACATCTCGCACTTCAAAGGCCTCGACTACTCGCGCTCGTTCGCCGAGGCGCGCGACCGCATCCTGGCCAAGGACGTGTCCGCCGGCTTCTTCATGGGCGCGACGCCCGTCGCCCGGATCCGCGACGTCGCCGCGGCCGGCGAGGTCATGCCGCCGAAGTCGACGTACTTCTTCCCGAAGGTCCTCACAGGCCTCCTGCTGCATCCCTTGGACGAGGAGTAGCATCGAAAGCATGCGCGCGATCGCGATCCGCAAGGGCAAGTTCGAGAACGAGGTCCGGGTCCGCGAGCACCGGCTGACCGCGGACGAACCGGAGGACATCGGGGGCAAGGACCTCGGTCCGAGCCCGGAGGAGCTGCTCGCCGCGGCGCTCGCGTCCTGCACCGCGATCACGATGCAAATGTACGCCGAGCGCAAGCACTGGGACCTGACGGGCGCCGAGGTCGACTGCGACTACCAGCCCGCCGAGCGCGGCCGGCCCACGCAGTTCGAGCTGATCCTGCGCCTGCCCGAATCGCTGTCGGACGAGCAGGTCGCGCGCTTGCAGGTGATCGCCGCGAAGTGCCCCATCCACCGCACGCTCGAGGGCGAGGTCGCCTTCGGGGAGCGCGTGCAGCGGGTCGCGCCGGTCTGAACCGCGCGGCCCTGCAGGACGTCCTGCTCACGCCGGAAGACGCGCTCGCGATCACCGTGCACGGTCGCACGGACTCCGCCGTCCTGGTGCCGCTGTACCTCGACGCCGCGGGAGCCCCGCACGCCGTCTTCACCAAGCGCCGGGCCGACCTCAAGCGCCACCCGGGCGAGATCTCCTTTCCCGGCGGGCGGCGAGACGACGAGGACGACGACCTGATGGACACCGCCCTGCGCGAGGCCGAGGAGGAGATCGGCCTCTCCCGCCGGCACGTCGACGTCCTCGGCGCGCTGCCGCCCACGCCGACCTTCGTCACCGACTACGCGATCTACCCCTTCGTCGGGATGATCGAGGCCGGCCAAGAGTGGGAGATCGAGCCGCGCGAGGTCGACACGGTGCTCGAGTTCAAGCTCGCCGACGTCCAGGCCGGTTACGCGCGCCGGCGCCTCGTGCGCCGAGGCGTCCCCTTCCGGACGGACACCTACTGCGTCGACGACGAGCTGATCTGGGGCGCCACCGCCCGCATCGTCTCCGACCTGCTCACGCGCGCCGGCGACCTGCTGTGAGGCGGATAGGACTCGACTGCACCGGGCTCACGCTGTTCGGCCTCCCGGGCTTCGACACCACCCGTCTGCACGCCGAGGCGGCAGTGTCATTCGCCCTGGAGTAGGCGCTCGACCGCAGCGACCGCGTCGCGCGTCCACGCCGCGCAGTCGTCGGGTGGCGTGTGCAGCACCTGCAGCGGGATGTTCCAGGTGGCGCGGGCGGCGCGGGCGATCAGCTCTCCGCCCTCGAGCACCGCGGGATCGAGCGATCCGGCGGCCTCGTAGATCAGCCCGCGGACGGAGGTGTCGACGATCTTCTCGGTCAGCATCCGCAGGCGGCCGTCGTGGAGGTCGAGCGCGTTGGGGCCGGTCGCCGAGCCCAGCAGCCAGGCGACGACCGTCGTCTGGGCGAAGGCGTCCATGAGCGTCGCGATGCGATCCGGGTCGGCCCCGTAGGGCTCGGCCCCCGCGGCGGCGATCGCATCGAACTTCGTGGGGTCGCGCGTCGTCCCGCGCACGGCGTGGCCCTGCGCCACGAGTTCACGCGCGAGCGCCTGCCCGCGGCCTCCGCAACCGACGATGAGGATCCGCGCCATTCGCTCGACCCTATGGGTTGACACCGTCTACCGGGACTTCGCCAGACGGCACCCAGGGCGCTACGCAGCGCTGGACCACGCGCCCGCCGCCGGGGACGCGGAGCCGCGCGCGGCGGGCGACGCCGTGGTGGCCGTCGTCGTCTGCGCCCTGTGGGCCTGGGCGCTCGACAGCCTCGTCGCGGGACTCGGTACTTAGCCTGGATCCACCGATGAACGGTGGTTCCACGGCCCCGCAGGCCGAGTCAGGGGTCGCCGGCCGGGCACCGACAGGGTGGCGCCCTTTGGGTGACCGGCCGGCGGCGCCTGGCGAAGCCATGCGGGGTCGTGGGGCCTCCGGGATCGGTGGATCCAGGCTTAGAGGAGCTCGAGGACGCGCTCGGCCGGGCGGGCGAGGACGGCGCGGTCGCCGCGCTCGACGATCGGCCGCTGCAGCAGGACCGGCTCGGCGGCCATCGCGGCGAGGATCTCCTGGTCGGACGCGTCGCGCTCGATCAGCGCCTTCGCCGCGGGCTCCTTGATGCGCAGCGCGGCGCGCGGCCCGATCTCCGCCTTGGCCAACAGCTCGGCGATGCGCTCGGCCGGCAGCGGCACGAGGTGGTAGTCGACGCGGTCGAACTCGATGCCGCGCTCGTCGAGGATGCGTGCGATGCGGTCGCAGTTCGAGCAGTCCGTCTTCTCGTAGATCGTGATGGACGCGTGCTCGTCGCGCGACGCGACGCGACGCTCCCGCTGGTCGGCCCAGTAGGCGTCGGCGTAATCAGCCATCTCCCGCTGCGTCTGGTCGACCTGCGCCTCGACGTCCTCCTGCGTACGCGCGGACTTGCCGCGCCGCTCCCGCAGGCGGTTCTGGGCGGCGATCATCTGATCGACGTCGTCGATGTCGTTCTGCGCCTCGACCTCAGGCGAGCGGGTCGGGCGCCACTCGAGCACCTCGGCTCCCGACTTGGGATGCCACAGGCCGAGCGCGAGGATGGCGAGGAACCCGAGCACCATCCCCACCGTCACGATCAGCGTGAACGTGTCCACCGCGCAGTGATCCTAGGCGACGCCCTCTACTCTCGGACGGGTGAGACGGACCTCCTTCGCGGCCGTGCTGGCCGCCGCCGCCGCGTTCGCCCCGACCGCCGTCGCGGCTTCGCCACCTCCTCCCCCGATGCTGCTCCCGGGGGACGCCTCGGCCGCTACGGCGGACGCTGATCCGGCGACCTGGCTGCTCGGGGCGCCGGCCGGCACCGAGGTTCCCGGCGCGCGGGAGATCGTTCCCGGCAGCTACATCGTCCCCCGCGAGCGCGCGCGTGCGGTCGCCCGGGCGCTTGGCGGTCGCCTCACCTATGCGGAGCCCAACGTCTACCGCGCCTTCCACCAGCGCGCGGTTCCCGACGACCCGCTCACCCCCTTCAGCCGCTGGCGCGACGCGGTCATCGACCCGAGCCTGACCCCGCCTCCAGTCGCCCGCAACGGCCCGCTGCTCGGCGTCATCGACGCCAAGGCGCAGGTCACCCATCCGGAGTTCAGCGGCGGCAACGTCACCACCCTGCAAGGGCGAGCGGTGGCGATCAGCCACGGCACGCAGACCATCGGGGTGGCGGTTGCGCCGCAGAACGGTGTCGGCATCGTGGGCGCGTATCCCGGCGCGCGCGCCGTCAACGTGTCCCTGCCCGCCAACCGGATCGCGTGCTCGGACTCCGCCAAGGGCATCCGCCGCGCCGTCAAGGCCGGCGCCGACGTGCTCAACATGAGCTACGGCTCGCTGCGGTTCTGCCAGTCGGAGTATCAGGCGCTGCAGTTCGCCACCTACAAAGGCGTCACGCTGGTGGCCGCGAGCGGTAACGAGCGCCTCGACGGCAACCCGTTCGAGTTCCCGGGCTCCCTCCCGCACGTCCTCACCATCGGAGCGCTGCAGCCCAACGACCGCGCGGCGCCGTTCTCGAACACCAGCGGGGCGCTCGACCTCGTGGCGCCCGGCGTCGGCATCGTCGCGCCGCTGCCGGCCGGCCTGGACAACCAGGACGGCACCCAGGACGGCTACGAGGTCGTCAGCGGGACGAGCTTCGCCGCGCCGATCGTCGCCGCCGCAGCCGTGTGGCTGCGCACCGCGCGCAAGCAGCTCAGCGTCGACCAGGTCGCGCAGGTGCTGCGGCTGTCCTCCACGGACATCTTCCGCAAGGGCTACGACACCGAAACCGGGTACGGGAAGCTCGACATGGGCGCCGCGCTGGCCAAGAAGGCCCCGCCGCGCGACCCGCTCGAGCCCAACGACGACATCCCGTTCGTCACCGGCCGCGCCTTCGGACCGCCCGCCAAGGCGATCTTCACCGGCAAGGGCAACCGGAAGCTCACCGCGCTCCTGGACCGCTTCGAGGACCCGGCCGACGTGTACCGGATCAAGGTGCCCGGCAACAGCTCCGCCCGCGTGCAGGTCAACCCCGACTTCGGCAACCCCGACCTCGAGGTCTACGCGGCCGGCACGCGCTCGCTGGGCTCGGACGGAGGGCTGCTGGCCGCGTCACGACGCCCCGGCGGCAAGACCGACCAGGTGCGGCTGCGCAACGGCGCCGGCGGAGCGCGCACCGCGCTCGTCACGGTGTACGCGGCCCGCGGGCGCGTGCTCGACAGCCGCTACGCGCTCAGCATCAAGTAACCGCGCGGGGGCCCACCTCGGCCACCCGGGCGCCAGCGATTCGGCCTCGGCACCCCTAGGCGAGCTACTGCGCCGGGGCCCACTGGGCCTCGGCGATGTCGCCGACACCCTCGAGCGCCTCAGGCGTGGGCACCTGCGGGTTGTCACGCAGATACCACTCGGCGTCCAGCGCCGCCTGGCAGCCGGATCCCGCCGCGGTCACGGCCTGACGGTACGTGTGGTCGACGAGATCGCCGGCGGCGAAGATGCCGGGGACCTTGGTCAGCGTCGAGCGACCCTCGACCTCGACGTAGCCGTTCTCGTCGACGTCGACGAAGTCGGCGGCCAGTGCCGACTGCGGCTCGTGGCCGACCGCGATGAACGCGCCGTCCATCTCGAGGTCGCGCTCCTCGCCGGTCTCTGAGTGCGTCAGGGTCGCGTGGGTGAGCGCCTTGCCGTCCGCGCCGGCGCGGAACTCCTTGACCGCGTAGGGCGTCACGAACTCGATGTTGCCGGTCGAGCGGGCGCGCTCGAGCATGATCTTCGACGCGCGGAACTCGTCGCGGCGATGGACGATCGCCACCTTGGAGGAGAACTTCGCCAGGAAGATGGCTTCCTCCATCGCGGAGTCCCCGCCGCCGACGATCACGGTGGGCTTGTCCTTGAAGAACGCGGCGTCGCAGGTGGCGCAGTAGGAGACGCCGCGGCCGCCGAGCTCCTCCTCCCCGGGCACGCCGAGCTTCTTGTGCTCCGCGCCCATCGAGAGGATGACCGTGCGCGCCTTGTAGGCGTCGTCGCCGACCCAGACCGTGTGCGGCTCGCCGTTCGCGCCCGGCTCGATCCTCGTGGCCAGGTCGGTGATGAAACGCGTGCCGAAGTCCTCGGCCTGGTCGCGCAGCTTCTGCATGAGCTCGGGGCCCATGATGCCGCCGCCCGGGAAGCCGGGGTAGTTCTCGACGTCGGTGGTCTGCTGGAGCAGACCGCCCCACATCCATCCCTCGATCACCAGCGGCTCCAGGTTGGCGCGCGAGGTGTACAGCGCGGCCGTGAAGCCCGCCGGGCCGGAGCCCACGATGATGACGTTCTCGATTCGTTCGGTCATTGCTTCACTAAGTATAGGAAGGGGCCGGGTCGTTACGACCCCATCGGTCAACGGTCCGGCGCAGGGCGACGAAGGCGATGATGCCGGGGATCGTCGGCAGCCAGAACGTGAACCCGCGGTAGATCAGCACGGCGACCGCCGCCAGGCCGAACTCGGTCCCCAGCGCCGTGAAGGCACCGATCATGCCGCCGTCGACGCCACCGATCCCGCCCGGAAGCGGCAATAGGTTGCCGAGCATCCCCACGAAGAAGCCCAGGATGAGGACCGCGACCGGTGGCGCTTCCCCGAAAGCATGAAAGCACGCCCACAGCACCCCGATCTGAAAGGCCCAGAACATGACTGCGCCCAGCAGTGCTGCGTCGGGGTGACGCACGCGGTTGAGCGCTTCGCGGATGCCCGCCGAAGCGCTGGCCGGGAGATGGGCGAGCCGCTTGAGGCGACCGCGGTGCAGGCGCTCCTGCAGGTCGGGCGGGACGAAGCCGAGCGAGAGCCCGACGACGGTCGCGCCGAGCGCGAGGGCCGCGGGCACGAAGGTGATCGCGAAAGGATCGGGGCCGGCGAAGAGGCCGTAGTGCAGGCCGAACCCGACCACCACGACCGTCAGCGTGTAGACGAGGTACTGCACCACGATGAAGGCCACGGTGCGGTCGCCGACCTCGCGCGCGTTGAGACCCGCCCGGCGCAGCGCCCACGCCTGCAGGACCAGGCCGCCCGCCCCGCCGGCTGCGAACAGGCGGCTCGCAGCGAGCGCGGCCATGGTGATCTGCAGGCTCTCGCGCCAGCCCAGCCGCGTGTCGTAGATGGCGTGGAACTGGGTGACGTACCCGCCGAACATGCCCACAGTGAGAAAGCCGGCCAGGATGAGCCACCCCGGCCTGCCGTTCTGAATGCGGTTCCAGGTCTTGTCCAGACCGGCGAGCTGCGGCAGCAGCAGGTAGAGCCCGATCACGGTCAGCACCGCGAAGAGGCCGAAGATGGCCAGCTTGCGCGGCGTGAACTCGAGGTGCAGGCCCTCGTCCTGATGGCGATCGGGCTTCTGGGCCGCCTCCGTGGTCATGCGGCCCGCGCCTCGAGCGCCTGGACGGCGCGCGACAGGACGACGCCGGGGCCGCTGAGGCGCGGCACGCCGCGACGCACGACCTCGGTGAGCGCGTAGCCGGCGGCCAGGTCGATCACGTAGTGCTCGGCCAGGTAGACCAGGGCGACACCGAGCGTGCCGGCGTAGACCCAGCCCAGCGTGCCGGCCGCCCGCCCGGTCTCGGAGAGCAGCCTGGCGGCCATGACGGAAGTGGCAAAGTGCAATGAGGGCATCGCGGCCAGCGGATTTCCCGCTAGGAAACCGTACAGCGGCGCCCAACCGGACTTCCAGAAGTCCTCGCCGTACTCGACCATCATGCGCCGCAGCTCGGGCGTCGCACCTTCCTCGAGCACCTCGCACTGGGCCGCGTACCAGGGCGGTGCGGTGGGCAGCTGCCAGTAGGCGATCAGCCCGAGGTCGAAGGTCGCGTACATGCGCACGGCGCCGCGGGGGAAGCGCTCGGGATGGCGCCACAAGAGGTAGGCGACGGTGCCGTGGGGGACCATGAACCAGACCCAGTGGCACCACACGAGCGTCTTCTCGGCGCCGTTGAAGCCTCCCGAGGTCCCGAAGGTGCGCTGCAGCCTGACCGTCGGGGTGGTCCCCAGACCGACCATCCGGTCCACGCGGACCGGATAGGTGACGTGGACGCGGCGCCGCAGCGCCTCGGGGTCGTCGTTGGGCATCTCGTAGCCGGCGAGGTAGGCCCACATCTGCAGAACGACCATTCCGGCGTCTCGCGCGCGTGTGCGCGGGAACAAGACGCAGAGCGCCACGGGGGCGCTCGCGGCGGCGCTCAGCACCGCCGCCGGAGGCAGCCTGAGTCGACGGCGAACGAGAGGAGCCGCGATCCCCGACGCGAGGACGGCACCGGCCGCCGCGCGGATCGGAGTGCGGGCACGCACGGCGCCGCGAATGTACCTGACCGATCGGCGCTTGCCGCGGGGCGCGCAGCCGTCATCGCCGCGGATAGACTCCCGCCCGCCTTGCGTTGGAAGCTCCTCGTCCTGACCGTCGCCGTCGCCGTGCTCGCCCTTCCGGCGACCGCCTTCGCAGACCTGCTGACGCCCGAGTCGGGCAGCGGCTCGCCCAACGCGGAGGAGATCGACACCCTCTACAAGCTGATCGGCGTCATCGCGATCATCGTTTTCGTGGTCGTCGAAGGCGCCCTGCTGTGGGCCTTCGTGAAGTTCAAGGCCAAGAAGGGCGCCGTCGCCGCGCAGATCCACGGCAACACGCGCCTGGAAATCGGGTGGACCGTCGGCGCGGCGGCGATCCTGATCTTCCTGGTGGTCTTCACCTTCATCAAGCTGCCCGACATCAAGAACCCGGCCCCCACGGGCGAGAACGGGCTGCAGTTCGCGTCGCAGTCGCTGTACGCGTCGACCGACCAGCCGCCGCCGCCCGGCGGCGACGCCCTGACGATCGTCGTCGACGGGCAGCAGTACGTGTGGCGTTTCCAGTACCCGGGCGAGGAGGACGTCTTCGCCTACACGGAGATGGTCGTGCCCGTCGACACGACGGTGATCCTCGACATCACCGCCGACGACGTCAATCACTCCTGGTGGATCCCGGACCTCGGCGGGAAGTTCGACGCCATCCCGGGCTACACCAACCACACCTGGTTCAAGGCCGCCTACGAGGGCACCTACCGCGGCCAGTGCGCCGAGCTCTGCGGCCGCAACCACGCCAACATGCTGGCGCAGGTCCGCGTCGTCTCCCCGGAGGAGTACACGCAGTGGTACGAGGACCAGATCGTGCGCATCGACGAGGCTCGCCAGGCCCAGCAGGAGAACCGTCCCGACTTCTCGGAGGGCAACTAGTGAGCATCGTCGCCGACAGAGTCACCGCGCTGCGCGAGATCCGCCGCCCGGAGATCACCGCTCACGACGTCAAGCCCGAGGCCACGGGCTGGCTCTCCTGGGTCACGACGACCGATCACAAGAAGATCGGGATCATGTACCTCTGGACGGTGCTGGTCTTCTTCTTGATCGGCGGCGTCGAGGCGCTGCTCATGCGCCTGCAGCTGGGCGTCCCGGACAACGACCTGCTGTCGCCGGAGAAGTACAACCAGCTCATGACCCTGCACGGGACGACGATGATCTTCCTGGTCATCGTCCCGGTCTGGGCCGGCTTCGCCAACTACTTCCTCCCGCTGATGATCGGCGCACGCGACGTCGCGTTTCCCCGTCTGAACGCCTGGTCGTACTGGATGTTCCTGTTCGGCGGCCTGGCGCTCTACGCCTCGCTGTTCTTCACCCCGCCGGAGGCAGGGTGGTTCTCGTACGTGCCGCTGAGCTCGCGCGAGTACTCGTCCTCCAACGGCCAGGAGGCGTGGATCTACATGGTCCACCTGACGGGCTTGTCGTCGATCATCGGCGCGATCAACTTCATCGCCACGATCCAGAACATGCGTGCGCGCGGCATGGGCTGGGGCCGCCTGCCGCTGTTCGTGTGGACGATCCTGATCTACGCGTACCTGATCGTCGTCGCCCTGTCCTCGCTGGCCGCGACGGTGACGATGCTGCTGCTGGACCGCAACTTCGGGACGAACTTCTTCGACCCGACCGAAGGCGGCTCGGCGCTGCTGTGGCAGCACCTGTTCTGGTTCTTCGGGCACCCGGAGGTCTACATCCTCGTGCTGCCCGCCTTCGGCATGTTCTCCGAGATCATCCCGGTCTTCGCGCGCAAGCCGATCTTCGGCTACAAGGCGATCGCCGCGGCGACCGCGGGCATCGCCTTCCTCGGCCTGCTCGTCTGGGCGCACCACATGTTCTCCGTGCCGACGTCGACCGTGGTACTCGCCTTCTTCATGCTGTCGAGCTTCGTGATCGCGGTGCCGACGGGCGTGAAGATCCTGAACTGGATCGCGACGCTGTGGCGCGGGACGATCGAGTACCGCGTGGCGCTGCTGTACTGCGTGGCCGGGATCGGCACCTTCCTGCTCGGCGGGATCACCGGCATCTTCCTCGCCGTCTTCCCGGTGGACTGGCAGCTGACGGACACCTACTTCGTCGTCGCGCATTTCCACTACACGGCGTTCGGCGCGGCCGCCTTTGGCATGTTCGCCGCGCTGTACTACTGGTTCCCGAAGATGTCGGGCCGGATGCTCTCCGAGCGCGCCGGCAAGATCGGGTTCTTCTTCGTCTTCGTCGGCTTCCAGGTCACGTTCCTCGTCCAGCACGCCGCCGGCCTCGAGGGCATGCCGCGGCGCATCTACGAGTACGAGTCCGCGGCGGGCTGGGGCGGCTACAACCTCATCTCGACGATCGGGTCCTTCATGCTCGGCCTGGGCGTGCTCATCACCGTGGTCAACCTGATCACCTCGCTCAAGAAGGGCGCCGTGGCGGGGCCGGATCCGTGGAAGGCGAACACGCTCGAGTGGTACATGACGTCGCCCCCGCCCGAGCACAACTTCGACGTGATCCCGCGCATCCGCTCGGTGGAGCCGATGAAGGACCTGCGGCGCCAGATCGAGCAGGAGACCGGCGCGCAGCAGCGCCACGCCCCCAGCCGGGCCCTCGCGGAGAAGTAGGCGATGTCGGTCGAGGTCTCCGGAACGACCTACGCGCCTGCGCGGGAGACCCCGACGGTGGTGCAGGTGGTGCAGGACTACGTCGCGCTGACCAAGCCCAAGGTCCAGTCGCTGCTGCTGCTGACGACCGCCACCACCATGTACGTGGCCGGCAACCCGTCGGTCGGTCTCGTCGCAGCGACCTGCGTCGGGGGATACCTCAGCGCCGGCGGCGCGGGCGCGGTCAACCACTGGTACGACCGCGACATCGACGCCCAGATGCCGCGCACGGCGGACCGGCCGGTGCCCTCGGGCCGCGTGGCCCCGCACGCCGCGCTGGCCTACGGGCTCGCCCTGTGCGTCCTGTCGTTCGCGTGGCTGTCGGCGACGGTCAACGTGCTCTCGGCGGTGCTCGCCCTGCTCGGCTTCCTCGGCTACACCCTCGTCTACACGATGTACCTCAAGCGGCGCACGCCGCAGAACATCGTCATCGGCGGCGCCGCCGGCGCGGTCCCGCCGCTGGTCGGCTGGGCGGCGGTCGAGGGCACGGTGGCGCCGGCGGCCCTGTACCTGTTCGCGATCGTCTTCTACTGGACGCCGCCGCACTTCTGGGCGCTGTCGCTGCTGATGAAGGACGAGTACGCCCGCGTCGGCGTGCCGATGATGCCCGTCGTGCACGGCGAGGCCGAGACGCGGCGCCAGATCACGCTCTATTCCGTCCTGCTCGTCTTCCTGACCTTCCTGCCGGTGATGTTCGGCTTCTTCGGCCTCATCTACGCGGCGTTCGCGGCACCGCTGGGCGTGACGTTCATCGTGCTCGCCATGCGCCTGCAGCAGGCGGCGGACCGCAAGGCCGCGCTGCGCACGTACCTGTTCTCGCTGGCCTACCTGGCGGTCCTGTTCGTCGCCATGGTCCTCGACGCCCGGCTAGGCTGACGCGCTCGCCATGGACCGCAAGCTCGCCCTCAAGAACATTCGCACCGGCCTCATCGTCGGCGCGATCTGCGTGATCATCTTCGGGCTGACCTTCTTCGCGGCGTACATCTACACGGCATGAGCGAGCGGACGCCCGTCGAGCAAAAGGCCACGCCGGCCGGCGAGCACATCCACATGCCCGAGCCGAGCCTGCTGCCGCTCATCAATGCGGCGTCGCTCGCTGGGGCGATCATCTTCGTGACGCTGTCACTGTGGCTATGCGCGGCCTGCGTGATCGTCTTCCTGATCTCCACGGTCATCTGGATCCGGTCAGCGGCGCGCGAGACCGCCGCGCTCCCGCTCGAGCACTGACCGGGGCCGCCACGCGGCGCTGGGAGCGCCGTCGAGCTCAGACACGGCGCCGTCGTGGCGCAGGGTGTGCCCAGGGCCCACCGTCAGCGCCGTCGAACTCTGCAGGCGCGCGAAAGCGCCATCTTGACATGCTGTCCGCAGCCGGACTCATCCATCCTTGACCCTGCGCGCGTAACTCAAGGGTGACAACTCACCGTCCTTCCACGATTCACCACCGGACGGCGCTATTCGAGGACGCAGTCGCCATCGTCGAAACCGAGTTCTCCTCGGTGCTCTCGCTCGACGACATCGCGCGGCGCGTCGCCTCGTCGCGTCGTCAGCTCCAGCGCGCATACGCCGAGATCGGCAACACCACCTTCCGCGCGCACCTGACCCGGGTGCGAATGGACCGTGCCGCCGGCCTGCTCAACGACCGCACGCTCACAATTCGCGAGGTCGCCCGCCGCGTCGGGTACCGCCAGCCCGCCCAGTTCGCCAAGGCGTTCCGGCGCCATCTTGGCGTTGCCCCGTCGGACTATCGCCTGCGCACGAGCGCCGGCCGGTTCGAGGTTGTGGGCCGCGGCGCGCCGCACGCCGCCGCCGCATAGGCGCAAGACCACCCGTCCGCCCGGGCCGACCTGGCCCCGGCGGAGATCCCGGCGCGCAGGGAGCGTTCCCTCCGTCGCGTCGCCCCATTAGGATTCCGCCCTCGATGGGAGAGGGCCACGAAACAGAAGAGACCGCAGTCGATGCGCCCGCGTCGGAGCGCATGCGCAACGCCGATCACAGGGCGCCGATCGGGCCGCTGGTGGCGATGGGCGTCATCGCGTCCGTGCTCGGGATCGCCCTCGGGCTGCTGATCGACTGGTTCCCCGTCGCCGCGTCCACGCAGGACGCGCAGGTCGACACCCTCTACGACGTCCTCATCATCGCCTCGGTGCCCTTCTTCGTGCTCGTCACGGCGATCGTGCTCTACAGCGTCTACCGCTTCCGGATGCTCCCGGGCGAGGAGGACATGGACGGGCCGCCGATCCACGGCAACACGCGCCTGGAGATCATCTGGACCGCGATCCCCGCCGTCCTCATGCTCGGCATGTGCGTCTACGCGGCGATCCTGCTCGACAACGCCGAGGAGGCGCCGGCGGCGTCAGCCGGGCCCGAGCTCAACGTGCGCGTCGTCGGCGAGCAGTTCACCTGGACCTTCTACTACCCGCCGGGCGAGGACGGCGGCGAGGAGGTCGCGTCCAGCCAGCTCTACCTGCCCATCGACCGCTCGGTGAACTTCAACGTCCAGACCAAGGACGTGCTGCACGACTTCTGGGTGCCCGCCTTCCGCTGGAAGATCGACGCGGTCCCCGGCATCACGACGAGCTACCGGGTGACGCCCAACCGCATCGGCCGTTATCCGGTCGTCTGCGCGGAGCTGTGCGGCCTCGGGCACGCCGTCATGCGGCAGACCGCAGTGGTCATGACCGAGGACGACTTCGCCGCGCAGCTGGAAGAGGTGGCCAACCCCCAGCCCGTGGAGGGTGCGGACGGCGCCGGCGCCGGAGAATCCGTCTTCGCATCGAACGGCTGCGGCGGCTGCCACACGCTCGAGGCGGCCGGGACGAGCGCGTCCATCGCCCCGAACCTCGACGAGGTGCTGGCCGGCCAGGACGACGCGATGATCAGCGAGAGCATCACCGACCCCGCGAAAGAGCTCACCGAGGGCTTCGGGGCGAACATCATGCCGGCGACCTACGCGGACACGATCCCCGAGGAAGACCTCAAGGCGCTGGTGACCTACTTAGTGGAGAGCACGAAGGGATGATGACCCATGGCTAGCCTGGCGACGCTTCGGGAACCCGGCCTGCTGCGTGGCGGCTGGGCGACGCTGCTCGGCATCGCGTTCTCGATCGCGCTGAGCGTCGTGACCAAGCTCGCCTACTCCGAGGGCGACCTGTTCGTCGTCGAGGCGTGGGGCGTGATCGCGCTGATCGCGGCCCCGCTGTTCTTCCTCGTGGGCATCGGCGCCTTCGACTACTGGTTCTACTGGGCGTCGGGAAGGCCGACGCGGGCCGAGGACCACTCCAGCCACGGGGCGCACTCGTGGAAGGACTACTTCCGCGTGAACACCGACCACAAGGTGATCGGGATCCAGTACGTCGTCACCGCCTTCTTCTTCATGTTCGTCGGCGGCCTGCTCGCGATGCTCGTCCGGGCGGAACTGGCCGCGCCGGGCGCGCAGTTCGTGAGCGGCAACGCCTACAACGGGCTCTTCAGCGTCCACGCGTCGCTGATGATCTTCCTGTTCATCATCCCGATCTTCGCGGGCCTGGCCAACTACGTGCTGCCGCTGATGATCGGCGCGCCGGACATGGCCTTCCCGCGCTTGAACGCGCTCTCCTTCTGGCTGCTGCCCGTGGCGGGCACGATGATGCTCGCGTCGTTCTTCGCACCCGGCGGCTCGTTCGCCAGCGGCTGGACGGCCTACGCGACGCTGTCGAGCACCTCGCCCATAGGCCAGGAGTTCTTCACCATAGGCGTGCAGTTCGCGGGAGCCAGCTCGATCGCGACCGCGCTGAACTTCCTGGTGACGATCATCACCATGCGCGCGCCCGGGATGTCGT
>JBBJOW010000008.1:0-89944 GCA_037724045.1 Solirubrobacteraceae bacterium
CGGATGCCGCGCTCGCACAGCAGCACGTGCGGGTTGCCCTCCTTGAGGATGTACTCCGCCGCCATCAGCAGCTCCTCGAGCGTCGCCGACAGGCCGCGCTTGAGCAGCACTGGCCGGCCGGCGCGGCCGAGCTCGGTGAGCAGCGTGTAGTTCTGCATGTTGCGCGCGCCGACCTGGATGACGTCGGCGACCTCGAGCACGGGCTCCAAGTCGCGGACGTCCATGAGCTCGGTGACGATCGGCAGGCCGGTCTCCGCCTTGGCCTCGGCCAGCAGGCGCAGCCCCGCCTCGCCCAAGCCGTGGAAGGCGTAGGGCGAGGTGCGCGGCTTGTAGGCGCCGCCGCGGAACATGGTCGCGCCGGCGTCCTTGACCACGTGGGCGGTGCCGACGGTCTGTTCGCGCGACTCGACGGTGCACGGCCCGGCGATCAGCGCGAAGTGCTCGCCGCCGATGCGGGCGCCGCCGATGTCGAAGACCGAGCGCCCCTCGCTGCGCATCTGCGTCGACGCGAGCTTGTAGGGCTTCAGGATCGGCACGACCTGCTGGACGCCGGGAGCGCCCTCGAGGCCGAGGCGTGCGACGTGCTCGCGATCGCCGATGGCCCCGATCACGGTGACCTCCTCGCCGCGCGAGGGGTGCGCGACTGCGCCGACCGACTGGATCCGGTCGATCACCGCCTCGATCTCGGCTTCGCTCGCCGAGCTCTTCATCACGATCATCATTTCTTGGCCTATCTCAGATTGTCGTCTACAGAGGGTACGGATGCGGCGTGGAGACGGCGCTCGGCCCGAGGCCGTGTGTAGGCGATGTCACTCGTCAGGAGGACAGCCGACCGAGCGCCTGCGTAAATCGCCAGGCGGACGTCGGATAGGCATAGTCGCGCGCAAGGGTGTGCGTGGGGGCGACCATGGACTCGGGACGTTACACGAGTTCGCCGAGCGCAGCCAGGAAGCGCTCGTTGTCGGCGGCGGTGCCGACGGTGACCCGAAGCGCGCCAGGCCGGCCCAGCGACGCACCGGCGCGCACGAGGATCCGCCGGGCCGACAGGCCCCCGACGACGGCGGACTCGCCGTCCTCACCGGCCGGCAGGTCGAACCACACGAAGTTGGCCTGCGAGTCGGCAGGCTTGATGTGAATGCGCTCCAGTCCGTCGGCAAGGGCGAGGCGCTCGGCGAGGTTGGTCTCGACGCGCACGGCGATCTCGTCCTGGGAGCGCAGCGCGGCGATCGCGGCGGCCTGCGCGGCGACGTTGCAGTAGAAGGGCTGTCGGACGGCGTCGACGGCGGCGCGGAAGTCCGCCGATCCGCACAGCCCGTAGCCGACGCGCAGCCCGCACAGCCCGTAGGCCTTGGAGAACGTCCGCAGCAGGACGAGGTTGGGGAAGCGGTCCAGCAGCGCGACGGAGGCGTCCGGGTCGTCGAGCAGGTTGAACTCGCAGTAGGCCTCGTCGAGGATCACCGCGGCGTGGCGTGGGACGCGCGCGACGAAGTCGGCGATCTCGTCGAGCGGGAGCGCCGTCGAAGTCGGGTTGTTCGGGTTGCAGACGATCACCAGGCGCGTGGCGACGGTGATCTCGGCGAGCATCGCTTCGAGATCGTGCTCATGGTCGGCGTTCAGCGGGATCTGGAGCGCCCGCGCACCGGAGGCGGCGGCCAGGTGCGGGTAGACGCTGAAGGACGGCCACGCGTGGATGACCTCCGCCCCGGGTTCGAGCAGCGCGTCGCCGGCCGCGAACAGGATGTCGCACGAGCCGTTGCCGATCGCGATCCGGTTCGCGGGGACGCCGTAGCGATCGCTCAGGGCCTTGCGCAACCTCGTGTTCAACGGGTCGGGGTAGCGGTTGACGCCGTTCAGCGCCTCGGCGACCGCCTCGCGGACGGCGGGCAGCGGCGGGTACGGCGTCTCGTTGGACGCCATCAGCGCGACCTCCGGGCCGAGCGCGTAGCCGTCGGCGGCCGGATAGACCTTCAGGCGGCTCAGCTTCTCGGCGAACTCCACGGCTTCGATGCTAACCGCAGCGCATTCGCGACCTCCGTCGCCGCATGTCGGGAAGCCGGTCACCGGGCGCCAGGGTCACCGGGGGCGACGTCAGGGCCCGTAGCGTTCATCGACATCTATGACCTGGTGGTGATCGGGGGCGGGACCGCGGGGCTCGTGAGCGCGCACATCGCCGCGATGCTCGGCGCGCGCGTGGTCATGGCCGAGCGCGAGGCCCACCCCGGCGGGGACTGCCTGTGGACCGGCTGCGTGCCCAGCAAGGCGCTGCTGGCGGCGGCGGAGCTCGCGCAGCGCATGCGCGCCGCCGGCGACGTCGGGCTGACGCCCGTCGAGCCCGAGATCGACTTCGCCCGCGTCATGGACCACGTGCGCGGCGCGCGCACCGCGATCGCACCGCACGACTCCGCCGAGCGGCTGCGCGCGGCCGGCGTCGAGGTCGTCCGGGGCGAGGCGGCCTTCGCCGGCGAGGACACCGTCGTGGTGGGCGCCCGCACCCTGCGCTTCCGGCGCGCGATCGTCGCCACCGGCTCGCGGCCTGCCGCCCGCGCGGGCGCGCTGACCACCGACACCGTGTGGGACCTGGAGGAGCTGCCGGCCCGGCTGCTGGTGATCGGCGGCGGCGCGGTCGGCTGCGAGCTGGCGCAGGCCTTCGCCCGCCTGGGCAGCGCGGTAGCGCTGTGCGAGGCCGCGCCGCGGCTGCTGCCAGGTGAGGACGAGCGCGCGAGTGCGCTGCTCGAAGCCCGCCTGCAGAACGAGGGTGTCGAGGTGCGCACCAGCGCGAGCGATCCTGACCAGACGGGATTCGACCGCGTCCTGGTCGCCGCCGGCCGCGTCCCCGACACCGCCGCCCTCGGGTTAGGGCGTGCCGGCGTGCGGACGGGCACGGACGGCGCGGTCATCGCCGACGCGCGGCTGCGCACGTCCAACCCGCGCGTCTTCGCGGCCGGCGACGTGGTCGCGAGCGCACCGCACTTCACCCACGTCGCGACGCACCACGCGCGGGTCGCGACTCCCAACGCGCTGTTCGGCGCTCGGACGAAGGTGGAGACCGCCGCGGTGCCGCGGGTCACCTACACCGATCCCGAGGTGGCCGCCGTCGGGCTGTCGGCCGCTGCCGCCCGATCGCGCTGGGGTGAGAGGGCGCGCATCGTGGACGCCGACTACGGCGAGCTCGACCGCGCGATCACCGCCGGCGTCCCGTACGGCTTCGCCCGTCTGGTGGGCGATCCGCGCGGCCGGCTCGTCGGCGCGACCGTGGCCGCGCCGGGCGCGGGCGAGTCGATCGCCGAGCTGACCGCGTGGCTGAGCCAGGGCGCGTCGATCGCGAAGGTCTCACAGACCATCCACGCCTATCCGACGTTCGCCGAGGGCCCCTCGCGCGCCGCCGACGAGTACCTGCGCGAGCGCTTCGCCCGCACCCGCGCCCGGCCGGCGCTGCGCGTGCTGTTCGCGGTCCGGCGGACGCTCAGCGCAGCGCGCTGAAGACGGTGTCGACCTGTTCGTAGCCCGTCCGCATCAAAAACTGCGCGTTGCGCCCGTAGGACTTCGCGCCGAGGATGAAGAAGCCCGGCTCGGGGTTGGCGAGCGTGTCGGCCCCGGCGGCCGGCTGGCTGAGGCAGTCGCCACCGCCGAGCGTTGCGGCCAGCTTCATCGGGCCGAGGGTCGCGTAGCACTCGTGGACCTGCAGCTGGCGGTAGATGGACGCGTCGGGCGCACCGCCGTGCAAGCCGACGACCACGTCGGCGAGGACGTCGTCGGCCGTGCCGTTGCGCAGGGTCACCCGCACGCGGCCGTCGCGCTCGTGCAGCGCCTCGACGACGGTGCCCGGCCGCAGCTCGACGGCATCCGAGGCTCCGGCCGCGAGGTCCTCGGCGGCGCTCACGAGCGCGGCGCGCCCGGGCAGCGGATCGGCGGGCACGGCGCCCCAATCGGGTGCGGGCGAGCGCGTCGCCCACACGATGCGAGTGTCCGCGGCGTCGCGCGCGACCGCGGCGAGGTCGCGCGCCGCCGTCTGGGCAGAGTGCCCCGTTCCGGTGAGGAGCACCGTCTTACCGGCCAGATCCCGCGCGTCGGGGATCGTGCGCACGATGCGGTCCTGGAGCGCCGCCTCTCCGAGCGCGTCGATCCCGCCGTCGCCGAGCCGGTTGGGGTTCCCGTACGTGCCCGAGGCGTCGATGACGAGATCCGCCTCGGCGAACCATTCGTGACCGCCCGAGCGCAGGTGCAGGCGGAACGGCCGCTTCGCGCGCTCGGCGGACGCGATCTGCTCGTGCTTGAGCAACCCCCGCCGCGCGACGGCCACGACCTCGACGCCGGTGCGCACGTCGAGCCCGGCGCCGACGGGCTCGAGCACGCGGGCAGCCAGCTCGTCGCCGGTCGGCAGGCCCGGGCCCGCGGGCGCGGCGTCGCCGAGAACGGCCCGCATCCGCGCCGACACGACCCAGTCCCATGGCGTGAACAGCCGCACGTGGCCCCATGCACGCACGTGGCCGGCCGGGCGCGGGTCCTTCTCATAGACGGTGACCGCGTAGCCGGCCTCGCGGGCGGCGAGCGCCGCCTCGAGGCCGACGGGCCCGGCACCGATGATCGCGACGCGCGTCGTCATCCTGTGTCCATGCGGTTTCGCTCCAGGCGCGGATCATGAGGGTCGCCGTCTTCGGCGGGCCCTACGCCAACCCCTACGCGCTCCGCGCCCTGCTCACCGACGCTGCGCGACGCGGTTGTGACGAACGCTGGTGCCTCGGGGACCTGGGCGGCTTCGGCGCCGAGGTCGAGCAGCTGTGGCCGCTGCTCGTCGAGCATGACGTCACCTGCATCGCGGGCAACTACGACCTCGCGCTGGCGGTGGGAGCCGAGGACTGCGGCTGCGGCTACGCGGACCCGCGCGACAACGCCCTCGCGCAGGAGATCTACGACCACACGCGGGCGGTCACGTCGCCGGCCTTCGCGGAATGGATGGGCGCGCTGCCGGGCGAGCTGCGCACGGTCATCGGGGGCGTGGACGTCCTCGCCGTGCACGGATCGCCGGTCGCGGTCAACGACTTCCTGTGGGAGTCGCTGACCGACGAGGAGCTGCGAGGGCGGCTGGACGCGTGCGGTGGCGGCCGGCCGGACGTGCTGCTGTGCACCCACACCGGCATCGCCTGGCAGCGTCGCGTCGACGCCACGCTGATCGTCAACGTCGGGGCGATCGGCCGGCCCGCCAACGACGGGCGCACGACCGGCTGGTACGCCGTGGTCGACCTCTCCGACGGCGCGGCGCGGGCCGACCTCGTGGCCGTCGAGTACGACTGGCACGCGCAGGCCGCCTCCATGCGGACCGCCGGTCTCCCCGAGTGCTTCGTGGAGACGATCGAGACGGGCTGGTGGACCACCTGCCTGGAGATCGTCCCGCCCGTCGAGCGGGCCCGCGGCCGCTACCACGTCTACCGCGACGCGCTGCCCGCCGGCGACGCCGCCCAGGCCGGCTGGGCGAACGAGGAGCGGGGGCCCGCCTCGGCCGGCGAGGGGTCCGGCGATGGGCCTCGCCACCCCGCCGTCGACACTGACGACGACGGCCTGCCGGTCGTCTCGTTGTTCGGGACGGCCCTGTTCCCGCCGCGGCTGTGGCTGTACACGAACTTCCACTGCAACCTCGCCTGCGGCTACTGCGTGGTCGCCTCGTCTCCGCGGGCGCGACGGCGCGAGCTGACCGCCGCCACGGTCGAGGCGCTCGCCGACGAGGCCGTCGCCGAGGGCTTCACCGAGATCTACCTCACGGGCGGCGAGCCGTTCGTGCGCCGCGACGCGGCCGACCTGGTCGAGATGGCCGCCGCACGGCTGCCGACCGTGGTGCTCACCAACGCGATGCTCTTCGCAGGCCCGCGCCGGCAGGATCTCGCGCGCCTCGCCGGCCTCGATGTGGTCCTGCAGTCCTCGCTGGACAGCGCGACGCCACACGCGCACGACCTGCAGCGCGGCTCCGGCTCCTGGGAGCGCGCGCTGACCGGCATCCGCGCGGCCGCCGCCCTCGGCCTGCGCGTGCGGGTCGCGATGACCGAGACCGACGCCAATCGCGGCGACGGCGACCGCCTGCGCGAGCTGCTCGACGGCGTCGCCGAGGTCGCCGTGCGGCCCTTGGTCGCGCGCGGCGGCAGCGACGCGGGGCTCACCGTCAGCGACGCGGTGATCGTGCCCGAGCTCACGGTCACCGCCGACGGGGTGCACTGGCACCCGCTGGGCGCCGACCGTGACGCCAGCCCCGACTTCCTGGTCGGGGTCGCGCCGATGACGCTCGCCGAGGGCAAGCAGGCGATCGTCGAGCGGTTCCTGACCCTCCGGCGCGGCGACGGGTCGCTGCCGGAGGCCTTCGCGTGCGCGATTTAGATGGTTGATTCCACGAGGCCCGTGGTCGCGGGCGCGGTCATGACCGAGCCGGGCGTGGCCGGCCGGCGAAGCCCGTACCGGTGGTACGGGCAAGACCGGACGGGCGCGATCCGGCGGATCGGTCCCGCCCGCCCTCCCGTGATCCGCGGCCGCGGAGTCGTGAAATCAACCATCTAGGTGCACTCATCGTCGCCGTCGTCGTGCCGACCCTGGACGAGGAGTCTCAGACGGCGGCGCTGCTGGACTCGCTCGCCGGGTTCGACGCCGTCGTGGTCGCCGACGGCGGCTCGCGCGACGCCACCGTCGCGATCGCGCGCGCCCATCCGGCGGGAGCGTCCGTCGTCACCGCGTCGGGCGGGCGGGCTGCGCAATGCAACGCCGGCGCGGGCGCCGCGGCGGCAGCCGAAGCCGACGTGCTGGTCTTCGTGCACGCCGACAGCCGCCTGCCGGAAGGCGCCGCGGGTGCGGTGCGGCGCGCCTGCGCCGATCCTGCGGTGATCGGGGGCAACTTCGCCCTGCGCTTCGACGGCGGCGACCGCTTCGCCCGCTTCCTCGGCGCCGTGTACGCGCTGCAGCGCCGCTTCGGCCGCTACTACGGCGATTCGACGATCTGGTGCCGGCGCGGCACCTTCACGGCGCTCGGCGGGTTTCGCGAACTGGCGATCATGGACGACCATGACTTCGTCCGGCGGCTGGAGCGCCACGGCCGCACGGTCTGCCTTCCCGGGCCGGCCACGACCTCCGACCGGCGCTGGCGCCGCCTCGGCGTGCCGCGCACCCTGCTGACCTGGACGGTCATCCGCTCGCTCTACGCCGCCGGCATGCCGACGGACCGGCTGGCCACGCTCTACCGCCGCGTGCGCTGAAGCCACTGCGCACCGGTTGCCGCTTCGCGGGCAACGCGGTGTCGCACAAGGGTTGGAGATGTCATTGTGCGCCCTCGAGGTCGAGCCGCAGCGCGCGGGCCTCCCCGAGGTAGACGTGCTGGGGCGCGCGGCCCTCGGCGAGGTAGCAGTGGACCATCACCCGGATGACGCGCTCCATGGCGCCGTCCACGGAGAGCTCCTGCGCGCACATGAGCGGCACGCCCGACAGCCCCATCTCGCGCGCGGCGACCGCCGGGAACTCCGCGTGCAGGTCGGGGGTGAGGGTGAAGATGCACGACACGAGGTCCTCCGCGGCCAGCTCATTGCGGGTCAGCAGCTCGCGCATCAGCGCATCCGTCGCCGCAAGGATGGCCGCCCGCTCGTCGGCGGCGACCGAGGTGGCGCCCCGCAGGGCGTAGAGGCGCATCGCGGGCAAGTTAGCCTTCCCGCGCTATGGAGGTCATCGAGCGTCACGAGCGCGCCGGGCGCTACTTCGAGGCGAACGGCGTGCGCAGCTTCGTCCTGGACAAGGGCAGGGGCGACCCGGTCGTCTGCCTGCACGGCGTCCCGACGTCGAGCTTCATGTACCGCAAGCTCGTCCACGAGCTCGCGGCGCGCAGCGTCCGCGGCATCGCGTTCGACCTGCCGGGGCTCGGGCTGGCCGACCGCCCAGAGGACTTCGACTACACCTGGACGGGCCTGGGCCGGTTCTGCGCCGAGGCGGTGGACGCGCTGGGCCTCGAGGCGTTCCACCTCGTCGTCCACGACATCGGGGGACCGGTCGGCTTCGAGCTCGCCCGCGCGATGCCCGAGCGCATCAGGTCGCTGACGCTGCTCAACACGATCGTCGAGGTCGACACGTTCCACCGGCCGCCGGTCATGGAGCCGTTCGCCAGGCCCGGCGTGGGCGAGCTCGCGCTGCGATCGCTCAACAAGCCGGCCTTCCGGCTGCTGATGCGGGCGCACGGCATCGCCGAGTGGCCGCGGGTCGTGCCGGCGGAGATCGACGCCTACGTGGACCTGCTCAAGCGCGACGACGGCGGCGCGGCCTTCCTGAAGATCATGCGCGGCTTCGAACGCACGCCCGCCAAGCGCGCGCACTACGTCTCCGCGCTGCGCGACGTGCCCTACCCGGTGCAGATCGTGTGGGGCGTCGATGACCCCTGGCTGACGCTGCGGCAGCACGCACGCCAGGCGCGGCGCGCCGCGCGGATCGCCGAGATCTATCACGTGCCCGCCAAGCACTTCCTGGCCGAGGAGCGGCCCGCCAGGATCGCCAACTACGTGACCGCGCTCGCGTGGGGCCGGCCGCTGCGCCACTGATGGTGGATTCCCCGAGGTCCGTGGTTCCAGGCGCGCCGATGACCGAGTCGGGCGCGGCCGGCCGGCGCAGCCCGTACCGGTGGTACGGGCCAGCCGGACGGGCGTGATCCGGCGAAGCGTCAGCGGCGTGCCTGGGGCCGCGGGGTCGGGGAATCCACCATCTTCGATGGATTCGTACGCCGACGTTCCGTACGTCGGGCACCCGTACGCGCGGACCCATCCGGACCACCTTGCGTTGCTGGCGCGGCTGCACGGCCTCTGTCCCGCCGATCCCGACGACTGCCGCGTGGTCGAGCTGGCCTGCGGCGACGGCTCCAACGTCATCGCCATGGCGGCGGCGAGCACGGGCGTGCGCGTCGCGGGGATCGACCTCGAGGCGGGTGCGATCGCGCGCGGCCAGGCGCTCGCCGGTGAGCTCGGGCTCTCCGACCGCGTCGACCTGCGGGTGGCGGACCTGCTGGACGCGCCCGAGCTGGGCGAAGCCGACTACGTGATCTGCCACGGCCTCTACAGCTGGGCGCCGCGGGCCGTCGCCGACGCGGCTCTGGGGCTCATGGCGGAGCTGCTCGCGCCCGGCGGCGTCGGCTTTCTCTCCTACAACCTGATGCCCGGCTGGCCGGTGCGGCGCGCGCTCGGACCGGCCCTACAGAGGCGAGGCGACCTCGCGGCGGCGCGCGCGCTGTTCGGTGGGCTCGAAGCACCCCTCGCCCAGCGCGAGGACCCCTACGGCGCGCTGCTGGCCGCCGAGCGCGGTCGCCTCGCCGGCCTCAGCGACGGCCTGCTCTTCCACGACGACCTGCACCCGGGCACGCGGGCCGTCTGGCACGCCGACGTCGTCGCGCACGCCGATCACCACGGCCTGCACGTCCTGCGCGACGCCCATCCCGCGACGCTGCAGGGTTCGCCGCCCGCCGATCAGGAGCTCGCCGACCTCGCCTCGGGCACGCCCTATCGCGAGGTTGCGCTCGTGCCTGCCACGGCTGCGCCGGCGGCCCAGCCCACCGCGGACGGTGTGCGCACACTGCTCGTCGCCGAGGAGCGCCGCCCGGTGAGCGGGCGGCGCGAGGCCGAGCGGCTGCTCAAAGCGCTGCGCGAAGGTGAGGCCGACCTGCACGCCGCGCCCGCCCGCTTCACGCTGACGCCCGGCGAGCGGCCGCTGGCCTTCGGGCTCGCGCGCCTGCAGGCCGCCCGGGGCAACGACGTCACCACCCTGCGCCACACCCGCCTGATCATCAACGACGACGCGGGCCGCGCGGTCCTCGCCGCCTGCGACGGCACCCGCACCCGGGCGCAGATCGCCACCGCCGCGCTCTCCGACGACCGGCGGACGGACGTCATCGACGTCGCCGTCGCGCGCCTGGCCGCCAACGCCCTGCTGCTCGCATAGGCCGCAGGATCGGCATCCCAGGGATGCCTCAGCTGCGAAGCGAGCGGTCCAGGAAGGCGATCTGGTCGGCGACGGCGCGGTCGCGGCCCGCGCCGACGTAGACGTCGAAGTGACGGCCGGGGTACTGGACCAGCTCACCGCGCGGAGCCGCTCGTGCCGCTGCCCTCGCCGGCGGCGCCGGGGTGATCTCGTCGTGCTCGGCGACCTGCACGAGCAGCGGGCAGCCGACGCTCGCTGCCGCGCGGCCGGGAAGGTAGCCGCGCAGTTCGAGGAACGCGCGCGCCGCGACGCGGTGGCGGCCGTCCGGGTCGAGGTCGGCGAGGCTCGGCCTCCGCGGGTCCCCGGACCGCCTCGCCGTCGGCAGATAGAGCGGCGGCGCCCCGACCCTGGCGCCGAGCCGGTCGACGGCGCCCGCTGCGAGCATCGACAGTGCCGTGGCGGTCCGGAACGTCCGCAGCGTCGCCGGCCCGGACACGAACGGCACCTGCGCGACCACCGCCGCCACGCCGGAATCGCGCGCGGCGACCTCGAGGACGTGGCCGCCCCCGTACGAGGTGCCCCAGAGCGCGACGGCCGGCGCCACCGTTCGCGCGTACGCCACCGCGGAGGCCCAGTCGGTCAGCTGCGCGGGCACCGACAGCACCTCGCGCGGAAGGCCGCCGGACGCCCCGAAACTCCGGTAGTCGAAGGCCAGTGCCGCGAAGCCGGCGGCGGCGAAACGCTCCACGTAGAACGCGAGGCCGGATGCGACCGTAGCCGAGAAGCCGTGGCCGAGCACCACGCACGCGGTCGCGCCCGCGGGCACGGCCAGCACGCCCGCCAGCTGCCCGAAGCGGACGGGCTCAGTCACGTCGGGCCGCAGCGCGAAGCGCCTCAACCTCGTCGTGGCGCAGCCGGCGGTGGCCGCCCTCGGCGAGGCGCTCGAGGCGCAGCGGCCCGATGGCGACCCGCTCGAGCGCCTTGACGCGGTGGCCGATCGCCTCCGTCATCCGGCGCACCTGGCGCTTGCGGCCCTCGCGGATGATCAGCTCGAAGCGGTCGGGAGCCAGCTTGCGCACCTTGGCGGGCGCGGTCGGCCCGTCGTCGAGCACGACGCCGTCGGCGAGGTCGCGCAGCCGCGACGGGCGCACCGGGCCGTCGGCGACCGTGACGACGTACGTCTTGGAGACCCCGTAGCGAGGGTGCGTGAGGACGTTGGCGAGCTCACCGTCGTTGGTGAGCAGCATCAGGCCGGTGGTGTCGATGTCCAGCCGGCCGACCGGGTACAGGCGCTCCTCGGTGGTGATCAGGGCGACGACGGTCGGCCGTCTCTGGGGGTCGCTCGCGGTGGACACGACGCCCTTCGGCTTGTTGACCGCGTAGACGACCTCGCGGCGCCGGCCGATGACCAGCGGCTCCCCGTCGAGGGCGACAGCGCTGTCGTCGTCGACGTCGCGCGCCGGGTCGCGGACCGTCGCGCCGGCGATGCTGACCCGTCCGTCGAAGACCAGCTGCTCGGCGCCGCGCCGGGACGCGACGCCGGCCTGGGCGAGGTATTTGCCGAGCCGCATTGCGCCCAACGTAACGGGGTGCCCGTCTACCGTGGGCGCTGTGGACCTCGGACAGCTCGAACAGACGCTCGCCGCCGCCGGCGAGCCGGCCTTCCGCGCCCGTCAGGTGTGGCGCTGGGTCTCGAGCGGGGCCGCGGCATACGCCGAGATGACCGACCTCCCGGCCGGCCTGCGGGCGCGCCTGGAGGAGCACGTCCCCTTCTGCAGCCTGGAGCCGAGCACCCAGCGCGAGGCCGCCGACGGCACGGTCAAGACGCTCTTTCACACGCACGACGGCCGTCCGATCGAGGCGGTGCTGATGCGCTACCGCGACGGCCGGCGCTCGGTCTGCGTGTCCAGCCAGTCGGGCTGCGCGCTGACCTGCACCTTCTGCGCCACCGGCGCGATGAAGTTCGGCCGCAACCTGACCGCCTCGGAGATCCTCGACCAGGTGCTGCACTTCCGCCGCCTGGAGAGCGTGGACCACCTCGTCTTCATGGGGATGGGCGAGCCGCTGATGAACCTCGACAACGTGCTCGCAGCCGCCGAGAAGCTTCCCGACGTGGGGATCACCCACCGCCGGACGGGCATCTCCACCGTCGGCTGGGTGCCGGGCATCCGCCGCCTCACCGAGGAATGCGACATGCCCCTGCGCCTCGCCCTCTCCCTGCACGCGCCCGAGGACGCCCTGCGCGCGCAGATCATGCCGGTCAACGAGCGCCACCCGATCGCCGAGGTGCTCGAGGCGTGCGACGCCTTCTCCGCCAAACGGCGCCAGAAGATCTTCGTGGAGTACCTCATGCTCGACGGCGTCAACGACACGGTCGCGCAGGCGCACCAGCTCGCCGCCCTGCTCGACCGCCACGTCTACAAGATCAACCTGATCCCGTACAACCCGACGGACGGGCTCTACGAGGGCTCGGGCCGCGCCGCGATCGACGCCTTCAAGACGGTGCTCGAAGACCACGGTCACACCGCCACGGTCCGGCTCACGCGGGGCCGCGACATCGACGCGGCCTGCGGGCAGCTTGCCGCCAAGGCCTAGATGGTTGATTCCACGAGACCCGTGGTTCCAGGCGCGCTGATGACCGAGCCGGGCGCGTCCGGCCGGCGAAGCCCGTACCGGTGGTACGGGCGAACCGGACGGGCGTGATCGGAGCGAAGCGTCAGCGGCGCGCCTGGGGCCGCGGGGTCGTGAATCAACCATCTCAGAGCCTGCCGTCAACCAGACGTGGCGCCTGCGCGCGCGGTGCCGGCTGCGAGCAGGCGGTCGCGCAGTGCGGCCTCCTCCTCGGGCGCGGGGTCCCACTGGCCCGGGTCGGGCAGCTCGTCGGCTGTCTTGAGGCCGAAGAGCTTGAGAAACAACGGCGTCGTCCGGTAGAGCACGGCGCCGAACTGGGAGCGGCCGGACTCCTCGATCAGCCCGCGGTCCAGCAGCGAGGTCGCCGCGGAGTCCGACGCCACGCCGCGGATGCGTGCGACCTCGGGCCGCGAGACAGGCTGCAGGTAGGCGACGATCGACAGCGTCTCCGCCTGCGCGGGCGTGAGCGCAGGCGGGCGAGGGCGCGATAGAAGCGCCCGGGCGGCCTCCTCCGCGTCCGGGTGCGACGCGAGCGTCCAGCCACCCGCGAGCTCGCGCAGGACGAGGCCGTGGCCGTCGAGGCGATGGTGCAGCTCACCGAGCGCCTCCACCACGTCGGCCTCCTCCTCCCCCACGGCGGCGGCCAGGTCGCGCACGGCGACCGGGTCCGGGGACAAGAACAGCAGGGCCTCCAGGGTCGCGGCCAGGCCGGTCACGAGGCGACGGCCGCCACCGCGGGCAAGCCGCTGCCGGCCGCCACGCGGATGTCGCCGAAGCACTCGTCCTGCTCCCACCCCGCCTCGCCGCGCTTGTAGAGCTCGAGCAGCGCGTAGAGCGTCACGCACACGGTCATGCGGTCCGCGCCGCGCACCGCGTCCTCGAAGGCGAACGAGCCACGCTGCAAGAGGCCCCTCAGCACACCGAGCCGGTCGGCGAGCGAGACGGCCGGTGCAGCCATGTGACGCAGGTCGATCGCCGGCGGGTGGCGCAGCAGCCCCCCGACGGCCTTCCCCAGCAGCGCCGGGTCGAAGACCGCCTCCGCACCGTCCAGCGGCGCGCGCCGCAGGCCTGCGGGAAGCGGCGCGGAGCGATACAGGTGCCCGTGGCCGTCGGCGAAGCGCTCCCGCGCCCAGGCCGCCGCCCCGCGGTAACGCGCGTACGCGAGCATGCGGGCGAGCAGCTCCTCGGCGGCCTCGCCGGGCGCGAGCTCGGCCAGCTCATCGACCTCCTCCCCCGGCAGCATGAGCCGCGACTTCAGCTCCAGCAGCGCCGCGATCAGGACCAGGAACTCCGTGGTGGACTCCAGATCGAGCTCCGCGCGGCGCTCCAGGTGGTCGACGTAGGCGATCACGATGTCGGCGAGGTCGACCTCCAAGAGGTCCAGTTCGTCGCGCAGGACAAGGGAGAGCAGCAGGTCGAACGGGCCTGCGAAGACGTCCAGATCCAGCTCGAGATCGCCGACGGCGGGCATGCGGGCGCAGGCTACACGCGGGCCCCGACGCCCATGCGGTCACGGACGTCTGCGAGCGTCGCTGCGGCGATCGCGCGCGCCTTGTCGGCGCCGACGGCCAGTGCCGCCTCCAGGGCCGCCTCGTCGGCCCGCAGGGCGGCGTAGCGCTCGCGGACCGGGGCGAGGTGCGCGACCACGGCCTCGGCCACCGCCGTCTTGAGGTCCCCGTAGCCGCGGGCGTCCGCGAAGGCCGCCTCGGCCTCACGCGCGCCGATCCCCCGCGTGGCGGCGAAGATCTGAAGCAGGTTGGACACCCCCGGCTTGTCCGGCGCGTGGACGATCTCCGATCCGGAGTCCGTCACCGCGCGCTTGAACTTCCTGACGATCGCGGCCGGCTCGTCGAGCACGTACACCGTCCCCGCCTGCGAGGCCGCGGACGTGGACATCTTGCGGTCGGGCTCCTGGAGGTCGCCGATGCGCGCGCCCACCTGCGGCACGCGGATCTCCGGCACCACCAGGGTCTCCCCGAACCGGGAGTTGAAGCGCGTGGCCACGTCGCGCATGAGCTCGATGTGCTCGCGCTGGTCCTCGCCGACCGGCACCTCGTGGGCGCGGTAGGCGAGCACGTCGGCCGCCTGCAGGACGGGGTAGAAGAGCAGCCCGGCGGACACGAGCGCGCGCTGGGCGGCCGACTTGTCGCGGAACTGGTGCATGCGGTTCAGCCGGCCGAGCTCGGTCACACTCGACAGCAGCCACGAGAGCTCGGTGTGCTCGCGGACGTCGGACTGGCGGAAGAGCACGCACCGCTGCGGATCGAGCCCGGCCGCCATCAGCAGCGCGGTGGTGTCGTAGACGCGTTCGCGCAGCTGCGCCGGGTCGTAGTCGACGGTCACCGCGTGCAGGTCGACGACGCAGTAGATCGCCGGCTCGGCGCGGTCCTGCCCGGCGACGTACTGCTCGATCCCGCCGATCAGGTTGCCGAGGTGCTTGCGCCCGGTCGGCTGGATGCCCGAGAAGATGACGGTCATACGGGACGCGGGAGGCTAGCCCCACGGTGGTCGGGCGCTGCGCCTGCCAAGCCCGCTGTGGAGGGCGAAGCGCAGCAGCAGGCGAGGACGATTCGACCACATCACTCTGGTCGGCGGCACGACGCACCTCGAAAGTGAGCGGTATCCCTAGTCCGCGGGCTGACGGATGACGGGCCGCTTGGCGGCACCCGCCTCGTCGAGGCGCCGCACCGGCGTCGTGTGGGGGGCCTGGCGCGCGATCTCGGGATCCTCGGCGGCCTCGGCCAGAATGGTCGCGACGGCCTCGGCGAAGCCGTCCAGCGTCTCCCGCGTCTCGGTCTCCGTGGGCTCGACCATCAGCGCCTCGTCGACCACCAGTGGGAAGTAGACGGTCGGCGGGTGGTACCCGAAGTCCAGCAGTCGCTTGGCGAGATCGAGGGTGCGCAGCCCGAGCTGCTTCTTCATCGGCGCGCCCGAGAGCACGAATTCGTGCATACAGCGGCGGTCGTAGGCGACGGGCAGGTGCTCGCCTGACAGCTCCTGCATGCGCGCGAGCAGGTAGTTGGCGTTGAGGACGGCGGTCTCCGAAGCTTCGGTGAGCCCATCGCGTCCCAGCGACAGGATGTACGCGTAGGAGCGCACGAAGACGCCGAAGTTGCCCTGGAAGCCGCGCAGGCGCCCGATCGACTTCGGCCGGTCGAAGTCCAGGTCGTAGCGCATCGGCCCGGCGCCGTTGTCGTTGCCGCGCTGGACGACCTGCGGCCGGGGCAGGTAGGGCTCGATGCGGTCGCTCACCGCGATCGGGCCCGAGCCGGGCCCGCCGCCGCCGTGGGGCTGGGTGAAGGACTTGTGCAGGTTGAAGTGCACGATGTCGAAGCCCATGTCGCCGGGGCGCGACTTGCCCATGACGGCGTTGAGGTTGGCGCCGTCGTAGTAGAGCGTGGCGCCGATCCCGTGCACGATGCGGGAGATCTCCTCGATGTTGGTCTCGAAGAGCCCGAGCGTGCTCGGGTTCGTGAGCATCAGGCAGGCGACGTCCTCGGTCGCCTTGGCGCGCAGGTCGTCGAGGTCGACGTTGCCCTCGGCGTCGACGGCCACCTTGACCGTCTCGTAGCCGCCCATGGTGACGGTGGCCGGGTTGGTGCCGTGGCTGGTCTCCGGCGCGAGCACCTTGTGGCGGTGCTCCCCGCGGTCCTCGTGGTAGGCGCGGGTGAGCAGGACGCCGGCGAGCTCGCCGTGGGAACCCGCCGACGGTTGCAATGACACGTGCGGGAGCCCCGAGATCTCTGACAGAGCCCGTTGCAGCTCCCACATGAGTTGAAGGGCGCCCTGGGCGCGGCGCGGGTCCTGCAGCGGATGCAGCCGGGCGTGGCCGGGGAGCGCCGCGACGCGCTCGTGCAGCTTCGGGTTGTGCTTCATCGTGCACGAGCCGAGCGGATAGAAGCCCGTGTCGAGGTCGAAGTTGCGCTTGGAGAGCCGGTTGTAGTGCCGGTTGATCTCGGGCTCGGAGACCTCGGGCAGGCGCGGGGGCTCCGCGCGGCGGAAGCTTGCGGGCAGAAGATCGTCGAGCGGCTTCTCGGGCACGTCGAGGGCCGGCGCCACGAACGCGCGGCGCCCGGGCTGGGAGATCTCGAAGATGGTTCCGGTCATGCGGCGACTCCGGCGTTCTCCACCGGTCTCGCCTTCGGCTCGCCACCGGCTTCGCCTACTGCGGCGCCGAGCACCTCGGCGAGGCGGTCGATATCCGCGCGCGAGCGCTGCTCGGTGATGGCGATCAGCAGTCCGTTGGGGTGCTCCGGGTAGTCGCGCCCGAGCGCGTAGCCGGGGTTGACGCCCTGCGCGTAGCAGTGGTCGAGCACCCGGTCCACGGGGGCGTCGACCGTCACCGCGAACTCCCGCACCACGGGCTGGTCGTGCAGTGCGGTGATGCCATCGAGCGCGGTCAGCGTCTCCCGCGCGTAGTCGGTGCGACGCAGCAGCAGCTCGCCGAGCTCGGCGAAGCCCGCGCGGCCCAGCCAGGCCAGGTAGACCGTCGCCATCAGCGCGTTGAGCGCCTGGGCGGTGCAGATGTTCGACGTCGCCTTCTCGCGGCGGATGTGCTGCTCGCGGGTCTGCAGCGTCAGCACGAAGCCGCGCTTGCCGTCGACGTCGGTCGTCTCCCCAGCGATGCGCCCCGGCATCCGGCGCAGATAGGCGGCGTCAGCGGCGAAGAAGCCAAAGGACGGGCCGCCGTAGTCGAGCCGGTTGCCCAGCGGCTGCCCCTCGCCGACGGCGACGTCGACCCCGAAGTCGCCGGGCGGGCGCAGCACCGCGAGGGTCATCGGATCGACCTGGACGACGAGCAGGGCGCCGGTCTTCTTGGCGATCGGCGCCAGCGCCTCGAGGTCCTCGACCGCGCCGAGGAAGTTCGGCTGGGCCAGGAACACCGCGGCGGTGTCGCCGTCGATGGCGGCTTCGAGCGCCGCAGCGTCCGTGACTCCGTCGACCAGGGCGATCTCGTCCACGGTGGTGCCCCAGCCGGCGCCGGTGGTCACGAGTGTCTCGCGCGCGTGCGGGTGCACACCGCGGGACACGACGAAGCGGGTGCGGCCGGTGTGCACCTTGGCCAGGTAGCCCGCTGCTGCCAGCGCGCTCGGGCCCTCGTAGACGCTCGCGTTGGAGACCGGCAGACCGGTCAGCTCGGAGATCATCGTCTGGTACTCGAACATCACCTGCAACCCGCCCTGGGAGACCTCGGGCTGGTAGGGCGTGTACGGGGTCAGGAACTCCGACCGCGACGAGATCGAGTCCACCAGCGCGGGGACGTAGTGGTCGTACATGCCGGCGCCGAGGAACGACAGCTCGTCCTCGGTGCTCACGTTGCGCGCCGCGAGGTCGCGCAGGTAGCCGTAGACCTCCTGCTCGGGCTTGCCCGCCGGGAGGTCGAGCTCCCGCCCGTCGCGGTCGAAGCGCAGACCTTCGGGGACCGCGGCAAAGAGCTCGTCGACCGAAGCAACCCCGATCGCGGCGAGCATGGCCTCGCGGTCGGCGTCGGTCGCGGACGTGTAACGGCTCACTCCAATCAACCTAGCGACGGCGTACGACACAACCGCTGGCCACCGTGACCTACGCCGTCCTCGATCTGGGGACGGACCGGGCGGTCTCGTGGAGCGCCCGGACTCGACGATCGACGCCGGCCTGGCGAAGCTCGCCACGCTAGCGAGCGCCATCGGCCGCGACCCCGTGCGGCTGGCGTCCGAGCTGCTCGCCTCAGTCGAGGAGCCGCGCCGCGACGACTGCGGCGGTGCTCGCCGTGCAGTTCGCCGGAGTCCGTCAACCTTCCAGCGTCGCCTCGTAGGCGGCGCTGTCCATCAGGGTGTCGAGCTCGGACGGGTCGGTGAGCCTGACCTTGACCAGCCAGCCGTCGCCGTAGGGGTCCGCGTTGATCTTCTCCGGATCGGCGGACAGGGCCTCGTTGACCTCGGTGATCTCGCCCGAGACGGGCGCGATGACGTCAGAGACCGCCTTGACGGACTCGACCTCGGCGTAGGGCTGGTCCTTGGTGACGGTCGCACCGACCTTGGGCGGATCGAAGAACACCAGCTCGCCGAGCGAGTCCTGGGCGTACCAGGTGATGCCGAGCGTGGCGGCGTCGCCGTCCACGCGGGCCCAGTCGTGTTCCGCGTGGTAGCGAAGGTCAGACGGGTAGTCGTTAGCCACTCGAGGCACTCCTGTAGAGGGGTTTTGGTCGGACTTCGGCTTCGCGCGAGGTGCCGCGCACGTCGATCGCGATCGCGGTGCCGGGCTCGGTCTTGCCGGCCGGGACGTACGCCATGCCGATCCCAACGCCCAGACTCGGCGACATCGTTCCGCTGGTGACGGTTCCGCCACCATCGATCGGATTGCCCTGGCGCGCGATGCCGCCGCCGGTGAGCACGAAGGCGACGAGCTTCTCGCGGGTGCCGTCCTCGCGGGCGGCGCGGACCGCATCGGCCCCGACGAAGTCCGTGTCGTCCTTGCAGGCCCAGCCGAGGCCGGCCTCGATCGCGTTGCGCGTCTCGTCCATGTCGTTGCCGTAGAGGTGGTAGTTGACCTCGAGGCGAAGGGTGTCGCGCGCGCCGAGGCCGACCGGGACCACGCCGGCGTCGATCAGGGCGTCCCAGACCGTGGTCGCGCCGTCGGGGTCGAGCAGCAGCTCCACGCCGTCCTCGCCCGTGTAGCCGGTGCCGCAGGCCAGCAGCGGGACGCCGGCCACCGAGCGCGAGCAGCAGCGGAAGCGGCCCGGGAGGTCGCCGTCGTCGAGCGAGCCGACGATCCCGCGCGCGGCCGGGCCCTGGACGGCGAGCATGGCGTACGCGTCCGCGCGGTCGTCGATCTCGACGTCGAACCCCTCGGCCTGACTGCGGAAGTACGCGAGGTCCTTGGCGTGGTTGGCCGCGTTGGTGACGGTCAGGAAGTCGCGTTCGCCGACCCGGTAGGTGAAGAGGTCGTCGACGATCCCGCCGTCGGGGAGGCACATGACGCTGTACTGCGCGCCGCCTTCGTCGAGCTTGCGGACGTCGTTGGAGAGCAGGTGCTGCAGGAACTCGGCGGCTTGGCGCCCGCGCGTCTGGACCTGGCCCATGTGCGAGACGTCGAAGACGCCGGCGTGGGTGCGCACCGCCTCGTGCTCGGCGCGGATGCCGTCTGCGTACTGGACCGGCATCTCCCAGCCCGCGAATCCGACGAGTCGCGCGCCGGCGGCCGCGTGGCGACCGTGAAGAGCGGTCCGGCGCAGCTCGCTGGCAGGGGCGGACATGCGGCGGCACCCTACCGGCCGGTAGCGTGCCGCCCGCGCACGCCGCCGGGGCTAGCGCAGGAAGGGCGGGATGTCGATGTCGTCGTCGGAGATCTCGAGCGAGGTGCGCTCGCGATCGCCGATGCGCGGGCCGCGGTCAGGCGGGCCTTGACGGTTCCGGCTCGGCGAGGACGAGCCGCCGCGCTCCTCGCGCGGGCGACCTGCCGAGGGGCGCCAGTCGCGCAGGCCCGACCGGCTGGCCATGTCGAACCCGGTCGCGATCAGCGTGACGCGGATCTCGTCGGACATGACCTCGTCGATGACCGAGCCGAAGATGATGTTGGCGTTCGCGTCGGCGGCCGAGTGAATGATCTCCGCGGCCTCGTTGACCTCGAACAGGCCGAGGTCCCGCGGGCCCGTGATGTTGAGCAGGATGCCGGTGGCACCCTCCACGGACTCTTCGAGCAGCGGTGAGGAGATCGCCATCTTGGCCGCCTCCGCCGCGCGTGACTCGCCCGACGCGGTGCCGATGCCCATGAGGGCGCTGCCGGCGTCCTGCATGATCGTGCGCACGTCGGCGAAATCGAGGTTGATCAGGCCCGGGATGGTGATCAGGTCGGTGATGCCCTGCACGCCCTGGCGCAGGACGTCGTCGGCCATGCGGAACGCGTCGAGGATGCTCGTGCGGCGTTCGACGATCGACAGCAGCTTCTCGTTGGGGATCGTGATCAGCGTGTCCACCTGCTCGCGCAGCCGGTCGATGCCCTCGGTGGCCTGACGGCCGCGCTGGGAGCCTTCGAAGTCGAACGGGCGGGTGACGACGCCGACGGTCAGCGCACCGATCTCGTGCTTGGCGATCTCGGCGATCACGGGCGCGGCGCCGGTGCCGGTGCCGCCGCCCTCGCCGGCGGTGACGAAGACCATGTCCGCGCCCTTCAGCGCTTCCTTGATGTCGTCGCGCGACTCCTGGGCGGCGCCCTGGCCGATCTGCGGGTTGGCGCCCGCTCCCAGGCCCTTGGTCAGGTTGTGCCCGACGTTGAGCTTGATGTCGGCATCGGTCATCTGCAGCGCCTGGGCGTCCGTGTTCGCGGCGATGAACTCCACGCCGGAGAGCCCGGCGTCGATCATCCGGTTCACGGCGTTGGTCCCGCCGCCGCCGACGCCGACGACCTTGATCACTGCGAGATAGCTACCTGTGGCTTCCATGGAAGGTGTCCGGACCTTAAGGTTGACTTGAGCCTTTTGGGGCAAGTGGAATTGGCTCGGAATCCAGCACGTTAGGGGCTTATCGGCGGGGATGTCAACGTGACCCCGCTTTCGGCAAGGGTCGTTGCAGAACGCCAAGTCTCGACTAGGGGTCGAGAGTAGGCGTAGTCTCTAGTGGAAGTTGAGGGTCGAGCGTGGCGATGTCCTCGGGCGCCCCGAGGCCTCCGGCGGCGACGCGCTCGGGAACGCGCACGTCGAGGTACACCGCTCCCGCCGAGCTGTCCTCGGCGAGCACGCTCGCGGTGGCCAGCCACTTGGCGACGGGCCGGTCGGCGTTGCCGAAGTAGAGGTCGGGACCGCCGCGCAGGTCCAGCGCCAGCCCCTTGCGCGCCGTCCAGATCTTCTTGACGCGCTCGCGCAGCAGCTCGGGCGCGGCGGCGAGGACGCTGACTGCGGCGAGCGCCTCGGGGTCGGTCAGCCGACCGCCGGGCGCGAGGCGCGTGGCGTGCAGGACCGGAAGCTCGCGGGTCGGCTCGACCCCGCGCATGAGCCGCCCGCCCGCCCCGACCGGGACGACGTCCCCGGCGATGTCGACCTGGGCGATCGGCTCCCGCTCGGTCACCTCGATCGAGATGCCGTGCGGGAAGTCGGCCTGGACAAGCAGCCCGTCGACGGAGGTGAAACGCTCGACGGCGGCGTCGAGCTCGTCGCGGCGCACGTGCAGCGTCGTCATCGAGCGCGCCGCGGTGTCGAGCGCCTGGCGGACCTCGTCGGCCTCGCTGGAGGACAGGCCGATGACCTCGACGCGGTCGACGGTGACGAACGGGGAGTCGCGCAGCCACAGCCACCCGCCGCCCAGGACGCCCGCGACCATCGCGAGCGCGGCGAGCGGTCGCCAGGGCAGCCGCACCGATGCCACCGTCCGAAGCGCGCGCGCCATGGCGCGTCGTTCGACGCAGGCCCTCTCAGCCCTGCACGAGCGCGTGGGCGACGGAGTCGACGTCGCCGGCGCCGAGGGTGAGGCAGAGGTCGCCCGGACGCAGGACCATGCGGAGATGGCGCTCCGCGTCGGCGAGGGTCGGCATCCAGGCCACCGTGCCCCCGGCGTCCGCCGTCGCCTCGGCGACCCGGAGGCCGGTGACGCCGGGGAAGTCCTCCGCGCGCTCACGGGCCGGATAGACGCCGGTGACGATCGCGAGGTCGGCCGCGGCCAGCGCCGCACCAAACCCGCGCGCCTCGGCCTGCGTGCGGGAGTAGAGGTGCGGCTGGAACAGGGCGACGACCCGCCGCGGCTCGAGGGTCCGCGCCGCGGCGACGGTGGCCGCGACCTCCGTCGGGTGGTGGGCGTAGTCGTCCACCACCTCCGCGCCGGCCACCGTCTCCCCCAGCCGCTCGAACCGCCGCCCCGCGCCGACGAAGTCCGCCAGCGACGCGCCGGCAACCGCCACGTCGGCGCCGGCCAGCTCACAGGCCGCGAGCGCCGCGCCCGCGTTGAGGCGGTTGTGCTCGCCTGGCACGGCCAGCTCGACGTCGGCGGGGCCATAGACGTGGTCGCCGAGGTCGCGCAGGTCGGGCGGGACGACTACGTGCTCCGCTCGGGCGGCGAAGGCGGCGAAGGTCGAGACGACCTCGCGCAGCGACGCGTAGGTGGTGTGGTGGTCGAGCTCGGCGTTGGTGACGACCGCGATGCGCGGATGCAGCTCCAGCAGCGACTTGTCGGACTCGTCCGCCTCGACGACGAACCACGGCCCATCCCCCCAGGCCGCGTTCGTCCCGGTGGACCGCACCTCGCCTCCGACGCTGTAGGCGGGATCCATCCCGCAGGCGATCAGGGCGTGGACGATCATGCTCGTGGTGGTCGTCTTACCGTGCGTCCCGCTCACGCAGATGGCGGGCTTGACCCTGGTGAGCTCGGCCAGGAAGGCGGCGCGGTGCAGCTGGGGCGCGCCGGTGGACCGCTCCGGGTTCTCGGGCCCGACGGCCGACGAGTAGACGATCTCCGCGCCGGCCGGGACGTTGGCGGCCGCGTGGCCGGCGACCGGCTCGATGCCCGCCGCCCGCAGCCGCTCGAGGTACGGCCCGCCGGTCGCGCGGTCCGAGCCCGTCACCTCCGCGCCCAGGGTGTTGGCGATCAACGCGAGGCCCGACATGCCCGCGCCGCCGATGCCGACGAAATGCAACCGGCGTCCGTTCATCGGCCGGCCACCTCCAGCACCTCGCGGGCGATGTCGCGCGCGGCGTCGGGCCGGGCCAGCCGTCGCGAGGCCGCGGCCATCGCCGCCAGCCGCACCGGGTCGCCGGCGAGCTCGCCGACGGTGCGCGCCAGCCGCTGGGCGGTCAGCTCCGCGTCGGCGATGACCACCGCCGCCCCCGCCCTCTCCATCCAGTGCGCGTTGGACGTCTGGTGGTCGGCCGAGGCGTGCGGGTACGGGACGAGCACGGCCGGCAGCCCGTACTGGGCCAGCTCGAACACCGAGCCGCCCGAGCGCGCGACGCTCAGGTCGGCGGCGGCCAGCGCCCGGCCGAACGGCATCACGTAGTCGCGCAGGTCGTAGTGCCCCCCGGACGGGGACTCAAGCGCGCCGAAATCCCTCCGGCCCGCGACGTGCAGAACGCGGAAGGGCGCGTCCGCGAACGCCTCGAGCGAAGCCTCGTTGATCGATCGGGCGCCGAGCGACCCACCGAAGATGAGCACGCAGAGCTCGTCGTCGGCAATCCCGAAGTGCGCTCGCGCGCCGGCACGATCGGTGTCGGCCGTTGGCACCGGCCTGCCGGTGACCACGTAGCGCGGCCCGTCGCGGCCGTCGATGGCGAAGGCCAGGCACACCCGGCGGGCGCGCGGCGCGAGCAGGCGGTTGGTGACCCCGAGGTGCGAGTCGGCCTCGGTGAGCACGAGCGGGACGCGACAGCCGACCGCTGCGAGCCCGACGGGACCCGCGACGTAGCCGCCGCCGCCGAGCACGGCGTCCGGGCGGTGACGGGCGAGGATGCGCCGCGCCGTCGCGAGCCCGGCGACGGCCTTGCCCATCGCCCGCGCCGCCTTGAGCGGATTGGAGCGGCTGATCCCCTCGGCGCGGATCGGCTCGAGCGGGTAGCCGGCGGCGGGGACGAGCTCCGCCTCGGCGCGCTCGGAGCCGACGAAGACGACCTCGGCGCCCTCAGCTCGCAGCGCGTCCGCGACTGCGATCGCCGGGACCACGTGTCCCGCGGTCCCGCCGGCTGCGATCACGATCTTCATTCGGCCGGTCATGGGTGATGGCACGCAGGTGCGCCGACCCGCCGCCGGCGATGTTGAGCAGCAGCCCCATCGCGCACAGCAGGACGATCAGCGAGGTCGACCCCGACGAGATGAAGGGCAGGGGCACGCCGGTCAGCGGGGCGAGACCGAGGACGGCGTAGACGTTGAGGAGGGCTTGGCAAAGGATCAGGGAGGTCAGGCCGGACGCGAGCAGCTTGGCGTAGATGCCCTTCGCCGCCTTGGCGGTCCGTAGGCCGGCGTACGCGATCATGCCGTACAGGAAGAGCAGGCAGACGATTCCCGCCACGCCGAGCTCCTCGCCGATGACCGCCAGGATGAAGTCCGTGTGCGCCTCGGGGAGGTAGAAGATCTTCTGGACCGACTGCCCCGGGCCCACGCCGAAGGCACCGCCCGAGCCGAAGGCGATCTGCGCCTGCACTGACTGGAAGCCGGTGTCCCCCGCGTCCGCCCACGGATTCAGGAAGGCCGTCAGCCGTGCGCGCCGGTAGGGCTCCATGAGCGCGAAGATCATGACCACGGTCGCCCCGGCCGCTGCCGCCACGAGCAGATGGCGGATGGGCACCCCGGCGACGAGGAGCATGGCTGCGAGCGTGAAGGCGATCACCAGGGCGGTGCCGAGGTCGGGTTGCAGGAACACGAGCGCGATCGCGCCCGCGCCCGGCATCAGCACGGGCCCGATCAGGTTGCGCAGGTCGCGGGTCAGCTTCGGCCGCAGCGCGATCACCGACGCCGCGTGGAGGACGAGCGCGAGCTTCATCACCTCGGCCGGCTGGAACTGCACCGGTCCGGCGCCCAGCCAGCGGCGCGCGCCGTTGACCTCCACGCCGGGTCCCGGGATGAGGACGGCGAGCAGCATCGCGAAGCTCGCCAGCAGCACGAGGGGCGTCGCCTTGCGGACCGCCTCGAGGCCGTGGCGGGAGAGCACGTGCATGCACACCAGGCCGGCCGCCCCGTAGGCGACGTATTTGACCAGGTAGGCGGTGCCGTTGCCTGAGCCCTCGAGCAGGGTGCGCGCGGACGAGGCCGAATAGACCATGACCGCGCCGCCGGCGAGCAGGCAGAAGGTCGCCGTCAGCAGCAGTCGGTGCTCGAGCGGCTGCGTGACGGGAGTCCGGCGACGACGGAACATCAGCGCGCCCTTCGCTGCGACGGGTCATAATCCTGCGCGTGTCAAGGGGGCTTTGCCCCCTTACGGCCGGCGCTGCGCGGTCGGCCCACCCCCCCCAGTCACATGTTTGACCACATCACTTTGCGGGTTTCTGACTTCGTGGCCGCGAGCGCCGCCTACCGGCCGCTGCTGGCCGTGGTCGGCACCGACGTGAGCTCTGACGACGAACAGCTCATCGAGTGGGGCGACTTCGGTTTGTCTCCCGCAGACGCCGAGCACCCGGCGACGACCGGCGTCCACGTCGGGCTCGTGGCGGCGGACACCGGTTTGATCGACGCGTTCTGGCGCGCCGGCCTGGACGCCGGCCTCGCCGACGACGGGGCGCCCGGGCCGCGCACCGGCTACGGCGCTGACTCAAGGGGGCTTCGCCCCCTTGACTACTACGGCGGCTTCCTGCGCGACCACGACGGGAACAGCATCGAGGCGTGCGTGCACGGGAAGTCGGGGCCGCCCGGCGTGGTCGACCACGTGTGGGTGCGGGTCGCCGACGCGGCGGCCTCGCGCGACTTCTACGCGGCGATCGCGCCCTTCACCGGCTTTGCGCTCGTGCTCGACGAGCCGCGAATCGCTCGCTTCCGCGGCCCGAGCGCGTCCTTCACCGTGCTCGAGGAAGGGCCGCCGTCCGCGAACCTGCACATGGCGTTCCCGGCCGGCGCCGACGCGGTCGTGCGCGACTTCCATGCCGCGGCGCTCGCGGCGGGCGCGCGCGACAACGGCGCCCCCGGCGAGCGCCCCGTGTACCACCCGGGCTACTACGGAGCCTTCGTGCTCGACCCAGACGGCCAAAACGTCGAGGTGGTCAACCACCACCGCTGAGCGCGCCGAAGGGCGGTGTGTGCACCCAGGCCGGAACGTCGGTCAGACGAGCCCCGCGCGGGCGCGCGCCAGGGAGCGGAAGTGGTCCCCGCGCGCCTCGAAGTCCGCGTACTGGTCGAACGACTTGGCGGCTGGACTCAATAACACGACCTCGCCGGGACGGGCGGTGGCGGCGGCCGCCGCGACGGCGTGCTCCATGTCACCGGCACGGGCAAGCGGCACGCCCGTGGTGGCGAGCGCGTCGGCGAGCTGGTCGGCGCTCTCGCCGATCAGGTAGGCGCCGGCAGCACGCTCGCGGACGGCGGTGACCAGCGGCGCGAGGTCCCCGGTGAGGCCGCGGCCGCCGAGGATGACGTGCACGCCGCCGTCGAAGCCGCGCAGGCCGGTGACCGCGGCGTCGACGTTGGTCGCCTTGGAGTCGTTGACGTAGGCGACGCCCGCGACCGTCGCCACCTCCTCGAGGCGGTGCGGGACACCGGCGAAGGTCGCCAGGCCCGCACGAACCGCGGCCGGCTCCACCCCGCGGGCAAGCGTCACGGCGGCGGCGGCCATCGCGTTTCGACGGTTGTGCTCTCCGCGAAGACGAATGTCCGCGGTGGCTATCAGCACCTGCTCGTCTCCCCACCACAGCTGACCGGCACGATCGGCGAGCTCGGCTCCCGGGCCGGCGCCGAAGCAGACCCGGCGCGCGCAGCCGCCAAGGTCCTCGATGCCGAGCCCGAGCGGCGCGACCGCCACGTCGTCGTTGCCCTGACGGGCGAAGACCTGCAGCTTGGCCGCCGTATAGGCCGCCAGAGTGCCGTGGCGGTCCAGGTGGTCCGGCGTCACGTTGAGCAGCACCGCGCCCTCGGGCGCGAAGAGCTCGGTGTCCTCGAGCTGGAACGACGACGCTTCGCAGACGACGACGGTGTCCGGCGCGACCCGGCCCTCCTTGAGGGCGAGCGAGGACAGCGCCGTGCCGACGTTCCCGGCGACGGCCACCGCAAGCCCGGCCTCGCGATGGATGTGGCCGATCAGCTCCGTCGTCGTCGTCTTGCCGTTGGACCCCGTGACCGCGATCATCTCGTGCGCGAGCATCCGCCAGCCGATCTCGAGCTCGCCGACGACGCGCAGCCCACGCTCGCGCGCGGCGACGACCACGGGCGCGTCCTGCGGGACCCCTGGGCTCTTGACCACGGTCCGGGCGCCGGGCAGCAGGTCCAGACCGGCCCCCGGTGCGCGGACCTCGACGCCGAGCGCGATCAGCGCTTCGGTGTCGGCCTCGCCGGCGTCGCAGCCGCGGACCTCCGCGCCGGCCGCCCGCAGCGCCCGGGCGACCGCGAGCCCCGACCGCTTGAGCCCCACGACCACGAAGGGGCCATCGGGCAGGGGCGGGCGCGGGCTCGGCACGCCCCCATTATCCTGGATCCACCGATTCTCGCGGCGAATCAACCCCGTATGCAGGGCCATCCGCCGATCGGCCGGTCACCCAAGTGGTCCACCACGTCGATGCCCGGCCGATCGCCGGCTGACCCGGCCTACGGCGCCGATTCATCCACGATGATCGGTGGATCCAGGATTATGCGGTGGCGGCGACGGCGGGCTCGGGACGGACGCGGCGCGCCGGGTCCGCCTTGACGCCGGTGAACTCGACGCCCTCGGCCTCCAGCCGGCGGCGGACCTCGGCCGGGTCGCCCAGCGCGGTGCCGCCCACGGTCCCGTCGCCCTTGAGCACGCGATGGGAACCCGCGAACTCCCCGCGCGTGAAGCGCCCGTTGAGCGCGCGCGCGTGCACGTCGCTCCCGCCCGCCGCCCGGGCGACGTCTCCGTAGCTGGCCCAGCTCCCCTCCGGGATGCTCCCCACGACCTCCGTCAGCACCTCGATGTCCATCGGATCGACCCTCCTCGTCTCGTGTTGAGGCGCGAAGGTATGTCCGCAGGCGCTCAGCGCGGACGGGCGTGCGTGAATCGCCGCAGTCGCGACGCGCAATCGTGACTAGATGGTTTTCTGATAGATCGTGAAGCCGATCGCGGCCAGCGCGGCGGCGACGATCCAGAAGCGCAGGATGATCTTCGTCTCCGACCACGCCTTGAGCTCGAAGTGATGGTGGATCGGCGCCATCAGGAAGACGCGCTTGCCCCGGGTCTGAAACCAGAAGACCTGGATCAGGACCGACAGCGCCTCGATCACGAAGATGCCGCCGAGGATGATCAGCAGCAGCTCGGTCTGGGTCATGACCGCCATGCCCGCCACCGCGCCGCCAAGTCCGAGCGACCCCGTGTCGCCCATGAAGATGGAGGCCGGGAACGAGTTGAACCACAGGAAGCCGACGCAGGCGCCGACCGTGCACGCCGCCGCCAGCGACAGGGAGGTCAGGCCGGTGATGAAGGTGATGGCGATGTACGCGAGCAGGACGATCACGACCGAGCCCGCCGCGAGGCCGTCGAGGCCGTCGGTGAGGTTGACCGCCGAGGTCGTCCCCGCGACGACGAAGTAGATGATCACCGGATAGGCGATGCCCACCGGGATGGTCGCGTCGATCACGTGCAGGCGCAGCTGGTCGGGCAGGTCCGCCGCCTGCGTGGCGATCAGCCACAGGCCGACCGAGATGACCATCGTGACCAGCAGCTTGGTCCGCCCGCGCAGGCCGAGCGAGCGCTTCTTGATGATCTTCGTGTAGTCGTCGGCGAAGCCGAGGGCCGCGCAGGCGAGCGCCACGCCGATGACCCCGAGCGCCCGTGCCTCGTCAGGGCCCGGCGACCGGTCCGAGAGCAGCAGGAACAGGAAGGGGATCGCGATCGCGATGAAGATGATCAGCCCGCCCATCGTCGGCGTGCCCGCCTTGGCGTGGTGCTCCTGCGGGCCGTCCTCGCGGATGTACTGCCCGAACTCCTTGAGCTGCAGGAACTCGATGAACTTCGGTGACAGGAAGACGCAGATGAAGAACGAGGCGGTGCCGCCGATGAGCACCTCGCCGAGGTCGGGCCTCATCGTGTCAGCGCTTCCGTCACGGCCTCGAGGCGCACGCCGCGCGAGGCCTTGACCAGCACGAGGTCGCCCGGCGCCACGAGTCCGGCGACGAGCTCGGCCGCCGCCGCCGCGTCTGCGGTGACGTGGGCCTCGCCGGCGAACGGCGCCGCCATCTCGGCGGCCAGCGGCCCGACCGTGACGAGCACGTCCACCCCGGCGCGCGCAGCCTGCGCGCCCACGTCGCGGTGCAGCGCGACCGCCTGGGGGCCGAGCTCGAGCATGTCGCCGAGCACGGCCACGCGGCGGCCTGCGGGCCGCTTGGAGGAGAGGTCGTCGAGGGCGGCGCGCATGGACAGTGGGTTGGCGTTGTAGCAGTCGTCGACGACGGTCACCCCGCGATGCTCGACGACCTGGCCGCGCATGGCGGAGAGCTCGAGGTCCACGTGACCCGCCGGTTTGACCCCGACGGCACGCGCCGCAGCGACCGCGGCCAGCGCGTTGGCGCGCATGTGGGCGGACGTGAAGGCCAGGTCGAGGCCATCCAGCCACGACTCATCCTCACCGAAGAAGACGGTCTCGAGCGCGGCGGGCAGGTACGGCCACAGCCGCGGCTCCTGGGCCGGCAGGATGGCGACCCGGACGTGCTGCACCAGCTCCGCCTTCGCCTGCGCGATGGCGTCCATGGATCCGAGCAGCTCGAGGTGGACCTCGCCGAGCGCGGTGACCACGCCGACGTCGGGCTCGGCGATCGCCGCGAGCTCCGCGATCTGCCCGGCGCCGCGCATGCCCATCTCGAGTACCAGTACCTCGGTGTCCGCCGGCGCCGCGAGGATCTCCAGCGGCAGCCCGATCTCGGTGTTGAAGTTGGCCCGGCTGGCGTGCACACGGCGCTGCGGCGCGAGCAGCGCGCGCAGGATGTCCTTGGTCGACGTCTTGCCGACGGAGCCGGTGATGCCGATCACCTGCGCGCCGAGCTCGCGCCGCCAGGCGCGCGCGAGCGCCTGCAGCGACGTCAGCGGCGCCGGCGAGGCCAGCACCGCACCAGGGAGAGCGGGGTCGATCGCCCCCGCGTGCGCAGGCGTCACCAGCACGCCCCACGCGCCGGCCCCGAGCGCGCCGGCCGCGAAGCGCCCACCGTCGGCGTGCTCGCCCACGAGCCCGACGAACAGGTCACCCGGCCGGACCGAGCGGGAGTCGATCACGGCGCGCACAGGTCCGCCCCCGGCGACGCCGGCGCGCACCAGCTCGGCGCCCGCCTCGCGGGCGACCCGGACCGCCCCCCAGTCCCTCATCGCACCCGGGTCGCGCCCAGCACTTCGGCGGCGACGAGCCGGTCGTCGAACGGCTCCTTGTGCCCGTCGGCGAACTCCTGCCCCTGCTCGTGGCCCTTCCCGGCGATGACGACGACGTCCCCCGCCGATGCGAGCGACACCGCGCGCTCGATGGCTGCCCGGCGGTCCACCTCGCGCTCATGGACACCGGTCATCCCGCGCTCGATCGCGTCGAGGATGGCCTCGGGATCCTCCGAGCGCGGGTTGTCGGAGGTGACGATGGCGACGTCGGCCCGCCGGCCGGCGATCTCGCCCATCAGCGGGCGCTTGCCGCGGTCGCGGTCCCCGCCCGCCCCGAAGACGCAGATCACCCGCCCGCCGCCGGCCAGCTCCCGGGCGGCGCGGAGCACGTTGTCCAGCGAGTCCGGCGTGTGCGCGTAGTCGACCAGGACGGCGAACGGCTGGCCGGCCTCCACGGGCTCGAAGCGCCCCGGCACCAGGGCCACCGTCTCGAGCGCCTCGGCCCTGACGTCGACGCCGATCGCGCGCGCCGCCGCCAGCGCGCCGAGCGCGTTGAGCACGTTGAAGCGCCCCGGCAGCGGCAGCCGGACCCCGTCCAGGTCGGCCGCCCGGTAGTCCGCGTCGGAGTCGAGCGAGAACGTCACGCAATCGAACTCCTCGGCCAGGCGCCGGCCGTAGGGGTCGTCGACGTTGACGATCCGCGGGCCCTGCGCGACCTCGAACAACCGCCGCTTGGCGAGGAAGTAGGTCTCCATGTCGGGGTGGAAGTCGAGGTGGTCCTGCGTCAGGTTCGTGAAGACGGCCGCCGCCCAGTGGATGCCGTCCGCGCGACGCAGCTCCAGCGCGTGCGATGAGACCTCCATGGCGCACGCCGCGTCGCCGCCGGCGAGCATCTCCGCGAACGCGCGCTGCAGGTCGATCGCCTCCGGCGTGGTGTGCTTGGCCTCGCGCTCCTTGCCGCCGATTACGGACTTGACCGTCCCGAGCAGGCCGGTCTGCACGCCGCCCGCCTCGAGCAGGTCACGCACGATGAAGGCCGTCGTGGTCTTGCCGTTCGTGCCGGTGACGCCGATCGTCCGCAGCCGCAGCGTGGGCTCGCCGGCGAAGCGAGCGGCCGCGACCGCCATCGCCGCCCGGACGTCGTCGACCAGGACCTCCGGGACCCCGAGGCCGAGCGGGCGCGCGACGACCAGGGCCACCGCTCCGCGCGCCACCGCGTCGGCCGCGAAGTCGTGCCCGTCCCGCGTGAAGCCGGGCACGCAGAAGAACAGCGTTCCGGGCCCGGCGGCGCGATTGTCGAAGGCCAGATCGGCGACCGCGACGCCCGCCGGCGCTACGTCCAGCAGGTCGCGCAGGTCCATGGGGCGAAAGTCTACGTTCGGACCGGGACGGGTTCCGGCACCGGCACCGTGCGCTTCCAAGGAGCCCGGCCCTCGGCGGCCAGCCACGACCCGGCGAGGATCAGCACGAGCCCCACGATCGCCGCGGCCGTGATCGGCTCGTTCAGAAAGAGCGCGCCGTAGCCGACCGCGAACCCCGGCGCCAGGTAGGCCACGACGGCAGCACGCGAGGCGCCGACCTCGGCGATCAGCGTGTAGAAGATCCAGAACGCGAAGCCGGTCCCGAGGACCCCCAGCACCACGACGGAGCCGGCCGCCTTGAGCGACGGCAGCGTGTCGGGGAGTTGGAACAGCGCCACCGGGAGCACCATGAGCGTGGCGGTCGTCATCGAGCCGGCGGCGACGCCGAGCGGCGGGATCCCGAGCAGGCTGCGGCGCAGATAGAGCGCTCCGAGCGAGTAGCCGAGCGCCGTGCCGAGGATCATCAGCCCGCCGAGCGCTTCCGACGAGGAGCCCGTCAGGTCGACGCCGAAGAGCAGTGCCACCCCCGCCATGCCGACCCCGATGCCGCCCAGCGCCCAGGGCGCGATGCGTGCCTCCTGGCCGACCCCGAGCGTCACCAGCACCGCGGTGAAGATCGGCGACGCGGCCACGAGGATCCCGGTCAGCGACGAGGCGATCCGGTCCTCGCCATAGGTCAGTAGGACGAACGGGATCACCACCTGCAGCAGGGCGAGGACGACCACCGCACGCAGCCGGCCGCGCAACGGCGCGAGCGCGCCCCGGGACGCAGCGAGTGCGACCAGCACGGCCGCGCCGAGCGCCAGCCGGACGAACACGAGGAAGACCGGCTCGAGATCCTCGAGCCCCAGCTTGATGAACAGGTACGAGGCGCCCCAGATGAGCGCCAGCAGCCACAACAGGATCCACGCGCGCTGCCCCATGGACCCAGCGTGTCACGGGCGGCGCAAAGCCGCCAGCATCATCGCTGGTGGCTTGCGCCAGCCCAGCTCATGGCAGGACGCGCGCGACGACCCCGCCGCCGTCGACCCCGCGCGGCAGCGTTCCGAACGCGCGGCCGCGCGACTCCCCCAGCCGCCCAGCGCAGAACCCGTCCGCCACCGCGGTCGGCGCCGTCCGCACCAGCAGTGAGGCCTGGAAGGCCAGCGCGAGGTCCTCGACGATCCGCCGGGCCTGCCACTGAGCAGTGGTCGAGGCTTCGCGTCGACCCACTGTCTCACGAGGCGTTAGGGAGGCCGCTTCGCTTTTCGCGTCGTCGGCGAGTCCCGCCAGCGTCTGCGGCAGCGAGTCCAGGTGCGCGTCCAGGCGCGCGTCGGCGCCGCGGGCGAGCTCGCACTCGGCCAGGAACGCGGGCAGCGCATCGGGCTCGCGCGCCATCGCGCGCAGGACGTCGAGTGACATGACGTTGCCCGAGCCCTCCCAGATGCCGTTGACCCCGACGTCGCGCAGGATGGTCGGCATCGGGCCCTCCTCGACGTAGCCGTTGCCCCCGTGGCACTCCATCGCCTCCGCGATCATGGGAATCGAGCGCTTGCAGACCCAGTACTTCAGGACGGCGGTGCCGAAGCGGCGCATCAGCGTGTCGCCCTCGTCGTAGGCGCGCGCCAGCCGCATCGCGGTGGCGGTCGCCGCCTCGGACTCGAGCGCGAGGTCGGCGAGCACGTTGAGCATGAGCGGCTGGTCGATGAGCCGTGCGCCGAAGGCGGACCGCCCGCGAGCGTGGTTGACCGCCTCGGCGACCGCGCGCCGCATCGCCGAGGCCGTCCCGATCACGCAGTCCAGCCGCGTGTGGGTGACCATGTCGATGATCGTCGACACGCCGCGGCCCTCCTCGCCGAGGAGTCGACCAGGCGCGGCGCGGAACTCGATCTCCGACGAGGCGAGCGAGCGTGTCCCCAGCTTCTCCTTGAGGCGCTGGATCTCCATGCCCGGCCCCCGCTCCACCACGAAGCACGACAGTCCAGCCTGGGCCTGGGCGAGCACGAGGAAGACGTCGCACATCGGGTGCGAGCAGAACCACTTGTGCCCGGTGAGCTCGTAGTGGCCGTCACCCACGTCGACGGCCTGCGTCGTGTTCGCACGTACGTCCGAGCCGCCCTGCTTCTCGGTCATCGCCATGCCGCACAGCGCGCCGTTGGAGTAGTCGGGTGCGGTCAGCCGCGGCTCCCACTCGGCGGCGAGCTCGGGGTTGTGGCGCAGGGCTGGGATGGCGGAGTAGGTCATCGAGACGGGACACATCACGCCGCCGTTGAGCTGGGACCACACGTGCTCCAGGGCGGCGCGCGCGACGTGCGCGCCCGGCTGCGGCGCCCGCCACGGCAGCGAGTGGATCTCGCGCTCGACCGCACCGCGCAGCAGCCAGTGCCAGCTCGGGTCGTAGTCGACGAGGTCAACGCGATGCCCGTGCCGGTCGTGGGTGAGAAGGCGCGGCTCGTTGCGATCGGCGCGCCGGCCGTGCTCCTGCGCGGCCGCCGAGCCGGCGACAACACCGGCCTCGTGCAGCCGGTCGACCGCCCAGCCCGCGCCCTCGCGCTCCACCGCCTCGCGCAGGGGGAGGTCGGTGCCGAACAGGTCGGCATCGACGAACGGAGGCGCCTGGTTGGCGACCTCGTGGGTCGTGTGTCCCGTAGGCGCCGCCGAAGGCGGCTGCCGGTGGCGAGCCCGAAGGGCGAGACCGTGCTCAAGCAACGACATGTGGGGTCCTTCCGATGGCATTCAGACAGAAGCGCTGCAGGGTCTCGACGAGCTGGTCCGGATCGCGATCGTGGCGGGCGAGCGGGCCGACCATCGCCTCCGCGAGCGCGCCCACCAGCGCGGCCGCGACGACGTCGTCGCCGGGGTCGGGCAGCAGCCGCGCGAAGACCTCGCCGTAGGCGCGGCGGAACGCGAGCCGCTCGTGGTCGACGGCCTCCTCGACCGGCTCGGCGATCAGCGCGTAGGCGCGCACCGGCTCCGCGAGCGCGCGACGCACGAACACCTCGACCGCGTCCTGCACCGAGCCGGCGGCGGCGACCACGTCGACCTCCCGTTGCGAAGCGCGGCGGAAGGCCTCCGCCAGCAGCTCGCCCTTCGACGGGAAGTGCCGGTACACCGTGCCCGTGGCCACGCCCGCCCGGCGCGCGATCGCCGCCACGCCGGCCGAAGCGAAGCCGCCCTCAGCGAGCTGGTCGTGGGCGGCGCGCAGGATGCGCTCGCGCACGTCGGCGGCGCGGGCGCGCGTCCGGCTGGTCGGTCGGTACGGCATCTATCCGAAGAAGTGAACCAGCATTCACTACTTCGCGCAACCGCCCTACTTCAGCTTCTTGGCCTTCTTGACGGTTGGGGCCCTGACGCCCGCCCTGCTGCGGCCCGAGGCGCGGACGGTCACCTTGACCGGCCGCTTGCGGCCGAGCCTGGCCACCCGGAGCTTGATCCTCGCCTTCTTCCCGCCGGCTTTCTTGAATGACACCGACTTCGCGCCGACCTTTCTCTTGCCCTTGCGAGCCAGCAGCTTGACCTTGCCCGCGCTGCTGAAACGAACCCGCGCCTTGATGCCCTTCGCCACTGTGGATCCCCTGATGAGCTTGAGCCTGATCCTCGGCGCCGAGGAGCCGCCGGGAGTCGGGGTTGCGTAGGGAGAGGGCGTCCGGGTCGGGGTAGGCGTTCGCGTCGGAGTCGGGGTCGCCGACCCGGTCGGCCCGGTGGGGTAGCCGCTCTGGCGGAACGAGGAGGAGTCCGCCGAGACAACCGCGCCTGCTGCCAGGGCGGCCAGAAGGAACAAGCCGAGCATCTGCGCGGTACGGACGAGCGTTGGCATGCCACACGGTCTATCAGACTGTCACGCGACTCTGGTAGACACGTGGGCGTGCGACGGACCACCGCGCTCTGGCTGCTCGGCGCGGTACTGGTCGCCGTCGGGGCGCGGCTGGCGCACGGCGGCGGGGCCCTGGGCTATGACGCCCTCTGGGGGCTGCGCTGGGGCGACGAGCTCCTGCACGGCGGCCGGCCGTCCCTCGATGCCGACTTCGCCCCCACGCCCCACCCCCTCGCCAACCTCGTCTCGGCCGTCCTCCTGCTCGCCGGCGTCGATGCGGCGACCACGGGCTTGCTCGCGCTGTCGTGGCTGTCGCTGGGCGCGCTCGCCATGTTCGTCGCCCGCCTCGGCACCGTCCTGTTCTCGCTGCCGGTCGGACTGCTGGCTGGGCTGCTCGTCGTCACCCGCCCGCTGCTTGTCGTGGAGTCGGCGCAGGCGCTCGTCGACCTTCCCTTCCTGGCGCTCGTGGTCGCTGCCACCGACCGCGAGGCGCGTCGACCGCGCGAAGGATGGACGGTGCCGGTGCTGCTCGTCCTCGCCGGCCTGCTGCGGCCGGAGGGCTGGGCGCTGGCAGCCGCCTACCTGATCCACCGGCGCGCTGACGCACGGCAACTCGCGCCGCTGCTCGCCGTGGCTCCCGTGCTGTGGGCGCTGATGGACCTGTGGGCGACAGGCGACGCACTCCACTCACTCAACGGCACCCGCGCGCTGGGCGAGGTGCTGGATCGTCCGACCTCGACGGGCACGGCGATCACGTCCGCTCCCGCCGCTCTGCGCGACACGATGCTCGAACCGCTGCTGTTCGTCGCTCTGGGAGGCGCCGCGGTCGGTCTGCTCGCGCGGACGCGTTCGTCAGCCCTCCCGGGGGCGATCATCGCGCTCGGGCTCGCCGGCTTCGTCGTCCTCGGGATCGCTGGGCTGCCGCTGCTTGGCCGCTACCTCCTGCTGCCCGTGTGCATGCTGGCGATCTTCGCCGGTCTGGCGGTCTTCGGCTGGGTCGACGCGCCCGACCGTCGCCTCCTCTGGCGGCTCGGAGCGGGCGCTGCCGCAGCGGCGATGATCGCAGGCATGCCCTCAGACCGCGACGCGCTCGACGAGGCGCGCGCGTTCGGAGCCCAGCGTCTCGCCATCCAGGATGAGCTGCGCGAGGCCGTGCGCGACACGAGCTCCAGCGGCTGCAAGACCGTGACGGCGCCGGACCGCCGCAGCCTCGCCGTCGTCACGGCGCAGCGCGAAGCGTCGGGCGGCCGCGGGCGGCTCGCATTCGCGTACGCGGGCCCGGAGGTGGCCGGGAGCTACGCGCTCCTGGCGTTCGGCCGGCAGACCCTGCCGGCCGGTGCCCGCCGCGTCTTCACGGGTCGCTACTGGGTCGCGAGCGCGATCGGCTGCTACGGGGCGATGCGCAGGTAGTTCAACGAGTAGCTCATGATCTCGCGCCATGCCGGCGCGGCCACCGAGCCACCGTAGATGTTGCCCTGCGGTTCGTCCACCATCACGAGCGTCAGCAGACGCGGATCCTTCGCCGGAGCGAAGCCCACGAAGGACGCCACGAACTTGGTCTCGGAGTATCCGCCGTAGATGGGATCGGGCTTCTCGGCGGTGCCCGTCTTGCCCGCGAGCACGTAGTTCTCGATCGCGGCGCCGGTCGCGGTGCCGCCCGGGCCGAGGACGCCCACGAGCATGTCGCGCACCTGGCCGGCCGTCTGCTCGGAGAGGATCCGCTCACCCCTTGGCACCGCGGTCTCCTCACCCCCGACCGCCTTGACGATCCGCGGCGGGCGCAGGATGCCGCCGTTGGCGATCGCGGCGTAGGCGGCCGCCATCTGCATGGGCGTGACCGCCTCGCCCTGGCCGATCGGCAGGTTGCCCATCGACGAGCCGGAGTAGCTGTCGCGGTCGAGCACGATGCCGGTCTGCTCACCCGGCAGGTCGACACCGGTCGTCTCGCCGAAGCCGAAGCGCCGCACCCAGTGGTCGAAGCGCGACTCGCCAAGCGCCAGCCCGATCATCACGGTGCCGACGTTGGAGGACACCTTCAGGATCTCGGACGCCGTCAGCGAGCCGTAGCCCTCGTCGTGGGCCTCGCCGATCGTCCGGTCGGCGACGACGATCTCCGCGGGGACCTCGAACGGCGTGTCGGGCTCGACCTTGCCGTCCTGCAACGCGCCCGCCATCGTGAACGCCTTGAAGGTCGAGCCCGGCTCGTAGGAGGTCTGCACCGCGCGGTTCTGGCGGGCCCAGTTGGGCGCGTCCTCGACGTTGTTGGCGTCCACACGCGGCCAGTTGGCCACCGCGAGCAGCTCACCGTCGTGCGGGTTCATCACGATCGCCGTCGCACCCTTGGCCGGCCGGTAGGTGGCGCCGACCTGGGCCAGGATCTCCTCCGTCTGCTCCTGGATGCGGTCGTCGATGGTGAGCGTCAGCGTCTTGCCCTGTTCGGGCTCGCGCTCCTCGTCGAGGCGGATCGGATCGCCGAGGGCGTCCTTGACCAGCAGCCGCCGGCCGTCGCTGCCACGCAGCTCCTCGTCGTGCTGGTGTTCGAGACCGGCGAGGCCGACGTTGTCGGTGCCGGTGAAGCCCAGCAGCTGCGAGGCGACGAATCCGCGTGGATATGAGCGCACGGACTCCTCGATGAACTCGAGGCCCGCGATGCCCATGTCCTGGATGCGGTCGGCGCGCTCCAGCGCGAGCTTGCGGGTCAGATAGACGAAGCCGGTGTCCGTGCGAGATAGGTCCGCGAGGACGTCGGCCTCGTCGCGCCCGAGCAGTGGCGCGATCGCGCGAGCCGTGGCGAGCGGATCCTCGATCAGGTACGGCGTAGCGGCGATGCTCATCGCCGGCTGCGAGACGGCCAGCTGCTCGCCGTTGCGATCGGTGATGGTGCCGCGGCGGGCGGGGACGACGACGGTGGTCCGCTGCTGGACGGACGCGGCGTCCTGAAGGCCGTTGGCCTTGACGACTCCGAGCCAGAGCGCCTTGGTGGCGGCGAACGCGAGGCCGACGAGAAAGAGGGCGAAGACGAGGCCGACGCGGCGCTCGATCAGGCGCATGCCTACGGGATCGGCGCTGAGGCGGCGCCGGCGCTGTAGTCCGTGGGCGGCACGGTGGTGGCGACGGGCGCCGTCGTCGGCGCGGCGGTGACCTCGGGGGCGACGGTGGCGACGGGCTCGGCGGTGGCCACAGGTGCGGCGGTCGCCACGGGGGCGACGGTGGCTACGGGGGCCACCGACGCGACAGGCGCGACGGCCTGCCCCTCGGCGGCGAGCGCGGCGTCGGAGGGCGGGGTCATGCTCTGAGCGGCGCGCTGCGCGTCGGACTCGCCGCGCACCTCGACGAAGCCGACCGCGCCCGCGTCCGGGGAGACGAGGCCGCCCGCGGCCGCCGCCGCGCGGATCTTGTCGCCGCCGGAGAGGCGCGCGATCTCCTCGCCCAGCAGGGCGTTGCGGTGCTCGAGCTCCGTCGACTGCGCGACGGCCGAGCCGATTCCCGAGTTCATCTGCAGCAGCGAGACCTGCATGAAGACGATGCCGCCGAGCGCGATGCCGAGCAGCCAGATCCAGGCGCGGCTGCGCAGCAGCGAGTCGAGCAGACGGTGATCGGGGAGCGCACGCAGCGACGCGCCCATCGCGTGCGCGCCGGAGGAGGCGCCGGCGAAGCCGGCCGCCGGTGGTGAGCCCGCAGGGTGAGACCGTGGTGTCGACGGGCGCGGGCGGCCGGGGACCGGCGTTGGGCGGGCCACCGGGGGGTGGGCGGGTCCGGATGTACGGCGGGCGTGGCGCGGCACCGGTGTCTGCCGGGCGACCCCGCGGGCGCGGCTCATGCGAGCCTCCTGGCGGCCCGTAGCCGCGCCGAGCGCGAACGGGGATTGGCCGCGACCTCACCGGGCGTGGCCACGACGCCGCCGCGGCCGATCAGCTCGGCCTCCGGCTCATGGCCGCACACGCAGATGGGCAGATCGGGCGGGCACAGGCAGCCCTGCGCACGGTCGGCGAGAAAGCGCTTCACGCGCCGGTCCTCGAGCGAGTGGAAGGAGATGGCCGCGAGCCGGCCGCCCGTCGCGAGCAGGTCCCAGGCGAGCGGGAGCGCGGCGTCGAGCTGCATCAGCTCCTCGTTGACCGCGATGCGCAGGCCCTGGAAGGTCCGCTTGGCGGGATGGCCGCCGGCGAAGCGCGCGGGTGCGGGCAGCGCGGCGGTGATGGCGTCGACGAGCTGGAAGGTGGTGTCGATCGGGCGGCGGCGCACGATCTCCCTGGCGATCCGGTTGGCGTAGCGCTCCTCGCCGTAGTCGCGGATGACCTTCGCGAGCTGCCGGGGCTCCCACGTGTTCACGGCGTCGTGGGCGCTGAGGCCCTCGGTCGGGTCCATGCGCATGTCCAGCGGCGCGTCGTAGGCGTAGGAGAAGCCGCGCTCGCGCTGGTCGACCTGCATCGAGGACATCCCGAGGTCGAGGTAGACGGCGTCCGCGCGCACCTCCTCGGCGGCCAGCGTCGCCAGCCCGGTCGCAAAGTCCGCGCGCTCGAAGCGCGTGCGGCAGCCGACCTCGCGGGCGAGCTCGGCGAAAGCGTGCTCAGCGCCGGGGTCGCGGTCGATGGCGATCAGCAGCCCGTTCTCGCCGAGGCGGTTCGCGACCAGGCGCGCGTGGCCGGCCGCCCCGAGCGTGCAGTCGACGACGGTCTGGCCGGGCTGGGGGTTCAGCGCCTCGATCAGCTCGCCCGCCAGTACCGGGACGTGCTCGCGCGTCATCTCAAGCAGGATGGGCAACGTTTGCGATGTGGTCAGCCGCCCTGGTGCCCAGGTCGGCGTTGTGTGCGTTCCAGGCCTCGGCGTCCCACAGCTCCAGGCAGTCGCCCGCGCCGATCACCGTCACGCCCTTGTCGATCGAGGCGTGCGCGGCGTACTTCGGCGCGACCGTGATCCGGCCGGCCGAGTCGAGCTCCATCGTCTCCGCGTTCGCGTGGAAGAAGCGCTTGAGCTCGCGGGCCTCCGTGCTGAAGGGGTTCAGGCCCGTCAGCGCCTGCTCCACGAGCTTGGCGTGCGCGTCCGCGGGCCAGACCTGCAGGCAGGGCTCCATCCCGATCGCCAGCGTCACGCCGCCGGCGAGAAGCGCACGGGCTTTCGACGGAACCGTGAGGCGGTTCTTGGAGTCCAGCGTGTGATCGTGGATGCCGTGGAAGGGCAAGGCGCATGACGGGCGAAGAAGGCGACTCAGTCGATCCGGGGAGGCGGAGTGGGAGGAACCCCGCCACCCCGGACCGGCTTGTCCCGAGGAGTTGTACCCCACTCCGTCCCACAACGCAACACAACAGCTGTCTTTTCTCCCACCGCGTCACGCCGCGGAAAGTCCCGACGGATTGATCTACCTGCAAATGGCGGACATTCTGGGCCGTAGATAGTGTCCGCACATGCGCTTGCAGCGGTGGTTGGTCCTGGTCGTCCTGATCGTGTTCGCCGGCTGCGGCGGCGACGATTCGTCCACGGCGGGCGGTGCCGGCGGCGCGGATCCGGCAACGGCCATCCCCGCGGGCGTCCCGGTCTACGTCGAGGCGGTGGTGCGGCCGGAGGGCGAGCAGGGCGACAACGCGCGCGAGCTGCTCGAGCGGTTCCTCGGCGACAAGTCGATCACCGACCTGATCGACGAGCAGCTCGAGGAGGACGACCAGACCTACACGGAGGACGTCGAGCCGTGGCTCGGGGAGCGCGCGGGCATCGGCCTGACCGATCTCGCGGCCGATGAGCCGTCCTTCATCGGCGCGGTGGCGGTGACCGACGCCGAGAAGGCGGAGGCGGCGATCGCGGAGAGCAAGGATGTCGAGAAGGGCGCCACCTACGAGGACGTGCCGATCTACATGGACTCGAGCGATGAGGACTCGAGCGATGACAGCTTCGTCGGCATCACCGAGGAGTTCGCCATCATCACCGAGACCGAGGCCCAGCTCAAAGAAGCCATCGACGGCCTCGGTGAGCAGTCGCTCGAGCAGGACGCGCGCTTCACGGAGGCCTTCGGCAAGCTGCCCGAGGAGCGTCTCGGCGCGCTCTATCTCGACACGCAGGCCTTCGGCGACGCCATCGCCGCCGACGAGACGCTCGAGCCCGCCGCGAAGGGCGTGCTCGACCAGCTCTTCGGCGACGGCCCGCCGCTGACGGCCGCCCTCACGGCGCAGCCCGACGCCGCGACCATCGAGAGCCGCCTGCCCAACTCCGTGGCCACGGCGCTCGGGCCGTTCGCCACCGGCACGGCGCCCGAGATCCTCGCCGACGCTCCCGCCGGGACCTGGGGAGTCGTCGGATACACCGACGTCGGGGAGACGCTCAAGACAACCCTGGAAACCTTCGCGGGAGCCCTCGGCGGCGCTGCGTTGAGTGGACAGCTCGAGGCGCAGACCGGCTTGAACGCCGACCGCGACATCTTCAGCTGGATCGGCGACATTTCGGTGTTCGTGCGCGGCGAGACCGTCGACACGCTCGACGGGGCCATCGTCATCGAGGCGTCGGACCAGGACGCGGCCGCGGCCGCATTCCCGCGGATCATCGCCGCCGCCCGCACGTCGGGCGCGCCGGTGGCCCCCGCGCAGGTCGACGGCGCCGACCAGGCGTTCTCGGTGCCGCTTCCCGACGCTCCCGGGCCGATCGTGATGGCCACCAACGGCGAGCTCGTCGTCCTGTCCCTCGGCGAGCAGGCGGCGCAGGACGCGCTCGATCCGACGGAGACGATCGCCGACTCCGGGCTCTACGAGCGCGCGAAGGGCGCAGTCGACGGCATCGCGCCGGCCACGATCTTCGACTTCTCGACGATCCTCTCGATCGCGGAGGCGGAGGGCTCGACCGACGCCGATTACGAGGAGGCCAAGCCCTACCTCGAGCAGCTCGATCTGCTCGTCGCGGGCGCCGTTCAGGACGGCGACGAATACCGCTCGCTGTTCACCATCACCGTGAAGTAGCAGAGGCTCAGAGGCTGCCGAGCAGCGCGGGCGCGAGCGCAGCGGCGATGAGCAGCATCACGCTCGGGACGAGCAGGAGGGCGACGACGAGCTGGATCTTCGGGGCCGCACGCGCAGCGGCCTCGGCGCGCGCCCGGGCCCGCGTCTCCCGCGCGTCGCGGGCGAGGGCGGCCAGCGCCTCCGCCGGGGGCGCTCCAAGGCGATCGGCGCGCTCGAGGACCGTCGTGACGGCGGCGATGCCGTCAGCTGGCGCGCGCCGCCGCAGGTTCGCGAGGGCCTCGCGGCGGGGAACGCCGAGAGCGGTCCGCGCGGCGGTGCGCTCGAGCTCGGCCGCGAGGACGCCGCCATGGCGCCGGCCGACCTCCGCGAGTGCACGCGTGGGCGGCAGTCCGGCTTCGAGCGACACCCGGAGCAGATCCAGGACGTCGGGCAGCTCGAGGGCCATCGCCTCCGCCCGCCTGCGGCGGCGCAGGTGCAGCCACGCGTCGAGGGCGATGAATCCGGCGGCCGCGCCGGCGGGCGGCAGCGCGAGCCCGAGCCGTCCCGGCGCGCCCGGCGCGAGGATGAGGGCGACGAGTGCGCCGGCGAGCGCGGCGCCGGCCTTCAGCGCCATCGCGTCGGGGACGGTGAGCGGCGCACCGGCGGCGTCCAGACGCTCCGACAGGTCGCGGGGCGGCGGCGGCGCGCCCAGCCGGCGGCCGAGCGCCAGCAGCGCCGCACGGCCCCGGCTCCTTCCACGACGGCGGGGCGTCTGCGCGAGGTCGACGATCCCCACCGCGGCCACGACGCCGGCCACCGCCGCCAGCAGCACGGTCATCCCGCCGGCCTTTGCGAATTGCATCCCTGATTGGGGTGCAAATCGCAGATCATGGCGCGGCGAGCTTCCGGGAGATGGCGCGGACGCTGACGTAGGCCGTGAGCTGGAGGCCCAGGGCGAGCACGACGAGGATCAGGCTGAGCGGGTTGGTGAGGAGGCCCTCGGCGAAGCCGGGGCTCGCAAGCTCGGCCAGGACGATCGCCACGAGCGGCAGACCCGTGACGAGGCGAGCGGTGAAGCGCGCCTGGGCCGTGGCGGCCTGCGCGTCCTGGTCGGTCCGCGTCGCGGCCTCCTGGGCGACGGCGAGCTCGCGCAGCAGGCCCGGGAGGTCACCACCGGCGTCGCGCTGGATGAGGATCGCCGCCACGAGCGTGTCCCAGGCCCGGCTCCCCGCACGGGCGCGCAGCCCCTCGAGCGCGCCCTCGGTGGCGAAGCCGGCGATCAGCGCCGCCTCGGTCCGCCGCAGCTCGTGCCCGGCGGGACCGTCGAGGCCGGCCGCCGCCTCGCCGATCGCGCCGCGCACCGACCGGCCGGCGGCGAGCCCCGCCGCGAGAGCACGCGCAACCTCGGGCGCCGCTCTCGCCAGACGCGCCTGGTACGCCCGCCGGCGTCCGGCCACCAGCGCGCGACACGCAGCGGGCCCGGCTGCGGCGGCGAGCGCTCCCACCGCCGCCCCCTTCACCAGACATCCCGCGGCAAACAGCACCGCGCACACGAGCAACCCCAGCCGCCTCCGTTCGGAGACCGATGGCAGCCGCCCCTCCCGTCGCGCGCGGGACAAGGGCCGCAACGCCGCCCCGAGCCATCCCATCGCCCGGCCGGGCTCGAGCGAGACCAGCAGGTCCCACCCACCCGCGACGCCGGCGGCCGCAGCCGCGGCGGCCATCAGCGCCGCGCCGCTCACGCCGCGAGCCGGCCCGCCAGCCGGTCCGACATTGCGGCCCGCCAGCGCGGCCGGCCGTCGCGCAGTGTGTAGAGCGTCCGTGCCCCGGCGCCGCCCGCGACGCGGACCACCTCGGCGACCTCGGTCACGACCCGGCGCCCGTCGGCCTGGCGCGCCTGGCAGACGACGAGGTGCAGCGCGTCGGCGACCTGCTCGCGGATGGCCGCGTGCGGCAGCCCGAGCCCGGCCATCAGCGCGAGCGTCTCGAGCCGGCGCAGTGCCTCGGCGGGTGAGCCGGCATGGACGGTTCCGAGCGAGCCGTCGTGGCCGCACGACAGCGCGCCGAGCATGTCGAGCGCCTCCGGTCCGCGCACCTCCCCCACCACGATCCGGTCCGGGCGCATCCGCAACGCGTTGCGGACGAGCGCGCGGATGGTCACCTCGCCGCGACCCTCCAGGCTCGGCGGCCGCGCCTCGAGCCGGACGACGTGTGGCTGTGGCAGGCGCAGCTCGGCGGCGTCCTCGATCGTCACCACGCGCTCGACCGGGTCGATGAAGCCGCCGAGGACGTTGAGGGTGGTCGTCTTGCCGCTGCCGGTCCCGCCGCACACGAGCACGTTGCAGCGTGCGCGCACGGCCTGCCCGAGGAAGTCGAGCACGGGCGCCGTCAGCGTCCCGCTCGCGACCAGGTCCTCCCCCGTGAAGGCGCGGCGGCGGAACCGGCGGATGGTCAGCGCCGGACCGTCGACGGCCAGCGGTGGAATGACGACGTTCACCCGGGAACCGTCCGGCAGCCGGGCGTCGGCGAGCGGCGACGCCTCGTCCACGCGCCGCCCCGCGGGTGCGAGCACGCGCTCGATGACGTCGCGCAGCGCAGCCTCGGTCGTGAACGCGACGCCCGTCTCCTCGAGCCGCCCGGCGCGCTCGACCCAGACCGGTGCGAGGCCGGAGACCATGATCTCGTCGACGGCGGGATCCTCGAGCAGCGGCTGCAGCGGGCCGAGCCCGAGCGCGCGCTCGGTCACCCTGCGCGCGAGCTCCGCGCGCGTCGCCACGTCGAGCAGCGCCGCTTCGCGCTCCACGAGCGCGGTGATCCGCTCACCGGGGGGCCCGGCCTGCGCCTCATCCACCAGCCGATCGCGGAGCGTGGTCGCCAGCGAGTCCAGCGGGTCCAGCGTCATCGCAGGCCCTCCCCCACCGCGACCGGCGCGCTCACGCGCCCATCACCGACGCCACGCGGCAGCAGCCGGATCTCTCGCGCGAAGGACTGCGCGGCGGTCAGATAGACCGCCTGGCGCAGCGTCACCCGCAGCGTGGCCGCCAGGCGCGCGACGCCGGTCGCGTCCTGCGCCGGCCGGGCGGCGAGCACCTCGACGTCCTGCAGCGCCAGCCGCGTCCCCGCGCTCTCCCGGGTGACGAGCACGTCGACGCGCACGCCTGGGGCGATCAGGTCGGCGGTGCCGGCCGCGACGACCTCGACCGCTCGTTCGCCTTGCGCGACCAGCCCGCCGGCGCCGCTCGGCGCCTCGAGTGCGGACGCGGTCACGTAGGCGCCGCGCGGGATCCGGACCGCGGGGACGGCCCCGGCGACCTCGCCCGGCGCCGCCGCCGCACCCACGGGCGCCCACCGCGCAGGCACGGCACGGGCCTCGACGTCGGTCACCAGCAGCGCGGTGCCAGCGTCGAGGTCCGCGCGGGCGACCAGCACCGGCACGAGCGGAGCGAGGCGCGCCCGCAGCGCGGCCTCACGGCGGCTGACGTCCGCGGCCGCGAGCGCCCCGAGCACGAGCGCCAGTCCCACGAGCAGCAGCCCTCGCCGCCTCCGGCTCACGCAATCACCGCAGCAAGGGACGAGACCGGGTGTGCGGAGGACCCGCAGGGTCTCACTCGATCGCCCCCTCGAGGGCGGCGACGTCGTGCAGCGGCAGCTCGATGGCGACGGTGGCTCCGGTCGCGCTCGGCGCGGCGACGAGCCGGCCACCGTGGCGCTCGGCGATCGACGCGACGATGGCCAGGCCGTGACCGCGCGTCCCGCGCGTCCCGCGCGGCCGGCGTGACAGAGCGGCAAGCGGTGCCCTCAGGCCAGGGCCGGCGTCGTGGACCTCGAGGCACAAGCGGGTTCCGTGGGCCCGGGCGCGGATCTCGACCGAGCCGGAGCCGTGCTCCAGCGCGTTGCCAACGAGGTTGCCGATCGCCTGCGCGAGACGCGCCCGATCGGCGAGCACCGCGACCGGGGCCGGCTCGACGCGCAACTGCACTCCGCGGGCGGCGGCGACGGGACGCCAAGCCAGCGCGACCTGCGCCAGCAGCCCGGTGACGGCGACCGGCTCAAGGCGGTCCGGTGCGTGCGCACCGCGCGGGGCGACCATCAGGTCGTCGAGTCCGTGCCGGGCGCGGTGCAGCTGCAGCTCGAGGCCCCGCGCCGCCTCGTGGCGCACCTCACCCCGCGCCACCATCCCGTCGAGGGCGAGCAGCGCCACCGTCAGCGGGCCGCGCACCTCGTGCGACGCCCGCGCGGTGAACAGCCGCGCGCGGTGCCAGGCGGCGATTGCCGCCAGCGCGAACACCACCGCCGTCAGCGTCAGCCCGGTCATCCGGTCTCGCTTCGCTCGCCACCGCTTGGGCCTGCGGCCCAGGTCTTCGCGCTCCCGTCGGTGAGTCGGTAGCCCACGCCCCAAACGTTGAGGACGAAACGATCGCCGCCGACGCCGAGCTTGCGCCGCAGTCGGCAGGCGTGGGAGTCCAGCGTCCGCGTCGCCCCGCACGCAGTCCAGCCCCACACGTCGCGCAGCAGGTCGTCCTTCGTGAAGACCCGGGTCGGGTCCGCCGCCAGCGCGCGCAGCAGCGCGAACTCCTTCGCCGACAGCGTGACCCCTACGCCGCCGACGGTCACCGTGCGCGTCGTCGGGTCGAGCTCGAGCGCGCCGACGCACACGCTCCGCATCCCCGCGCCGCGGGCGGGCTCGCGCCGCAGCAGGGCTCGCAACCGAAGGACGAGGCCTCTGTCCCAGGTTCCGGCGCCGTCTTCTTTGGCTCTACAGCGCGGCGGCGCGGGTGGAATCGGACCTCGTTCCGAGACCGGCGAACAAATATCACCGGTATCGCTTCGCTTAGCGAAACCTCTTTAGGCATCTCCCGGAGCTGAGACGCCGCAACCGCTACGGCGCTACGTCCCCGCCTTCTCGCGGCGCCGCTCTTCCCTTGCTTGAAGCCAAGCCTCAGTCTCCGAGCGCGCCCAGTAGTAATCGCGGCCGACGAAACCAGCGGGCCTCGGCACGCGTCGCCAGTTGCGTCTGCTGACGTCGGTGCTCAGCGTCGTCGGCTTGACGCGCAGGCGCTTGGCGAGTTCGTCGCGAAACATCAGGTCGGGAACCGGCGGCCTCGGCGGGAGCGGCTTGCGCCTCCGCCACGCCCGGATCTCACTGAGCAGCCAGCGATCGATGCCGTTGATCTCGATGTACGGCGTCGGGAAGGTCGGGTCGCTGGTCCATCGCTGGGCCGTCGGCCTGGAGACCTTGAACGCCCTACCGATCTGTCTGATGCCTAGCCACTCTCGGTTGATCGGCGCGCTGCGATCCTTCCTGCGCTTGCGCGTTCGCCGGCGCGCCTCGTCGAGGTCGTACTCGCCGTGCGCCACCGCGACGATGTCGCGCCACCACAGCCCGAGCCCCTCAAACAGCGCCGCGGAGGTGGACATGTAGAAGCCGGTTAGATTGTTCGCGTTGTACTGCTCGGCGAAGCGGTCGTACGCTGCTCGGCTGGTGCGCGAAGGGTCGAAGCCCTCGCTCTCGACCCACCGCCGCAGGCAGCGAAGGTAAGCCTCAGGCGCGCGCGTGCGCGACTGGCCTTTGTTCCCACGCGACAGCCGCTCGCGCACCGCCTCAGGCATGCGAGCCCCGCGGTCTTCGTAGGCGTCGCGGGCGAAGTTCCAGAGCCCCCAAGCGCGCTGAACGCCGTTCGCGTCCATCTTTAGCTTTTCGCCGAGCTCCTTCGCCGCCGCTCGGTACTGCGTGCTTGTGGGCGCGACGCCCTTGGCCAGGCCCAGATGACCTGCGACCGTTTGCATGGCGTCGAGCGCCTCGCGCTGCTCGCGTACCTCCTCGCTGACCCTGCTCGGTTCATCAGGCCTGTCCGTGAGCTGCTCGCCGAGCTGGTCGTATATCCAATAGCGGTCGTCGAGCGGCAGGCTGAGCGCCCACTCCAGGAGCTCGTCGCGTGGGTTCACCGGGGTCTTGCGCTCAGACAAACCGGCACCGTTGCACGCCGGAGAGGTCACGCGTGCCCTGAGTCAGCGCGATCTACCTCGGAGACCCGCGCAAACGGCGTGCGTCGTCAGGGCGCCGGTGTGCGAAGCGACGAGCTGATAAGCGGCCGCGCTAGTCAGTTACTGCGCAGCGGCGTAGTGATCGGCGACCTGGGTCGCGGTCAGCGCGCTCGTGTAGTAGGCGGTCTCATCGAGCGAAACGCCGGCGCCGCCGAAGGTGCTCGTCGGCCAGGCCCACGTGTCCGCGTAGATCGGCCCGGAGGCCTGAACGGTCCCCTCGGCAACGCCGTCGACGTAGAGCTTCAACGTGCTGACGTAGTTACCGGAGTCGAAGGTGACGACGCCGACGACGTGATGCCAGTCACCATCGGCGATATCAGGGCCGGTGACGATCGCTCCCGAGCTCGTGTACGGGGCGTAGCCCACGGTCGCGCGCCACTCGGCGCGCCCGGTGGCGTCCACTCCGAGCTGCCAGTGCTCCGTCGTGTCGTAGCAACGGCAGTAGTACTGGTAGCGGTAGTTCGCGCGCCGCCCGATCACGCTGCCCTCCAGCGCCGGGCCCTTAACCCAGCTCTCGACCGTCATCGCGCCGCTACTCGGAGACGCCAGCGACACGGCATCTCCGAAGGAGCCTGTGAGACCGGAGCCCGCGTCCCCAGCGATCGCGCCCGTGATCTCCAACTCACTGCCGCTGCCCACCCACGCCGTGTAAGCAGCCGTCGAAGAGTGGTCGCTCAGAGCCGTAGCACCCGCGGCCTCGTCGAAGCGCCAGTACGCCGAGGGGCTATCGCCAAGGATCTCCAACGCGTACGGGTTCTGGGTCGTCGCGCTGAACAATGGCGTATCGAAGGTCGTTGGACCGCCATCGTTGAACGCGGTTACGCGCACGCGGAGCTGTTTGCCGATGTCAGCCGGCTTCGGTGTGTACTCGTCGTCCTGCGCTGCGAAGATGTCCGTGCAGTTGTTGCCGTTGCTATCTGGCGCGCAACGCTGCCACTGATGGGTGACCTGATACGGAGAGCCGCTCCACTGGCCGTCGCTGGCGGTCAGCGTGCCACCGACGAACGGAGTGCCTGTGGGGGTCACGGTCGGGCTGGTTGTCACGCTCGGGGCAGTAGGCGGCGTGGCGCGCGAGCTCGACCAACGTGCCTGCACGCGTGATGGCGAGAGCGCGTTGGTGTAGAACCCAACGTCGTCGAGCGAGACATTCGCTCCGCCGAAGACGGCGCTCGGCGAGTAACCCGTATGCGTGTACACCTGGCCGCCGGCGCGAAGCGCCGGGGACGCTTGACCGTCGACGTAGGCGCGTAGCACACTGCGGCTGCCAGATGAGTCGTAGGCCACCGTGGCGACGACGTGATGCCATTCCTGATCATCAACAAACAAGCCAGTGACCGTGCGGGACTGACCACCGACGTTGGCTCGGAACGAGAGGGCGCCGTTCGTATCGATGGCGAGCCGCCAGTGCTCCGTGGTCTCGTAGCACCAACAGCCGTACTGGTACTGGTTATTGGCCCGTTTAGCGATGACCTTCTCGACACCATTTAGAGCCGGCACCTTGATCCACGCCTCAACGGTCAAAGTGGCGGTGACGGGCAGGGTGGTGGCGTCATAGAAGCCGCCGGTGAGGCCGATGCTCGCCTGAGACTGGAGAGCTCCAGGGGTAGAGGTCGCTCCCGACAGCGGCGCAGCGGTTCTGCTGTTGCCCGAAGCATCGTCGAGCGAGTTGGGGGCTCCCTCTAGCGTCCAGTACGCCGCGGGGCTGTCCTGCGCCAATGTATCGACGTAGGAAACCACCGCTGTGGTCGAGGTCGAGTATGCAGTTGAAGCTCCGTCAAAGTTCAGCGTGGTTTCCGCTACTCGGAGCGGATCGCCTCGATCAGAGATGGTCGGGATGTAGCCGGCCTCATCTGCCCCGGAGATGTCGATCCACGTCGTGCCGTTGTGTCGTTGCCACTGATACAGGCGGGACTCTCGCGCCGCACTCACCTGGAGTTGATGGCCTACGGCGGCGTTTCCGGCGACAGCGGGAGCTGGGGGGCTCAGGGTCGTGAACTTGACCTCTCCGTAGCCGGTGAACTCGTCCCACCCCTGGGTAGCAACATCGGAGGCGTGGTCGAGTAGCCAGTCCCTGACCCGATCTGGTTCGTTGCCCAACTGCGGGAAGGCGTTCATTGCGGCTACCGCTGCGCTCGTTACCAAGGGCGCCGCGAATGAGGTCCCGTTTCCTTCGCCGTAAACGGCCTGGGGTGTCGCTCCCGCGCATTCGATGTTCGTGCTGCTGCAGGCGAACTTGACCTCGTTACCAACAGCGGCGATGTCGACATAGGCATTGCTCTTCGAGCGCCACCAATGGGTCCCGTCGCCGTCCAGCGCGGCCACCGACAGCACATTCACGTACGAAGCCGGATACTCAGGCCCTGCGGCCTCCTCTGTCTCTAGGTGTTCGGCGTCCAGGTTGCCCGAGGCGGCGATCGGCAGCGCCCCGTGACCCTCGTCCCATAGCGAGTCGATCTGTTCCTCCATCGCCTGCGAATATTCGACGTAACCGAGGCTGATGTTGACGACGTCGACATCGTTGTCCTCAAGCCACTGCAAGCAGTCGATGACGCTCGACACCCGTTGCTCGTAGCCAGACTCGCTGTAACCGACGCTGGTAGCTGAGCAAGCGTAGATCTGAACGTCGCTTGGAGCGGCGCTTGCTAGGCCGACACTGTTGTCGGTGCGCGAGAAGGCGGTTGTCACGACCGACGTTCCGTGCTCTGGCTGCTCGGTGTCGGGGGCGCACTGGGGGTTGTCCACAACGCCCGCTGGCTCAGAGACTCCTGATGTAACTCCCTGGTTGGCGCAGTAGGTGTCAGCGCCGAGCATCTCCTCATGGCCAAAGTCAAAGCCTGTGTCAACGAACCCAACCTTGACGGGATCGTCGAGGATCGAGCCGAGCGAGGAGTTCCATACCGCGGCGGCGGCGAGTCGCGTGAGATTGGGTTCTCCGACGAGCGGATCGTCGGGAATGCTCGCGGGCGAGAGGCTGAAATCTGGCTCGGCGTAGCGCACCGCGGGAGACTGTTCGAGGCGATTCGACAAAGCACGCGCGCTCCTGGCTCGCACCGTGAAATGCACGCCGTTCGACAACCGGGTCAGCTTCGAGCTCGGAGCTTCTACCCGTCGCAGGATCGCGCTCCGGCTTGAGGCATCTGTGTGAGGTTGGAAGCGAACGATGACGGCTTGGCGCAATGCGCCCTTACCGGGTTCGTCTCGGGTTCCGGCCGTGTTCCGCCTGTCCACCGAGTCGGGCGCCATCGCCAGAGCCGACGGTGCGCACCCGCTAGCGCTTACCAGTGCAACTATGAGCGCGAGCCGCTTCATGCCTTCCGCCTGGCAAACACGTGCGCAACCCCGAGGGCGGCGAACGTAATGGCGAAGAAGTAGAAGAACGCTGCGACCAAGGGGTTACCGCAGCCTTCATCCGGCGGCCCGTCCTGGTTGGTCGTAGGAGTGATGGTGTCGACATCACAGGAGGTTTGCAGCACCCACCCCACGTAGGTCAAAGCCAACGCGAGTGCTAGGTAGAGAGCGAGAGCCACCCACCGGTGTTTCTTGCGTGGACCCTGCGGCGGGGCGTCTCTGTGGGGCTTCGCCTCGCTCACAGACTCATACTGCGACGAGCGCCCCGAGGCGCGCTCAATCTTGTCTTAGCCCGCGTCCTACCGCCCGCAGCAGCGCTTGAACTTCACATCGCTGCCGCACGCACACGGGTCGTTGCGTCCGACCCTCATCCGGGTCGTTTGTGCTGTCTGTGCCAGGCTCCCGCCGGCGTAGGAGAGGAACCTCATCTCGGTGAGCCGGCGCCCGAGCTCGATCGCCTGAGCCTGCTCGTCGCCCGCCTCGGTGATCTCCGCTGGGCTGAACCCGAGCACGCCCAGCGGGAGGAGGTAGCCCAGCAACGAGGTGTCCGGCATCTCCGGGTGCTCGTACACCGCCCAGGACGGCTTGCAATGGACAAGGCCGGCGAGGACGTTGAGTTGCTGCTCGATGACGGGGATCGCCGCGTAGACGCCCGCACCGAGTTCGGCGATGGTCCTGACCGCATTGGCGAGTAGTTCGGGGGCGATATGCCAGAGTTCGTCAACGAGCTCCTCAGGCATCGTGTCGCGGAAGGAGGGTTCGGAGGCGAGCTTTATGGAGGTCGTCATGGCGGAACGCTAGGGCTGCGTGAGCACCGCACCGCAGCCTCCGCCGCCGATCCCCTCCCGTCCCGCCGTTCCGGTGATAATCCGCCGAGTGGATCCGCTGGTTCTTGCCGCCCGTGAGCTGCTCGCCGAGTGGGCCGAGGCCGAGGGACCAGAGGGGCTGCTGCCGTTCTCGTCGTTCGCCCGCGCTTACTCGCGGCTTCCAGCGGCGGAGCAGGCGGATCTCGACGAGCTCGCCGAGTTGGTCCTAGCGACGGCGCCAGAGTCCGCGGCCAAGCTCGCGACGTTCGACGGTCTGCGTACGCGCGAGCGCTGATCCTGCGGCGGCGCCGGCCCAGGCCTATCTACTCGAACGTGTCGTGCTCGCGCCGGGGCGCGTAACCGTGCAGGTGGAGCATGAACCCCCAGGAGGCCCAGGCGATCAGCTTGACCAGGACGGGCGTGCCTGGTCGCCACTCCAAGCCCCAGGGCGCCTCTGGATAGTGATCGAGATCCTCGACGACCTCCCAGTCAAGCTCGCTGAGCGCGTCCGGATCGAAGCGACGCGGCATCACGGTTGCTCCAGCCGGCCAGCGATCTGCGCGGCGGTGAAGCCGAAGTGCAGCAGAGCTCCCTCCCAGGTCTTCCAGCGGCGGCGGTACGGGGGCGGGCTGGGCAGGTGCAACGCGTCGTTGCCCTGGGCCTTGGCGAGCTGGAGCTCGCGCTCGCGCCACCACTCGAACTCGCTGACCATCGGCGCCCGCCCGCCGTAGTGCTCAGCGCAGGCGAGCAGAGTGTCGCGCAGCGTCCCGTCGGTGTAGCGCCAGACCTTGCCGACACGGCGCGAGCGGAAGCGAGCGTCGATCCGCCGCGCGGTCGTCACCTCGGAGAGCTCCAAGCCCTCGCGCGCCAAACGCCACGTGCCAAAGTGGCGCACGACGCGGTTGAGCTCGGGCAGCTCCTCGCCGGCGGTGCGTAGCTCCTTGTACGCGGCGCGGTAGGCGCCCGGCGACGGGGTCTCCCCCACATGCTCCGCGACACGACGCAGCGCTCGCAGCATCATCTCGGTCTCGCCCGCGTCACCAGCGACGCGCAGCTCGCGCGCCTCGTTAATCCGCAGCAGCGCCTCGTCCTGATCCCCAGCCGGCATCGTCAAAAACGCGGCGAGGAGGAGATCAGGGCCGGAAAAACTCGCCATCGGCGGCGACCGTAGGTCAGGCGGGGCGACGGACCGCCGGCGCTCGCAAAGTCGCAACGACGCCCGCGACCGGCTACCGGCTCGTCTGCTCCGGCGATGGCAGGTACTTCAACCACAGCGCGACGTCCTGCGGGCGGTCACTCAACTCGCTTGCTTCAAGCGCCTCGCGCAGGACCGACTCCGCCTCAGATGAGCCGGCGCGAATCTCCTCCGCAGCGAACAAGATCAGCGCGGTCGCGGTGAAATGGCTACTGCGATCGTGCTCGATCGCCCGGCGGTAAAGCTTGCGGCCCACGTCAGGGTTGCCGGTGCGGTATTGCAGCAGCCCGGTGGTGGCCAGCCACGTCGCGCGGTCGTCCGGGTTGAGATCGGCGAACGCGAACGGGCTCAGAAGTGCCTTAGCCTCGTCGAGCTGATCCGGCGCGCCGAGGTTGATGAGGCAGAAGGCCAGGTTGTTGGAGAGCAGGAACTCGCCGGGGTTGGCTTGCCGGCCGGCGCGAGCGATATCGGCTCCGGAGGCGAAGTCGCGCCCGACGGAGGCCTGGTACGAGCCGAACTCCGCCGGCCCGCTGGAGAAAGGCTGATCATTGAGCCAGCCCCAGGACGAGGCGACCGCCTTAGCCCAGGCCCCTTGGTCCGCGTGGCGGCGCGCGAGCGCCTCCGAGGACACCCGGAGTTGCGCGCGCGGGATCACCAGGCCGGACAGGTGCGTCGAGGCCCACTGGCCGTGGGCGATCGTGTTCTCGTTGGGTTCCAATAGCGCCTGGGCCATCAGCCGCTTCGCACGCCGGGCGCTGCCGCCGTGGATCTCCAACGTGCTGAGCGCGCCGGCGAGCTCGCTCAGCGCCCTCGGCGAGAACGTCTGCCGCTCCAGGATTGCCAGCCCGGGTTTCACGAGCCGCGACTTGCGGTCAGCGATCCGCGACGTGGCGATCTCCGTCGCCATGAGCCACGGATCGTGCGGCGTCGCCTCGTTGCGCGCGACGATCGCGTGCGCCAGCTCAAACTCGCCGCTGTGGATCGCCAGCCTCGACGCGGCGCGCAGGATGAAACGGTGGTTGGGGTCGAGCTTGAGCGCCATCGTCATCGCCCGTTCCGCGGGGATCGGCTGGCCCTCGATCGTGTAGTGGCGCGCGAGCTCGACCCAGGCCAGCGAGTTGCGCGGCTCGTCAGCGAGCCGGCGTTTGAGCCCTCGCACCGCCTCGCGGTGTTGCCGCGCGGGCGGCGCCGTCGGCGGCGCCTCACCGCCGTTGAGCAGCCGCCGAGCGACCGCTTGCGCCAGCGGCGTCGCCTTGGGCGATGCGAGCACCTGCATCGCCGCCTCCTCCGCAGCCGGGCTGTGGGTGCCGACCACGAGCGCGGCGCCGACGAGGTCGGTAGCGAAGTGCAGGGTCGGCTGGTTGCGCCAGTCCGCCTCGCGCTCCTCGACCCCGCTTGAGTCGAGTTCGCGCGGCGCTTGGCGTAGCGACGCGAGCTCGCCCTGGCGCGAGGTCGCCGCGGGGTCGCGCCAGCGCGGGATCAGGTTTCGGGCAGTGTCAGCCCGAAACCCGCTCACCGCTGCGGCCCGTCCGCCAGCAACGTGGCAGCGGAGCCGGCGCGCCGCGCGAGCAGGTCGAGCTTGGTCACGTAGCGGTCGAGCGCGTACGGGTTGCCGCCACCGGCGCGCGTTCGCGGGTGGCCGCGCCGCTCCGGGTCGGGGTCGCACAACTCGCGGAACATGATGACGAGATCGGCGGCGTGGTCGCCTTCGAGAGTCGCTTCCAAGTCAAGCGCGACTTGGTCGAGCGCATTGCGCAGGTACGGCGCGAGGTCGGCGTACGGATCGCTCCAGTTGCGCGGGAACTGGTCGATCAGCAGGTACTCGTGCAGCGCCGGCGTCGTCGCTGCGCCGGTGAACAGGAAGAGGATCAGGCTGCCGAGGTGGTAGAGGTCCGCGGCCTGCCGGCGCGTGGCCCAGTCCGCTGCGACCTGGCCGGCGATCAGCTCGGGCGGGGCGTGCGCGGGGTCCCCGGCGAAGGCGTAGTCACCCCGCGGTGAGACACCGCCCTGCTGATCGGCGCAGCCGAGGTCAGCGATCTTGCCCTCGGTGCCGTCGAAGATCAACGTGTTCGAGGGCTTCATGTCCTGGTGCGCGATCCGCTCGCGGTGAAGCTGCTGGAGCCCGACCGCGACGTGATGCAACACCCGCAGCACCCAGACCGTGTCGAAGTCGGCGGCGGCATCCAGCGCCGCCCGCACGTCCCCGTCGGCGGCCTCGAAGATCAGGTACGGCGCCGGCCACTGCGCGCCCTCGACGACCGCTTGACCGGTCGCCAGCGCGCGCACGACGCGGTCCAATCTCTTGTCGCCACAGAGCGCGAGCATGTCGCGCTCGAAGACGAAGTCGTTGAGCATCGCCTGCAGCGCGACGACGCCGTCCTGGGACATGAAGGTGCGCGAGTAGTCGAGCGCCTTCATGAACGCCCGGCCGTGGTCAGGGTGGCTGACGATGTAGCCGACCGAGAAGTTGCCGCCGGTGGCGTTGTCCGCGGGGACAAACATCTCCTCGACGACCCAGCCGCCCTCCAGGGTCATCCCCTTCAACTCTCTCGCCGGGTTCACATACCGCACCCCCACAGGATAGGTAGCCGCCCGGCGCCACGTCCGCATTTTCGCCCCGCGTAGCGGCTTGTTTCCGGCTCGCTACCGCTCCGCGAAGAGCTGGTCACCGACATCGGGCCAGTAGCGGTAGAGCGACTTTGCCTGTTCGAGGACGAGGTTGGCGAAGTAGTTGATCTCGTCGCCGAGCCAGTCGCCGCCGGCGCCGCCGTTGTTCGCCGGTTCGAGCTTCGGTAGGTCGTCCTTGTGCCGGCGCAGCAGCCGCTTGATCTTGGTGCGGATCTTCGCCTCAGTGGCCTCGCGGTTGGTCCAGTCGACGGTGAGGTCGCGGCGGATGCTCTCGGCGAGCTCGTGGGCCAGCGCGGCCAGCGCCGGGTTGGCTTGGACGTGCTCGACGCCGCCGGCGAGCGCGTCGTAGAACGCAGCCTCCTCCTCGGACAGCCCAAGCTGCTCGGGCCGGTGGACGGCGTCGCGCAGCTTCTTGGCTATCTCGATGAGCCGCTCGACGACCTGGGCGCTGGTGAGCTGGCGCAGCTCGTAGCGACGCAGCACCCCCTCGATCTCCTCGCTGAACCGCTTGGCTTGAAGCCCGTTGACGCGGCGCTGGGCCGTGATCTGGTCGTCGATCAGCTTCTGCAGGAGCCGGCGCTGGATGTTCTCCTGCCCGGTCTTGCTGGCGAGCGAGTCGAGGAACTCATCGGAGAGCACCGAGATCTCCGGTCGGTCCTTGTCGGCGAGCCCGAAGACATCAACGACGTCGCCGGCGGCTAGCCCCTCGGACATGAACTGGCGGACCGCCTGCTCGGCCTCCTGGCTGGCCTGTGCCACCGGCGCGGTGATCTTGCGCACCTCAGCGGCGAGCCGGTTGAAGAAGCCGACCTCATCGCGAAGCTCGACCGCGGCCGGCTGGGTGCGCGCCAGCGCGTACCACTTCGTCAGCGCGAGCTGGTTGTCGAGGAAGGCCTGGGTTCGCTCCTCGTTCTCCAGCACGTAGTTGTAGGCGCCGAGGAAGAGCGCGGCCTTGTCGGTCACCAGGTGCAGCTCACCCTGGCGGTAGCCAGCGCCGTGCAGCGCGGCGCAGAGCACCTCGTACTTCTCCCACAGCCGGGCGACGGCCAGCGCGGCGGGTACGACGGGATCCTCGATCTCGTCCTGGTCGTAGCCCTGGAGCGAGGCGCGCAGGTCCTCGCCTATCCCGATGTAGTCGACGACGAGCCCGCCGGGCTTGTCCTTGAAGACGCGGTTGACCCGCGCGATCGCCTGCAGCAGCCCGTGGTCGCGCATCGGCTTGTCGATGTAGAGCGTGTGCAGCACCGGGGCGTCGAACCCGGTCAGCCACATGTCCTTGACGACAACGACCCGTAGCTCGTCGGCGGGGTCGCGGAAGCGCTTGGCCAGCTCGCGGAGCTGCGGCTTCGAGCGCCGGAAGACCGAGATCTCCGGGTCGTCGGTCGCTTGGGCGCTGATGACGCAGTCGACCGCCCCCTCTCCGAGCCGCTCGCGCAGCAGCGCGGTCAGGGCGACCGCGACCCGGCGCGAGTAGGCAACAACCATCGCCTTGCCCGTGAGCGCGTCGCAGCGGGTGGTGTAGTGCTCCGCGAGGTCCTTCGCGAGCTTCTCCAACCGATCCGGGGCGCCGACAACCTTCTCCAGTTTGGCCCACGAGGTGACCAGCTTGCGCGCCGCGTCCTCCTCCTCGTCTTCGAGCACCTCCTCGACGTGCCGGAGCTCCTCCTCGTCCTCGACGTTGAGCAGGATCTGGCGCGACTCGTAGTAGATCGGGACCGTCGCCTTGTCCTCCTGGGCCTGGCGCATCCGGTAGATCGACACGTACTTGCCGAAGACGAGCCGGCTGGAGCGGTCGGCCTTCTCGATCGGGGTGCCGGTGAAGCCGATCCGGACCGCGTTCGGCAGCGCGAGGGTGATGTTCTCGGCGAAGGTGTCGTACTGCGACCGATGCGCCTCGTCGGCCATGACGATGATGTTCTCGCGCTCCGATAGCACTGGCATCTCCTCCTCACCCTTCGGCGGTGCGAACTTCTGGATCGTCGTGAAGACGATCCCGCCGGCGGGCACGTCGAGGAGCTCGTAGAGGTTCTTGGAGTCGGTGGCGCTGCTCGGGGTGCGACGGATCTCATCCGCCTGCTCGCACTGCGGGGCGAGGTGCGTCGCGGTGAAGGTGTCGGCGAGCTGGTTGTCGAGATCGGTGCGGTCGGTGACAGCAACAACGGTCGGGTTGCGGAAGCGCTCGTCGCGGCGCAGCTTGTTGACGAAGAAGACCATCGTGTAGCTCTTGCCGGAGCCCTGCGTGTGCCAGACCAGACCGCCGCGGCGGTTGCCGCTCATCGCCTGCGCCGCAGACTCGACGGCGGCGTTGACGGCGTGGACCTGGTGGTACTTGGCCATCACCTTGAACGTCTTCGCGCCGTCGGTCTCGAAAAGGACGAAGTCGCGGATCAGCTCCAGCAGCCGAGCCGGGGTGAACACCCCGTCGATCATCAGGTCGAGCTGGGGACGCGCGCGCTCCGCGTCGTCATCGCTCATCGTCTTCCACTCGGCGAAGTGCTCCGCCGGGGTCGAGATCGTGCCGACGACCGCCTGCATCAGATCGGTGACCCCGACGATCTCGACGAAGCGGTAGAGCGAGGGGATCGTCTGCAGGTAGTGGTTGACCTGGTTGACCGCCTCCTGCGCCGGCTTGTCGAGCCCCGGCGCCTTGGCCTCGATCTCCGCCAGCGGCAGCCCGTTGACGTAGAGGAGGATGTCCGGGCGGCGGTTGGGGCCAGCGATGCTCTCGATCGTGATCTGGTTGACGGCGACAAACTCGTTCTTACCGAGGTCGTCGAAGTCGATCAGCCGCGCGTGAGCGTGCCGCTCAACGTCGTCGCTGTCGCGGTAGGAGACGGGCACACCGGCCAACAGCAGCCGGTGGAACTCGCGGTGATCCTGGATCGGTGAGGGCGACCCTGGGCGCTTGACCTCGTCGAGTACCCGGTCAACCGCGGCCGCCGGCAGCGCCGGGTTGATCCGCTCAACCGCGCGGCGCAGATAGCCGGCTAGGACGACGTCGCCCCAGCGCTTTCGCTCGTCCGGGTTGAGGTCGGGCGCCAGCGTCGGACCGTGTACGTACGTCCAGCCAACGCCGGCGTGGTTGTCGTCACCACAGAGACGCTGTAGAGCCGGGAGCTCAACGAGCTGACCCTCAGGGCCGGGATCGACGACGAAGTCAACTCCCGTCGTTGTCATGGCACCGCCACGAGCTCGACGTCGGCGTTAAGACAGGACATCGATTGTGCCTCGCATGATCCCTGGAAGTAGCGCGTCGCGGAGTCGCGTCCAGCGCGCGGACTCAACGTGCAGCGCGAAAAGCTTCTCAATGAGGGGTCGCGCGAACGCCTCGAAATCGGCAACCTCTTTCTCCTCGGGGATACCGACTGGCAATCCTGCGATCTGATCGCGGTTGACGGCTCCGAAGATTGTGCCGGACTCCTCGCTCGACCACCGAGGTTCCAGGCTTCTGACCAGAAACTCGGTAAAGGCGGGGAAGGGTGAGCGGAGAGCCGCAACACCTCGGCCTATGCAGAGCTCTGAGTGAGCCACATTCACGGCGCCAACCGGCGCGCGAACCGTCATCAAGGTGTCGCCGGCGAAGGCCACCTTGGAGGGGTGGGTGGTATAGACGTCTGCGGCCGGGTACCGAACTCCGAACCCACCGTTGCCCTGCACGAGAAGGAGTCCGACCTCATGGTCCGGTGTGTAGGACGAACCCGGCGGCGACTGTCCCATGCAGACATCCACTAGGTCACCTAGCACGCCTGCTTGGAGCGATCCCTCCGAGGTGTCCCCACCGTCTGGCGTGAGATCGCCGAAACGCCGGCTGAACTCCGTGAGCCCAACCTGCTCAAGCGTCACTGCGAGCCTGTCGTTGCTATCGATCTTTGAGTCAAGCGCGCCCAGGATCTCGACGATTTCTTTCTGCTTCGCCACGTCCGGGGCTCTGAGTATCAACCCTTCCAGCATCCCCTTCGTCAGCGCGTTGCGGGTTGCTCCTGCCGACGCAAGCTGCAGCAGATAGTGCTGCGTCGAGGGTGAGACGAGCCAGTACATGAGGTAAGCAGGGATCAGAACCTCACGGCGAGCTCGAAGTATCGCGACGTGCTGGCTCACGCGCGCCTCGCCGAGATTTCCAGGCGCCATGCAGCCGCGCGCAACGGAGTCCCCGGTGATGTTGAGCAGGACGTCTCCGGGGAGCGCTGCGGCGCCCGTCAGCTTATCCGCGTCGGCCTCGCTGATCCCGACGAGACCAGCACGCATGAACCGTCCGTTGTGGACATTCTGGCTACGGATGAGGACAGCTACACCGTTCTCGACGTAGGCGTTAGCCCCGCCGCGGGGGGTGGCGCCGCTTCCGATTTTGCTGCAGCTCCGGCCAAGCGTCAGTTCAATCCAGTCAGAGCTCAAAGCCAACCTTCAGTAGAGCCTGACGGACCACGACGGTTAGCCGCTCGTTCTCTGCGAGATCGTCGGCGAGCTGGTCTACGAGCGTCGCCATGGTTTCTTGTAGCGCGAGGTCATCATCTTCGCTCTCGCTCGCGCCAACGTACCGTGCCGGCGAGAGCCTGAAATCGCCCGCAGCTATCTCGTCCGAAGTCGCTGATTTGCAGAACCCCGCGATGTCCTCGTACTCAGCGGTCTCAGTTCCTCGCCAAGCGTGGTAGGTACTGGCGAGGAAGGCGATCTCTTGCTCGGAGAACTCGATCTGCGTTCGGCTGATCTTGGTACCGAGGTGGCGGGCGTCAAGGAAGAGGGTTTCACCGCGATGGTCGCGTGAGCCGGATCCGCTCTTGTCGCGGTCGAGGAACCACAAACACACCGGGATGCCCGTCGTGTAGAAGAGCTGCGCGGGCATCGCGACGATGCAATCGACTACATCGTCGAGGATCAACTGGCGACGGATCTCGGCTTCGCCGCCCCTCGCGCTCGTGAGCGACCCGTTAGCCATAACGAACCCCGCCCTCCCCTGGGGGGCCAAGTGATGGAGGAAGTGCTGGATCCAGGCGTAGTTGGCGTTGTTTGCCGGGGGCGTGCCGTACTTCCACCGCGCGTCGTCAAGCACCGCCGGCGTTGACCACTCCTTCTGGTTGAAGGGCGGGTTGGCCATGACGAAGTCGGCCTTCAATGAGGGGAACGCATCGTCGAGCAGCGAGCCGGACTCCGTGTAGCGCACCTCACCGGAGAGCCCGTGGATGGCGAGGTTCATCAGTCCGATGCGCCAGGTCGCCTGGTTGCGCTCCTGGCCGTAGATCGAGATCTTGTCCGGGTTGCCGCCGTGGGCCTCGATGAAGTTGCCTGACTGCACGAAGAGCCCGCAGGAGCCGCAGGCGGGGTCAAGCACGCGGCCCTCGAAGGGCTGGAGCATCTCGACGAGCAGCCGCGCGACCGGGCCGGGGGTGAAGAACTCGCCGCCGCGGTGACCCTCGGAGCGGGCGAACTCCTTGATGAAGTACTCGTAGGTGCGACCGAGGACATCGCGCGCCTCGTTGGCGCCGGCGCCGAAGCCGATCTTGGCGATCGTCTGCAGCAGCGAGCCCATTAGCTCGGCGGAGAGCGGCGCGCGCGAGTAGACCTGCGGCAGGACATTGCGCAGCCGCGGGTTCGCGTTCTCGATCTCCGCAAGCGCTTCGTCGATGCGGCGGGCGATGTCGGGTTGCTGCGCCGCCGCCAGCAGCGCTTCCCAGCGCGCCTGCGCCGGCACCCAGAAGACGTTGGCCGCGGCGTACTCATCGCGGTCTTCGAGGACCGCCTCGTGGTCGGCAGGATCGGCGAGGTAGTACTCGCTCTGTGTGTCAGCGAGCGCGGCTTCGAGCTCCTCACGCCGGAGCTGGAACGAGTCGGAGATGTACTTCAAGAAGATCAGCCCGAGGACGATGTGCTTGTACTCCGCTGACTCGACGCTGCCGCGGAGCTTGTTCGCCGCCTCGAAGAGCGCCGCGTGGTTGGGGTTCTCGCCTCCGCCGTTCTCCGCCATAGCGACGAAACCTAGACCGCGGCGCGCTGCGCTGCGCTCTTTGCGGTTTGGGCTAGTGCTGGCCCCGTGTACGCACGCACGATGGTCCCCGACTGGCGCGGCGCGATGACGAGCATCAAAAGCTCCATCGCGCGCTGTGCCTGACCGGCGTGCCCGGCGCGATCACCGAGGACCTGCACGGTCCCCGCGCGATCGATGCGCAGCACGAGGTCGGCGACCACCTCAGCGCAGAAGCGGCCCGAGCCGCGCCATGCGGAGGGTGGCCGCGCCGGTCCCATCACCACCACGATCTCCTGGCGGCGACGCGACCGCGCGCAAGCCGCGGCCATGCGGGCGGCGAGCGCGTCGGGATGTTCGCCGGCGGGGGCGTTGTCACAGCGCACGCCGCCCGTGCCCAACAGCGGCAGTGGCGCGTCGATGAGCACGCAGCGCCCCCGGCGGCGCTCGCTCTCGCCGTAGAGCATCTCGACGAGGGCATCGGTGTCGAGCTGGAGGTGCACCGCCGTAGCCTGCACCCGCGCACGGCGAGCGCGCGCCGACCCGCGGCTACCCCACGCTCGCGCTCGTAGGCTGACGCCGTGAGCCCTGCTATCAGCCCCTTCCTCGTCTGTGAGCCGCCGCCGCTCCGCTACGCGGACCTGCCAATGGCCGGCGATCCAGATCTCGAAGGGCAGCTCACCGGGCTTTACGAGGGACCGCCGGCGGAGCACGTCTTCCAGCTCGTCATGGCCCCCGTGGAGACGTTCCGCAACCAGATCGTGGCGCCGTCCTACTACGTCAACGACGGGCGTCAGGCCGAGGCCGACTTGGTGAACCGACGGGCACAGCGGTTCCGCGAGGAGGGCCAGGCCGATCGGATCGTCTTTTGCTGGGAGGATGGGTTCCCGCGGGTACTCGACGGGCTACACACGCTCAGCGCGGCGCGTGAGGCGGGGATCACAGAGGTCGAAGCGTACGAGCTGCTCGACTGGCGGTGGCGGCGGCTCGGGGGTCCGTGAGGCGATAGCTGCGCGGCTACGCCCGAGATCGCCGCCGGGCCGGCCACGCTCGCCGAGCCGCGCACGCGCAAGCCCTCGCCGGGGGCTTGCAGGAGCCGCTGTAGGCGCTCACACCCTGGCAGACGCCGCGCCGGTAGCGCGATCGCGCAAGACGCCGGGCGCCCGCCGTCCGTGCCGGCGCGGGAGGACCGGGACGGCAGCCGGTGCATCGCGCACAATGTTGTCGTGTTTCAGCCGCGCGTCGAGACCACGATCAGCGAGATCACCCGCCGGGCGATCCTCGACTACATCTCCGTCGAGCGGGTGGACTGGTCGGGGCGGCTCGACGAGCCCGGGTTTCTGGCGCGGCTGTGGGACCTTGACGCGCTCCCCTCGACCGACGGCCGTTACAGCGGCGCCGCCCGCGACATCTGGCAGCACCGCATCAACAACTACGACTGGCCCGACGACTGGGTCTTCACCGACCACCGCTTCAACGTCCTTCGCGGCTCCGACGATCGGTTTCTGCGTTTCCTCGCGGAGATGGTCCACCCGGCGGTCCGCCCAGACGAGGACGAGGTGCGCCAGCTCGTCGACGAGTTCAACCGCCACCTGCGCCGCGACAACTGGGAGCTGGCCGAGGTCAAGCGGCTCTCCGGGCGCCCGATCTTCGCGGGTCGGCACCGCGACGCCTTCCACGCCGCGGAGACCGCGGTCGCGGTGGAGAAGTACGAGGACATCCTCGACCCCGACACGCTGCGCGAACACCTCGACCGCATTAACCGGGACCTGGCCGCCGACCCGCCCGGCGCCATCGCGTCGTCGAAGGAGCTCGTCGAGTCGGTGCTCAAGTCGATCCTCGATGAGGCGGAGGTCACGTACAAGCGGGGCGATGACCTGATGACCCTCTACAAGCTCGTTCAGAGGGAGCTAGCTCTCAACGTTGAGGCGGTGGCTGAGAGCAAGCGAGGCAGCGAGGCAGCGGTCAGAACGTTGCGGGCGCTCGTAACGACGATCCAGTCTCTCGGCGAGCTGCGCAACGAGCTCGGCCTCGGGCACGGTCGGGCTCAGCGCTCACCAGCGCTGACCCGTCACGCGCGGTTGGCGTTCAACACCGCGGTCGCCGTCACCGAGTTCCTGCTCGAAACCTGGCGCGACCGTCGGTCCTAGCCGCGGCGGCGGCCCGCCCGCCGTGCGGAACGCAGCCTTCTGACAACTGAGGTGCGGGTTCGCAGCGATCAGGCGACCCCGCCTGCGCGGGCGTCTGGGATGGCCTCAGCGGCCCTCAGCGGCTGCAGACGAATGTTCTAGTCGGCCCCTGCGGTCCGTTGCTCAGGGGACCTCAAGTTGCATCCGTGAGTTCGCGTCGGAATACCCCCTCGCCGTCCGTAGCCCCGCTGCAGATCGTTGAGGAGGAGGCCGCCACCTTCGAGATCGACCTCGAACTCGACGAGGAGCTGCTCGCCTCAGAGTTCCCGAACGTCGATCCTGCGGCGACGCCCGAGACTGGCGCGGGCCTGACGCTCATGGAGGCGTTCGGCGACCGTTCGTATCTGGATCAGGCGCGGATCGCCCGCCAGGCGATGGACGCGCTCATCCGTGGCGACCGCGACGTCTTCGGCGCGCTCCCCGAGCCCCCGACCGAGGCGGACGTTCCTTACGCCAACTGCCGTCCTGAGCTGGCCAACAAGAAGACCGGCCACTTTCTCGTCTGGCTCGTCGGCACGCGCGCCTGGCGCGAGGTGGTCACCCCGCGGATGGCTGAGGTTGACCGGCGGTGGGCCGAGACGAGCAAGAACCGCGGCGCGCGGCGCTACACCTCCGAGCAGCTTGAGTACGTCTTCGCGATGCGCTGGTGCAGCGGCAAGCTCTCGATGCGCCAGGCGCGCAAGGAGCTCGCCGGCGAGGACGGCTCGATCGCGCGGCAACTGCTCTTTCGTGACCTGCGCCCGCGCTACGGCGGCACCGTCTGCGACGGCAACGTCGACGGCGTCCCCTGCGAGTCAGGGCTCTCGCGGCACCGCCAGCGCTTCCCCGACAGCGAGCGCGAGCTGATGCTGGCGGAGTTCCTCGACGCGCTCAACCACGAGCACATGGATGAGTTCCCGGAGATGCGCGAGGAGGTGCTGTTGACCGGGATGGACGGCAAGCTGATGGCGACCAAGCACCCGGTCCCGATGATGGTGCCGCCCGAGAAGGGTCACGAGGGGCCGAAGAACTGCCTCAACTGGGACGAGATCCTCGTCCCCGACGGCGGCTACATCGGCAAGAACAACGCCGCCCAGCACGGGGGCCATCACGGCGCCGGCTTCGCGCACGTGGCGCTCGTCACCGCGACCGGTATCCCGCTGGCGATCGACGTCGAGCCCTACCACTCCTCCGAGACGCACGCCGGCGTCCGGCTCGTCGAGCACTACGCCCGCACCGTGCGCCCGCACGCCGCGCCCAAGCCCGCCGTCCTCAGCGCCGACGGCGGATTCAACACCCCACGACTGCGCGCCGCCTGCCGCCGCGCCGGCATGATCGAGAACTGCCATCCGCAGAGCCATGGCGCGACGCTCAAGCGCGTCGACCGTCTCCTCGAAGCCGGTCGCAAGCTCAAGCCGATCGAGGGCCACGACGGCTGGTACGCCGACGAGCTGCGCGAACCTCACTGCTCCTGCGGGCCGGCGCCGAAGGTCTCACGCCGCTTCCGCATCAACGCTAACGGCAGCCTGTCGGCGCGCACCATCGGCGAGTGCCCCAAGTGCGGCAGCGCCTGCCTGACCTCGGGCGACTACCGCGTGGCGACCAACGGCGCCAAGTGGGTCCGGTGCCACCCCAACGACCCGCCAGAGAAGCGCGACTGGCTCCTTGGCCATCCGCTGACCTACAACGACCGCCTCGCGCGCATCTACGGCTCCGATCGCTTCGGCTGCGTCGAGTCCTACAACTCGTCGCTCGCCAACCGTTTCCAGATCTGCGCCAAGAAGCCGCGCAGCATCCTCTCGCTCAACCAGGCGCGGATCGAGGCGTACGGCGTCGCCTGCGTGCAGCACGCGATCACGATGCAGTACCGCCGCATCATCGCCGCCAAGCGGGCCGGGGCGCCGCCCCCGCCGCACCTGCGGCCGGCGCCCGAGCCGGCAGCGCCCGAGCTAGCGCTCGCCGCCTAGCCAGCCGCCAGCCGAGGCCCTCCACCAACACGATCACGAAGCGCCCGCCGGGATGACCCGCGGGCACTTCGTCGTTCCGCGGCCGCTGGCAGGGCCTGCCGCGCCGGCAACGACCAGCGCGCGTCGCCGGTAACGGCGTATCACCGGTATCACGGCGCCAAGCCAAGTCTGGAGGCCCCCAAACGGCGGCTGACGGGCGCTCATACGCGGTCGTCGAGGCCGTTCAGCTCCAACTATTCGGCTCTAGCCCGCGCTTAGGAACCTGGGACACCTTTGGCCTCGAACCAGGGACGGAGGCCGGACGAGCTCGGGGTAGGAGAACGGTTTTTGGACGTAGTCGTCGGCGCCCTGGGTCAGGCCGCGCACGCGGTCGAGCTCGGACCCGCGACCGGAGAGCACGAGGAAGCGCTGGTCGGGATCGATGCGCGCGAAGCGGGGGTCGGCGCCGCGCACGGCTGCGATCAGGCCGAGGCCGAGGCCGTCAGGTAGCTCGACGTCGACGATGGCGACGCCGACGGCGCGCGACTCGAGCATGCGCAGACCGTCGCGGACGGTGCCGGCGACGAGCATGTCGAAGCCGTCCCTCGTCAGCTGATCGGCGAGGAACGTCTGCAGGTTCTGGTCGTCTTCGACCAGCAGAAGCGTGTCGGTCACAATTGTCCTAGTCGCGAACCCCGAGAACCTCTCCGGTGAAATTTTCGTCGCAGACGGTGACCCGGGGGAGGAGTCGCGGCTAGGATTCCGACGTCTCGCCCGGGTGGACCTCTTCGGCCCGGGCGTCTTCACGTAATGGACCAACTCCGCCGCGGAAACTACGACTCAGGCCAGGACTATGTCCTGGAGTACGGCGAGCTGCGCTTCACCTTCAACGAGCGCGATTTCGCCGAGCGCACCGAGCAGGCGGGCGTGAAGCTCGGCTTCGTCCACGCGCGACTCGACGGCCATGAGCTCGAGGACCTGGTCAACCTGACGGTCAACGGCGAGGTCGCCGATCCCGCCTCGGGCCTTGGCGAGCACGTCAACGACTGCTGGCCCGAGATCGTCGGGCCTGCCGACCGCTCGCTGGTGCACTGGCTGCGCCGGCTCGTCTTCCGCTCAGCCTGGCTTGACCAGCGCGTCAAGGAGGGTGAGCTCGACATCGTCTTATGCGACGAGACGCTCACCTTCGGCTACGTCCAGCCGAATCGGGAGGCTGAGCCCATCGAGCTCAGCCCCGAGCCGAACTGGCAGCGCGTGGCTTACACCCAGCGCTAGACGCCCGCTGATCACCGGACGTGGATTCAGGCGCTCGCGGCACGCGCCTCGGCGCGTGCCGCGGCGATCTTGTCCGCGCCCTCGTCGCCGACGAGCAGCTCGGGCCGCATGGACCCGCTGGTCGCGAGGTCGAGGTTCGGGAAGCGCCGCTGGCCGGTGAGGGCGCCGTCGAGCGCGATCAGCGTCGTCTCCCCGCCGAACGGTGCGGACGCGGCGGCGATGACCGTGAGCGACCCGCCGTCGACGAGGTTGCGCGCGGCCGCCAGTGCGCGGCGCGCCGCCTGCGGCGGAAGGCCATCCAGCGCGTCGATGACGACGACCGCGTCGCCGCCCCGGGCCGCCACGCGGCGCCCGAGCTCGACGGCCTGCTCGACGACCTGGGCCTGGGCGTCGGCGGAGGCACCGAGCCAGACGCCGACCACGTCGGCACCCCATTCGCCCGCTTCCTCGGGCCGGACGCCGGCCAGCGCCACCGTCACCTCGACGCCCTCCTTCGGAAGGGCGCCGACGACGCGGCGCAGCAGGTCGGACTTGCCCGACAGCGGCGGTCCGGAGACGACGACGCGCGAGCCCTTGCCGAACGGCGTGAGCCACTGGACCGCGTTCACGGTCGCGTCGGCGGAGTCGAGCTCGAGGCGCTCGGTCGGGAAGGCGGCCTTGAGCTCCTCGAAGCGCGTCCCCTCCTTGCTCGCCACCTCGTCGGCGGGCTTGCCGTTGATCGTGTCGATGCGGATCAGCGACGGGAAGCGCTCCGAGCGCCGCGGCGGGCGGACGGGGCCGGCGACGCGGTCGCCGGACACGAGCTCACAGCGCTTGACCTGCGCGGCGGAGACGTACACGTCATCGTCGGAGATCTCGGGATGGCTGGGACGCACGAAGCCGGAGCCGTTGGGCTGCAACTCGACGACGCCGTCGATGGTCTCGTCGGCGACCTTGTCCGCCGTCGGCTTGTCGGCGGACGCGGTAGCGGCTGCGCCCCCGCGGCGGCGGCCCCGTCCGCGGCGCGGCTCGGGGTCGCTCTCCTCCTCCTCGTCGGCGCGGTCGGCAGCCTCGACGGCGGCGACCGTCTCCTCGTCGCCTTTGCGCGCTCGGGAGCGGCGGCGGCGCGGCTTGGGCGCCTCGGACTCGGCCGCATCCTCGTCGGTGGCGTCGTCCTTGGCGGGAGCGGCGATCACGCCCTGGCTGGCCAGGATGGCGTCGACCAGGTCGGATTTGCGCAGGCGGCGGAAGCCCTCCACGCCGAGCTGATTGGCGATCTCGTGGAGATCGGCGAGCGGGCTGCCCTCAAGGGCGTCGCGGTCCAGTACTGAGGTCACGGTGCAACCCCTTCGGGGATGCTTTCCTGATACTTCGTGATCATTCGGGTCCTCCTCTGAGAGGTTCGTGGGCATCCCGTCGCGTTGGACAGCGACGGGGAACTCGGCCCGAACCCTACCCGACGGGCTCTCTGCGCAACGCCTCCGGCACCCGCGCGCCGGCGGCGAGCTCGACGTCGCCGCGCAGCACCGCGCGCACCGCGAGGTAGTCCCTGACCTCCGCGACGTCGTGCACCCGCAGCAGCGCCGCGCCCGCGTCCACGCCGAAGCCGACCGCCGCCAGCGTGCCCGCCCCTCGCTCCCGCGGGCGCCGCTCGACGATGGCGCCGATGAAGTCCTTGCGCGACACCGCGAGCAGGACTGGAGGCCCGAGGGCGACCAGCGCGGGCAGGTCGCGCAGGATCGCGACGGTCTGCGCGGGCGTCTTGCCGAAGTCGGGGCCCGGGTCGAGGATGAGCTGCTCCTCGGCCACGCCGAGCCCAGCCGCGTGCGCCATGCGCTCAACCAGCCATCCGCGGACGTCGTGCACCCGGGCGTCGTCGAGCGACTGCTGCTTGGGGGCGACGGGCGTGTGCATGAGCACGAGCCTCGCGCCGGTGCGCGCGCACACCCGCCCGAGCTCGTCGTCGGCGAGGCCGGAGATGTCGTTGACGATGGACGCGCCGGCCGCGACCGCCGCCTCGGCCACCGCGGGCTTGTAGGTGTCGACCGAGACGACGGCGCCGAGCTCACCGACGACCCGCTCGATCAGCGCGGCGACGCGGTCGAGCTCCTCCGCGACCGACACCGCCGGCCGGTTGGTCACGTTGGACTCCCCGCCGATGTCGAGCAGGTCCGCGCCCGCCGCCAGCATCGCCTCCGCGCGCCGCAGCCGGTCCTCGAGCGTGCGCAGCTCGCCGGCGTCCGAGAAGGAGTCGGGCGTCGCGTTGAGGACGCCCATGATGCGCGGGCTCAAGGGCAGTCGGGCTCGTCGGGCAGGCAGAACTCGTCGCCCGGCGGCGGGACGAGCTCCTGCCCGTCCGCCTCGGCCGAGCCCTGGCCGACGGGCGGGGCCGCCGGCGCAGGCGGCTCGCTCTCCGCCCCGCCGCCGAGCGCCACGGCGAGCAGCACCAGCACCAGCGCGATGCCCCCGATCACCGCTGCCAGCCGTCCCCGGCCGGCGGCCGCCGACGAAGCGACGACGCGCGGCGGCGGCGCGGCCGACCAGGCACGGCACGCCAGCCGTGCTTCCTGCAGCGCCAGCCGGGCGGCCCGGCACGGCCTGCACGCCTCGACGTGGGCGCTGGCGCGGTCGAGGTCGCGCGCGCTCACCGCCTCCCCGTCGAGCTGCGCGGTCACGACGCGCCGCGCCGGTCCGCACAGCGGCGTGAGGCGCTCCGGCGCGGGCTCGCCGTCGATCGCCTCAGACACCCGCAACCGGGCCGCCACCAACAGGTCGGCCACCTGCTCGCGCCTAAGGCCGAGCTCGGCCGCGATGTCCGCGTAGCTCGCACCGTCGCGCTCGCGGCGCTCGAAGGCCGCACGCTCAAGCTTGCCGACCTCCTCCAGCGCCGCGCCGACCCGGCTCGCGAGCGCGCCCGCTATACGACCAACCCCTCGGCCGCGGCCTCGGCGCGGAAGGCCTCGGCCTCGACGCGCACGCGGGCGTCGTCCCAGCCCGCCTCGCTGCCGATCGCGGCGGCGACACGTTGCGTCGCCGCGCCGTCGGCCAGCAGCGCGCGGGCGTCCAGCAGGCCCAGCCGGGTGCGGCGCAGCAGGACGTCCCCGACCGTCTGGGCCTGCTCGCGCCGCGCGGCGAAGACCGCTTCGGCCAGCAGGTCGGGATGGCCGGGAAGGATGGGCTGCGCCCACTCGCCGCGCTCGCGCGCGACGCCGAGCACCTCGTGCGCGGCGTAGCCGTAGCGCGCCGCCAGCCGCGCGTAGGACTCCGGGGGAACGCCCTCGACGCGTGGCAGGTCGCTCTCGGCGACCGCCATCCCGAGCGGGATCTCGTGGGTGCGGCACGGCGCATCGCGGCCGTCGCGCTCGACGATCCGGTCCACGGTCATCTTGGCCATACGGCGCCAGGTGGTGAGCTTGCCGCCGGTGATGGTGATCATCCCGCTGGACGTCTCGTAGAGCTCCGCCTTGCGCGAGATGTCGACGGACTTCTTGGGATCGCCCGTCGAGATCAGCGGTCGCACGCCCGCGTAGGCGCCGCTCACGTCCGACGCCGTCAGCGACGTCTGAAAGAAGGCGTTGGTGGCGCCGAGCAGGTACTGCACGTCCTCCTCGGCGGGCTTGACGTGGTCGAGGTCGGTGCTGTCGTAGGTCGTGTCCGTGGTGCCGATCAGGGTCTGGCCCAGCCAGGGGAGCACGAACATCATCCGCCCGCTGCCGGCGGGGGCGATGGCGCCGTCGACCACCGGCAGCTTGTCCGGGGACACCAGCAGATGCGTGCCGCGGCTGGGCCGGATGACGGGTACCTCTGCCTCGTTGCGCAGCTCGTCCGGGCGCAGGCGGTCGGCCCACACGCCGGTCGCGTTGACGACCGTGCCGGCCTCGAGCTCGAACTCGTCACCGGTGACGCCGTCGCGGACCATGACCCCGGCGTCGGTGAGCGAGCCCACCTCGCAGCGGTTGGCGAAGACCGCTCCGAAGCGCGCCGCCTCACCGAGGACGGTGAGCACGAGCCGGACGTCGTCGGTCTGGCAGTCGTAGAACAGATAGCCGGAGGTCGGGCCTCGCTCGGCCAGGGCGGGCAGGCGCTCCACGACCTCGTCGCCGCCGATGATGCGGTGGCGGTCGGGCGCCCAATCCTCGAAGCCATCGCCGTTCACGTCAGGGCGCCGGCGACGGCGGCTCAGCGGCGAGCGGACCTTGTCGATCGCCATGACGTCGTACATGTTCAGGCCCAGGCCGGTGAGCCGGTCGGGCCGCTCACCGTCGAACGCGGGGACGATCAGCGGGAGCGGCGTGACCAGGTGCGGGGCGAGCGCCACCATCAGCTGGCGCTCCAGCAGGGCCTCGCGCACGAGCCCGAGGTCGAAGTTCTGCAGGTAGCGCAGCCCACCGTGCACGAGCTTGCTCGACCGCGAGGAGGTGCCGCTGGCGAAGTCCGCCTTCTCGACGAGCGCGACCGAATATCCGCGTGTGGCGGCGTCCAGGGCGACCCCCGCGCCGGTGATCCCGCCGCCCACCACGACCACGTCGAAGGGCTCGGAAGCCATCGCGCGCAGGGCATCGTCGCGGGCAAGCACGGATCCGAGGCTACAGACGAACGTTCGACCTGCCGATGCATCGTTCGACATGCTGCGCATCGACGAATCCTCCAAGACGCTGGTCGCGCCCGAGAGCACCGAGTTCGTTCCCGATGCTCCCCCGGCCCGCGACGAACTCCACGCCCTGATCACGGCCGGCTGGGACGCCTTCGCCGCCGAGATCGGCCTGTCCCGCCTCAAAGCCGTCGGGGCCGCCCCCGAGCCCGGCATCGACCTCCTCGCCATGGACGTGGAGGCGGGTCGCATCACCGTCGTCATCGTCGATGACGGTGCCGGCAAGGGTGCCATGGGCCGCGCGATGATGGCCGCCGCGACCGTCTCCTCATGGGACGTCGACAAGCTCGGCGCCATGCACGAGCTGCTGCAGGGCGCCACTCCCGGCGACTCGCCGCGCATGCTGATCGTCGGCGCCGCCTTCGACGACGACGCCACCCGGCTCGCCGACTGGCTGACCGAGAAGCACACCATGGACGTGACCGGCTACGCCATCGAGGTCAAGCGGCGCGGCAGCGAGCGCATGCTCGAGCTCAAGTCCGCCTACCCGGCCGCCCCGGAGGCGCCGCAGATCATCGCGTCCGTGGACAACTCGCACTCCGAGCCGCCCCCGCCGCCTCCGGTCCACTCGCCCCCAGCGGCTGCTTAGCCAGGCTTAGTCAGACCTACAGCTGCTGGATCTCGGCGAGGATCTCGCCGACGGAGCTCTTGGCGTCGCCGAAGAGCATCTGGGTCTTCTCGTCGTAGAACAGCGGGTTGTCGATCCCGGCGAAGCCGGAGGACATGGAGCGCTTGAGCACGATCACCGACTGCGACTTGTCGACGTCGAGGATCGGCATCCCGTAGATCGGCGAGTCGGTGACGCTGCGCGCGGCCGGGTTGGTGACGTCGTTGGCCCCGATGATGAGCGACACGTCGGTGCGCGCGAACTCGGGGTTGATGTCGTCCATCTCCTTGAGCTTCTCGTAAGGCACGTCGGCCTCGGCGAGCAGCACGTTCATGTGCCCGGGCATGCGGCCGGCCACGGGATGGATCGCGAAGAGCACCTCGACCCCGCGCTTCTCGAGCGCATTCGTCAGATCTGCTACGGCGCGCTGAGCCTGGGCGACGGCCATGCCGTAGCCGGGCACGATGACCACCAGGCGCGCGTAGGAGAGCTGGATGGCGACGTCGGCCGCGCTCGTGGACTTGGCCGTCCGGTCGATGCCGTCGTCGGCCGCGCCGGGCGTGGTGCCCCCGCCGGAGCCGAACCCCCCGAAGAAGACGTTGCCGATCGAGCGGTTCATCGCGTCGGCCATCTGCTTGGTGAGGATGGAGCCCGACGCGCCGACGATCATGCCCGCCACGATCAGCGCGATGTTGTCCAGCGCGATGCCGGCGGCCGCGGCCGAGAGCCCCGTGAAGGCGTTCAGGGTCGAGATGACGACCGGCATGTCGGCGCCGCCGATGGGCAGGACGGCGAGCACGCCGAGCGCCGCAGCGGCCACCAGGATGCCGACGAAGATCAGCTCGGACTCCGTGCCGGCGCCGATCACGATCGCCAGGCCGACTGCGACCACGAGCAGGACGACGTTGACCAGCGAGCCGCCCGGGAGCCTGACGGGGCGGCCGCTGATGAGCTCCTGCAGCTTGGCGAAGGCGACCAGCGAGCCCCAGAAGGAGACGGAGCCGATGACGGCCGCGAAGAGGGTCGGGACGAGCTCCTGAAGGGCCGGGTTCTCGTCGAAGAGGTGCAGCGCCTCCCGGTACTCGACCAGCGAGATGAGCGCGATCGCGCCACCGCCGACGCCGTTGAACAGCGCGACCATCTGCGGCATCGCCGTCATCTTCACGCTGCGTGCGCTCGGGATCCCGACGGCGGTGCCGATGCCGACCCCGATGACGATCAGCAGCCAGTCGCCGGTGCGCTGGTCGAGCAGCGTCGCGAGGACCGCGACGGCCATGCCGACCGCGGCGACCTGGTTGCCCTGCACCGCGGTACGCGGGCCGCGCACCCGTCGCAGGCCCTCGATGAAGAGGCCGATCGCAACGATGTAGAGGACGTTGATGAAGTCCTGGTCCTGCAGGAAGCTGGCGCTGACGGAAGTCACTTGGCCTCCTCCTCCTCCTCCTGGGCCTGCTCGACCTTCGCGGCCTTCTTGCCCTTGAACATCGCCAGCATGCGGTCGGTGACGAGGAAGCCGCCGACGACGTTGATGGTCCCGAAGGCGATCGCGATCACGAGCAGCAGCTCGTTGAGGAAGCCCTCCGCGGGGCCGATGACCAGCAGGCCGCCGAGCACGACGATGCCGTGGATGGCGTTGGTGGCGCTCATCAGCGGCGTGTGCAGCGTGTTGGGCACCTTCGAGATGACCTCGAAGCCGACGAAGGCGGCCAGCACGAGCACGGCGATCTGGATGACGAGGTCGATCTCCATCTAACTCTCCGAACCCTCCGCGCTCGGCCCGTCGCTTCGCGGACGGTCACCGGCTTCCGCCTGCGCTTTGGCCGCCTCGTGGACGATCGTGCCGTCGCGCGTGATGCAGGCGCCCTTGATGATGTCGTCCTCGAAGTCGAGGTTGAGCGCCCCGGACTCCTTGTCGGCCATCAGCTCGAGCAGCGACTGGATGTTCTTGGCGTAGAGCTGCGAGGCGTGCTCGGCCATCTGGCTCGGGAGGTTCAGCGGCGCGGCGATGATCACGCCGTTGTCGGTGGTGATCGTCTCGCCGGGCTGAGACAGCTCGCAGTTCCCGCCCGCCTCCGCGGCCATGTCGACGACGACCGAGCCGGGCTTCATGCCCTCGACGGCCTCACGCGAGACGAGCTTCGGCGCGGGGCGGCCGGGGATCAGGGCGGTGGTGATGATCACGTCGGACTTGTGCATCTGCACGGTCAGGGCGGCGCGCTGGCGGTCCTGTTCCTCGGCGGTCAGCTCGCGCGCGTATCCACCCTCGCCCTCCGCGTCGCCGAGACCTTCGACCTCGAAGAACTTCGCGCCGAGCGAGTTGATCTGCTCCTTGACGGCGGAGCGGACGTCGAAGGCGGTGACGACGGCGCCGAGGCGGCGGGAGGTCGCGATCGCCTGGAGGCCGGCGACGCCGGCCCCGAGCACGAGCACCTGTGCGGGCGGGATCGTGCCCGCGGCGGTCATCAGCATCGGGAAGAAGCGCGGCATCTCCTGGGCGGCGATGAGCACGGCGAGGTAACCGCCGACCGTGGACTGGCTCGAGAGCGCGTCCATCGACTGTGCGCGACTGATACGGGGAACCGCCTCCATCGCGAAGCTCGTCGTGCCGGCCTGCGCGAGCGCCTTGGCCGGCCCGCCGGCGTTCAAGGGCTGCAGGAAGCCGAGGAGGACCGTGTCGGCGCCGAGCCGGCCGATCTCCTCGGCGTTCGGCGGCGCGACCTTCGCGACGACGTCGGCGCCCCACGGGTCGCCGATCGTGGCGCCGGCGTCGGTGAGCCTGGCGTCGGGAATCGCGGCCTGCGCGCCGGCGCCGGCCTCGATTACGATCTCGTGACCCGCGGCGATCAGCCGCTTGGCGACGTCCGGGACCATCGCCACGCGCCGCTCGCCGTCCGCGGTCTCCTTCGGAATGCCGATCCTCATAGCGGCGCGGAACCGTACAGGATCAGACGAGAACGGCCGTCAGCGCGCCAACCAGGCGCGCGTATCGGCCGATGTCGACGGGTGCGCCGACCGCGGTGGACGCCGCGGTCGGGGCGGGTTTCGGCCGGCGCGACGTTGTCGTCGGGGCCGGGCTCGCGGTAGGGGTTGCGGTCGCGGTCGGGACCGGGGCGTTCCTTGCGTCGGGAGCCTGTCTGGGCACGGGCGGCAGCGGGAACGGCGTCGGGGCGAGCGCGGCGAGCGCCTGGCCGGTCACCCACACCGGCGTCTGGGTGCTGGTCCGCGAGTAGCGGACGGCACCGCTGGGCGCGGTCAGCGAGCGCAGGTAGCCGAGCGGGTCGCGCGAGCCCCGGCGCCGGACTGCCAGCGGGTTGCGGCCGGCGGCCACGAGCCCCTGGACGGCCCACGCGGTCGACTGGGCGTTCGACGCGCCGCCGGGGCTGAGCGGAAAGCCGCCGTCGCGGTTCTGCTGACGGGCGAGGAAGCTCGCCGCGCGGCGGACGGCACGGCTCGAGCCCTGGCCGGCGGCGACGATCGCTTGTAGCGGAGCGCTGGTGTCGTCGACGCCCGAGGCTCCCCCCTTGCCGGCGAAATTGAAGCCACCATCGGGGTTCTGCTGGGACTTCAGCCAGCGCACGTCGTCGCCGCCGATTTCCCCACCAGTGGCCTTCAGCGCGAGCACGGCGAACGCAGTCGTGTTGACGCGGTCGTCGAAGGCGCCGCTCCCGTCGCGCGCGGACAGCAGCTGCCCTTCGAGGGAGCGACCGCCGAAGTCCGAAGGGTCCACCCCGGCGGCGCCGAGCACCAGCATCGTGCGGGCCACCGCCCCCGTGTCGCGCAGCTCGTCGACGTGGCTGCGCAGATAGGCGAGCAGCGTGACGCCGCCGTCGCGCTTGAGCTGGGCGGGGTGGCGTCCCGTGGCTTGCAGGCCGAGCGCCGCCCAGCCCGTATAGAGCTCGCTCGAGCCCTGGCCGGGAGCCCCGCCGAAGCCGCCGTCGGCGTTCTGCGCGCTGGTCAGATACGCCGCCGGCTTCGCCGTGCCCGGCGCCGCCAGCGCCGCTGGCACGATGGTGAGGGCGAGCAGCACCGAGGCGGCGACGGGCACCCAGCGCACGTGCATCCGCAGCTCGAAGCGCGTCAGGGCCGTCACCAGCGCCGGTCCGAAGGCCAGGCAGAAGGCGACGTTGCCGACCATGTGGGCGACGTCGAACGGCACGCCGCGACCCATGTAGGCGAGCAGTGCGCCCACGGAGTGATCGGAGTAGTTGACCCACAACGAAGCGTTGAGCAGCTCGCCGTAGAACAGGCCGGCGAAGGCGCAGGCGAGCGCGAGCTGGACGCGATTGGCGCGCGGCAGCAGGCGCCCCAGTCCGGCGCCCAGCAGCCCGACCAGTCCCCAGCCCGCCATCTGCCACGGCGTCCACGGCCCCTGGCCGAAGAAGAAGTTCGAGCTCAGCGCCGCTACCGCGCCGACCATGAAGCCGGGCGCGGCGCCGAGCGCGAAGCCGGCGAACAACACGATGTCGGTGGTCGGCTTGACGTTGGGGATCGGCGCGAAGGCGATCCGCCCGATCGCCGCCAGGGCCGCCAGGGTGGCGACCAGGGCGAGCAGCCGCGACGGCGGCCGGGTCCGCTCCCACCAGACGAATCCGGCCAGCAGCCCGACGCTCAGCACCGCGACCGAGGCGAACGTCGCGGTCATCTGGTCTCGCTTCGCTCGCCACCGCTGAAGACTGCGTCTTCGCTCCACACCTCGACCGGTGCCGGCGAGCGAAGCAGCGCGGCGCCGTCCTCGGGGGTCAGCGCTGCACCGCCCAGTATCCGCGCGGTCTGCGTGGCGAAGTACCAGCCGCCGCCGAGCACCTCGGCGGTCGGCGCGTCGGCGATGACCTCGCCCTTGCCGAGTAGGACGGTCCGCGTCGCGACCGCGACGGCCAGCTCCGCGTCGTGGGTGGCGAGCACGATCCCGATCCCCTCCGCCGCCAGCTCGCGAAGCTGCGCGGCCAGCGCCGTCTTACGCGCGTGGTCCATGCCGCGCGTCGGCTCGTCGAGCAGCAGCACGGCGGGGCGGTCGGGCCCGTCGAGCACCGCCGCGAGCGCAAGCTGTTGGCGCTCGCCGCCCGAGAGGTCGCGCGGGTGCCGGTCCGCCAGGGCCCCGAGCCCGGCGCGCCCCGCGTCGACGTCGTCCCCCACGCGGTCGTGCAGGAAGTAGTCGCCCGGCGTCTGCAGCAGCAGGGCCACCCGGCCGGCCGCGCGGACCTTGCCCCGCGTCGGCTTCTCGAGCTCGGCGGCGATGCGCAGCAGGGTCGACTTCCCCGCGCCGTTGCGCCCCAGCAGCGCGACGATCTCGCCGCCGCCGACCCGCAGCGACACGCCCCGCAGCCGCGCGGCGGCATCGCGCGGCTCCAGCCATACCCGGTCGAGCGACAGGGCAGCCTGATCGCGATCGCGAGGACGCGACGCCGGGACTGGCGCCACGATGTGTGGCAGTCTGTCGCCGAGGGTGGCGCGGGCGTCCCTGACGGCGACGGGAAGCGGCGACAGACCGGCGAGGGAGAAGAGGCGGGCGCCCGGCGTGAGCAAGTCGGGCGCGGAGGCGGCGGCCCAGGCCAGGAACGCCTGGGGAGTCGCGTCGCAGGCGATCGCGCCGTCACGCATGGCGACGACGCGGTCAGCGGCGGCGAGGCAGCGCTCGAGACGGTGCTCGGCGAGCACGACCGTCGTCCCCCATTCCTCGTTGAGGCGGCGCAGGACGCCCAGCAGCTCGTCGCCGGCGACCGGGTCCAGCTGCGAGGTGGGCTCGTCGAGCAGGACGAGCCGCGGCCGCGTGGCGAGCGCCGCACCGAGGGCGACGCGCTGCAGCTCGCCGCCGCTGAGCTCGGTGGTCGAGCGGTCGAGCAGCTCTGCGATCCCCAAGGCGAGCGCGGCCTCCTCGACCCCGCGCGCGACCGCGGCGCTGCCGAGGCCGGCGTTCTCGAGCGGGAACGCGAGCTCGGCGCGCACGGTGCCCAGCACGACCTGCGTCTCCGGATCCTGGAAGAGCGTCCCGGCCACCTGCGCAAGCTGTGCCGGCCCGTGCTCGCGCGTGTCGAGGCCGCCGACGACGCAGCGGCCCGCGAACTCGCCGCCGTGGAAGTGCGGGACGAGGCCCGACGCCGCTCGCAGCAGGGTCGATTTCCCGGAGCCGGTCCCCCCCGCCAGCACCACGAACTCCCCTGGCGCGACCGCGAGCGAGACGTCGCGCAGCGCTCGGTCACCCGCGCCCGCGTACGTATAGGAGACGCGATCGAGGGTGAGGGTCACACGCCCCGCCGATCGGCGAACGGCGCCAGCGCAACGGCGGCGAGGAGCGCCGCTGCGATGAGCTCGCCGGCCCCGAGTCCGGCGTCCACCCGTGGGTACGCGGCGAAGGGGGCCAGCCGGCCGGCCGCGATCGCCAACGCGAACAGCCCGAGCGCGGACGCGACGAACGCGAGGTCGTGGCGCGACCACGGCCGCCGGAGCGCCGGCGCGCGCCGGCCGGTCCCGTAGCCGCGGACCTCGAGCGGTGCGGCGACATCGATGGCGCGGTCCATCGCTCCGGCGGCCACGGCGCGCACCACGACCAGGCGCGACGGGGGCGCTCCCGCGCGGCAGCGCCCGGCGTCCGCCAGGCGCCGGGCGTCGCCCGCCAGCAGCGGCACCATCCGCGTCGCCAGCGCGGCGGTCAGCGCGCTCGAGAAGGACAGGCGCCGCAGTGCGCGCAGCAGATCGTCGGGATCGACTGCGGCCGAGTACAGGCGGGCGACGGCGAACAGCGCGACCGCCACGAGCGCGTACACCGCTCCCTGGACAACCGCTTCGAGCGTCACGTCCCAGCCTCCGCCGAAGTGCCAGATCACCGTGAGCCCGTTGCGCGAAGTGAGCGCGTTCATCAGCACGATGACGACGCCGAACGGGACGCCGAACGCCACGCCGAGGAGCACCGCGCGACCGACCCCGGCCAGCGCGGCCGCCGCGATCGCCACCGCCACGACGGCGCCCACCAGGAACGGGTGACCCGCCGACAGCGCCACGGTCACGAGCGCGAGGCACCACAGGGCACCGGCGACTGCACGCGCCGCGTGCAGCGGGCTGCGCCGGCGCAGGTAGATCACGGCGTTTCCGTGGCGTCGGGGTCATCGCCGACTGGCAGCGGCTCGCCGCGGCCCTCGACCACCGCGACGGCGAAGCTCCCGGCGAGCACGTCCGTGCGCAGCGCCGCGGCTGCGGCCGCCACTCCCGTGTCGTCGGTGCCGGTCACGACCCACGTCGGCTGCTGCTCGCCGAAGCGCGTCGCCGCCACGAGCCCGACCGAATCGGTGTGGGTCGCCGCCACCTCGCCCTTCTCGTCGAGCAGCTCGAAGCCGTCCGAGGCCGACGGCCGCGCGAAGACCCCGGACACGGACGGCCCCTCCTCGAGCTGCTGCGCAGCCGGGTCGGCCCGGATCGAGGCCCAGGGCCCGACGAGGATGCGCAGCACCTTGGCGCCCGTGTTGGTGCCGATGCTCGAAGACGCGGTGTCCTCGATGCCCTCGCCCGCAAGTCGTGTCTGGACCTCGTCGCAGGAGCGCTCCTCGCCCGCGCACACGATCGTCAGCGGCAGCCGCTTGCCGCCCGGGCCAAGCAGGAACGGCTCCGGCCACGAGCCGACCACGGCCGGAACGCGCTGCGCGGTGCCCCAGTCGTGGCGGTCCCACCAGATGCGGTCGCCGGCGGTCACCGTGCGCGACGCCGCGCCCTCGTCGGCTTCGATGCCGTTGACGTAGTAGAACCAGTCGACGGGACGGTTCTCGTCGTCGCGGCCGGCGCTCAAGCCGTCCAGCGTCTGCACGAAGCCGCCGCCGTACCGGGTCTCGACGTCGTAGTCGCCGCGCTGCAGCAGCCGCATCACGGTCTCCCCCGCGGGGATGCCGGTCGTGTCGGTATCACGCAGCTCTCCAGCGCCGAAGTCGCGCGTGATGAGGACGTTGACGTCCGTCGGCCCGTCGACGCTGCGGTCGCTCCCGGGCCCGCACCCGGCCAGGACCAGCAGCGCGAACGCGGCGACGACGACGCGCCTCACCGCACCGTCACCGTTGCCGCGAAGGACCGCACGCGTCCGCGTTGGGTGGCCACGACGTCAAATGTGCCGGTCTGCATCGGGGCACGCAGCACCGCCTCGCCGTCGGCGTCCGTCACGGCGCTGGCCGACCCCATGCTCACACGTGCGCCGGCGGCGGCGGGCGCGACTCCCTCGTCGTTGTGCGCGCGCACCAGCACGCGGACCGCACCGGCCGGCGCGACCACGTCGCGCTCCGGCGCCACCGACAACGTCCGCTGACAACCGGACGCACCCATACGACACCAGAACCACAGCACCTGAACGGTCCTGCGGGGGAAACGCCCCGCCGGGTCGCCGGCGCCGACGCCGGGGGCGCGGTTATCGACCTTGTACACCCAGCCGTCGCTGCCGCGCTCGGCCTCGCCGGCGACGGAGCGCACGTACAGCCCGCCCCCGTCAGCGGCGCGCGGCCCGCACGCCCCGAAGTCGCGCAGGCCCAGCTTCAGCGGCGTGCGGACGAGCGCAGACAGCGCCGTCCGGCCGTCGACTGAGCAGCGGCGGCCGGCAACCGGGACCTTCGCGTCCCTGAAGGCGAGCGCGCGCGGTTCGAGCAGGGTGTCGGACCGGCCGACGACCATCAGCTCGGCCGCCGACGCCGGCGTCGCCGCGATCAGGACGAGAAGGAGCGCGAGCCGCATCATCGGACGCGGAAGACCACCCGGTTGCGTCCGCGCTCGAGCGCCTCGGTGTTGCCGGCGGCATCCGTCGCGACGACATCGAAGACGTACTTGCCCCTGCCGAGCCGGCCCGGCAGCAGGAACGAGAGCTGCGGGTCGGTGCCGGCGACGAAGCGCGGATGTGAGCCGCACTTGACCCTGGCGAAGCGCTCCGCGTCACCGCGGAACGCTGCGCAGCGCCTGCCGACCCGCCAGGTGAGCGCGAGCTTCACCGAGGCGAGCGAGCCGGCCTCTTCGATCGCCGCACGCAGCTGGCGCGGCCCGCGGCGCTTGAACACCTTGCGGTTGCGGGGCGACTTCACCTGCGAGACGGGAGCGGTCGTGTCCGCGATCGCGGAGCTAGGGGAGTCGGGCCGGATGCGCAAGCACGCGCCCTTTCGGCACCGGAATGTGACGGAGTCGCGCACCTGCGTTCCCTTGGTGGCGACGAGCGTCGTCGTGCCGGTCTCGTCCAGCGTCACCCGGGCCGTGCCTGCCGACCCAGTCTTCGCGCCGGCGACGCCGCCAGCGACGGTCGCATCCGCGGCCGGGGCCGAACTCGCCGGACTCTGGGTGTCGTCGTACTCGCGCACGGATACGGTGAACGGCACGCCCGCGTCCACGTTCACGGGCGCGATGAGGTCGAGCGGCCTGCCGGTGAAGCACGCTGTGGCGCTCGCCGACGCGCAGGCCTCGTAGAACAGGATCTCGTCGCCGGCTTCAGGGTTGACGTCGCAGATGCCGACCTGCTGCGAGCTGTTGTCGACGTCGAAGTTCCAGAACGTGGGCGCCCCGAACGCTCCGAGGTCGGTCGTGAGGATGCGCTCGACGGTCAGCCCGAAACTGAAGGACGAGCCGTCCCAGTTGGAGGCCGTCGCGCGGTCGAGCGCGCCGGCGGCGCTGCGACCCGTGTCCGCCGCGGTCGGACACGAGAACTGCTTGGCGCCGACGGTGTTGTCGGTGCCCAGGTTGGACACGGTCGTCTCCGGCAGCACCGTGGCGGCGAAGCCTTCGGCGCGCACGGTGACGGCGGCGGCACCGGCGACGGGCGCCGCCGCGAGTGCGATGAGGAGACCGGCGATGCCGGCCCGGACGTTGGGCTTCATGTGAGAGCCACCCCTTTCCACGAGGGTTGTTCGGCTTTGTGGTCGGAGGGAGGTCTCCTGACTCCCGGGCGCACCGGCCGCGCCTTCCCGGACCCTCGACGGGTCCAGTGGCATCCAGCGGCAGGTTTGTCTCCCGGTCACAGTGGCGGGTCCGCGCTGGAGTCTCACCAGCTTCCCTGTCCACCGACCTTGTGCGAGCGCAATGTTACCGTGCCCGTCAGCGTGACTGTCAATCTGACCCGCATCTACACCCGCTTGGGCGACGGCGGGGAGACGCATCTCGGCGACATGAGCCGGGTGCCCAAGACCGATGCGCGCATCGAGGCCTACGGGACGGTCGACGAGCTCAACGCCCAGATCGGCCTCGCGCTCGCGCACGGCACGCCGTACGACGACTGGCTGCGCCGAGTGCAGAACGACCTCTTCGACGTCGGCGCCGATCTCTCGGTCCCGCTCGACGCCGAGCCCAGCAAGGCCGGCGCCCGCCTGCGCCTGCGTCCCGACCAGACGGCGTGGCTCGAGGAACGCTGCGACGAGGTCAACGATGGCCTCGAGCCCTTGAAGTCCTTCGTGCTGCCGGGCGGCACGACTGCGGCCGCGCACCTGCACGTGTGCCGCACCGTCTGCCGGCGCGCCGAGCGGCGGGCGATCGCCTGCGGCGACGCGGTCAGCCCGGAGACGGTGCGCTACCTCAACCGGCTCTCGGACCTGCTCTTCATCCTGTCGCGCGGTGCCAACGGCTCCCAGGAGCCGTTGTGGCAGCCCGGCGGCTGAGCGCGGCCGCACCGAGACAGCCGGCGACGCCGGCGACCGCAAAGCCGCCGACGGCGTCGCTGGGGAAGTGCCAACCGAGCAGGACGACGGACCCCGCCATGGCGACGGCGAAGAGGCCGCCTGCCACGGCAACGGTCGGCCGCCAAACGCCGCCGGCGACCAGGAGCGCCGCCACGGTCAGTGCCATCGCAGCCGTCGAATGCCCGCTCGGCCAGGACACCGCGTCGACCGCCTCGCCGCTGATCGTGGCGCCGCGAGGCTCGGCCAGCTTGAGCTTGAGCCACTGCGTGACCACGTTCGGGACGACGAGCACCGCCGCGACGACCGCGGCCACCCGCGCGCCGCGGGCGACGAGCGCGGTGCCCATCAGCGCGGCCGACAGCACGGCGTAGGGAACCGGGTTCCCGAGGTGGCCGACGAGCTGCGCCAGCGGCGCCGCCCGCGTGTCCTGCAGGGTGCTCAGCTTCCCGAGCACGCGCGCGTCGGCGGCGTGCCCCATCCCGGTCCGGAAGGCGACCGCCCAGGTGACCACGGCGATCAGCGCGCAGCCGAGCGCTCCGACCAACGCCCAAACGGTCTTCACCGACACGTCGGCGACGCTACCTGGCACGCATAAAGTCGCGCTACCGTCGCCACGTGGCGCGCAATGACCCCACCGACACCGGCGGACTCTTCATCGGGCGCCGGCCGGGCACGGCGCCGCTGCGCTACCGCGACACGCCCGAGCGCGGGCAGGGCCGCCGGCAGCGCGTCGACGGGACCTTCGCAAACCTGCTGCTCGCGCTGGAGATCCTCGTCGTGTTCTCATGCTGGGGCCCGCAGCCCGTCGCATGGCTCTGGGTCGGCTCCCAGGTCAGCTATCTCGCCGACAGCGTCTTTCTGGGAATCACCGTCGCCTTCGCGGGCCTGCTCGCGAGCGTCATGCTGACCCTCTGGGTCACCGTCCGCATGGACGGCGCCTGGCGGGTCGTACGCCGGGCCGCCGGCCACGACCAGAAGGAGGGAGTGCTGGGGCGCATCTTCATGTGGACTTCGATCGTCTGCGGTACCGCGTTCCTCGTCTGGCTGCTGCTCATCGAGGGACCCGGGTCGGGCCTGGTGCCCGAGCAGTCGTGAGCCCGCCGCGACGGCGGCGGCGACTCGACTACTACCGCCAGTTCGAGGCGCTCTCCCCGCAGGAGTCCTCCTCGCGGCTGCGCAAGCAGCGCTGCGAGGAACGTTCGCTCGAGCTCGCGCGCGTGGACGACCTGGACCTGGCCACGACGGCATGGCACGAACCGCCGGATCCGGAGGTCGTCAACGCCGCGACCTTCGCGCTGCGGCGCTCCATCAACCACTACCCGGAGACGGGCGCCGGGCCGGCGGTGCGCGCGATCGCCGCGCACCACGGAGTGCCGGAGGCACGGATCGCGCTCGGCCACGGGGCGGGACAGCTGCTGCAGGCCGCGCTGCGCGAGCTCGCCTCCGGCGGCGAAGTCGTCCTGGCCTGGCCGTCCTGGGCGGCACTGCCGGCCCTCGCCGGCCGCGCGGGGGCTCGCCCGGTCCCCGTCGCGCTCGCGCCCGACGGCGGGCCCGACTTCGGCGCGTTGGCCGCAGCGGTCACGGACGCCACCCGCGCGGTGGTGCTCTGCTCGCCCAACGACCCGACGGGCGCGCTCGCCGATCGCGGCGCGCTGCGGGCCTTCGCCGAGAGCCTGCCGCCGCAGGTGTCGGTCCTGGTGGACGAGGCGCTCGTCGAGCTTGCACCCGAGGACGCGTCCGTCGCGCCGCTCGTCGCCGACCTCGCGAACCTCGTCGTGCTGCGCTCCTTCTCCAAGGGGTGGGCGATGGCGGGCCTGCGCGTCGGCTACGTGCTCGGCCCGGCGGCCGACACGGAGCTGATGCAGGCGCTCACGCCAGGCCAGGGCGTCGCCTCACCCGCCCAGGCCGGCGTGGTGGCGGCCCTGGAAGACCCGGCGCGCGCTGCGGCGCGCCTCGCGCTGCGGCGGAGCCTGGCGGCGGCGGAACGCGCGCGCCTGGCGACAGCTCTCGCAGACACGCCCTTCTCCTTCGGCACCTCGCACGCGCACATCGTGTGGCTGCGCGGGCAGGACATGACCGCCGCGCAGATCGTCCACGGCCTGTTGGGCCAGCGCATCCAGGTGGCGCCGGGCGCGGCGTGGGACGACGACGAGCACGTGCGCGTCACGCTGCGCGACCGCCCCTCCACCGACCGCCTCGTCGCGGCCCTGAACGTCCTCTAGGTGTAGTTCCTAGGCGGGCTTGGGCTGGGGCTCGCTCGGGCCCGGCGTCAGCGCCGCCGCCAGGCACACCAGCGCGAAGGCGACGATCCGCAGGGCGACCCCGCCGCCGGAATCGGGCAGCGGCTCGCCGAAGACGATCGGGCCGGCGGCGATGGTCGTCACGTTGGCGGCCGCGCTGGTGATCGCGATGACCGCCACGGCGGGGCCGAGCTGCAGGGAGCGCGCGGACACGACGAGGCCGATCAGCGAGAGGACGAGGATGATCAGCGCGAGCGGATGCGCCAGCACCAGGCCGCCGAGGTCGTCCAGCCGTCCGCTCAGCGCCTTGATGGCGACGTCGCTGGCGCCCCACAGCAGGCCCGCCGCGAGGCCGAGCACTGGTCCCGTGTGCGCGGGATCGCCGACCACCAGCAGGCAGGCGATGCCGCTGGCGACGGTGAGCACGCCGCAGTAGATCGCGAGCGGGCCGACCTCCCATTCCCCGTGCGCGCTGTTGCCGGTGTCGCCCAGCGTTGCGGCCAGCAGCGCGAGGCCGGCCGCCGTCACGGCCACCCCGACCCATTCCCGCCGCGAGACCTCGAGCTTGAAGACCTGGTTGGCGATCACCGTCAGCAGCGCGAGGCCGCCGGCGATGACGCTCTGCACGAGGCTGATCGGCGCCAGGGCGAGCGCCGCGACGTGGAAGACCCACGCGCCCATGGCGACGAGAATGCCCAGCGTCCACCACTTGTTCGAGAACAGGGCGACCGACGACCGCACCGGGTGCCGCCACTCCACCGCCGGCGCGTCCACGGCGCCCTTCTGCTTGAACAGGAAGCCAAGACTCGCCACCACGGAGCAGAGCAGGGCGAGCACGAGGCCCAGCTGAACGCTGAACGGCACCTATCCGACGGTAGGCGCCAAATGTTCGTCCATCGGGCGTGTGCGGATCCGCATAAAAGGAGAGACCCGCCCCATGATCATCGCCGGAGTCATCGTGTTCTGCATCCTGCTGCTTGTCGCGGCCTTCGTGTTCCCGCGCATGTCGCGACATCCCGAGCGCGCCGGCAAGGGTGCGATGGGCGTCGGGTCGCGCGCCGGCGGGAAGGCGCCGGGCAAGCTCGGGCAGTGGCTCTCCAAGCCCTTCCAGTCCGGCTCGAAGGCGATGGGCAAGAGCGGCGATGCTGGCCGTAAGGGCCGCGACAAGATGCCCCTCTAGGTCTCGCGGCCCCGCTCGGGCGGGGCCTGGGGACCCGGTTCCCCGTCGTCGTCGGTGGGCTCGGAGAAGGACACGTCAACCTCCTGCTCGTCGGTGCGCTCCTCGATCTCGGCGAGCGTGCGGAGGGCCCGGTGGTCGGCCTCCGTGGGCGGCTCGAACAGCCCGCGGGGCCACAGGCCGTGCGCGAGGACGGAGTTGAGCTCGGCGGAGTAGACGACGATCCGCGCGCCCAGAAAGAGCCACGTCAGCAGGCCGATGACCGTCGCGAAGGTCCCGTAGGTGTCCCCTGCCCCCTTGACGACGGTGCTGATGTACGCGCCGCCGACGGCCTGCAGCACGGTCCACAGCAGCGTCGCCATGACGATCCCCGGCCGCAGTTGATGCGTCGACACGGAGTTGTCGGTCAGCAGCCGGAAGGCGACGAAGAACAGCAGGAGGTTGAGAGCGAGCGACAGCGCGATGCCGGCGATGGTCAGCAGTGGCCCGCCCAGCCCTCCGGCCACGAACCCGGATGCCGCGGTCGAGATCAGCTGCAAGGTCCCGAGCGAGGCGAGCAGCCCGAGCCCGCGCAGACGCGAGAAGAGGAAGTTGGGGCGCTCACGATGGGGCACGCCGTGCACGCGGTTGAAGGCGGTCTGTGCCGCGAGGGTCACCCCGAGCCCCGAGAGGATCGCGCCGACGAGCCCCACCACCAGTGCGATGCCGTTGCCCTTCAGCGACCCGCCCTCGATCTGGTCGCCGACCAGCGGGATCTGCTTGACCGCCGAGTCCACGACCGCCTCCTGAGCCTCGGGGTTGCCCTCGAGGATGAACCCGACTGTGGTCACCACCACCAGCAGGAGCGGGAACAGCGAGAAGAACGCGTAGTACGCGATCAGGGCCGCCAGGTTCGAGGCCTGGTCGTCGCCGAACTTCTTGATCAGGGCCATCGGCACCGCCAGCCACCGGTGCTGGCGCTGGTAGCGGTCGAAGCCCTTGGCCGGTGCGAGGAAGTCCATCGAAGGCGAACCTCCCCGCGCCGGTGGGAGGTCAGTCCTTGCCGGTGAGTGCGTCCTTGACCTTGTCGACGCCCTTCTTGGTCTTGCCCGCGCCCTCGTCGACCTGGCCCTCGCGCTTGAGGTCCTTGTCTCCGGTCAGGTCGCCGGCGGCCTTCTTGGTCTTGCCCTTCAGCTCATCCACGTTGTCCGGCATCTGTGCTCCTTCAGTCGGGCGGTACATCGTCGCACGTCGGCGCGGCTCAACCCCGCAGGCGCGTGGAGCCCTCGTCCGCGGAGCGCGTCTCGCGCCGCCGCAGCGCGTCGCGCTCAAGGTCGTGATCGTGGTCATGGTCATCGGTCTTGCCGCCGCCGACGCGTGGCAGCGTCCATATGTCCCCGCGGCGGCGCGCCGTCTGGGTGGTGGTCGGGTGTTTGACCACTGCCATGGGGCGCTCGGGGGAACGGTGCTCTTCTTTGCCTTGCTCTTCGAGCACTGCTCTGGGGGATGTTGAGGCGCCCTTACGGGAGCCGTACCCCATCGGGCAGGTCTGCGGACGGAACGTCGAAGAGGGTCAGGAAGTACACCGGCACAGCGCACATCGTCCGCTGCTCGGTGCTCCCGTCCTCCAAGAGTTGAGCATCCAAGACGCCGTCCTCGAGCACGAGCTGCGCGGAGTCCTGCCGACAGCCGGTATCGACGAAAACGAAGCGGCGGACACCGTCCTTGGCGCGCGGCAGCGCGGTGCCCGACGGGCGCCCCAGGCCGGCGAGTACATCCCGCGGTTCTTGACCCGGCGCGAGCTCCGCAGCGTCGGCGGCGTGCTCGACCCCCTTGAGCACTTCGAACGTCACGAGCTCACCGAGCGTCTCGTCGCCGCCGGTGCCACAGCCCGCGACCGCAAGCAGCGTGATGGCAGCGAGGGTGAGGGAGTACTTCTTCAATGCGCCGGCCTGGATTCGAACCAGCGAGTTGGCCTCAACGTCGGGCGCACGGGGCCGTTTGCACATGGTTGGCACATCGTCCTTGGTCTCGCGGAACTACGCAGTCACCCCACGGACAGATCTTCCCCGGCCTCTCCCCCACGGGTCGCCTACCTCAGACGCGAACGACCGTGACGCCGGCCGCGTTGGTGATCACCGCTGAGGCGAACTGCTCACCGAGAGGGGGACCGAACGGTGCCTCAGGCCCGCTCGACAAAATTTCTCGGGGGATCGGCCGCGAGCCGGTCAGTCAGCGCCCCGTCACGGCCGCGGGATGTCACGAGCGCGATCTCAGGGGTAGGCCTCGTCCGTCGCGATGAGGAGCTGGTTGATCCCCTCCCGCAGGGACGCCACGTCGACGGGCTGCAGAGATGCCACTCGGATCTGGAGGAGCCGGTCGTCGTTCGTCACGGCGAACAGCTCCGCGAGGCCGACTCCTGACTCCGGAAGGAGCGCGCAGCCGGTGTAGCCGGCCTCGAGCCACGGCACCGGCTCCTCCACGGCAGGATCGGAGCCGTCGAAGGTGGAGCAGACTTCGGCCAGGGCATCGCGCGCCGCTCCCTCGTCGCCGGCGTCGGGCACCGCCCGGCTTGCCACCGTTATGTTGCCGGCCTCATCGGCGTAGAGAATGCAACGACCCGCGCTCAGCTCGGGCTCGTCCGCGTCGAAATCCCAGCCGAGGACGTCGGTGGCCGAGGTCGGGATCGCGACCCGACAGTCCACTTCCGCGGCTGGCGGCCCGGTTTGGACGCCCTCGTCGGCCCGCTCGGCGCTACCGGAACAGGAGCTGAGCAGCAGTCCGGCGAGGAGCAGGCCAGA
>JBBJOW010000009.1:0-89448 GCA_037724045.1 Solirubrobacteraceae bacterium
ATGGACAACCGCGAGATCGCGCGGGCGCTCGGGCGCACCGACGGCGCCACGAAGGTGCTGCTGCACCGCGCCATCAAGCAGCTCGAGGGGCTCGTGAAGAAGGCGGAGGGACCGGTGCCCGTTGACTGACTTCGAGACCCTGCTGCGCGAGGCCCTCAGCCCGATCGAACCGCCGGCCGAGCTCGAGGCGCGGCTGGAGGACCGGCTGACCACGCTCGTGGACGCCGCGGTCGACGAGCTCGAGGGCTGGGAGCTGGCGGTCATGCGCGACCCGCGCAACTGGATCCCGACGGCCGCCGCGGCGGGCGTCGGCAGCGCGGCGGCGGTCGGCCTCGTGCTGGTCCGGACCCAGCGGCGCCGCCACAAGCGCCGTGCCGCGTCCGACAATGTGCTCGAGCTCGCCGAGCACGCCGTCCGCGACCTGGCGCGCGAAGCGAGCAAGCTCATCGTCGAAGGTCGCAAGCGGTTGTGATCCGTCGCCGAGATCCCGGCGTAGGGAACCTCACGATGGCGGACTTGCGCGACCTGGCTGACGAGGACCTGATGCACCTCGTCGCCCGCAGCGACGCGCGCGCCTTCGAGGTCGTCTACGAGCGCCACTCCGGGGCGGCCTTCTCGCTCGCCTACCGCATGGTGGGCAAGCGCAGCGCCGGCGAGGACGTCGTCCAGGAGGCCTTTCTGAATCTGTGGCGATCGGGCGCCCGCTACGAGCGCACACGCGGCAGCGTGCGCACCTGGGTGCTCGGAATCGTCCATCACCGGGCGATCGACTCCCTGCGGCGCTCCAACGTCCACGAGAAGCGCCGCACGGGCGACGAGGACATCGCCGAGCGCCTCGAGGCGCCGGAGCGCACGGACGTCGAGGCCGCCCGGCGCGACGAGGCCGAAACCGTCCGCGCCGCCATGGACACGCTGCCCGCCGAGCAGTGCCAGGTGATCGAGCTCGCCTACTTCGGCGGCTTCTCGCACTCGGAGATCGCCGAGATGCTCGAGGCGCCCATCGGCACGGTCAAGGGCCGGATGCGACTGGGCCTCGAGAAGATGCGCACCGCGCTGGTCGCACGCGGCACTGGACCGGAGGCGTACCCCGTATGAAGCACTTCGACGACGTCGGCGCCTACCTGCTGGGCGCACTCGACGAGGACGAGCGGATCGCCTTCGAGGCCGAGCTCGCGCACAACGAGACGCTGCGCGCGGAGGTCGAGCACCTGCGGGTGGCCGCGGACGCGCTGCCCGCGTCGGCGGCCCAGATGGTGCCGCCCCCCGAGCTCAAGGACCGCATCATGGCGGTCGTCAACAGCGAGGCGCAGCTGCTCGCCGCCGCGAAGCCCGGACCCGCCACCGCCGCCGCCGCAAAGGCGCCACGCCGGCGTGCCCGCTGGTTCGCCGGCCGGCTGTCGCTGCGGCCTGGCCTGGCGATGGCGATGACGCTGCTCGTGCTCGTGCTGGGGGCGAGCGGCGCGCTGGTCGGCGAATCGGTGTTCGGCGACTCCGAGCGCGTCACGGTCGCCGAGGTCGGCGACGCTCAGCTCATCCAGCGCGAGAGCGGCCACTCCACGCTGACGGCCTCCAACCTCGAGTCCCCCGGGGACGGCAACGTCTACCAGGTGTGGCTGCAGCGCGAGGGCGAGCCGCCCGAGCCCACGAACGCCCTGTTCGGCCCCCACAGCAGCGGGACGGTGTCGGTCGACGTGCCCGGGTCGCTGGACGGCGTCGAGGCCGTGCTCGTCACCGTCGAGCCCGAGGGCGGCTCCGCGAAGCCGACCAGCCGGGCCGTCATCGTCGCCCGGCCGTCCTAGCGCCGCCGCCGGGGCGCCGCCCGCGTCCTTACACTGGGTAAGCGATGGCCACGTGCTACCGACATACGAGCCGCGAGACGGGCGTGTCCTGCGCGAACTGCGACCGGCCGATCTGTCCCGACTGCATGACCACGACCCCGGTGGGCATGCGCTGCCCGGAGTGCTCGAAGCAGAAGACGCAGGTCCGCCACGTCCGGGACTCCTACAACGCGCGCCCGCAGGTCACGGTCGTCCTCATCGCGCTCAACGTCCTCGTGTTCTTCGGGATGAGCTCGCAGTCGGGGCTGGGTAGCGCAGGCGGGAGCCTGCTCGACAGCTACGCGCTCATCCCACCCGAGGTGGGTTCGCCGTTCAACGACTATTACCGCCTGGTCACCAGCGGGTTCATGCACGCGGGGATCCTGCACATCGGGTTCAACATGTACATCCTCTGGTTCCTCGGGAACCTGCTGGAGCCGAGCCTGGGCCCCTGGCGGTTCATCGGGCTCTACCTCGCAGCGCTGCTGGCGGGCTCGCTCGGCGTTGTGCTGCTGGATCCCAACAGCCTCACCGTCGGCGCGTCGGGGGCGATCTTCGGGCTCATGGGAGCCGCCTTCGTGATGCAGCGGGCGCGCGGCATGGATCCGATGCAGTCGGGGATCGGTCCGATGATCCTGCTCAACCTGGCCCTCGGCTTCATCATCCCGAACGTGTCCGTCGCAGGCCACGTCGGCGGGTTGGTCGGTGGCGCCGTCGCCGGCTTCCTGGTGGACCGCGCCGACGGTTTGCGGCGCGGGATCGCGCCGGCGCTCGCGGCGTGCCTGCTCGTCGGCGGCCTCGCCTTCGGCGGGGCCATCGCGCTCGCCTAGCCCAATCGGTCGTAGAGGTCCGCGAAGGCGGCCGCGGGGCCGCCGGGCGGGAAGCGCTCGCGCACGTCTGCGGCCGCGGCGGCGCCGAGGCGCGAGCGCTGCGCGGGGTCGGCGCGCAGCTCACCGAGCACGGTGGCCAGCGCGATGGGGTCGCCCGGTGCGACGAGCCGGCCGGTGACGCCGTCGGTGAAGATCTCCGGGAGCCCGCCGTGGGCGGCGGCGACGACGCAGCAGCCGGCGGCCGCCGCCTCCAGCGCCGCGTTGGGTAGCGGGTCGGGTCGCGTCGAAGGGATGACGACCACGTCGGCGGCACCGAGGATCGTCTCCACGTCGTCGCGGAAGCCGAGCATGCGCACGTCGGTCGTGGCGAGCGCGCGCAGCTCGCGCTCGTAGTGCTCCTGGCCGGGCCAGGCGTCGCCGGCGATCAGCCCGACCGCACCCGCCAGTCGCGGATCGGCGAGCGCCCGCACGAGGATCTCCTGGCCCTTCCAGTTCGACAGGCGGCCCAGGACGGCGGCGACGAACGCATCCTCGGGCAGGCCGAGCGCGGCGCGCGCCGGCGCCTTCGAAGCGCGCTGCGGCGTGATGGAGAGGCCGGCGTAGATGACCTCCCCGGCGCCGAGCGCGGACCGCGTCGCCTCGCTCGCGCACACCAGCGCGTCCGCCTGCAGCAGCGCGCGCCGGTGCAGCGGCCAGAGGACCGGCGTCGGCGGGTAGATCTCGTGGACGTGCACGACGAGCCTGGGCGCGGCGGCGCGCAGGCCGAGGATCACCGACGTGTTGGCCTGGACGACGTCGATGCCGCGCTCGCGCACCAGCCGCGCCAAAGCCGGCCGGACACGGCGCACCTCGCGCGCGAGGCGGGGGAGCCCCGTGGGGGTGAGCAGCTCGCGCCGGAGCACCGCGAGCGGCCCGAGGAGGACCTCCGTGCCGGTCGCGCGCAGGTCGTCGGCGAGTGGGCCTTCGAAGGGCAGGAGCACGAGCGGGGCGACCCGTTCGCGGTCCAGGGTGCGCACCAGCGCCTCCAGCTCGCGGTCGGCCCCGTAGCGGCCGGCGGAGGAGTGGACGTAGAGGACTTTGTGCCGCGTGGCTACAGCGCGACCTCGAGCGGGCGGCTCGGCGGCTCCGGCACCCGGTCGGGGTGCAAGGTGTGCGCGAGCGTCTCCAGCCCGTCGACGAGCCGGTGGCTCGGGCGGCTGAACAACCCCGACGCATCGACGGCCACGACCTGCCGGGCACCCAGCTCCTCGAGCTCGTCGCCGTAGTCGTACGCCTCTTCCTGCGCGCGTTCGGCGTCGTAGCCGCAGGGCATGACGACGACGACCTGGGGCGCGGCGGCCTTGACCTGCGCCCAGTCGACCGTCTCCGAGCGCTCCCCCGCGAAGCCCAGCACGTCCACGCCGCCTGCGTACTCGATCATCTGCGGGATCCAGTGGCCGGCGACGAAGACCGGGTCGAGCCACTCCAGCGCGACGACGCGCCTGGCCTCGGCTCCGCGGACCGCGAGACGGACTGCGTCGATGCGCGCGCTGCAGTCCTCGACGAGCTCCACGCCGGCGGCCTCGCGGTCGATCGCGCGCGCCAGGATCCCGAGCTCGGCGAGCACCTCGCCGAGCGTCATCGGATCCTGTGAGAGCACGGTTGGCTGGGACTCGATGTCCTTCGCGGCCGCGCGCACGTCGTCGGCCGAGACCGCGCACACCGCGCACAGCGCCTGCGTCACGATCAGGTCGGGCTGCAGCTCGCGCAGCGCCCTGGTGTCGAGCTCGTAGATCGCCTCGCCCTGCTCGGTGTGGGCACGGACGGCCGCGTCGATCTCGCGGGCGTCGAGGCCGGGCGGCAGCCGGTCGACGGTCACCTTCGGCAGGTCGAGCGCCTCCGGCGGGAAATCGCACTCGTGCGTCACCCCGACGACGTCGTCGCCCGCGCCGAGGGCGAACAGCATCTCGGTCGCGCTGGGGACGAGGGAAACGATCCGCATGGGGTTCGAGAGTAGACCGGGGTGCGCCCCGCCGCCCGCAGGCCTGCGACCATGTGGTTCATGGCCGAGACGCTTGAGCCCGCCGCCGTCGACGACGCGATCGCCGGCACGGACTGGACCCGCGACGGGGACGCGATCGCGCGCGACCTCGATTTCGACGACTTCGCCGCCGCCATGGCGCACGTGAACGCGGTCGCCGAGGCGGCCGAGGAGGCCAACCACCACCCCGACATCCTTGTCCACGGCTGGAACAAGGTCCGCCTGACGCTGTCGACGCACTCGGCCGGCGGCGTCACCCAGGCTGACGTGGACATGACGCGGACGCTGGACGCACTCTGAGACGCGCGCTGACATTCCTCGCGGCGGCGGCGGCGGCGGCGGCGGCGCTCGCGCTCGCGCCAGCCGCCACGCAGGCGAAGACAGTGCGCGTGATCACCGTCGGCCAGCGCCCCGCCGACGGCCTCGCCCGCGTGCAGCCGTGGCTGGCGCGTGACCCCGTCCGTCTGAGCGTGCGCGAGCGCCGCCGCCGGCTCGGCGCGGAGGGCGAGGCGGCGCTCGGCAGCAACCGCCAGCAGGAGGGGGTCCTCTTCAAGGAAGTCGAGATCGGCGGTGCCGATCCCCGCGACGAGGTCGCCCGCCGCAATGACGAGCCGCTCGCCCCCTCGGGCTCGGACCAGACCAACGTCGACGTCGCCGCCATCAAGCGACGGGTGTACGTCGCCTGGGAGGAGCGGGGCGGGATCCGTACGGCGACGTCGAGCAACGGCGGCCGGAGCTTCAGCCGGCCGCGGTTGCGCGGGGCCGGCCGGTCGCCCTCGGTCAGCATCGGCCGCGGGAACTCGCTGTGGCTGGCCTACGAGCGCTCCGACGGCAAGGTCGTCGCCGCCGAGGGCAACGGCCGCGCGCAGCCCGTTGCGCCCCGCGGCGGGCAGCAGCAGCAGCCCGATATCGCCGCGCTGGACTCCGACGGCGCCTATGTGGTCTGGATCGACGACCAGACCGGGCTCTTCGGCGCCTACGGGGCGATCTTCGGAGACGTGCCCGAGCGCCTGGACCAGGGCCAGCCCGTCGAGCTCGCCGAGCAGCTCGACAACTCCAGAGCTCCGAGCGTCTCGGCGGCCGGCAGGCAGGTGCTGGTCGCGTGGTCGGACTTCCGCGCCCACCAGTGGGACATCTACTCGCGCACGTCGGAGGACCGCGGCGAGAGCTTCCAGCCACAGATCCGCGTCAACGACACCCCCGAGGGCTTCGAGGCGCTCAACGACTCCCCGCAGGCCAGCCGGCTGCGCGGCGACCCGTTCGTGGTGTGGACGGACTTCCGCAAGCGCTCCACGCCCGACGAGAGCCCGCTGTACGACATCTTCGGGGCGCGCCCGGCGCAGCGCAACCAGCGCCTCGACGGCGACGGCGGCCGGCAGGTCAACGCCTTCGCCCCCTCGACGGCCGCGCTGCCCGGCGGGCGGATCGCCCTCGCGTGGCAGTCCAACCGCGGGCCGACCGCCGACGTCGCCATGCGCGTCGTGGCCAACGGGCCGCGGCGGCGCGTCGACGACGCCGGCAACCGCGACGTCAACAGCTGGCGCCCGTCGATCGCCGCGCTTGCCGAGGACGAGGTCATCGTCGCGTGGGAGGACGATCGCGACGGCCCCAGCAACATCTTCTACCGCCGTCTGGCGCTACCGTGACGCCCGACGCCGCTGATGCCCGACGACGACATCTCTCGAAGTAGCCGCGCGCCCCGGGCGCGCACCATCGGAGGCGCATGACCGTCCTTGCCCTGGTCGCGGTCTTCGTGCTTGTGCTGCTCAACGGGTTCTTCGTGGCCGCCGAGTTCGCGCTCGTGCGCGTGCGCCGCTCGCGCATCGAGGAGCTGGTGGAGGAGACCGGCTCGCGCCGCGGCAAGCTGACGCTGACGCTGCTCGACGACATGAGCCGCTACCTGGCGTCCTGCCAGGTCGGCATCACGCTGACCTCGCTGGGCATCGGCTTCCTCGGCGAGCCGACCATCGGGCACCTGTTCGAGCAGGCCTTCGGCGCGAACGCACCGACGTGGGTGTCGACGGGCGTGTCCCTGTTTCTCGCCTACATGATCACCGTGTCGCTGCACATCACGATCGGCGAGCAGATCCCGAAGATCTACTCGATCGAGAAGGCCGACTCGGTGTCGCTGCGCATCGCGCGCCCGCTGTGGCTGTTCACCAAGTCCTTCAGCCCGATGATCGCCGTCCTCAACGGGGTCTCCAACCGGGCGCTGCGGGCGCTGGGCATCAAGACCGCGGGGGAGTTCGAGGAGGGCGGATCGCCCGACGAGCTCAAGCAGATCATCGCCCAGTCGATGATCGGGGGACACCTGGATGCCGGCGAGGCGGGCATGCTCTCCGGCGTCTTCCATCTTCACGAGCAGCAGGCCCGCCAGATCATGACCCCGGCGCCCGCGCTGATCATGGTTGACCTGTCCGAGGACGTCGAGACCGCGCTGCGGCGCTGCGTGTCCAGCGGCCACACGCGCCTGCTCGTCACGGAGGGCAACAACTCCGACCGCGTGGTCGGGCTCGTGCACTCCAACCAGCTCGCCCAGGTGCTCATGGCCGAGGGCAAGGACGCGTCGATCGGAAAGCTCGTGCGCGACGCGCCGATCGTGCCGGAGACCAAGCCGCTCGACGACCTGCTCGCCGACCTGCAGCGCGAGCGCGCGTCCATGGCCGTCGTCATCGACGAGTACGGCCGCACCGCCGGGATCGTCAGCGTCGAGGACATCGTGGAGGAGATCGTGGGCGAGATCGCCGACGAGACCGACCCGCTGGGCGGCGCGGTGCGACGGCTGGCCAACGGGGACTGGTTCGTGCGCGGCCACGTCGCCATCACCGACCTCGTCGACTACGGCCTCGACCTCCCGGTTGACTCCGAGGCCTACAACTCCGTCGGCGGCTTCGTGTTCGGCGAACTCGGCCGGCTCCCCAAGCGGGGTGACACGGTGCAGCACAACGGCCACTCGATCCGGGTGGAGTCCGTGCGCGAGAACCGGATCGAGGCGGTGCGCATCCGCGAGCGCAGCGCGGCCGGTCAATAGCGAAGCGGCGCAGGCGGTGCTCAGTAGCAAAAAGCAACTTTGCGCGGATTTGCACAAGCGCTCGGAGCGCGCTAAATTGAAGCCTTCTCACCGGTCGATCCCGCACTGCGGCGGTTGACGGAGGAGAGAGGGAGATCCTGGGGAGGATCAGTCCCGAGACACTTTCGCGGCCGGCCCAGGGGAGCGGGCCGGCCGCGGAGTTCTCACCGTTCTACGAGTACTCGTAGAACCCCTTGCCGCTCTTGCGGCCGAGGTGCCCGGCGTCGAGCAGATCGCGCGCGGCCTGCGGGATGTCGACGCCGACCTGCTCGCCGATCGCGATCGACACGTCCATGCCGACGAAGTCCAGCAGCGCGAGCGGGCCCATCGGGTGGCCGGCGCCGAGCTTCATGCACGTGTCGACGGCCTCGGGCTCGAGGCCCTGGTCCTCCATCACGCGCACGGCGTCGAAGAGGTAGGGGAAGAGCAGGCGGTTGACGACGAAGCCGGGCTTGTCGGCGACGTCGACGCCGGTCTTGCCCAGCGCGTCGCAAAGGGCCTTCGTGCGGTCCCTGACGTCGGCGGTGGCGCGATTGGGATAGGCGAGCTCGATCAGCTCCATGCGCGGCACGGGATTGAAGACGTGCAGGCCCGCAAAACGATCGGCGCGGCCGCTGGCCTCGGCGAGCTGCGAGACACTCAGCGACGAGGTGGTGCTGGCCAGGATCGCGTCGGCGTCGGCGTCGGCGTGCAGGCGCGCGAGCAGATCGCGCTTGGCGCCGAGCTCCTCCACGATCGCCTCGATCACGTAGCTGCGGCCCGCCAGCGCGGCATGGTCCGTGGTGATCGCCAGGCTGTCCGGGTCTCCCTCCATACGGCCGATCGCCTTCGCGGTCTGCGAGCGGGCGCGCTCCGCGCTGGCGTCCGAGCGTGCGACGAGCACGGCCTCTCCGAGCTTGGCGGCGGCCACGGACGCAAGTCCGCAGGCGATCGCCCCGCTCCCCACAACGGCAACTGTCTCAGGCACTTCGCGGCCCCTCCATCGGTTGACTGGCGCGTCAACCCTAGGCAGTGCCGGTCACGAAGTGCAGCTTCGTACCGGCCGGCGAAGCCAGGTGCGCGCCGGTGAAGCCGACGGCCCCCACGACGTCCGCGATCTCGGCCGGCGGCCGGATGGTGAAGACGTCGCGGCTGACGCGCCGCATGGACTCCGGGTCGCGCACGCCGAGGACGAGGTGGCCGCCGGGAGCCATGACGCGCCGGATCTCGATCAGCGCGGCGGGGAGGTCGCGCCAGAAGTAGACGGTGTTGACGGACAGGACCGCGTCGAAGGCGTGGTCGACGAAGGGCAGCGCAGCGACGTCGCCGACGACGATCGTGGCGTCCGGGTGCGTGCTGCGGGCGGCCGCGATCATGTCGTGCGACCTGTCGCAGCCGGTGACGACGGCGCCGGCGTCGAGCAGTGGCTGCAGCGTCAGGCCGCCGCCGAAGCCGAGGTCGAGGACCCGGTCGCCCGGACGGACGCCGAGGCGCTCGATGGCGGCGGCGTTCATGGCCCGGTTGCCGCGGTTCATGCCCGCCGCGACGAGCCGGCCGAAGCGGCCCGACGGTCGCGAGAGCTGGTCGGAGAGACGGTCCCAGAAGCCCATGGCGCCGAACCCTAACCGGGGCGCCAGCCGACGACCACCTCGACCCACGGGGCTTCCGCGAGCCGGGCGTGGAGCGCCTGCGTGGTGGCGCTCGGCTCGGTCAGGCGCCGCCCGGGATAGGCGATCTCGATCCGTTGAAGGTGAAACGGCCACGGGTCGACCGCGACCTCCAGCCGCGCCGGGGCGCTGACCCGGATGGGTCCGTCGGCGGTGTCCTGGCTCTGCGGCGCCCACTCGGGGATGAGCCCGACGAGCGCGAGGAAGTCCCAGGCCCACACGAGCTGTTGATTGCGCCGCGCGCGGGACGGATCCTCGCCCATGCGCTCGAGCAGGTCACGCTGCAGAGCTTCCTGCTCGCGCACGTAGCGCGCGACCTCCGGCGTCTGCCTGCGGGCCTTGAAGAGCCCGTGCCCGTGCATGGAGATCAGCAGGGCTGCGTACGGCGACTGGGAGAGGATCCGCTCCGGCGCCTCGGTCCACATGGCGATGTGCGTCGCCACCGGCAGCTCGAGGAACGAGAGCGGATAGCCGGTCTGTTCGTTGAGCGCGGGCCGCCGGTCGGCCTCGACCATGCCGACGTCATGCTGCTCGGCGCCGAGGCACACCGCGGCCAGCGGCTCGGGCGCCGCGAAGCGGTCGTTTCCCCAGTGCCGGGCGAGCTGGCCGGACACCCAGGAGTGCGCAGCCTGGCCGATGCAGACCACGCCGGCGTCGTCTCTGTGCAGGAGCATCGTCCGCCGTCCTACCACGTCACCGCGTTCCGCAGGCCGCGTGCGGCAGACTGTGGCGCGTGACCGGCGACCGGCCACCGGACAGCACTGCCACGGAGCCACCGCCCCCGGAGGAGGACCCCGCCAAGCTCGAGGCGCCCTCGGACGGCGAAGCGCCCCCTCAAGCAGCGCCGGAGGCTCCGGCGCCGGGGCCCGCTCCCGAGGCGCCCGCGCCCGAAGCGCCCGAAGCGCCCGAAGCGCCCGAAGCGGCGCCCGCGGCTGCGCCCGAGGCGCCCGCGGAGCCCGCGCCCGCGCTCGAAGCTCCCGAGGCGCCCGCGCCCGAAGCGCCCGAAGCGCCCGAAGCGCCCGCGGCTGCGCCCGAGGCGCCCGCGCAGCCCGCGGAGCCCGCGGCGCTGCCCGAGGCGCCCGCGGCTCCTGAAGCCGCGGCCCCCTCGGAGCCCGACGCGGTCGGCGCGGCCGCGCAGGCGGCCACCCCGCAGGCACCGAAGGAGCCGATCGAGGCGGCGGCGCAGGGCACTCCGGCCCCGAAGCCGCGCCCCAAGCGGCCGCCTAAGCCGCGCGAGCCGCTGCCGTGGCCGGAACTGCGGGCGGCGGCGACGATGGTGCGCGAGGCGGCCGACCTGGAGGAGCTCAGGGAGCTCTTTCGCCTGCTGCCCAACGAGGTTCGCGACGAGACCGTCGACGGGGTCCGCGAGTACCGCAAGGGCGCGCGGCGGCCCGTATCGGCCTACGCGGGCAAGTCGCTTGCGCGGGCGGTGCACACCGCGCGACGGGCCCGGCGGCGGCCCGATTCCGACGACGCCGTGTCCGAGGCCATAGGCCAGGCGCTCGCCGCCGAGGTCATCGCTTCCCTGGAGGTGGAGATCGCCGCCGAGGTGATCCTGCCCAAGCGCGACCTGCTCGAGCGCGAGTCCAAGAACGCGAGGCGGCGCCAGAAGGTGGAGGACGACAAGACCCGCGACGAGAAGCGCCGGCGCGCCCGCGAGGAGTCAGGCCAGCAGGGCGGCGCCTTCGGCACCTACAGCGGCGCGAAGATCCGCGGGCTTGACGAGCTCGCCAAGCTCTTCGAGGAAGAAAAGCAGTAGCGAAGCATCCTCTGCGAGTGAGACCCCGATAGGGGGTGAAACTCGCAAAGGGTGAAGGGATTCGCCATCGCCGGGGTCAGGCGGCGCGGGCCGTTTCGAGCCGGGCGACGAGCTCGTCGAGGCGCAGCTCCTCGAGGCCGGCGCCGACGGCTTCGAGCTCGGCGGCGCAGAACTCGATCAGCGCCCGGCCCTCGTGGCACAGCTCGAGCGTCTCGCGCAGGCCGGCGTCGCCGGAGTCCAGGCGTCGGATGATCGCCTCGATGCGCGCGCTGGCGGTCTCGTAGGTCTGCTCGACCTCGACGCTCATCCGGTCTCGCTCCCGCCGCTGAAGCCTGCGGCTTCACTGCGCACCTCGAGCGAGCCGTCGTGGAGCCGGAGCGTCATGCGCTGAAGGCTACGTGCGGCATCGGCGGACGTGATGGGGGCGCCGTCCGGCCCCTCCACCAGCGCGTAACCGCGCTCCAGCGTCCGCTCGGGATCGTGCGCGTCGAGCGCCATCCGCAGGCGCTCGAGCCCGGCGCCGCGCGCGACCGCGAGCACCGTCGCATCGGCCTTGCGCGAAAGGACGGTCGCCCGCGTCAGCACCTCGCGCTCGCGCGCATCGACCGCCCGGCCGGCGCTCGCCCTTACTTCCCTGAGCAGTTGGTGCAACCGCGACCGATGGCGCTCCACGTGTGCCGCGGGCGCACGCGACAACACTGCCAACGTCCGCGCCCGTGAGAGCACCGCGCGCCGGCCCTGCGCCTCCAGGCGCCCGGCTAGCGCGAGCAGCCGCTCTCGCGCCTCGCCGCAGTGGACCGGAACGGCCGCTTCGGCGGCGTGCGTCGGCGTCGAGCAGGACAGGGCCGCCACGTCGTCGATCAGGGTGCGGTCGGTGTGGTGGCCGACCGAGGCGACGACCGGGACGCGCAGCATCGACACGGTCCGGCACAGGGTCTCGTCGCAGAACGCGAACAGGTCCATCAGCGAGCCGCCGCCACGAGCGACGATGACGACGTCGACCTCCGGGCAGGCCGCGAGATCCTGCAGCGCCCGGCCGATGGCGCCGGCTGCGTGGCGGTCCTGCACGGGCGCGAACGCCCACACCAGCCTGCCCGACCAGCCGCGCCGGCGCAGCCCGGCGAGCACGTCGTCGCGGGCCTTGCCGCCCTCGCCGGTGACGACGCCGATGCAGCGCGGCAGCACTGGACGGGGCAGGGACTTCTGGGGTGCGAAGACGCCTTCGGCCTCCAGCCGGCGGCGCAGCTGCGCGAGCTGGGCGAGCAGGTCGCCCTCGCCGGCCACGCGGACGTCGCCCACCGCGAAGGTGAAGCTCGGCGACGAGGTGCGCGAGCCGGGGTAGAAGTCGCAGCCGCCCGCCACGACCACCCGCACGCCGTCGGCGAGCGGCTCGAGGCCGAGCGCCTCCCAGTCGGTGCGCCACATGGAGCACGGCAGCGCACCCCTGGCGTCGCGCAGCTCCCAGTAGACCTTCGCCCCCCTGCCGGTGGAGCGGAAGCCGACGACCTCGCCGAACACCTGCACGCGGGTGAACGACCGCAGGCGCTCCTGCAGCCGCGCCGCGTACGCCCCGACCGCGAACGGCCCGGCGAGCCCCACCCCGTCGATCCCCGCCGGGCGATCGCCGGACGCCGTCATGCCGTCGCCGCCGGATCGTCCGCCGACGAGACCTGCTGCTCGGGCGAGCACCACTGCCAGTAGGCGATGAACACCCCCGCACGCATCCGAGTGGCAAGCTACCGGCCGCGCCCGACGGATCGCTATCGTGCACCGCGGTGTGCCGGGAAGCCTGGTCGGCGACACACGTCGTCGATCCCGAAAGGCAGTTTCGCCATGGTTTCCCATCGCACCACCGAGCGCTAGATGCTGCTCGCGATCATCATCTTCGCGGTCGCGCTGGCGATCATCGCCTCCGAGCGCGTCGACCGCACCAAGATCGCCCTGCTGGGCGCATCGCTGGTCCTGCTCACGCAGACGCTCGATCAGGAGGCCGCCATCGAGGCGATCGACTTCAACACGATCGGTCTGCTCGTGGGCATGATGATCATGGTCCGCCTGACCGAGACGACGGGCGTCTACACGTGGCTGGCGATCAAGGCCGGCCAGCTGTCCAAGGGGCGCCCGCCCGCGGTCATGCTCGCGCTGACGGTCACGACCGCGGTGCTCTCGGCCTTCCTGGACAACGTCACCACGATCCTGCTGGTCGTCCCCATCACCTTCCTGCTCGCCGACGCGCTCGACATCGACCCGATCCCGCTGATCATCGCGGAGATCTTCGCTTCCAACATCGGCGGCACCGCGACGCTGATCGGCGACCCCCCCAACATCCTCATCGCGGGCCACACGGGCCTGTCCTTCGGCGCCTTCATCGTCAACCTCGCGCCGATCGTGATCCTCACCAGCGTCGTCGTCCTGCCGGCGCTCTACCTCGTCTTCCGCAGCCGGCTGCAGATCGCGCCCGAGGCGCGCGACCGGATGATGGAGCTCGACGCGTCCCGGTCGATCGACGAGCCCGAGGAGGCCAAGCGCACCGTCCCGATCCTGGTCGGCGCGATCCTCGTGTTCTTCTTCCACAAGGCGCTGCACATCGAGCCGGCGACCGTCGCGCTGGCCGGCGCCAGCCTGATGCTGCTGGTTTCCCGCCAGAGCATGCAGGAGACGATCGCCGCGATCGAGTGGCCGACCCTGTTCTTCCTGATCGGGTTGTTCGTGATGGTGGGCTCGCTCGAGGAGACGGGCGCGCTCGGCGAGGTCGCCGACGGCATCGCGTCGGTCACCGGCGGGGACCGCACCGCGGAGCTGCTCGGCATCCAGTGGACCGCGGCGATCGGGTCCGGGCTGGTCGACAACATCCCCTTCACGGCCGCGATGATCCCCGTAGTCGACCAGCTCGGGGGCGGCAGCGACGACGCCTACTGGTGGGCGCTCGCACTGGGCGCCTGCTTCGGGGGCAACCTCACGATCGTCGCCGCCGCCGCCAACGTCGCCGCCTCCGGGATGTCCGTCCGGGCCGGCTACCCGATCGGCTTCCTGGACTTCCTCAAGTACGGGGCGCCCGTCACCCTGGTGTCCCTGATCCTGTCCACCGCCTACATCATGTTGAGGTACGTATGAGCCCTCGCAGCTATTCCGAGCACGCGCTGCACACGCCCGAGCCGCTCCACGTCGATGACGACGTCGAATCCGCGGTCCGCAAGCTCGTCGACAGCGGCCTGCCGGCCCTGCCGGTCGTCGACCGCCAGGAACGCTTCGCCGGCATCTTCGGCGAGCGCGAGTTCATGGGCGCCCTGTTTCCCGGATACCTGCGCGACCTCAAGCACGCGGCCTTCCTCTCTAAGTCCATCGACGAGACGCTCGAGAAGCGCGAGGGGTGCCGCCAGGAGACCGTCGGCAAGCACATGAACACCGAGCACGTCGAGGTGGCCGCCGACTACGGCGACACCCAGATCGCCGAGATCTTCCTCAACCACCGCGTGCTCGTCGTGCCGGTCGTCGACAAGGGCCACGTGAAGGGCGTGCTCACGCGCGGGCAGTTCTTCCGCGCGATCGCCGACGCGTTCGTCGCTGAGTGAGCCCGCTCGAGGGCTTCCGGGAGTTCCTGCACGACGAGGCGGCGGGGGCCGCGGCGCTGCTGGTCGCGGCGCTTGCGGCGCTCGCGTGGGCCAACTCCCCCGCGGGGGACGGCTACGCCGCGCTGTGGGAGACCGAGGCGCACCTCGGCCCGCTGGAGCTCGACCTGCGCGACTGGGTCAACGACGGCCTGATGGCGCTGTTCTTCTTCGTCGTCGGCCTGGAGATCAAGCGGGAGCTGGTCACCGGTGAGCTGCGCGACCGCGGGGCCGCCGCGCTCCCCGCGATCGCCGCGGCCGGCGGGGTCGTACTGCCCGTGCTCGTGTTCGTCGCGGTCGTGGCCGGCGGCGAGGGCGCGGCCGGGTGGGCGATCCCGGCGGCGACGGACATCGCCTTCGCGGTCGGGGTGCTGGCGCTGCTCGGCGACCGCGTCCCCGACAGCGTGCGGCTGCTGCTGCTGACCGTCGCGATCGTCGACGACATCATCGCCATCGCGATCATCGCCGTCGTCTACTCCGACGGCCTCTCGGTGGCCTGGCTCGTCGCGGCGCTGGCCGGTCTGGCAGCCGTGCACGCGGCGCGCAGGGTCGGGGTGGCGAGGATCGCCGCGTACGTGCCGCTCGGCCTGGCGGTCTGGCTCGCCGTCCACGAATCCGGCGTGCACGCCACCGTCGCGGGCGTCGCCCTCGGGCTGCTGACGCCCGCGCGGCCCGTGGGCGGCCGCGACGTGCTCGCGCTGCTCGAGCACCGCCTGCACCCGGTGACCGCGTTCGGCGTCATCCCGCTGTTCGCGCTCGCCAACGCCGGCGTCGACCTCGGCGGCGGCGTGCTCGGCGACGCGCTCAACTCGCGGCTGACGTGGGCGATCGTGGCCGGGCTCGTGCTCGGCAAGCTGGTCGGCGTGACTGCCGCTGCCCTCCTCGCGTCGCGCAGCGGCCGCATCCGGCTCCCGGAGGGCGTCGGCGCCGGCCAGGTGGTGGGGGTCGGCGCGCTGGCAGGGATCGGCTTCACCGTGTCCCTGTTCATCGCCTCGCTCGCCTTCGAGGACGGCGCGCTGGTCGATCAGGCGAAGGTCGGGATCCTGGTCGGATCGGTGATCTCCGCCGCGCTCGGCGCGGCGATCCTGCTCACGCTTGGTGGCCGCCGAGCGTGAGCGCGAAAGACAGGCCACGCTAGGCCGGCTCGAGCGCGGCCGCGCCGCGCGGCACCCGGAACCCGTAGCTGGTCGAGACCGGGCTGCGCGGATCCTGCCGCGAGGCCACGTGGCGGTAGCTGATCCGTGCCTCCGAGCCCGTCAACGTCAGCACCGCGTAGCCGTGGCGGCGCTGGTCGACGAGCGCGAGGTGCGGATTGGCCTGGCGGGCGTTGGCCTCGGCCACCGCCGCGGCGGCGTCGCTGCCCCCGGCCAGCTCCGCCGTGTTGTCGGAGCTGGTCGACGGCACGACGAATTCGGCTGCGGCCGGTGCGCCGGCGCTGCGGCCGTCAGGCCGGACGAGACCCGCGTAACCGTCGTGGTCATCGCCGGTCATGACGAGCAGGTCGCGCAGGGCATCGCGCGTCCACGACGAGACGAGCTCGGCTCGCTCGGCGGTGTAGCCGTCCCAGGTGTCGACGAACTTGGAGAAGCCCGGGGCGGGCGTGTCGAGCGCCATCAGCATCACGGGGTTGGCGATCACCTTCCAGGCGGCGCGGCTGCGGCGCAGTCCCGCCTGCAGCCACGCTTTCTGCTCGGCGCCGAGCAGCGTGCGGCCGGGGTCGGCGGCTGCCGGGCACGGGGCGAGGTTGGCGTCGGCGCAGGGCTGCGCGTCGCGGTACTGGCGCCCGTCGAGCAGAAACAGCTCGCCCGTGGCGCCGAGGCGCAGGGAGCGGTAGATGCGCGTGGCCCCGGGTTCTCCGATACGCGGGACCGGCTGGTGCTCGAACCACGCTCGGTAGGCCGCGGCGCGGCGCTCCCGCAGCCCCTCGACCCGCTGGCCGGCCTGGCCTTCGCGCCAGTAGTTGTTGACGACCTCGTGGTCGTCCCACAGGTAGACGTGGGGGTGGGCGGCGTGCAGGTCGCGCAGCGCGGCGTCGGTGCGGTACAGGCGGTACTTCGCGCGGTACTGGTCGAGGGTGCTCGCCGTCCCGCCGTCGCCGGTGGGGTCGTTGCGACCGGGCAGCGCCGACGTGCCGCCGCTCTCGTAGACGTAGTCGCCGAGGCACACCACCAGGTCGAGGTCGTCCTCGGCAGCGAGCCCGACGTGCGAGCCCCAGTAGCCCTGGGTGAAGGCCTGGCACGTCCAGAACCCGATTCGCAGCGGACGCTGGGAGCCGCGCGCCGGCAGCGTGCGCAGGCGCCCGACCGCGGACTCGGCGTCGCGTGTCTCGAAGCGGTAGAAGTACTCGCGGTCGGGGTCGAGGCCGGTCACCTGCGCCTTCAGCGTCCAGTCGCGACCGGGCGCCGTGGACTGCACGCGGCGGTCCACGACCCGGCGGAAGCCGCGATCCTCGGCGACCTCGAGCCGCACGAGCGCCGGGCCCTCGACGTCCTCCAGGCGCGACCACAGAGTCGCGCCGGAGCGTCGCGGCAGCCCCGCCGCCACCCCCTGCGCGAACGTGCCGCCGCGCGCGAGCAGCGGCCGCTTGCGCGCCCAGCCGGGCACCGCCCCCGACAGCACGAGGCCGGCTGCCCCGGCGCCGGCGGCGCTCAGCGCCTCGCGCCGCGTGGCGGTCACGCGATCCTCTTGCGGATCGCGCCCGACAGCTGGTCGACGGCGACAACCATGACGAGCACGACGAGAATGTACGTCAGGAGCTCGTCGAAGCGAAACAGCTTGATCGACTCGTTGATGAGGAACCCGATCCCGCCCGCGCCGACGAGCCCGAGCACCAGCGACGAGCGCACGTTGACGTCGAAGCGGTACAGCAGCAGGCCGACGAACTGCGGCGTGACCGCGGGCAGGACCGCGTGGGAGACGACCTGCGAAGGCGACGCGCCGCCCACGCGCATGGCGTCGACCGGGCCGTAGTCGATCTCCTCGATCGACTCCGCCCACAGCTTGCCCATCACGCCGACGTTGTGGAAGGCGATGGCGAGGACGCCGGGAAACGGGCCGAGTCCGACGGCCGTCACGAAGATCAGGGCGAAGACGATGTCCGGAACCGCGCGCAGGAACGACAGCAGCGACCGCGCGACCTGGTAGACGCCGGCGTTCGGCGTCGTGTTGCGCGCGGCGAGGACCGCGAGCCCCAGCGAGACCGGGATCGACAGCGACGTGCCCAGCAGCGCGGTCCACAGCGTCACCAGAGCGGCGCTCAGCCCGGGCTGCAGCACCTCCTTCCAGTTGAGGTCCGGCGGGATCGCCTCCCCGAGGAAGCGGACCATGCCGCCATAGCCGTCGATCAGGGCGCCGATCGAGAACTCCGTCTCGCGCCAGGCGACGACGTGCGCGGCGACGAGCGCCGCGACCACGAGCAGCCCGACGATGCGCCCGCGCGACAAGGGCGCCCGCTCCGGCGGCGCCGGGACGCCCTCGCCCGTGACCGCGGCCATTAGTGGTTCGCCTCGTAAGTCCACACCCGAAATGCCGGGCGCCGATCACCGCCTGGCTGCGTTCTCGCTCGGGGCCATGGCTCCGCCATGGCACCCTCCCTCTCGGTCTCGCTTTCGCTCGCCACCGGGCTTCGCCCTCCGCTTTGCCAGCCGGCGCCGGTCCAACCTCGCTTCGCTCGGAAGCGGCATTTCCGGCGCGGACTCACGAGACGAACCACTAGAGCGCCGCCCGCTCGGGCGCGTAGAGCACGTCGAGCGCGTCGCCCGCCAGCTCGCCGGGCTGCAGGTCGAACGCGACCCGGCCGTGGAGCAGTCCGACGACGCGGTCGGCGTGCCGGCGCGCCAGCTCGGGCTGGTGCAGCACGACGGCGACCCCGAGGCCCTCGGCGTGGGCCAGCTCGGCCAGCAGGGCCATCACCTGCTCGGCGGCGGTGGGGTCGAGTGCCGCGACCGGCTCGTCGGCCAGCACGATCTGCGCGCGCTGGCACAGCGCCCGGGCGATCGCCACGCGCTGCTGCTGGCCACCCGAGAGGCGCGACACCCGCTCGGCGGCGCGATCGGCGAGGCCGACGCGGTGCAGGCACGCCATCGCCTCTTCGCGCAGCGCGCGCCCGAACAGCGCCGGCACGAGCGACTCGCGCGCCCGCAGCCGCCCGAGCGCGCCGCAGCACACGTTGTCGAGCGCGGTCCTGCGACGCACCAGATGGATCTGCTGGAAGACCATCGCCGCCCGCCGGCGCGCCGCCACCAGCTGGGCGCCACGCAGGCCGATGACCTCCTGTCCGGCGATCTCGATGCTTCCGCCGTCGGGCTCCACGAGCCCGACGACGCAGCGCAGCGCGGTCGACTTGCCGGAGCCGTTGGCACCGAGCACGGCGACGAGCTCTCCGGCGCCCACGCCGAGGTCGACGTCGTCGAGGACGACGCGGCCGCCGAAGGACTTGCGCAGCCCCGAGATCCGCAGCGGCGCGGCGGTTGCCTCGACCGCGCTCACACGTCCTTCTCGGTCAGGCCGAGGGTCTCGGCGAGGTCGAACAGCGGCTGGTAGGTGTCCTTGGTGACCGGCACGAGCGGGCCCGGGGGGTCGACGTCCAGGAACGCCCCGACCTTGGCGACGTCGGCCGGCGGGAGCCCGAGCAGGGCCTCCTTGACCTTCGTCTTGAAGGCGGGGTCGAGACCTGCCGCGAGCGTGATCGGGTCGTTGGGAATCGGATCGCTCTCCCACACCCTGCGGAACTGCGACTCGTCGAACTGGCCCTCCTGCGTCGAGGTGGCGAGCTGCTGCGTGTTGATCTCCGCCGCCTCGACCTTGCCGTTGGTCAGGGCGAGGAGCGCCTCGGGATGGCCCCCGGCGTACTCGAGCTTGAGGTCTGACTCTGCATCGAGCCCGGCCTCGTCTGCGAGCGCGAAGCGAGGCAGCGCGTCACCCGACGTCGACCCGGGCTCAGAGAGCGCCAGCGAGCGACCCTCGAGATCTGCCAGCGACTGGATCGGCGAGTCATTCGCAACCCAGATCCCGGCCTTGTACGTGGTCAGCTCGCCCTTGCTGTCGCCGAACGACGCGACGGGCTCGGCGCCGGCTCGCTCGGAGGCGAAGACGAAGCCGAGCGGGCCGAACTGCGCCATCTCGAGCTTGCCGTTCTCCATCGCCAGCACCTCCGCCGAGTAGTCCTCGACGATCGTCAGCTCCACCGGACAGCCGAGCTCGCGCTCGAGCGCCGTGGCCAGCACCTCGTAGGCGGGGGTGAGCTTGGCGGGATCCTCGTAGGGCTCGATGCCGAAACGCACCTTGCCGTCCGGGCAGGCCGCGCTGCCGCCGTTTGCGGAGCCCGCAGCCGGGGTCGTCTTGTCGTCGCCGCAGCCGGCCGCAGACAGTGCGAGCGCGACCAGCGCGAGCGCCGCGGGGCGAGCATGGATCCTCATGATCGGTGTGCCTCCTGATTGGTGTGGATGTTCTGGTTGAGCAACTCGTCGAGGACGCTCGGGGCGAGCCCGAGCGCCGTGGTCATGCCGATGCCGGACGTCACGACGACCGCGAGCACGCCGGGCTGCGGGGACGTCACGAGGAAGTCGCGCCCTGGAGCGTGGGGGTAGATCCCGTGCCAGCGCTCGAGCACGCGCAGGTGGGAGCCCAGCAACCCCGCCGCCTCGGCGAGCACGAGCTCGTCGAGGCGCTCCTCGCCGAACGGCGACGGGGTGCGCGCGTACAGGTGCGTGTCCCCGACGGTGAGCGCGCCGTCGGGACGCTGCGTGATCACGAGGTGAATCCCGGCGGCGAGCAACTCGGGGCGCTCGCGCTCGAGCCGCTCCCGCACCGCGCCGATTGACGGGCAGCCCGCGAACGCCTTGTAGCGAAGCAGCGACAGGCCGGTCACGAGCGCCGGTGCGATGCTGGCCGCGCCCGGTGCCGCGACGGTCAGCATCTGCAGCCGCACGCGGCTGACGGCGGCGTCGGCGAAGGTGGCCGGGAAGAGCGTGTCGAGATCGGCGCCCGGACACACGATGACGCGCTCGGCCTCGATGCTGCCGGCGCTTGTGCGCAGCGTCGTCTCCTCGATCGCGTGCACGGTGGTCGCGAACCGGACCCGCACGCCACGCTCGCGCTCCGCAAGCGCCGCCAGCGCCGCCGCAGCGGCGCGCTGGTCGACGCGCACGTCGAGCGGGCACCACAGCCCGCCGGCCACGCCGTCGCTCGCGATCGGGACGCGGTCGAGGGTCTGCTCGCGCGTGAGCGTCTGCGCCTGGCGATCGGGATCGGCGGCCAGCTCCTCGCAGACCGCCAGCTCGTCGGCGTGCCGCGCGACCAGGACGGTGCCGGTGGCTGCGGCCCAGAAACCGGCGCTGCGCCCGAGGTCGAGCCAGCGCTCGCGCGCGACCAGCGCGGCGGCGAAGGCCTCGCCGTCCTGACCGGTCACGAACCCGTGGCCGAAGTTGCGGACCGTCGCCCGCGAGGCACGGTCGTCGCGCTCGCACAGGACAACGCGCAGCCCACGCTCGGCGGCCTCGAGCGCGCACGCCAGCCCGACGATGCCGGCCCCGACGACGGCGACGTCGCAGCGCTCGATGACGTTCGCGTCCACCTGGCACAGAGTGAACATGTCCATACAAGCGGTCAATCGCGATTTCACGTCACAGCAACACATGTCAAGATTTCGTCAACGGCTGCTACGGCCCGTCGGCCCACTTGTACAATCAAGTCGTGATGGACTCGATGCACTCGCGGATAGCCGACGACCTGCGCCGGCGCATCGCGACGGGGGAGCTGCGCACGGGCGACCCGGTGCCAAGCGAGGCGCAGCTGAGCCGCGCGCACGCCGTCTCGCGCGGGACCGTGCGCCAGGCGCTCGCGGCGCTGCGAGCCGAGGGGGCGATCGGCGGCGGCCGTGGCAAGCCGCCGGTGGTGCGGCCCCCGACGCTCACGCAGGACTTCGCCGAGCTCGTCTCCTTTTCGGCGTGGGCGCTTGCGCTGGGACGCGAGCCCGGGCAGCAGACTGTGGAGGTCGCTCGCCGGCCGGCGCGAATTGACGCCATCGACGCGCTCGGCCTCGCCGAGGGCGATCCCGTCGTGGAGCTGCTGCGCCTGCGCCAACTCGACGGCCGGCCTGTGATGGTCGAGCGCGCGACCTTCGTGGAGCGCGTCGGGCGCCTGCTGTTCGACTTCGACCCGGACGCCGGCTCCATCTACGCCCATCTGCGGGCCGCGGGTATCGATCTCGCCCGCGCGCGCCAGACGATCGATGCGGTGGGAGCCGACGCGCGGGACTGCGAGCTGCTCGGCGTCGCGGCCGGCACGCCGCTGCTGAGAGTGCGCCGACGGACCACGGACGCCGGCGGCGAACCCCTGGAGTGGGCCGACGACCGCTACCTGGGCGACGCGATGTCGTTCACCCTCGAGAGCGCAGCGGCCGGTGCGGCCGGGGTGGCCCGGGCAGCATGACTCTCGACCTGCTGGTCTGCGACATCGCCGGTACCACCGTGCAAGAGCACGGCGCGGTGTACGCCGCGCTGCAGGACGCCGTCAACGCTGCGGGGGGCGACGTGGACCGTCCGGCCGTGGCGCGCTGGATGGGCGCCGACAAGCAGGAGGCCGTCAGGGCGCTGCTGGGCTCGCTTGCCACCGACGAGCTGGTCGAGCAGGCCCACGCCGACTTCAGCAGCCGTCTGGCCGACGCCTACGAGCAGCGGTCGCCAGAGCCGTTCGCCGGTGTCGCCGAGTTGATCGGAGAACTGCGTGCAGACGGGGTTCGCGTAGCGCTCACCACCGGCTTCGACCGTGCGATCGCCGAGCCGCTGCTGGCCTCGATCGGGTGGGACCGCGACACCGTCGACGCGCTGGTCTGCGCCGATGAGGTGGCGGCCGGGCGACCCGCCCCGTACATGGTCTTCCGCGCGATGGAGCGCTGCGGCGTGCACCGCGTCGACCGAATCGCGGTGGTCGGCGACACCGTGCTCGACCTCCGGGCCGGCACGAGCGCGGGCGCTGCGGCGGTGATCGGGGTGCTGACGGGCGGAGTCGACGTGGCAGTACTCGGCGCCGAGCGCCACACCCATCTGCTGCCCGGCCTCGCGGACCTGCCCGGCGTACTGGAGCAGCTGTGACGCCGGAAGCAGTCGCGGCCGCCGTCGTGTCGGCGCTGCAAGCACTCGTCGGCCTGCCCTACGACGGCGAGCCGGTGGACCAGCTCCAGCACGCGCTGCAATGCGCCAACCACGCCCGCCGCGACGGGGCGGACCCTGAGCTCGTGCTGGCAGCGCTGCTGCACGACGTGGCGCGCTCTCCCGACGTCGACGGCGAGCCCTACGACTCGGGCCCGCTCGACCATGGCCGGCAGGGCGCCCGCTGGCTTGAGCCCCTGCTCGGGGACCGCGTCGCCTGGCTGGCCGGGGCACACGTGAGCGCCAAGCGCTATCTCGTTGCCGCCGAGCCGAGCTATGCGTCCGGCTTGAGTGCCGTCAGCGCGCGCACGCTGCGCGCCCAGGGGAGTGCGATGACCGCTGCGGAGCGCGTGGCCTTCGAGAGCCACCCGCACTGGCGCGACGCCGTGCGCCTGCGGCGCTGGGACGACCTCGCGAAGCATCCGGGCGCCGACGTGCCGGGCCTCGAGGCCTACCGCCCCGACCTACTGCGTGTAGCCGCCGAGCGGTGACCGAACGCCGCTGACGCGCCGCGTAGGCGCGTCGGGCACGACGCTGCGCAGCGACGTCTCGCCGTCCTGGCCTTGCTCGCCGCGGATCTCGCCGGTGAAGCCGAGGCGCTCGAGCCGGGCGATCTCCTGGACGCCGAGCCGGCGGGCGGGGTCGTCCTCGGGCAGGTCGCGCACGAGCTTGGCGATGCGGTTGCGCAGCTGCAGCGCGAAGTGGGGGGTGGAGGCGCCCATCAGCTGGCGGACGTCCTCGACGGTGACGGTGTGCTCGGGCGCCATCCGGCGCGGCTGCTCGGCCTCGGCCATGCCCGGGAGACTAGGTCAGCCTTCGCCGGTGACGGACTGGATCTCGAGGAGGGAGTCGATGCGCGCCTGGACGGCGACGGAGATCGCCGCCTCGTCGCCGAGCACCCAGGCGTGGTTGTAGACGCCGCGGACGGGGTCGGCGTCGTAGCCCGGCTGGATGTCGAGCAGGTAGCCCTCGACGGCGGTCTCCAACGCGTCGGGCTCGGACACGAGCAGCAGCGGCCCGTACTTGCCCGAGCCGCTGAGCGCGGCGGCGGCGGGCGCGTCGGCAGGCGTCGCCGAGCCCGCGAAGACCAGTCCGTGGCCGGGGTCGACGACGTTCCATCCGAAGGCGCCGTCCGCGTAGCGCGCGACGGCGATCGCGTTCTCGACGGGGTTCTCGCCGGCGATGCGATCCGTCGGCCCGAGCTTCTCGAGCTGCTCGAAGACCTTCTCCGAGACGACCTCCTCCGGGCCGACCACGTAGATGCGCGGCTGCTTGCGTGACTCGATCGTCTGCACGGTGACCTCCGGCAGGGCGTCGGCCTCGGTCCAGAGCACCGGGGCGCCGGTCTTGGTGGACAGGCCGGCGGCGGGCATCGCGAACTCGGGGTCCTCGAGGCTCGCGACGATCACCGCCTCGGACTGCTCGCCGGCGGCCTCCGTGGCCACGCGGTCGATGGCGCGCGCGATCGCGGCCGGCTTGTCGCCGGCGATCGCGGTCGCCTCCAGGCCGGCCGGCGTCGCAGCCGCGTCGCCCACGCGGAACACCTGCGCGTCCCCAGCGGCCTCGGCACCGATCGGCTGGATCGCGTCGAGCGCGTCCTGCGTCGCCTGCGGAAGATCGCCGTCGACGGAGAAGAGGATGGGGGAGCTCAGCGGCGCGGCCATGAGCTGGGCGGCGGACACCGCGGCGGGAAAGTCGCCCACGTCGACGAGCGTGACCGAGCCCGGGCGCGAGTCCGCGGCGACGCCGGGATAGACCGCCCGGGCGACGCCCGCTGCGTTGGCGACCGGGTCCGGGCCGGCCACGCGCGTGGTGTTGCGGGTGGCTATCGCCGGGAAGCCGAGGTCGCGGACGACCTCCTCGACCTCGGCCGGCCGGCCGAGCGCCGGAGTGGACCCTTCACCGTCGGGATTGAACTTCGCGTCGTCGCCGCCGCACCCGACGAAGAGGGCACAGACAACCACGACCAGCACGCGACCCGACATGTGGGCGGACTGTACCGGTGCTCGAGGCTGCTACTTTGCAGCCGAAGTTGCAGCAACAACACGCCGAGTCCCTGGCCAGAAGCCGGGGAACGGGGGAACCAATCAGTTGGGGCGAATCGCTCGACCAGAGCGGACCGCGGCTCTTTCCGCGGTAGCCCGTCAGCTAACCCCGCAGGCTGATGAAAGAGGTTCGGTTTTCCATGCGGGCATTCGCCGTGCTGTTGACGTCTATGTCGTTCCTGGTGTCTGCCCCGGCAGCACTGGCGCAAACCTCAGGTGCCGCGGACCCCTCGGACCCGCAGCAATCGAGCAAGAAGTCGAGCAAGAAGGAGACCACCACCTCCTCGGGCGCTGCCTCCTACGGCGTCGACCCCGACGCTCCCCCGCGCGTGTTCGTGGCCGGCACGGTCGCCAAGCGCATGGCCAACGGCTTTGCGGCCGCTCCCTCGGGGGCACCGAAGGTGGTCCAGGAGGCGATCTTCGCCGCCAACGAGATCGTCGGCATGCCGTACCGCTACGGCGGAGGGCACGCGAGCTTCGAGGACACCGGCTACGACTGCTCGAGCACCGTCTCCTACGCGCTCAACGGCGGCGGGCTGCTCAGCGCGCCGATGCCCTCCGGGTCCTTCATGAGCTGGGCCGAGCCCGGCAAGGGCCGATGGATCACGACGTACGCCAACGGCGGGCACATGTGGGTCAACATCGCCGGCCTGCGGCTGGACACCAGCTCCGCGGGCGAACCCGTTTCCAGCGGCAAAGGACCCCGCTGGCGCCAGAACCTGCGTGGCGGGAGCGGCTTCGTCAAGCGGCACCCGCGCGGGCTGTAGGGCCAGTAGTCTTGGGCGGGTGAGCCCCGAGGTAGGAGAAACCGAATGCCTGGTGTGATGGGACGGATGTCGACGGTCGTCAAGGCGAAGATCTCCGGCATGCTCGACAAGGCCGAGGATCCGGGCGAGACGCTCGATTACTCCTACCAGCGCCAGATGGAGATGCTCCAGCAGGTCAAGAAGGGCATCGCCGACGTCGTCACCGCCAAGAAGCGCCTGCAGCTTCAGGCCGACAAGATCCAGGCGCAGCTGCCCAAGCTCGACCAGCAGGCCCGCACGGCGCTCTCGCAGGGCAAGGAGGACCTCGCCCGCACCGCGCTGGAGCGCAAGACCTTCGCCCAGACCGAGCTGCAGTCGCTCGACTCCCAGGTGGTCGAGCTCGAGGCCCAGCAGCAGCAGCTGATCGACAAGCAGCAGAAGCTCGCCACCAAGCTCGAGCAGTTCCGGACCAAGAAGGAGGTCATGAAGGCGCAGTACTCCGCCGCCGAGGCCTCCGTGAAGATCTCCGAGGCCGCCACCGGCGTCGGCGAGGAGATGGCCGACGTGGGCCTGGCCATGCAGCGCGCCCAGGACAAGACGGAGAGCATGCGCGCCCGCGCGGGAGCGATGGACGAGCTCGAGGCCGCCGGCGCCTTTGACGACAGCCTGCAGCTCGGCGACGGGATGGACGACATCGACAAGCAGCTGCACGAGCTCAGCTCGGGCGCCGCCGTCGACGACGAGCTGGCCAAGATGCGCGCCGAGCTCGGCGTGGGCGAGGCCGCCGAGAAGCCCGCCCTCGAGCAGAAGACTGAAGGCGGCACCGCGTGATCGTCCGGATCGCTACGGAGACGCAGTACAAGCTGTCCGAGGACGGCGTCGCGAAGCTCAACGAGCTCGACAACGACGCGGTTGCCGCCGTCGAGGCCGGCGACGAGGCGAAGTTCCAAGAGCTGTTCAACTCGATGCTCGAGTACGTGCGCACCGAGGGCGTCGTCCTCGACGAGGACGACCTCGAGGGCTCCGACGTGATCATCCCGCCGCCAGACCTCACCTTCGCGGAGGCGAAGGCCGAGTTCACCGGCGACGGCCTGATCCCCGACTAGAGCGGGACGCCCCAGAGGGGGAACCAGCGCGCCATGTCGGGCTCCATGGGAAGGTCCTTCTCGAGCTGGGCCTTCAGCCGCAGCTCGCGCTCGTTGTCGCGCTGCTGGTCGCCGCCCGCAGGGACGAACGGGTAATAGGTCGCGCGCTTGACGTTGTAGATCCAGTGGACCTCGCGGCCCTGGGCGTCCTTGAAGGGGAAGAGCGCGCACAGGACGCGGTCGGCGTAGCCGCCGTCGCGCAGCGCGCTGTTGACGCCGTTGAGGCCGACGACGAGGTCCTCGAACTCCGGGTCCTCGAGGATCATGAAGCGGTAGCCGAAGGAGTCGTCCTCGGTCGTGATGGTGGTGCCGGTCTCTTCGCCGGTCAGCGCGAGCAGCTCGGTCATCTCCTGCACGATCGCGTCGAAGTCCGAGGTGGCCAGCGGCTGGAAGACGATCGCCGCCTTGCCGGTCGGCTCGAGGCCCTTGTCCTGCATCTCGAGCACGGCGGTGCTCATCGCGAACAGCCGGTCGGTGGTCGGCTGGCGGAGCTTGGTCCTACCGGTCAGTGCATCGAAGAAGCCCATCTCCTCCGAGGATAGGCTGGCGGCGTGACGGTGGTCGTCGGGCTCGACATCGGGACCACCGCCGTCAAGGCGCTGCAGGTCCGCGAGGACGGCAGCGCCGGCGGTCGCGACGAGCGGGTCTACGGGCCCGGCGCGGACGCCGCGACGATCGTGTCGGCCGCGCTCGAGCTCGCGGGCGACGGGCCGGTCGCGCTCTCGAGCGCCATGCACTCGCTGATCGGGCTCGACGCTGAGAACGAGCCCGTGACGCCGCTGTTGACCTGGGCCGACACGCGCTCGGTGGAGCAGGCGGAACGCATCAAGGCCGAGCATCCGCATCTGCACGCGCGAACGGGCACGCCCATCCACCCGATGTCACCGCTGTGCAAGCTCGCATGGTTTCGCGACCAGGGCATCGAGGCCGAGCGCTGGGTCGGCATCAAGGAGCTCGTCGTGCACCGGCTGACGGGCGAGTGGGTCATGGACCACTCCGTGGCGTCGGGCACGGGGCTGATGGCGCTCGAGACGCTCGACTGGGACCCCGAGGCGCTCGACGTCGCCGGCGTCACCGCCGATCAGCTGCCGCGGCTCGTGCCCACCACCGAACGCCTCGGCTTCCGAGCGAAGCGAGGTTGGATCGTGGTGGGCGCCGGCGACGGCCCGCTGGCCAACCTCGGCCTCGGCGCGGTGCAGCCCGGCGTGGCGGCGTGCTCGATCGGGACCAGCGGCGCGCTGCGCCTCGTCGTCGAGTCCGCGGCGGTCACCGACTCCACCTTCTGCTTCGCGCTGACCCCCGGCCGCTGGGTGGTCGGCGGGGCGATCAACAACGGCGGCATCGTGCTCGAGTGGCTGTCGAAGACGCTCAACCGCCCGATCGAGACGCTGCTCGACCTCGCGGCCGACGCCCGCTCCGACGGCCTCCAGTTCGACCCCTACCTGCTGTCGGAACGCGCACCCCACTGGGACGCCCGCCTGCAAGGGTCGATCAGCGGGCTGCGCCACGACCACGGGCCGGGGGAGCTCGTCCGCGCGGCGCTCGAGGGCGTGTGCCGCCAGCTGGGTCTCGTGCTCGGATCACTACGCGGCGCCGGTCACGAGGTGCGCGAGATCCGGGCCACCGGCGGGTTCGCCCGCTCACCGCTGTTCAAGCAGTTGCTCGCTGACGCGCTCGCGATGCCCGTCGGCTTCACGGCCACGCGCGAGGGCTCGGCCTACGGCGCCGCGCTGCTGGGCCTGGCCGCGCTCGACCTCGTCGACCTCGACCGCGCGGCGGCGCTGATCGGCGTCACGGAGACCGTCGAACCGTCTCCCGTGCGGACGCAGGCGCGGCCGAGCGGCCGCGCGTTCATCCCGAACACGCCGGAGTGATGGCGCGAGAGGTGGCGTAGGAGCTCGGCGTCCTTCGTCTGGTCGTCCGGGTCGCGGGCCGGGATCACGCAGCGGACGCACGGGTGCAGGAGCGCCATGTGCGCGGCGCCGAGCGTGAGCGCGCGCCCCTCCCAGCCGTCCTCGGCGCGCGCCGGGGCGTCGAGCTCGACGTGCACGTTGGTGCGCCAGCGCCGCAGGTCCAGCGTGCGGCCCAGTTCGGCCTCGAGCGCAGCGTGGCTCGCGCCGGTCGTCACCAGCAGCGACCGCTCCAGATCCTGCTGACCGTTCTCGTCGCGATGCAGGGTGACGTCGCGGCCGAGGTCGTCGGAGAGGGCCTCGCGCAGCGCCGGATCGCGCCACTCGAACTCCGCCCCGCCGGGGGCCGTGACCACCGGCCAGGCCGCTGCGGCCGGGTCCATCTCCTCGCCCGGCTCGTCGTAGCGCGCGCTCCAGGCGAGCAGCCGCGGCGCCTGGCGGGCGGTGAGCTGCCGCGCGGCGCCCCGGTGCACGTCGAAGACGGCGTGGGTGCGGTCCCCGGCGACGCCCCGCTCGTCGAGGACGAAGGCGTCCACGCGCTCGCCACCCATCGACTTGACGGGCCAGCGGTGCAGCGAGACGATCGTGCCGGCGCTCAGACGCCGGACTGCAGCTGACCCTCGAGGCGCTGGAGGGCGGCGATGCGCTTCTCCATCGGGGGGTGTGTGGCGAACAGCGCGCCGAGGCTCTTGCCGGCGCCGGGGGGGAAGATGTAGAAGGCGGCCAGCTGCGACGTCGCGCGAAGGTCCTTCTCGGGGATCTGATGCATGCCTGACGAGATCTTCATCAGGGCGGACGCGAGCGCGCTCGGGCGGCCGGTGATGATCGACGCGCCGCGGTCGGCCGCGAACTCGCGGTAGCGCGACAGCGCCTGCATCAGGAAGAAGGAGACCGCGTAGGTCGCCAGCGAGATGAAGAAGACGGCGATGAAGCCGATGCCGTCCTCGTCGTCGCCACCGCCCATGCCGCCGCCGAAGTAGAAGCCGAACTGCACGATGTAGGCGGCGATCGTCGCGAAGAAGGACGCGAGCGTCATCACCATCACGTCGCGGTTGGCGACGTGGGTGAGCTCGTGGGCCATGACGCCCTCAAGCTCGGCGGGGGAGAGCATCTCCATGATGCCCGTCGTGGCGCACACGGTCGCGTTCTTGGGCGAGCGGCCGAGCGCGAACGCGTTGGGCATGCGCGTGTTGGCGATGGCGATCTTGGGCTTGGGCAGATCGGCCTGCACGCACAGGCGCTCGATCATCGCGTGCAGCTCGGGCGCCTGCTGCGGCGTGACCTCCTTGGCGCCCATGGCCGCCAGGGCCATCTTGTCGGAGGCGAAGAGCTGGACCAGGGCGAGGACGACGGCGATCGTCAGCACGATGCCCACTCCGACGCCGGCCGTGATGAGGGCGCCGACGAAGACGACGTAGACGGCGCCGAGAAGGAGCATGACCGTCGCCATCCGGACCTGGAGGCCGGTGTCGCGACCGAAGGAGGAGAGCTTGTTCATGAGATGTCTTCCAGAGTAGGCCAGGAACGCTGCTTACGGATCGTAAGTATACCCGATCGTGCCCCCTGCAGAAATCCCTGCACGGTGCACCATTTCTTGCATGTGTGGCTCCCGCACGGCCGCCTACCTAGCATCGGCCACCGTTCATGCGACTCCGCCTGCTCATCGCGGCGGTGGCGCTCCCCCTCCTGTGGTTGGCCTGGTCGCCGCTGCCGGGTGGGGCTGCGCCGCTGTCCTCGCGTATCGACGAGAAACAGGATCAGATCGAGGGCCAGCGCTCCCAGGAGCGCGTGCTCACGGCCGACATCCAGGGCTTCACGGCGCGCATCAACACCCTGCAGGCCGACATCTCCACGCTGCAGGCCGACGAGGCGCGACTGCAGGCCGACCTCGACGCCAAGCTCGCGCGCCTGGCCACGATCCAGGACGAGCTGCGCGTGGAGCGCGCCCGCCTCCTCCGCCTGCGCGCCCGGCTCGAGGAGGGCCGCAAGCTGCTCGCGGGGCGGCTCGTCGACCTCTACAAGGCCGACAGCCCCGACATCCTCACCGTCGTCCTGAACTCCGACGGCTTCGCGGAGATGCTCGAGAACTCCGAGTTCGCGCGCCGCATCTCGCGGCAGGACCAGCGCATCATCATCGCCGTCACCTCCGACAAGGCGGAGTCCGAGCGCATCGCCGAGCGCCTCGGCGACCTCGAGAGGGAGGCGTCGGAGATCGCCGCCATCGTCGAGACGCGCCGCGACGAGGTCGCCACGGTGCGCGGCGACCTCGAGACGCAGCGCGACGGCTACGCAGACGTGCGCGCCGAGCGGAACTCCACGCTTGACTCCGTCGTCGCCGAGCGCCAGCAGTACGAGGGCGACCTCGCCGATCTCGAGGAGAGAGAGGCCGAGATCCAGGCAGAGCTCGCCGGCGTCGACACGAGCCCGATCGGACCGGTGCCCACGGGCTCCGGCGGTCTGATCTGGCCCGTCAACGGGCCGATCGTCTCCCCGTTCGGCCCGCGCTGGGGACGCCTGCACGCGGGCTGGGACATCGCCATCCCGTCGGGCACGCCGGTGCTCGCGTCGGCGTCGGGCACCGTGACGATCTCCGGGCCGACGAGCGGCTACGGCAACTACGTCTGCGTCTCGCACACGGGCGGGCTGTCGACGTGCTACGCCCACAACACCTCGCTGTCGGTCAGCGTCGGCCAGTCGGTCACCCAGGGCCAGGCCGTCGCGATCTCCGGCTGCACGGGCAGCTGCTACGGCCCCCACGTCCACTTCGAGACGCGCATCAACGGCGTCCCGGTGGACCCCTACAACTACCTGTAGGCGTCCTACAGCTCGATGTTGCCCCCGAGCGAGACGACGCGGTCGTCGGGGAGGTTGAAGTACTCCGCGCGGCTCGCGGCGTTGCGGCTGATGGCGGTGAACAGCCGCTTGCGCCACATGGCCATGCTGCCGTTGGGCTCGGGATCGACGATGACCCGGCTGAGGAAGTAGGTCGCGCCGTCGACGTCGAAAGGGAGGCCGTGCTGCTTTGCCTCGCGCAGCGCCGCCGGCACGTCGGGGACGTCCTGGAAGCCGAAGCGCAGCTTGACGAGGACGATCCCGTCGTCGGGGATCTGCAGATCGTCGACCTCGCAGCGGTCCTGCGGGTGCACGTGGGGGACCCCTGCGGTCTCCACGCTGACGACGATCACCCGCTTGTGCAGCACCTTGTTGTGCTCGACGTTGTACCGCATGGCCAGCGGCGTCGTGTTGGCGCTGGCGTTGAGGAAGACGGCGGTGCCCGGCACGCGGACGGGCGGTTCGTCGGAGGCTTCGAGGGCGAGCACGAAATCCAGCAGCGGGCCCTCCTCCTCCACGCGGTTGGCGGTGACGATCTCCCGGCCCCGGCGCCACGTGATCAGCACCGTGAAGATCGCCAGCCCGATCGCGAGCGGGAACCAGCCGCCGTCGGCGATCTTGGTCAGATTGGCGGCGAAGAAGGCGAGGTCGACGACCAGGAAGCCGGCCGCGCCAGCGATCACCATCCACAGCGGGCGGCCCCACAGGGCGCGCACGACCACGAAGAACAGGATCGTGTCGATCGCCAGCGTCCCGGTGACGGCGATGCCGTAGGCCGACGCGAGCGCGCTCGAGGACCCGAACCCGACCACCAGGACGACGATGGCGCCGAACAACCCCCAGTTGACCGTGGGCACGTAGACCTGCCCGATCGCGTGCCGGGAGGTGTGGCGGATGGTCATCAGCGGCAGCAGGCCGAGCTGGACCGCCTGCCGCGTCACCGAGAACGCGCCCGAGATGACCGCCTGCGAGGCGATCACCGCGGCGACCGAGGCGAGGATCACCATCGGCAGCAGCAGGCCGTCGGGAACCAGCAGGAAGAAGGGGCTCTCCGTGGCGGACGGGTCGGAGAGCAGCAGCGCGCCCTGGCCCATGTAGTTGAGCAGCAGCGCGGGCAGGACCGCGAGAAACCAGGCCCGCCGGATCGGCGCGCGCCCGAAGTGGCCCATGTCGGCGTAGAGCGCCTCCGCGCCCGTCACCGCGAGCACGATCGAGCCGAGCGCCAGGAACGCGGTCCCCGGCCGGTCGAAGAGGAACGCGAGGCCGTGGTGCGGGGAGAGCGCGCCCAGGATGGAGGGGTCGTCGATGACCTCGCCGAGACCGAGGACGCCAAGCGCTCCGAACCACACGACCATCACCGGGCCGAACGCGCGTCCCACCACGGCGGTGCCGAAGCGCTGGGCGAGAAACAGCACGGAGAGGATCGCGAGCGTGATCGGGATGACGTAGTCGCCGAGGCTCGGCTCGAGCACCTCGAGCCCCTCGACCGCCGACAGCACCGAGATCGCCGGCGTGATCATGCCGTCGCCGTAGAACAGCGCCGCACCGAAGGCGCCGAGCGCAACCAGCGCTGCGGTCGTGCGCGCGCCCTTCAGCTTCGCCGACTGCACGAGCGAGATGAGCGCCATGATCCCGCCCTCGCCCCCGTTGTCGGCGCGCATGATGAAGAGCACGTACTTGACCGTCACGATGATCGTGATCGCCCAGAAGATCAGCGACAGGACGCCGAAGACGGCGTCCTCGCTCGGGGCGAGCTCGTGGGGCCCGGCGAACGTCTCCTTCATCGCGTACAACGGGCTGGTGCCGATGTCGCCGAAGACGACGCCGACGGCGCCGAGCGTGAGCGCCGCCGGTCCGGCCGCGCCATGTGGTGTCGGCTGCTCCCCGCTCAGGTCGGGAACCTTCGCAGATGCGGCCGGGCGGTAGCGTCCGGCGGATGAAGATCCGCGCCGCCGTGCTGGAGGAGTTCGGCCAGCCGCTCAACGTCACCGAGATCGATCTCGAGGGCCCGAAGGCCGGCGAGGTGCTCGTCCGCCTGTCGGCGTGCGGCGTCTGCCACACCGACATGTACACGGCCTCGGGAGCCGACCCGTCGGGCTACGCGCCGTGCGTGCTCGGTCACGAGGGCGCAGGAGTGGTCGAGGACGTCGGCGAGGGCGTGACCTCGGTCGTCGAGGGCGACCACGTCGTCACCCTGTTCAGCCCCCAGTGCCGCGAGTGCGTGCACTGCCGCGACGACCGGACCAACCTCTGCATGGCCATCCGTGCCGAGCAGAACCGCGGCCACCTGCCCGACGGATCGGCCCGCCTGTCGCGCGGCGGCGAGCCCATCCGCCACTTCATGGGCACCTCGACCTTCGCGGAGGCGACGGTCATGCCCGAGATCGCGCTCGCGAAGATCAACCCCGACATGCCGATGGACCAGGCCGCGCCGTTCGCCTGCGGGCTGTCGACCGGCCTCGGTGCGGCCATGAACACCGCCAAGGTGACCGAGGGCTCGAAGTGCGTCATCTTCGGCGCCGGGCTCGTCGGGCTCGGCGCGGTCGCCGGCGCGCGGCTGTGCGGCGCGGAGCGGATCATCTGCGTCGACCTGTCCGAGGACCGGCTTGCCCTGGCGCGCGGCCAGGGCGCGACGGATACCTGGGTGGGCGGCGCCGACATCGTGCAACGCGTCACGGACGAGACCGGCGGCTTCGGCGCCGACTACACCTTCGAGGCGACGGGGCTCGTGAAGGTCATGGCCCAGGCCGTCGAGTCCGCCCGCATGGGCTGGGGCCTGTGCACCGTCGCGGGCGTCGCCGGCAAGGGGGAGACGCTCGACGTGATCCCGCGCTGGCTGATCCAGGGGCGGCGGATCGCCGGCTCGTCCTTCGGTGGAGTCAAAGGACGCGACCAGGTGCCCGAGCTCGTCGAGCGCGCGCTCGCGGGCGAGATCGACGTCGCTCCCCTCATCTCCCACACGCTCACGCTCGACGAGGTCAACCGCGGCTTCGATCTCATGCACGACCAAGACGGCATCCGCTCCGTCATCAGGTTCTGAGGCGCGGCTGATGCAACCTGAACTCGACCTCTTCGGGCTGCCGATCAAGACGTTCGGCCTGTCCTTCGGGCTGAGCTTCGTGATCTGCGGGATGGTGCTGAGCCGGCGGCTGCGCGAGCTGGGCAAGCCGGTCGACTACGCGTACGAGATCGTCTTCTCCGCGCTCGTCGGTGGGCTGATCGGCGCGCGGCTCTGGTACGTCGCCGAGCACACGGACGCCCTCTCGGAGGACTTCTTCGGGACGCTCTTCGGCGGCTCCGGGCTGACCTGGTACGGCGGCGCGCTCGGGGGCGCGGCGGCCGTTCTGCTGTGGGCCAAGCGCAAGGACATGTTCGGGCTCGGGCTGCTCGACCTCGCGGCGCCGGCGCTGGCGCTGGGCTACGCGGGCGGCCGCGTGGGCTGCCAGCTCTCGGGTGACGGCGACTACGGCGAGGCGTGGGACGGACCGTGGGCGATGGCCTATCCCGACGGCGTCGTCCCCACCGACGAGGCCGTCCATCCGACCCCGGTCTACGAGACCCTTGCCATGGGCGTCACCGCGCTCGTGCTCTGGCACCTGCGTGACCGCTTCGCGCCCGGGCGCCTCTTCGCCCTCTACCTCGTCCTCGCGGGCCTCGAGCGCTTCCTCGTCGAGTTCGTGCGGCGCAACTCCCCCGCGCTGGCCGGGCTGACCACGGCGCAGCTCGTATCGCTGGTCATGCTCGCCGCGGGCGCCATCTGGCTCGCGCGCACCGGCGGCGGCGTCACGCGGACGAACAGCATCAACTAGGAGAAGCTCGAGGCGCCCAGCGCGCGCCGGATGAAGCGGATCGACTCGCCCTGAAGCTCTGCGTCGTGCTGCGCGGTGCGGTGATGGCCGCCCGGGGTGACGATCAGGCGCTTCAGCGGGGCGGCGGAGCGGGCGTGGAGCTCGACGGAGTGCTGTGCGGGCACCTGCTCGTCGCCCTCGGCGTGGATGAGCAGCAGTGGGACCGCGGACTGCTCGACGATCAGGCCGAGGTCGTGCTCGGACAGCAGGGCTTCGACGGCCTCGAGGTCGACCGGGACCGTCAGCCGGCCGGAGCGCAGGCCGGCGGCCAGGCCATGCCCGGGGGCGGGGCAGACCGCGACGATCGCCGCGGCACCGACCCGCTCGGCTGCGGCGATGGCCACGTAGCCGCCGAGGCTCGAGCCGCGCACAGCGATCGGGACGTCGCCGAGCAGGCCGGCGATCGCGGCGACGTCCTCGAAGACCCGGCCGTCGAGCCTGCCGCCCGTCTCGCCGTGGCCGCGCAGGTCGAAGGCGACCGCGGCCATGCCCGCCGTACGGGCGGCGCGGGCCATGTCGTGATGGCTCTCCTTGCTCGACATGGCGCCGTGAATGACGACGAGGCCGCCCCACGGCGTGCCTTCCGGGAGCCAGAGCGTGTAGGCGAGGTCGCCGTGGACGCCGCGCTCGGTCGGTGGTGCAGGGGTGGGGAGACGGCGCGTCCGTGGCATAGTGGCCGCCGCATGATGACGGTCTCGAGCGTGTACCCGCAGCACTCCTACGTGAAGGACGGCCGGTTCGTCATCGGCGGTTGCGACGCGACGCAGTTGGCGCTCGATCACGGCACGCCCGCGTACGTGGTGGCGGAAGACGACCTGCGCGCACGGGCCCGGGAGTTCGCCGGCGGCCCGGCGCGAATCGTGTACGCGTCGAAGGCGTTCCCTTGCACGGCGGCCCTGCGCGTGTTCGCGGAGGAGGGGCTCAGCGTCGACGTCGCCAGCGGTGGCGAGCTGCACCTCGCGCTGCAGGCCGGCTTCGATCCCGCCGACGTCGTCGTGCACGGCAACGCCAAGTCGCTCGAAGAGCTGCGGCTCGCGGCCGAGGCGGGCGTGGGGCTGATCGTGCTCGACGGGTCCGACGCCGCGAAGCTGACCGAGCTGGGGGTCCGCGGGCAGCGCTGCCTGGTGCGGGTCGTCCCCGGCGTCGAGACCGACACCCACGCGGGGATCATGACGGGCCAGGAGAGCTCGAAGTTCGGGCTCACGCCCGCAGAGGCGGCGGCCCTGATCGCCGACCCTCCGGCCGCGGTCGACATCGTGGGCCTGCACTTCCACCTCGGCTCGCAGCTCTTCACGGCCGACCCCTTCACCGATGCAGTTCAGACCCTGCGACAGCTGGGAGACTTCGGCGTGTACGACCTCGGCGGCGGCATGGCCGTCGGCTACACCCGCGAGGACGAGCCGCCGGAGCCGGGGGAGTGGGTGGTAGCGATCACCGAAATCGCGCACGATGCCTTCGGCAGCGACATCGAGCTGCTGCTCGAGCCCGGGCGTGCGCTGGTCGCGAACGCCGGCGTCACCCTCTATTCGGTGACCGACGTCAAGCGCAGCTTCGTGGCGGTCGACGGCGGGATGTCCGACAACCTGCGCCCGATGCTCTACGGCGCCCGCTACGAGGCGCGGCTGGCCGACCGCGAGTGTGTGACGTCGCCCGGAGGTCCGAACTTGAGAGGACCGGAGGGCGAAACCCATCGTCCCGGAGGTCCGAACTTGAGAGGACCGGAGGGCGAAACCCATTACGCGGTCGTCGGCAAGCACTGCGAGTCCACGGACGTCCTGCTGAGCGACGTCGCGCTGCCTGAGCCAGTAGTCGGCGACGTGCTCGTGACCCCGGCCACGGGCGCCTACGGGCACGCGATGGCCAACAACTACAACGGCATCCCGCGGCCGCCGGTGATCTTCTGCAAGGACGGCGAGGCACGCGTGGTCGTCCGCCGCGAGACCTACGAGGACCTGACCGCCCGTGACTGCTGAGACCACTCCGTTCGGCATCGGTGTGCTCGGCGCCGGCACGGTCGGCGGCGCCTTCGCCGAGCTGCTTCCCGAGCGCGCCGAGGCGATCGTCAACCTCACCGGCCTGCGCCCCGAGATCACCGGCGTCCTCACCCGATCGCGCGGCGACTTCGACGACATCGTCGAGCGCTCACAGTTGATCGTCGAGCTGATCGGCGGGCTCGAGCCCGCGCGCGACTACGTCCTGCGGGCGATGCGCGCCGGCCGCCACGTCGTCACCGCCAACAAGCAGCTGCTCGCAGTCCACGGCGAGGAGCTGTGGGCGACCGCGCGCGAGCACGGCGTCCAGCTGCGCTTCGAGGGCGCCGTCGCCGGCGTCGTCCCCGTCATCCGCGTCATGCAGGAGTCGCTGGCCGGCTCGCACGTCGAGCGGGTGAGCGGGATCGTCAACGGGACGACCAACTACATCCTCACCGAGATGGCGGCCAAGGGCGTCTCCTACGCCGAGGCGCTCGCCGACGCGCAGCGGCTCGGGTACGCCGAGGCCGATCCGAGCGACGACGTCAACGGCAAGGACGCGGCCGCCAAGATGGCCATCCTCGCGCGCCTCGCCTTCGACACGCCGGTGTCCCTCGACGACGTCCCCTACGAGGGCATCGAGGACATCACGGCCGAGGACATGCAGTTCGCGCGCGACCTGCGCCTGGGCCTGAAGCTGATCGGGACGGCCGAGCGCGTCGACGGCGGGCTGTCGGTGCGCGTGCATCCGACGCTGCTGTACTCCGGCCACCCGCTGGCCTCCGTCCACGGCCCGTACAACGCGGTCACCGTCGAGGCCCCGGCGATCACCGAGATCACCATGTCGGGCCCGGGCGCGGGCGGTCCGCAGACCGCCACGGCGGTGCTCGGCGACGTCATCAGCGCGATGATCCCGCCTGCCTCGACGCCGGAGACCACGCAGCGCCTGCCGATGATCGAGGACGTCGTCTCGGCGTTCTACGTGCGCATGGAGGTCGCCGACCGGCCCGGCGTCCTCGCCCAGGTCGCCGAGGTGCTCGGGATGCAGGGCTGCTCGATCAAACAGCTCTACCAGCACGGACTGGGCGACGACGCCCGCCTGGTGATGACCATCCACCCGGTGCTCGAGTCGCGCCTGTTCGCCGCGCTGCAGCTGATCGGGCGCCTGGACTTCATCCGCTCCGCCCCGCACGCCATCCGCGTGATCGAGGAGGAGTACGTCTGAGACCCTACGGGTCCCCCGAACGCAAGGCCGGACCTTTGATTCGGAGCCGGCCGTGGGTGATCCCCGCCGCACGACTCGAGGGCGATCGGGTGGTGCTGCGCGACTTCGCGCCGCGCGACGTCGACCCGTTCCTGCAGGCGTTCGCTGACGAGTCTGCGCTCGACCGCCTGATCGGCTACGAGGAGGAGCCGACGAAGGCGTGGGCCCGCAAGCGCATGCGCGAAGAGGCGAACGAGCGCATCGGCGGCCGGTCAATCCGCTTTGCGATCGCCGCGCCCGACGACGACGCCTTCCTCGGCCAGATTGCGCTGCACAGCTTCAGCTGGATGCACCGGCGGGCGGACTGCGGCTTCATGGTCGTGCCCGGCTCACGCCGCGGCGGCGTGGCCCTCGAGGCCCTACGCCTGATCGTGCGCTGGGCGTTCGCCACGCTCGGCCTGCACCGCGTCGGCCTCGCGACCCTGATCGACAACGAGCCGACCATCCGCCTCGCCGAACGGGCGGGCTTCCAGCGCGAGGGCGTGCTGCGCGCGTACACGTACGAGCGCGGCGCCCGCATCGACAACCTGTACTACGGCGCCGTCGAGGGAGACCCGGCGTGGGCCTGATCGAGCGCTATCGCGACCGGCTGCCGTTCGCCGCCGGGGACCCCGTCGTCTCCCTCGGCGAGGGTTCCACGCCGCTCGTGCTGGCCGAGCGTGTCTCCGAGCGCGTCGGCGCAGAGGTCTGGCTCAAGCTGGAGGGCCTGAACCCGACCGGCTCCTTCAAGGACCGGGGGATGACCTGCGCGGTGAGTGCCGCAGTGCGCGAGGGCGCCACGGCGGTCATCTGCGCCTCGACGGGCAACACCGCCGCCAGCGCCGCCGCCTACGCGGGCCGCGCCGGCCTCACGGGCGCCGTCATCGTCCCCGAGGGCAAGATCGCCATCGGCAAGCTCGCCCAGGCGCTCATGCACGGCGCCAAGGTGATCGCGCTGCAGGGCAACTTCGACCAGGCGCTGACCATCGTGCGCGAGCTCGCCGACCACCACCCGATCGGCCTCGTCAACTCGGTCAACCAGTTCCGCCTCGAGGGGCAGAAGACCGCCGCCTTCGAGATCCTCGAGGAGCTCGACCAGATCGACGCGCTCTGCATCCCCGTCGGCAACGCGGGCAACATCACGGCGTACTGGAAGGGCTTTGAGGAGGCGGGCGCCTCCCCGCGGATGCTCGGGTATCAGGCGGCCGGCGCGGCGCCGCTCGTGCTCGGAAAGCGGGTCGACGACCCCGAGACGGTCGCGAGCGCGATCCGGATCGGCAACCCCGCCCGCTGGGAGGAGGCCATGGGGGCGATGAGCGCTTCGAGCGGGGACATCCGCGCGGTCACCGACGAGCAGATCCTCGACGCCTACCGCTTCCTCGCCGCCCACGAGGGCGTGTTCTGCGAGCCGGCGTCGGCGTCCGGTGTCGCCGGCCTGCTCAAACACGGCGCGGAGGGGGCGTCGCGCGTCGTCTGCGTGCTCACCGGCCACGGGCTCAAGGACCCGCAGACCGCCTTGTCGCAGGCCGGCGCCGTGGTGCCCTGCGACGCGCAGACCGCCGCGGTCGAGCGCGTCCTGTTCACCCAGCCGGCTTCGCCGGCGGGCACAGGCGGCGGATAGCGATGAACCGGCGCCGGCTCGTCCGGGTGCCGGCCTCCTCGGCCAACCTCGGCCCCGGCTTCGACGTGCTCGCGGCGGCGCTCGCGCTCCACGTCGAGGTCGAGGTCGTCGAGAGCGGGCGCTTCGGCGTCCGCACCGACCTGCGCATCGCGCGCGACCGCCGCAATCTCTGCGTGCGCGGCTTCGCCCGGCTCGCCGACCCCGAGCCCTTCGAGTTCCGCATCAAGTCAGACGTGCCGCTCAGCGGCGGGTTGGGCACGAGCGCGGCGGCCTACCTCGCCGGACTGCTGGCCGCCGATTCGATGTTCGAGCTCGACGCCGACATCCTCGCGCTGGCGACCGAGCTCGAAGGGCACCCCGACAACGTCGCTGCCGCGCTGCACGGGGGCTTCGTGGCGTGCGTCGAGGGCGAGGTCGCGCGGCTCGGCGTGCCGATCGGCCTCGAGGCGGTGCTCGTCGTTCCCGACGAGGCGGTCCGCACGCGCGAGGCCCGCCGCGCCCTGCCGGCGCAGGTGCCGCTCGCCGACGCGGTCGCCAACGTCGGCCGCACCGCGCTGCTCGTGCTCGGCCTCGCGCGCGGCGACCTCTCCCTGATCGCCCACGGGCTCGACGACCGCCTGCATCAGCCCCACCGCGCCCATCTGTACCCGCGCTCGGCCGAGCTCGTCGCGCAGGCCGCCTCGCTCGGCGCCCTGGGGGCGACGGTCTCGGGCGCCGGCCCGACCGTCCTCGTCTGGACCGCCTACGAGGCCACGGGGGCCGTCGTAGCCGCGCTGCGCGAGCGCTGCGACGGCTGGGCGGACGTCATGCGCGTGCCCTTCGAGGAGCACGGCGCGGACGTCAGCGAGATGTGACATCGCGGCCGCCCGCGGCAGGCTCCTAGGCCTTGACGACGACCGGAGCGCCGAGCGGGACCTGGCGCATCAGCCGCCGCAACGCGTCCTCGGGGGCGCGCATGCAGCCGAGCGATGCCGCGGTGCCGATCGTCTCGACGGCGGGCGTGCCGTGAATGGCGAGGCGATCGCCGCCGGGCCACCCCGGCTCGAGCCGGGTCTGGTGACCCGTGAGGGCCAGCGCGCAGCAGCCGTACGGGGACGTCCCGTCGGTCGGGGTCAGCTTGTCGGTGACCGCGTAGCGGCCGAGCGGCGTCTCGTTTCCCGGTCGCCCGACGGCAACGGGGAAGCGCAGCACCGCGCGGCCGTCATCGCGCAGCGTGGCTTGGAGCTTCGAGCGGTCGACGTGGATGTCCATGTCGGTGCCGAGCACGGTGGCGGTGCGGGCGGGAATCCAGCCGCGTTCCCCGTTCGGTAGCTGGGAGGCGGCGACCTTCAGCCAGCCGTCGCGGCGGCCGAGCACCCCGAAGACCATGCCCGAGCCGAACTCGGTCTCGGGACCGATGCGCTGCAGCGTCTCGCCACGCGGGCGGTCTCGCAGGCCGACGGTGCGGGTGATCGCGGCGGTGGCGTGCCGGGGCTTGTCGACCTTCGCCGGGGTGGGCTCGGGCGAAGGCTCAAACGGCTTCGGGGTGGCCGTCGCGGCCGGCGCCCTCGCCTGGGTGGGCTCGTCGCCGCAGCCCACGGCAGCGATGATGAGGAGGAGTGGGAGGGCTCGCTCAGGCCTGATGGCGCGCACTGTACGCGAGGACGTGAGCGGGGATCGGGCCATCCGTATCGGGTATCGGCTCGCCCGGCGCAGTGCTCAAGGGCACGACGCCCGCCCACACGTCAAGCTCGTAGTCGGCGTCGTCGTCGACGGGTGGGCCGCTGCGGACCTTGGCGGAGCCCTCGTCGATCGGCATCGACAGCACGATCGTGCCCTTGAGCTCCTGCCGGGTCGGCCAGCGCACCTCGGGCCAGCGGCCGGGGACGAGCTTCTCCGTGAACGCCTCCAGCGCGGCGGTCTTCGCCTCGTCGCCCTCCACGAGGCTGGCCCTGCCGAGCAGGACGACCGAGCGGTAGTTCATCGAGTGGTGGAAGGCCGAGCGCGCGAGCACGAGGCCGTCGACGAGGGTCACCGTCACGCACACGGGCGCGCCCGCAGCGAGGACACGCATGGCGCGCCCGGCGGCGGATCCGTGCAGCAGCAGGTCGTCGCCGACACGGGCGTGGATGGTGGGCAGCACGAGGGGCTGCCCGTCGTCGACGAGCCCGAGGTGGCAGATGGGCGCCTCGTCGAGGATGGCGTCGATGACCGCGCGGTCGTAGACGCCGCGGCTCGGATTGCGGCGGACGCGTGTTCTCTCTGTTCTGGTACAGTCGGTCATCTGTGTCGGCGCAGACTATCACGGGACGGAGCGCGCGCGAGCTCGCGGCGCACGTGGAAGCGGCCGTGCTGAGCGGCGCGCTCACGGCCGGGAACCGGCTCCCGAGCGTGCGCTCGCTCGCCCGGGCCAATGACCTGAGCCCCACGACGGTGTCGGCCGCCTACGCCGACCTCAAGCGCCGCGGGGTGGTGACGGCGCGGCCGCGGAGCGGCATGAGGGTCGCCGCGCGCTCGCCGGTGGCTCCAGTCACCGCCTGGGCCGTTCCCGACGGCGTGCGCGATCTGAGCGCCGGCAATCCCGACCCTGCGCTGCTCCCGGACGTCCGCGGCGCCTTCGCGCAGCTTGACGCCGCGCCGCGCATGTACGGCGCAGACCCGGTGGACCGAGGCCTGCGTGCGGCGGCGGGCGCCGCGCTTGCCGCCGACGGCCTCGACACGACCCACCTGTGCGTCGTCAACGGTGCGCTCGACGGGATCGAGCGCGCGCTCGCCGCCCACCTTGCGCCGGGCGACACCGTGGCCGTCGAGGACCCTGGCTTTCCCGCCGTCTTCGACGTCGTCCGCGCGCTCGGGCTGCGCCTCGCACCGATCACCGCGGACGCCATCCCATCCCAAGCGCGCGCGGTCGTGCTCACCCCGCGGGGGCAGAACCCGACCGGGGCGGTGCTCGGCGCCGCCCGCGCCCGCCGGCTGCGCGCGACCCTGAAGCCAAGCGTGCTGCTGATCGAGGACGACCACCTCGGCCCGGTGTCGGGCGCGCCGCTGCGCACGCTCGCCGCCGGCCACGATCGCTGGGTCGCCGTCCGCTCGACCTCGAAGTGGCTCGGCCCGGACCTGCGCCTGGCCGTGCTCGCCGGCGACGCGGACACGGTCGCCCGCGTCGCCGCCCGGCAGGCGATCGGCCCCGGATGGGTCTCCACGCTCGTCCAGCGCGCCGTCGCGCAGCTGTGGGCGGACCCTGAGGTCGCCGCGCTGGCCGAACAGGCCGCGACCGTCTACGCCGGCCGGCGCCGTGCGCTGCTCGAGGCCCTGCAGGCGCGCGGCATCGCCGCCACCGGCGAGAGCGGCCTGAACGTCTGGATCGCCCTCGCCGACGAGGACCGCGCCGTCGCCGGCCTGCTCGCCTGCGGCTGGGCGGTCACCCCGGGCGCACGGTTTCGCCTCGACACGCCGCCCGCGATCCGCGTCACCGTCGCGACGCTGCGCCCCACCGAGGCGCCCCGGCTCGCAGCCGACCTCGCCGCCGTCCTGACCCCCGCCGCCCGGACCCGTGCCGCCTGAGGTCCGCCCGGCCCGCCGCGAGGAGGCCGCCGCCGTCGCAGCCGCCTACGACTGGCTCTTCGCTGCGCCGGGCGTGATGCCCTCCGAATGGGACGCCGGCCGCGCGGCCACGGCGCTCGCCAGGCTGATGGGCGGAGACCGCCACGAGGTGCTTGTCGCCGACGACCTCAGCGGCTTCTGCACGGTCTACCTCGACATCGCGTCGGTGCGCTTCGGTCAGCGCGCGTGGATCGAGGACCTTGCCGTCGACCCCGCCCACCGCAGCGCCGGGATCGGCAAGGCGCTTTTGGACACAGCCCGAGCCTGGGCCCGCGAACGCGGCGCGACGCACCTCGAACTCGACTCGGCCGACACGCGCACGGACGCGCACCGCTTCTACGAGCGCGAGCAGCCCGCCTGGCGCTCGCGCAGCTTCGGCTACCTCCTCTAAGCCTGGATCCAGGCTAAGCCGCGGGCGCCGGGGCGGTGTCGGCGATGAGCTTCTTGAGCTTGCGGCGCGGGCCGGTCATGCCGACGCGGAAGAGGATCTCGTCGGCGAGGTAGAGGTAGTCCGCGCCGAGATCAGGCCGGTGGTCGAGGATCGACTTCGCGCGCTCGGCGGACTCCGCGTAGGCGATCGAGGAGCGGATCACGGTTTCGAAGATCTTCTCGGGGAAGTGCTCCTTGAGCGAGACGAACGCCTCACGCGAGTGGACCGTGCGCATGTCGGCGATGTTCAGCACCACGCCGAGCCACTGCAGGTCGTCGTTGTAGTACTCCTTGGCCTGCTCGACGACCTCCAGGGCGCCCTCGACACCCTGCAGCGCGAAGTACTGCGCCTCGGAGGAGATCAGCGCCCAGTCGGCGGCGACGAGGCCGTTGACGGTGAGCAGGCCGAGCGCCGGCGGGCAGTCGACGAGGATCACGTCGTAGCTCTTGCGCGCCTCCTTGAGCGCCTTGCGCAGCACGAGCTCGCGGCCCATCTTGCCGCTCAGCGAACGCTCCACCTCGGCGAGGATGGGGGAGGCGGGCATGACGCCGTTGTGGATGGCCTCACGCGCCTTCGCCTTGCCCGCGAGCACGTCGGCCACGGTCGGGGCCGCGTCCGGCGGGACGTCGAAGTAGTCCGACAGGTTGCCCTGCGGGTCGAGGTCGATGGCGAGGACCTCGAGGTCGAGACGGCGCAGCACGTCGGCAAGCGTGCGAACGGTCGTCGTCTTCCCGGTCCCGCCCTTGAGCGAGAGGACAGCGATGGTGGCGGCGGCCATGCTTCGGTCGCCACCCTACCGAAGCGGCCTAGATGGTTGATTCCACGAGACCCGTGGTTCCAGGCACGCTGATGACCGAGCCGGGCGCGGTCGGCCGGCGAAGCCCGTACCGGTGGTACGGGCGAACCGGACGGGCGTGAACCGGCGAAGCGTCAGCGGCGTGCCTGGGGCCGCGGGGTCGTGTAATCAACCATCTAATCGGAGGTGTTGGCCGCGGTGCCGACGGGTGAGCCGACGGTCGCGGTGTCCAGGAAGATCAGGGTGTGGCGGCCGACGACGATCTGGTCGCCGTCGGTCAGCGGGCTCCACTCCACGCGCCGCCCGTTGACGTACACACCGTTGAGCGACCGGTCGTCGAGCACGCGCGTGCCGTCGGCCTGGTGGACGATCAGGGCGTGGCGGCGGGAGACCGTCGCGTCGTCGAAGCGCACGTCGGCGGCCAGTGAGCGCCCGATGCGCGTCCATTCGCGCTGCACGGGCACGACCTGATGGCTGCCGGAGTCCTCGAAGGCGAGGTACTTGCCGGGCACGGTGATGCCGTCGCGCGCCTCGGCCAGCCACTCCGGCGGAGTCGGGCCGGACTCGGCAACGGGCTCAGACGGTTCCCGCGGCAGGGCAGCTCCCTGCATCGGGAGCGTCCCGGTGCTTTCCAGCTCGCTCGGCGTACGTGGGTCCATTGTCCTCTCCTTTGCGTGCCGAGAATGCACGCTGATCCTCGCAACCCTCTCCGCGGAGAAGGATAGGGGGCAAGTCAAGGTTCGGACAAAGCCCCTGGAAGGTGGCGGTGCCCGGGCGTCGAACTAGCGCAAAGCATGCCGACCGTCCACCCCCTGCGGCGCGTGCGCTCGCGCGCCTTCGAGATCGAGGCCGCCCTGCTGCGCGCCTCCGTCGACGCGCTCAGCGCCACCCGGCACCGCTGCCGGCACTGCCACCGGACGCCGTTGACGGGGGAGACGCTGCACTTCTACGTCGGCCGCCACCGCACGGACGCGGTCTGCGAGCTGTGCCGGCCGCTGCGTGCCGCCACGCCCGATCGCACCGAGCTGGTCCGCTCCCCCGAGCAGGCGTCGACCGTCACGCTTTGCCCCTAGATGGTTGATTCCAAATTCGGGTGGCGCGTGCTTGCTCGCCATGCGGCGCCAGATCGCCACCCGAATCCTCGTGAATACGTCCGTATTCCCTTCGGATCCGGTCGGCGCCTGGCATCCACCTGACGGGAAAGCACGACCACGGAGGATTTGGAATCAACCATCTAGCCGCATAGGATCCGCCGGGCTCCATGGACCCGGTCACGACCTCCGTCACCATCGACAAGCCGCGCGGCGAGGTGTTCGACTACCTCGTCGACATCGCCAACCACGCGGAGTTCATGGGGAGCCTGTTCGGCGACTGGCGCCTCACGCGTGAGGACTCCTACGGTCGCGGCGCCGGCGCGCGCTTCCGGCACCAGGGGCGCATGGACCGCTTCGGCTGGGGTGAGCTCACCTTCCTCGAGGTCGAGCCACCGCTGCGCATCGTCGGCGTCGGGAGCGGCGGCAAGTACAACCGCATCAAGACCTACTGCGAGTGGACGCTCGAGCCGGCCGGGGACGCGACGAAGGTCACGTTCATGTTCGAGACAGAGCCGCCGCTGCCCACCGACAAGATCGTCGAGGCCTTGTCGCGCAGGCGCTCCTGGTTCAAGCGCGGATCGCGCAAGGCGCTCAAGTGCCTGCGCCTGCGCCTGGAGGAGGGCCGCTCCAGTGGCGCACGGACCACCGTCGCGGGCCGGTAATCTCAGAGCGACCGCATGCGCTCCCGCCGCCTTCTCACCGGTCTCACCTGCGCCCTCGCGCTCGTCGCGAGCGGCTGCGGCGTGGAGGAGGTCACCACGGAGGCCGACACCGAGGGCATCTGGATCGACGTCGGCCAGCTCGACTACCACGTCCAGGGCTCGCGCCAGCTCAACCCGTTCCAGGTCCCCGACGACCGTTACCTGACCGGCCTGCCCGACGGTTACGGCGACCCGGACGCCACGCAGACCTGGTTCGCGGTCTTCCTGCGCGTCGAGAACAAGACCGATGAGCCGGCGCCGTCGGCCGAGGAGTTCGAGATCGAGGACACCCAGGGCGTGCGCTACCAGCCCGTCCCGCTTGACACCTCCGTCAACCCTTACGCCTACGCGCCGACCGAGCTCGACGCCAAGGACAACATCCCGCACCCGGACTCATCTGCGGAAGGCAGCTCGACCGACGGCTCCATGCTGCTCTTCAAGCTGCCGCTCGAGGGCTATCAGAACCGGCCGCTCGAATTCATCGTGCACGCACCCGAGGGCTCCGAAGGGCCCGAAGAGGCGCTGCTCGACCTCGACGTCTAGCGGGCCCCCAGGGCCTCCTCGAGGACGATCTTCGCGGCGGGTGCGGCCGTCGCGCCGCCCGCACCCGCGCCGACCAGCAGCACGGAGACGACGACCTTGGGCCGCTTCGCAGGGGCGAAGGCGACGAACCACGCGTCGGTGTTGGCGGGGTCGCTCTCGATGATGGCGTCCGGGTCGTCGGGATCGGGCACCGTGCTGCGCAGCTCCGCGGTGCCGGTCTTGCCCGCGACCTGGACGCCCTCGACGGCCGCGGCGGTGCCGGTGCCCTCCGTCACCACGGCCTGCATGAAGCGGGTGAGGACCGCGGCGGTCTCCTCGGAGACGGCGCGGGTGACCGCTCCCTGGGCGTCGCGCGCGAACACCGGGCGCACCCGTTCCCCGCCGTTGGCGATGGCGCCCGCGACCTCGGCCATGCCCAGCGGCAGCGAGGTGACCTGGCCCTGCCCGATCGCGCTCGACCCAACCGCGAGGTCGTCGCCGATCGCGGACGCCGGGGGGATGGATCCGGGCGCGTCCTCGCCGTCGTTGAAGCCGAAGGCCTCCGCCGTCTCGACCAGCCCCTCGGCGCCGAGCTCCGCGCCCATCGGGGCGAAGACGGAGTTGCAGGACTCCGCGAAGGCCTCCTCGAGGGTGCCGCCGCACGCCTCGCCGTTGGCGTTCTCGAGGCTGACGCCCGACAGGACCGCCTCGGTCTGGATGGGGAACTCGTCGTCGGCCTCGACCGTGCCGGCCTCGAGGGCCCCGGCGAGCGTGATGATCTTGAAGGTGGAGCCGGGCGGCTGGGGTGAGCAGCAATTGAAGCCGGCGATCGCGAGCACCTCGCCGGTGCGCGGGCGGGTGACGGCGATGCCGCCCAGGCGCCCGGCCAGCGCCGTGACGGCGGCCGCGTCGAGGTCGAGGTCGATCGAGGTGCGCACCGGATCGCCGGCCTCGGGCTCGGTGGTGGCGAGCACCCGCGCGCCCGCGCTGAGCGTGCCGCCGAGCCGGCCGGCGAGGCGCTCCTCGAACTCGCGCTCGAGCCCGGTCAGTCCGACCGTGGCGTCCTCGGGATAGCCGAGCACCGCGTAGCGCTCGGCCTCCTCCTTGGGAATCGGGCCGATGGAGCCGACGACGCCGGGTGCGACCGCGAGGTCCGAGCCGCGTTCGTCTCCGCCCGCGAGGGTCTGGCCGTCGCGCGCCTGCAGGTCCGCGCGCGGCGGCAGCTCGACCTCCGAGGCGAGCTCCTCGCCGTCGCGCAGCCCCGGGAAGACGAGCCGGCGGGCGAAGACGACCCCGGAGACGTCGTCGGCGTCGGTGACCACGGAGAAGAGCAGCTCGCCGGCAACGGTTCCGAACAGCCGCGTCGTCGCCTCCATCGGGACGCGGAAGTCGTTGTCGTCCTGCTCGAGGCGCCCTGCCGCGCGCACCGACTCGAGGGTGGCGGCCTGCGCGGCGCGACGGTAGAGGCTGCGCACGCCGGCGACCGAGTACTGCTCGCGCGAAGGGGCGTCGAGCAGCTCGTACATGCTGCCCACCTCCCCGCGCTCCCATGCGGCCAGGAAGCGCTCGGCGATCACGCGCTCGCGAGGCTCGTGGCGGGCGCCGATGAGCAGCCCGGCGCCGAACGCGACGGAGGCGATCAGCAGCAGCGGGAGCAGCCGGGCGAAGAGGCGGCGACGCCGCTCGGAAGAAAGCACGATGGACACGAGTCAGGGATATTGAATGGCAATGGCCGCCGTGGACTGGATCATCGTTGGCGTAGTCGCGCTCAGCGTGCTGTTCGGCTCGCTCCAGGGGTTCCTGTCCGGCGCCCTGTCGCTCGCCGGATTCGCCGCAGGGGCGTGGGTCGGGACGCGGGTCGGCCCGCTGCTGCTCTCCGACGGCAAGGAATCCCCGTACGCACCCCTGTTCGGCCTCGTCGGCGCGGTCGTGGTCGGCGGCGTGCTGGCGTCGGGCTTCGAGGGGATCGGCTCGCGGGCGCGCTGGGCCCTGCGCCGGACGCCCGGGCTCGGGTTCCTCGACGCTGCGCTCGGCGCGGTGCTGATGGGGGCGGTGGGGCTCGCGTTCGCGTGGGTCCTCGGCGCCATCGCACTGCAGACGCCGGGCGCGCGCGAGCTGCGCCGCCCCATCCAGCGCTCCGCGATCCTGACCGCCGTCAACGACGTCCTGCCGTCGCGCAGCCTGCTCAACGCGCTCGAGCGCTTCGACCCCTTCCCGCAGATCGCGGGCCCTGACATCGACTCGAAGCCGCCGCCGAAGGGGATCGGCAGCGACCCGCAGATCGTCGCCGCCGCGGACTCCGTGGTGAAGATCCTCGGCACCGCGTGCGGGCTCGGCGTGGAGGGGTCTGGATGGGTGGCGCGTGACGGGCTCGTGGTCACGAACGCGCACGTGATCGCGGGTCAGGACGACACCACGGTGCTCGTCGCCGGCGAGGGGGAGGAGCTCGACGCGACCGCCGTCGCCTTCGACGCCAAGAACGACGTGGCCGTGCTGCAGGTCTCCGGTCTGGGCGCCGAGGCGCTGCCGCTGGCGCGCTCGCCGCAGGACGGGACGGCCGCGGCGGTGCTCGGCTTCCCGCTCGACGGCCCGTACCGCGTCCGCAACGCCCGACTGGGCGCGACGAGCGAGGTGCTCACCCAGGACGCCTACGGCTCCGGGCCCGTGCGGCGGTCGATCGTCTCCCTGCGCGGGCTCGTCCAGCCGGGCAACAGCGGCGGCCCGGTCGTCGACGGTCGGGGGCGCGTGGTGGCGACCGTCTTCGCGGCGGCGACGAGCGGTCCGCGCGGTGGTTACGGCGTTCCGAACGCGATCGTCTCAGAGGCTCTCGCGGGCGCGCGCGACGCCGTCTCCACGGGAGATTGCGCGCGTTAGGGGTGGCGAGGCCCATCGTTGGCGGAGCGCCGGCCGAATACGGCCCCACCCACCCCGAGCGTCTACTCTCGGCCACAGATGGGCAAGACACTCGTGATCGCAGAGAAGCCGTCCGTGGGCCGTGACCTGGTCGGCGTGCTGCCCGGTGCCTACGAGAAGCACGAGGGCTTCCTGGAGTCCGATTCGCACGTCGTCTCCTGGGCTGTCGGGCACCTGGTGCAGCTCGCCGAGCCCGAGGAGTACGGCCCCCAGTTCAAGAAGTGGCGGATGGCCGATCTGCCGATCGTGCCCGATCAGTTCAAGCTGGTCGTCCGCGACGAGCGCTCCAAGAAGCAGATGACCGTCATCTCCAAGCTGCTCAAGCGTGACGACGTCGACGACGTCATCAACGCGTGCGACGCCGGCCGTGAGGGCGAGCTGATCTTCGCCTACATCTTCGAGAAGGCGAAGGCCAAGAAGACCGTCCAGCGCCTGTGGCTGTCGTCCATGACCAAAGTGGCGATCCGCGACGCCTTCGAGCGGCTGCGCCCGGCCGAGGAGCTCTCCACGCTCGAGGACGCCGCCCGCTCGCGCTCGGAGGCGGACTGGATCGTCGGCATGAACGCGACGCGCGCTGCGACCATCCGGCTGCGCTCGTCCTTCGACGGCGCCGTGTCGCTCGGCCGCGTGCAGACGCCGACGCTCGCGCTGATCGCCCGCCGCGAGGAGGAGATCCTCGCCTTCAAGCCCGAGCCGTACTGGATCGTGGACGCCACGTTCGACGCCGATGCGCGCCGCAACTACGCGGGCCGCTTCCACGCCGGCGCCCAGCCGCGCGTCAAGACGGCCGCCGAGGCCGAGGCGATCGTCGCCGACGTGCGCGGCGGCCGCGGCGTCATCTCCAAGCTCGAGAAGACCAAGCGCTCCGAGAAGCCGCCGCTGCTGTACGACCTGACCTCGCTGCAGCGCGAGGCCAACACGCGCTTCGGCTTCTCCGCCCGGCGCACGCTGGCCGCGGCGCAGCGCTGCTACGAGGAGCACAAGGCACTCACCTACCCGCGTACGAGCTCGCGCTTTTTGTCCTCCGACATGGCCGCGGAGATCAAGCCGACGGCCGAGCTGGTCGGCCACAACCGCGAGTACACCCGAGGCGCGGAGTACGTCGTCGGGCTCGACGTGCTGCCGCTGGGCCGCGTCATCAACGACGCGAAGGTCACCGACCACCACGCGATCATCCCGACGCGCTCCGAGCACAAGCTCGACAAGATGAGCGACGACGACCGGCGCATCTACGACCTCGCGACCCGCCGCTTCCTCGCCATCTTCCACCCGGACGCGGTCTTCGAGAACACGCGCCTGGAGACCACCGTCGCCGAGCACATCTTCCGCACGCGCGGCAAGGTCCTGCTGGTCCCGGGCTGGCGCGGGGTCTACGGCGAGGGCATGGACGAGGGCGACAAGAGCGACGACGACGAGGGTTCGGAGCAGCGCTTGCCCAAGCTCGAACTCAGCGAGGACGTCGACGTCCGCGAGGTCGAACTGGAGGCCAAGGAGACCAAGCCGCCGCGCCGCTACTCAGACGCCTCGCTGCTGGGCGCGATGGAGACCGCCGGCAAGCTCGTCGACGACGAGGAGCTTCGCGAGCAGATGAAGGAGACCGGCATCGGCACGCCGGCCACCCGCGCCGCGATCATCGAGCGGCTCATCTCCGTCGGCTACGTCGAGCGCGACGGCCGCGCGCTGGTGGCCTCCGACAAGGGCCTCAACGTCATCAGGCTGCTCGGCGAGCACGCGCTCACCTCGCCGGCGCTGACGGGCGACTGGGAGAAGCGCCTGGAGGACATCGAGCACGGCCGCGACTCGCGGGCGAAGTTCATGGCCGACATCGCCGCCTTCGCGAACGCGACGGTGACCGAGCTCGACGCAAAGCTCAAGGACGTCAAGATCGAGCGCGCCTCGATGGGGCCGTGCCGCGTCTGCGGCGCCGAGCTCAAGGAGAACCGCAAGGGCTTCTCGTGCTGGTCGCGCGAGGACCCGGGCTGCGGCTTCGTGATCTGGAAGGCCAAGGCGGGCAAGACGCTGACGCCGGCCATCGCGCGCGAGCTCATCGACACCGGCTATACGGCCAAGCAGGTCACCGGCTTCAAGGGCAAGTCCGGGCGCTCGTTCCGCGCCAAGCTCGCGCTGCGCCAGTCCGAGGAGGGCAAGTGGCGCGTCGAGTTCGACGAGGCCTGGGCGCAGGACGGCGGGGCCGCGGCCGCCAAGCCGCCCGAGCCCGAAGAGGCCGCGACCGCTGCGACCGCGGCGGCCGCGGCGGCCGGCGAGCCCGCTGCCGCCTGAGCTAGAGGCCGCGCCAGCAGGCGAGCAGGCGCTCGAAGAGCGTCGGCGGCCGCAGCGGCACGACCGGGGCGTCGCTCTTCATCTCGAGCATGGCGTCCACTACGGGCCGGGCCGCGCCGCCGTCGGTGGACCAGGCGACGTAGAGCTCGGAGCTGCGCAGGACCTGGGCGAGTGCTCCGGCGAGCGCGAGGTCGTCCTGGGTGTGCGCGACGGGAAGATGCAGCGCGATCATACCTGCACTTAACGGCACGACCCCGACGGAAGTTGTGCAATCTGGCGCAAAGTTGTTCGTCGCCGGTCCAGTCGGGTCAGGTTTGTCGCCGGCTCGGGCGAGACGGGGCTGTGGGCGGCCGGGACGACGGAGACGATCGTCGGCTGGGGCGTCACCTCGGAGGGCGGCGACGCCCCGAGCGTCCTGCAGGAGGCCCGCGTGCCGGTCACGACCGACGCGTACTGCTCCGGCGCCTACTCCGACTTCGACGCGCGCACCATGCTGTGCGCCGGCTACCCGCAGGGCGGCGTCGACACCTGCCAGGGCGACTCCGGCGGCCCGATGTTCGGCGGCGGACGCGTCGTCGGCGCGACGAGCTTCGGCGAGGGCTGCGCCCGTGCCGGAAAGCCCGGCGTGTACGCGCGCATCGGCGACACGCTGCTGCGCGAGTGGATCCGCGGGCAGGCGCCCGCCGGCGTCGCGTGAGCCGGAACCAGGTCGGCAGGACGTCCGATCGGCGAGCGACGATGAGGGGCCCTCGTGCCCCTCACGCTCGTCACCGGCCCCGCCAACGCCGCCAAGGCGGGCGTCGTGCTGGGCGCCTACCGGGAAGCGCTCGCGGCCACGCCTGAGCCGTTGCTGGTCGTCCCGACCAGCGCCGACGTCGAGCCGTATCAGCGCGAGCTGGCCGCCGCCGGAGCGGTGTTCGGCGGCGAGGTGCTCACCTTTGCGCGGCTGCTCGGGCTGATCGCCCGGCGCGGGGACTACCGCGGCCGTCGCCTGGGTTTCGTCGCCCGCGACCGGGCGGTCGCCGCGGCGGTGGCCGCCGCCGACCTGCGCATCCTCGGCGCGTCCGCGCGGACCCCCGGGTTCGCCCGCGCCGCCGGCCGCCTCTTCGCCGAGCTGCAGCGCGCCATGGTGTCGCCGGAGCGCTTCACGTCCGCGATGCGGACCTGGGGGGCGGGGCCGCGCGCCGCATACGCGGCCGACGTGGCGGCGCTCTACTCCGCCTATGGGCGACGGCTCGAACAACTGGGCCGCGTCGATCCCGAGGGCTTCGCCTGGCGCGCGCTCGACGCCTTGCGTGCCGACCCCGCCGCCTGGGGCGGCCGGCCGGTGTTCCTGTATGGATTCGACGACCTGACGCCCGCCCAGCTCGACGCGGTGCAGACGCTGGTCGGGCCATGCGGTGCCGAGGTCACACTCTCGCTCACCTACGAGGCGGACCGTCCGGCCTTCGCCGCACGAGCGGACACCGTCGACGCCCTGCGACCCCTCGCCCAAGCCGTCGTCACGCTGCCCGAACGCGACGATCACTATGGCCGCGCCGCGCGCCCCGCCCTGCACCATCTCGAACGCCATCTCTTCGACGGAAGCGCCACCCGGCAGCCGCCGAATGGAGCGGTGCGGCTCCTGGAGGCGGGCGGGGAGCGCGCGGAGGCGGAGCTGATCGGGGCCACGCTGCTGCAGCTCGTCGAGGAGGGCGCCGCGCCCGGGGACATGGCGGTGCTGGTCCGCGCGGGCGAGCAGGCGCCACTGCTCGCGCAGGTGCTCGAGTCCTACGGGCTGCCGGTCGAGCGTGCCGCCCGCGTGCCGCTGCGCGAAACGCGTCTCGGCGCCGGCCTGCTCGCCTACGGTCGCGCCGCGCTCGGCGGTTCGACGGCGGATCTGCTGACCTGGCTGCGCACGCCGGGCAAGGCTGCGCCCGAGGTCGTCGACGCGCTCGAGCGCCGGCTGCGGCGCGCGCAGGTCGCCACCGCGGCGGACGCGGTGGCGATGCTGGCGCGCGACGAGTCCCCGCCCGGCGCCGTCAACGCCGGCCTCGATCTCGCGCCGCAGCTCGGCGAGCTCCGGGCGGCGGCCGAGGAGGGCGCCGGCGCTCTTCTGGACTCACTCGAGGCCGAGCTCGACGGCATCTGGGCCGAGCCCTACCGGCGCGAGGCGGCGGTACTCGACGCCGACGGCCACACGGACGCGCGCGTGGCCGGCGAGCTGCGCCACGCGGCACGGGAGCTGCGCGACCTCGGCGAGCTGGCCGGGGACGCGCGCGACGTGCTCGCGGCGCTGGGCGACGTCGAGGTCCGCCTCGGGTCGACGGCGGCCCGGGGCGTGCTGATCGCCGACCCGCTCGCGGTCCGCGCGCGCCGCTTCCGCGTGGTCGTCGTCTGCGGCCTGCAGGACGGCGTCTTTCCCCGCCGCCCGACCGCCGAGCCGTTTCTCGACGATGCCGACCGGCGCGACCTCGCTCGCCGGACGGGCATCGTCCTGCCGCTGCACGAGGACGGGCTCGCCCGTGAGCGCTTCCTGTTCTACACCGCCGTCTCGCGAGCCGAGGAGGTGCTGCTGCTGAGCTTCCGCGCGTCCGACGAGGAGGGGGAGCCACAGCTGCGGTCGCCGTTCGTCGACGACGTCGTCGACCGTTTCACCGAGGACCTGTGGTCTGAGCGCGGGCGGCGGCTGCTCGCCGAGGTGGTGTGGCCGCCGGCGCAGGCGCCCACCCCGCTCGAGCTGCGCCGCGCGCAGGCGGCGGCCGCGCCGAGCCGTGCCGAGGCCGGTCCGCTCCCCGCGCCGGGGCCCGATCTGTTCGCCGACCACGACCGCGAGAGCGCGCGCGGGCTGGAGGCGTTTGCCGCGTGCGGCGTGCGGTGGCTGGTCGAGCGCGTGCTCAAGCCGCAGCGCCTGGACCCCGACCCCGAGCCGATGACGCGCGGCTCGCTCGCGCACAAGGTCCTCGAGCAGACGCTGCGCGGGCTGCGCGAGCGCACCGGCTCGGCGCGCCTCATACCGGCGACCCGCGCCGCCGCCGGGCGCGAGCTCTCCGCCGCCCTCGCCGAGCTCGGCGGGTCGCGCGCGGGCGCGGTGGCGCGGGCCGGGCTGCGCGCGCTCGAGGTCGAGCTGGGCCGGTGGCTGGACCGCGAGTGCGAGCACGGGCCGGGCTTCGAGCCGCGCTGGCTGGAATGGAGCTTCGGGCGCGGCGATGACCCGCCGCTGCAGCTGGCCAACGTCGCCGTCACCGGCGTCGTGGACCGCATCGACGTCGGACCTCACAACACGGCCCTGGTGCGCGACTACAAGGCATCGAAGGGCTTCCCGCAGGCGACGTGGGCGGCGGACGGGCACCTGCAGGCGGCGCTGTACGCGCTTGCCGCCCGCGACCTGCTCGGCCTCGAGCTCGTCGGCGCGCTCTACCAGCCGCTCAAGGGTGCCGATCTGCGCCCGCGCGGGGCCGTGGTGGGGGCTTCCGTGTCCGAAGGGCAAGGTTGGTGGGCGGCCGGGCTCGTCGGCAATGACGTGGTCGACGCCGCCGCCTGGGAAGCCCTGCTCGGCGAGCTGCGCGCCGAGGCCGAGGACGCCGCCGCGCGCATGCGCGCCGGCGAGATCCATCCGTGCCCCGAGCGCTGCTCGCCGCGTGGGTGCGCCTATCCGGGCATCTGCCGCGCGCCCGACGCCGCGCCCCCGCCGGCATCGGCATGAGCGCGGTCGCCGTCGCACCCGGGCCGACGTTCACCCCCGAGCAGCGCGCCGCCATCGAGGACCGCTCGGGCTCGTCACTGCTGGCGGCCAATGCCGGGTCGGGCAAGACCGCGGTCATGGTCGAGCGTTTCGTCGAGGCGGTCCTCGACGACGGGCTCGAGGTCGGCGCCATCCTCGCGCTCACCTTCACGGAGAAGGCGGCCGGCGAGCTGCGCGAGCGCGTGCGCCGGCGCTTCACGCAGCTCGGCGAGCACGAGCACGCGCGCACCGCCCAGGGTGCGGCGATCGGGACGATCCACGGGTTCTGCGCGGGCGTCCTGCGCGCGCATCCGTTCGCGGCCGGCCTGGACCCGCGCTTCACGGTGCTCCAGGAGCCGGTGGCCCGCCGCCTGCACGACGGCGCCTACGACCGCGCGCTGGAGGCGTGGGCGGCGGCGGAGGGCCCGAGGGCGGTCGACGTCGTCGCCGCCGGCCGCGACGACCTGCGCGCGATGGTCCTCACCGCCTACGCCGAGCTGCGCAGCGGCGGCGTGCGCTCGCCGCGCCTGCCCGTGCCGCCTTCGCTCCCGGCCCCGGACCCGGCGGCCCTGCGCGCGGCGCTGGCCGGCGCGACCGCCCGCCTGCAGGCCGGCAACGGCGGCAAGAAGGTCGACGCGGCCCGCGCCGCGCTCGAGTTCGCGTCGGTCCTGCCGGCGGACCACGTGCCGCTTCCCACCGACCTGGACGCCGCCAAGCTGCCTACCGGAGCCAAGCTGCTCCAGGACGACGCCTGCGCCGCCTACCGCGACGCGTGGGCGGTCTATCGGCAGGCGTGCGCCGACCACTACGCGCGACCGGTCGTCGTCCTGGTCGATCGCCTGCTCGACCGGTTCGCGGCCGAGGCCGCGCGCGCGAAGGCTGCGCGCGCAGCGGTCGACTTCGAGGACCTGCAGCTGCTCACCCGCGATCTGTTCGCCGATGACGCCGCCATTCGCGCACGCTGGTCGGAGCGCTACGCGCTGATCATGGTGGACGAGTTCCAGGACACCAACCGCCTCCAGCTCGACGTTCTCGAGCAGCTCGAGCGCGACAACCTGTTCGTGGTCGGGGATGAGTTCCAGTCCATCTACGGCTTCCGGCACGCGGACGTCGAGATCTTCCGCCGCCGGATGTCGTCCCCACCCGCCCGGGCGCGCCGGCTGACGGCGAACTTCCGCTCGCGACCCGAGCTCCTGGAGACGCTCAACGCGGCGTTCGCGCCGATCTTCGGCGCGCGCTTCGAACCGCTCGTGGCCGGCCTGCCCGCCACCGCGCCGGCGCCAGTGGACCGCCTCTTCGACCCAGACCACGTCGGGACGACCGCCGCGCCGCCCGTCGAGCTGCTGCTCACCGACTCCAAGGCCGACTGGGACGCGGTGACCGGGCTCGGCCTGGAGATCCCCGGCGAGAAGGCGTGGCGGCGGGCGGAGGCGCGCCTGGTGGCCCAGCGGCTGCGCGAGGAGCTCGACGGCGGCCGGCGCCCGGGGGAGGTCACCGTGCTCGTGCGCGCCGCCGCGTCGCTGCGCGCGCTCGAGCACGCGCTCGAGGAGCAGGGCGTGCCGACGTACGTCGTGGGCGGCCGCGGCTACTGGTCCCAGGAGCAGGTCCGCGACGGCCTCGCCTACCTGTCCGTGCTGGTCAACCCGCTCGACGAGCACGCGCTCTATGCGCTGCTGGCCTCGCCCTTCGGAGGCGCGACCGCCGAGGCGCTGGTGCGCGTCGCCCGCGCGGGCGCGGTGCAGGGTGGCGCCTGGGCCGCCCTGCGGGCGGGAGCGGAGCCGACCCTGCAGCCGCTCGTGGATCTCGTCGGCGCCGAGCGCCCGCGCGCGCAGCGCCTGGCCGCCGAGGTCCTGCTGGAACGCGCGATCGCCGCCACGGGCTACGACGTCGCCGTGCTCTCGCGTCCGGGCGGTGAGCGCCGGCTGGCCAACCTGCGCAAGCTGATGCGCCTGGCGCGCGAGTACGAGCGCTCCGAGGGCCGCGACCTCCGCGCCTTCGTGGACTTCGCCGTCACCCAGGACCTCTCCGGCGCGCGCGAGGGCGAGGCGGCGCTCGAGAGCGAGGGCCTGGACGCGGTACGGCTGATGACGATCCACCGGGCGAAGGGCCTCGAGTTCCCCGTCGTCTGCGTCGCCGACCTGGGTCGCCAGGGACCCGGCGGCGGGCCGTCGCTGTTGCTGGGAGGCGAGCGGATCGGGATCCGCCTGAAGACGCTCGGCGCGGCGGCGGGGACGCCCGCGCTCGACTTCCTGGCGCTCAACGAGGAGCGGCTGCGTCGCGAGGACGAGGAGGAGCGGCGGCTGTTCTACGTCGCCATGACCCGCGCCCAGGAGACGCTCATCCTCTCCGGCGGCATGGCGCTGGAGCGGGGGGTGGGTGGGGTCGATTCACGGCCGGGCGGGGCCCCGGTCGCCTGGATCGCCCGCGCGCTCGCCGGCGTCGTGGAGCCGCGGATCAACGACCCGGCGCGACTGCGCCCGCTTGCCGCCGCGCCCGCGCGCCCGGCCGGGACCGCGCTCGGAGTGCCGGCCACGCTGCTGGCGGTCGCCGCGCCGGCCCCGGTCGCTCCCGCCGCGCCGACGCGGCTCTCCTTCTCGTCGCTGGGCGACTACGGCCGCTGCGCCTACCGCTGGTACCTGCGCCGCACGCTCGGCCTGCCGCCGGTCAAGCCACCGCCCGCCGTCGACCCCGCGCCGCCGCGCATCGACCTGCGCACGCGCGGCTCGCTCGTGCACGAGCTGCTCGAGGACTTCGACTTCTCCGCACCGCAGGCGCCCAGCGCGGACGCCATCGACGCCGTCGCGGCGGCGGCCGACACCGAGCTCACCGACGCCGAGCGCACCGACGTCGCCGGCCTGGTGGAGGCCTTCGCGCGCTCCCCGCTGTGCGCCCGGCTCGCGCAGGCGGCCAGCGTCCGCCGCGAGGCGCCCTTCGCCTTCTCGCTCGATCCCGGCGGAGGCGGGCTGCTGGTCAACGGCATCGTGGACGTGCTCGCCACCGAGGCCGACGGCGCCATCCTGATCGTCGACTACAAGACCAACCCGCTCGATCAGGCGTCAGCCGGTGATGAGCCCGCAGGGCGAGGCCGAACGACCCCGGCGGCGCTCACCGAAGCCGACTACGCCACCCAGCGCCTCGTCTACGCGCTCGCGGCGCTGCGGGCCGGGGCGCCGCGCGTCGAGGTCGCCCACTGCTACCTCGAACGCCCCGACGAGCCGGCCACGGCGACCTACGCGGCCGCCGACGCTCCCGCGCTGGCCGACGCGCTCGTGCAGACCGCTGGCGGCCTCCTGCAGGGCGACTTCGCACCGACCGACACGCCGCACCGGGACCTGTGCGGGAGCTGTCCGGGCAGGCGCGCGCTGTGCTCGCATCCGGAGACTCGCACGCTCGCCCCGCTGAACTGACCGAACCTCGCCAGTAAGATGGGACCCCCGCGGCTCGGCGGGGGGTTCGCGCCGCGCCCTTTCCTCTGCGTGCCCGAAATCTCTCAGCCTGAGTCAAAGCCACAGAAGGCCTCGAGCGCCTCGTCGGAGGAGCGCGCCGCGCGTGCCGCCGAGGACCGCCGGCTGCTCGAGCGCTACCACCGCCAGGGCGACAGCGATGCCCGCGAGCAGGTCGTCCAGCGCTTCCTGCCGCTCGCACGCCAGCTCGCGCGCCGCTACGCCGGCGCGGGCGAGCCCCTCGAGGACCTCGTCCAGGTCGCCTCGCTCGGCCTGGTCAAGGCGGTCGATCGCTTCGACCCCGCCCGCGCGGTCGCCTTCTCCTCCTTCGCCGTCCCGACCATCCTCGGCGAGCTCAAGCGCCATTTCCGCGACAAGGGCTGGTCGGTCCGGGTCCCGCGTGACCTGCAGGAGCTCGCCCTGCGCCTGGACCGCACGTCGGAGGAGCTCAGCCGCGAGCTGGGCCGCGCCCCCACCACCGGCGAGGTCGCCGGACGCCTGAGCGTCTCCGAGGAAGAGGTCTTGGAGGCCCGGGAAGCTGCGCATGCCTACCGCGCCGTCTCGCTCGACCGTCCGCGCACCGACGACGACGAGGGTGGCCCCGCCGTCTCGGACGCGATGGGCGGGGACGACCCCGGCTTCCGGCGTGCCGAGGACGCCGCCACGGTGGACCAGCTCCTGCGCGTCCTCGCGCCGCGCGAGCGCGAGGTCCTGCGCCTGCGCTTCTCCGAGGATCTCACCCAGCAGGAGATCGGCGATCGCATCGGTGTCTCGCAGATGCACGTCTCGCGCCTCATCCGCCAGGCCATCTCCCGGCTGGGCGACGCCGCGGATCAGTAGCCGCCCCTTGCCCCGGCTCTTCCTCGTCCGGCACGGCGAGTCCGCGTGGAACGCCGAGGGACGGCTGCAGGGCCAGGCGGACCCCGAGCTCTCGCCGCTCGGGCGCAAGCAGGCCGCCGCGGTCGCCGCCGTCGTCGCAAGGCTGCCCGTGACCCGCACGCTCACCTCCGACCTCGTGCGCGCCCGTGACACCGCCGCGCTCGGCGGCCACCCCGACGCGCCGGCGGACCCGCGCTGGCGCGAGCGCCACCTGGGCGAGTGGCAGACTCACCTCGAGCCCGAGGTGGCCACCCCCGCCGAGATGGACCGCTTCCGCGCCGGCGATCTGGTGCCGCCCGGGGGCGAGGCGTGGCCCGATTTCCAGGCCCGCGTCGCCGGCGCCGCCGAGGAGCTGGCCCGCACGGACGAGAACTGGCTGGTCTTCACCCACGGCGGCTGCGTGCGCGCGCTCGTGTCCCATGTGACCGGCGCCGACTGGCGCACCGTTGCCGGACCCGCCAACTCGAGCCTGAGCGTCGTCGCCCTCGGGAAGCGCCCGAGGCTGCTCGCCCTCAACTGGACCCCGACAGCGCCCGGGCTCGCGCTCCCCAGCGACCCGTGACCGGCGAGCTGCGCGCTCGCCTGACGGCCCTGGCGGGCGAGAAGATGGACCTGGCGCAGCTGCGGCCGGGCCAGCTCGAGACGGCGGCAGAGGTGGTGCAGGGCCGCGACGCGCTCGCGATCATGGCCACCGGCTACGGCAAGTCGGCCATCTACCAGCTGGCCGGACTGGCCATCGCCGGCCCGACGGTGGTCATCTCGCCGCTGATCGCCCTGCAGCGCGACCAGGTCGCGCACCTGCAGGCGGACGCCGACTACGGCGGGGCCGCGGCCATCTCCTCGGTCGTCTCCGCAGAGGACAAGAAGGCCGCCTTCAAGCGCGCGGGCGCCGACCGGCTCGAGTTCCTCTTCATGGCGCCTGAGCAGCTCGCCAACCCGGAGGTCCTCGCCAAGGTCAAGGCCGCCAAGCCGTCCCTGATGGTGGTCGACGAGGCGCACTGCATCAGTGAGTGGGGCCACGACTTCCGCCCGGAGTACCTGCGCCTGGGAATGGTCGCCGAGCAGATCGGGCGCCCGCCGGTTCTCGCCCTGACCGCCACCGCGTCGCCGCCCGTGCGCGAAGAGATCGTGGAGCGGCTGCGACTGCGCGACCCCTACGTCTCCGTGCACGGGTTCGACCGCCCCAACCTGCACTTCGCGGTCGAGCGTTTCCACGACGAGCGCGCCAAGGAGCGCGCGCTCGCCGAGCACGTCGCCGCGTACGACAAGCCGGGCATCGTCTATACGGCGACCCGCAAGGACGCCGAGCGGCTCGCGGACGACCTCGCCGCGGCCGGAATCCGCAGCGCCGCGTACCACGGCGGCATGTCGGCCACGCTGCGCGACGACGTCCAGACCGCCTTCATGGGCGACGAGATGGACGTGATCGTCGCCACGACGGCGTTCGGCATGGGCGTGGACAAGCCCAACGTGCGCTTCGTCGTGCACCACGCCATCGCTGACGCGGTCGATTCCTACTGGCAGGAGGTCGGGCGTGCCGGGCGCGACGGGGCGCCCGCCGCCGCGCTGCTGCTCTACCGCGCGGAGGACCTCGGCCTGCGGCGCTTCTTCGCCGGCTCGGGCCAGGTCAACGCGCCCGAGATCCGCGCGGTCGCGGAGGCCGTCGCGGACGCCGACGGCGCCGCCGAGCCGACGGAGGTGCAGGAAGAGACCGACCTGTCCGCGTCGAAGCTCATGACCGCAGTGGCGCGCCTGGAGGACGTCGGCGCCGTCGAGGTCCAGCCCGACGGGACGATCGAGGCGACCGACGGGCTCGACGGGGAGGCGGTGATCGCCGCGGCACAGGCACAGGCCGACCGCGAGTCCTTCGACCGCTCCCGCGTCGACATGATGCGCGCCTACGCCGAGCTCCAGCACGCGTGCCGGCGCGAGTTCCTGCTGTCGTACTTCGGGGAGGCCACCGACGGCCCGTGCGGCAACTGCGACCTGTGCGACAGCGGCGAGGCGGTCGGGAGCTCGTCAGGCGCGCCGTTCGCCGTCGGCGCGCGCGTCATGCACCCGGCGTGGGGTGAGGGGACGGTCCAGCGCTACGAGGACGAGAAGGTCATCCTGCTCTTCGACGCGGTCGGCTACAAGTCGCTCTCGCTCGACGCGGTGCTCGAGAACGGCCTGCTCGCGAAGGCGTGAGGCGGGATGCCGGCGCGTGGATGGTCAGGAGGCGACGGCGAGGCCGTCGAGCACCGGCGGCTGGTCGCCCAGCAGCCAGGTGCCGTCGTCCTGGCGGATGACCAGCCCGCGCAGCGAGAGCTGCCCGAGCGCCGTGGTCACGGACGGCCGGCGCGCGCCGACGATCCAGCCCAGCAGCTCGTGGGAGAGAAAGCTCGGGAGCACGCGGCCCTCGGGGCCCACGGTGCCCCAGCGCTCCGACAGATGCCACATGGCGATCAGCAGGCGCGTGTCCACGCGCGGCAGCTGGGCCACGGCGAGCATGCGCGCCAGCAGCCGCGACCGGTCCAGCGCGCGGGAGATGAGCTCGCCGGTCATCTCCGGGAAGCGGGCCGAGCGGGCCACGAAGCGCACGTCGAGGTGCGCGAGCGACAGCGGTTCGATCACCCGGAAGGCGACGGAGAAGGGCGCGAGCAGGTCGCTGAAGCCGTCCTGGCTGGGTCGCAGCAGGTCGCCGGGGCCGAGCAGCTCCGCGCACGAGCGGTGGCTGAGCGACAGCCGCCGCACCAGTACGCCCTCGAGGATCAGCAGGCCGATGCCGCCCATGGCGTCGGGTCCATTCTCGCCGTCGGGCAGCCAGGCGCCACGCGGCACGCTCTCGGTGCGCGCGACCAGAGCCTGGCGCGCCTGCTCGAAGCGCTCCGGCGGAAGGCTCGTGCCCAGGTCGGGGTCCGCGTCGAGAACGCGCACGCCCTGTGCGACGGGCTGGCTGAGGTGCGGAAACGCCATCTCGCTGGGAAGGGAACTCCCCATCCGCGCCCATCCGGCAAACCCGGGTCTAGGAGCCCGTTGAAAAGTCCGGTCGTCCGGATGACGACGCTGACGCATCGCCGGTCCACCACCCGCATTCGGAAATACCACCGGTATTCCCTTCGGATCCGGTCGGCGGCCGCTCGGTCAGCGCCGCCACCGGCCGGGCCGTCCAATTTTCAACAAGCTCCTAGGGAGTGCGGACGGCTGCGCCCGCCTTGAGGCAGGCGCGCACGCACGCCAGACCCGAGAGGACGGTGAGCGCGACGGTCGCGCCCACGAGCACGTCGACCCAGGCCGCGAACGGGTCGGCGACCGTCATCAGGACGAGCACCATGGCGACCTGGAGGAACATCTTCGCCTTGCCCGAGGCGCTGGAGGACAGGACGTGGCCGCGGCGTGCGGCGTGGGCGCGCAGCGCGGTCACCAGCAGCTCGCGCGCGGCGATCACGACGACGACGAGGATGGCGAGGCGGTCGACGAGGACCAGGCTCACGAGCGCCGCGATGATCAGGGCCTTGTCGGCGACCGGGTCGAGCAGCTTGCCAAGGGGGGTGACGAGGTCGCGCGTCCGGGCCAGATGCCCGTCGAGGATGTCGGTGAGGGCGATGACGGTGAACAACGTCGCCGCGAGCACCGACCCGTCGGGATGGGCGATCACGATCGCGGCCATCACGGGCGCGAGCGCGATGCGCCCGGCCGAGAGCACGTTGGGCACGTTGAGCCGGCCGCCGAAGGCCGAGGCCGACAGCGATAGGCGCCCGCGCTCGGCGTGGACGCCGTCGCCCTTGGCCACCGGGCGCAGCGAGCTGCCCGTGGCTGCCGCGCCGATGCCGACCGCCAGCAGCGCGATGACGGCGCCGGCCACGTCGTCGATGACGTAGTGCCAGCCGAGGTAGATCGTCGCGACCACGATCATCGCGAAGTAGGTCCACAGCCCGTAGAGCAGCCAGCGGTTCGCGCGCAGCAGCTGGGCGATCACGGCGGCCGTCAACACGACGGAAACATGCAGCGAGGCGAAGGCCGCGATGCTCTGTAGGACATCCTTGGCCGGACCAGGCGCGGATCCGTACAAGACGTTGAGACGCTCCGCCCAGAGCGAGTGCTGCAACGACGACGACGCCGAGGGGGCGAGGTCGGCGAACAGCTCCGGGGCCACGAAGGCCGGCCCCATCGACGGGATCAGGTAGTAGCTGACGGCGCCCAGGACCCAGTTCAGGCACAGTGCCATCGCGTACCAGAGGCCGTTGCGGATGTCGCCGACCCAGACCAGCGCGGCGGCCAGCGAGATCGGCACGAACGCCAGGTAGGCGACGTAGGCGACGGACAGGATCGAGTTGGCGACGCCGGTCCCGAGCAGGCCATGCAGCAGCGTGGCCGGATCGTGGCCGAGGAAGAGCACGCGGTCGAGCTCGAGCAGGCCCGTGTCGTTGATTCCCGGTCGCAGGAAGGGCAGGAAGCCCTTGAAGTTCCGATACGCGACGTAGGTGATGTAGAAGGAGAACAGCCCCACGAGCACGAGGCCGACGCGGCGACCCGTCCACCGCTCGCGCGTGACCTCGGCCATCCGTGCCGGCATCCGCAGCGGGTTGCCGTTCGCCCGCCATACCGCGCGCGGCAGCACGTCGAGCCCGATGAACACGGCGAGGATGGCGCTCAGGCGAACCAGCGGGGGACCTCCGACCCCGTCGGGGTCGACGATCGCGAGCCCCTCCGCGTTGGCAGTGAGGAACATCGCGATGAGACAGGCGGCGGCCAGGGCCGCCGGCATCGCGTAGGGCCGTCGCTGGCCGAAATCGAGCACGCGGGCGGTCACGCGGGCGACCTGTTCACCCTGTTCAAATGCGTGCTGAGCATCGGCGAAGGGTAGCCGACGCCCCCGTGGGAACCCCTGTAACCATGGACGTTCTGGCCATCGTCAATCCCTCCGCCTCGCGGGTCGACGACCGCGCGCAGGCCGCCGTGGTGGCCGCCCTGAGGGGAGCCTGCGCGCTCGGGGTCGCGCGCACCGACCACCCGTTCCATGCCGCCGAACTGGCCAAGGACGCGGCGGCGCGGGGCACACGCCTCGTCGTCGCCCTCGGCGGCGACGGCACCGCCAACGAGGTGGCCAACGGACTGGCGGGCACCGACACCGCGCTGTGGTGCCTGCCCGGCGGCTCCACGAACGTCTTCGCGCGCACGCAGGGCGTGCCGGCGCGCCTGCGGCCGGCGATCGAGCAGCTCGCCGCGCACGTCGGCCGGCCCGCCCTGCGGCGGCTGACCACGGGGACGGTCGACGGCCGCCATTTCCTGTTCATGTCGGGCATCGGCGTGACCGCGGAGATGATGCGACGCGTGGCCCAGCGCCCGGAGCTGCGCGCCCGCCTGCGCGCGGGCTACGTGGCCGTCGGCGCGATCGTCGCCCTCACCGAGGCGGGCCGTGGGCGGCTGCCGCGCCTGACCATCGAGGCCGGCGGCGTGCGCGCCGAGGCGGCCACGGTGATCATTCAACGCTCGGACCCGCTGACCTACTTCGGGCCCCGGCCGGTGAGCGTGTGCCCGCCGGCGGGCCTCGCCGACGGGACGTTGTCGGTCGCCTTCGCCGATCGGGCCCGACCGCGCGACGTGGCCGCCATCTTCTGGCACCTGCTCGCCGGCAACACCGCGCGCGTGACCGGGCACCCCCGCGTGACCGCCCTCGCCGACCTCGGCGAGCTGCGGGTCTCGGCGCCGGACGGTCTCTCGTTCGGCATCGAGGTGGACGGCACGTACGTCGGCGACGCGACGGCGGTCGCCTACGGCGTCGCCCAGGACGCGTTGCTCGTCGCCGGACCTGGTGGGCTTGAATCCGGAGCGGCAGTCTCGGGTACCCCGGAGAGATGACCGTTTCCGTTAGCGATCTCGACGTCCTCCTCGCCCGCGGGAATGATCAGGGCGCCATCGCGGAATCCGAGGTCGCCGCCTTCGCCGAGCAGCTCGCGCTCGAGGAGGACGAGGTCAACGAGCTGCACGCGACGATCGAGGCGCGCGGCCTGGAGATCACCGACGACTGCGCCCGCACCCTCCCCGAGGGTCAGGTGCAGAAGACGACCTACACCAACCTCGAGCTCGCCGTCTTCACCACGGACGCGCTGCAGCAGTTCCTCAACGAGGCCGGCCGTCACCGGCTGCTGCTCCCGGTCGAGGAGCTCCAGCTCTCCGCGCGCATCGAGAAGGGCGACCTCGCCGCCAAGGAGAAGCTGACCACGCACAACCTGCGCCTGGTCGTCTCCATCGCCCGCAAGTACCAGGGGCTCTCGGAGCTGTGCCTGCTCGACCTGATCCAGGAGGGCATGCTCGGGCTCATCCGCGCAGTCGAGAAGTTCGACCACCGCAAGGGCTTCCGCTTCTCCACTTACGCGACGCTGTGGGTCCGCCAGGCGATCCAGCGCGGCATCGCCGACAAGGGCCGGACCATCCGCCTGCCCGTGCACGTCGCCCAGCGCGAGCGCAAGATCGCCATGACGGAGCGGCAGCTGTCGGTCTCGCTCGGCCGCGAGCCGACGCCCGAGGAGATCGCCAAGGCCGCCGAGCTCCCGCTCGAGCAGGTCGTGGAGATGCTCGACGTGTCGCGCACCGTGACGAGCCTCGACAAGCCGGTCGGCGACGGCGCCGATACGAGCCTGGGCACGTTGATGGAGTCCGGCGAGACGAGCACCGAGGACGAGGTCGAGGTCTCGTTGTCGCGTCAGGCCGTGCGCGCCGCCGTGGAAGAGCTCCCCGACCGCGAGCGCATGATCATCAAGCTGCGCTTCGGCCTGGACTCCGAGGAGCGCGACCCGCTCCCGCTGTCGCAGCTGCAGCGCGAGCTGGGAATGGGGCGCGAGGAGCTGCGCGCACTCGAGCGCCGCGCTCTCCAGCACCTCTCCCTGCGCCGCGAGCTCGCGGCACTCACCGAAGCCGCCTAGTGTCCCGAGTCAGTATTTCGTTGACACGCGGCCCGGCATCCCTCTCGGTGTCAACGAACTAACGACTCGGGACACTAGATCGGCCTGGGGTTGGGGTCCGGCGGACCGGGCGGGGCCGGCGGCATCGGATCGGGGCCGGGGACCGGGGGCATCGGATCGGGGCCGGGGACCGGGGGCATCGGATCGGGGCCGGGCGCAGGCACAGCCGAAGGCATAGCCGATGGCGAGCCCGCAGGGCGAGACCGTGTCACGCGAAGTCCTTCTGGTCGGAGGCGCGCTTGCCGACCGCGCCCGAGCCCATGAGCGCGACGGCGCCGATCGCCGGGGCGAGCGAGAGCCCGATGCAGAAGAGCCCGCCGACGGTGCTGGCGTCGGTGATCAGCAGGACGGCGCCGACGACCGCGAGGACCGCGGCGACGCCGAGCAGCCGCACCCCGTTGGCGGTCAGCCTGCGGGCGGTCGTGGCGAGCTTCGCGTCCGTGTCCGGTTGGATGGCCATGAGATGGGGCTTCCCGCCTCGCCCCGTGGGTAGTCTCCGAACATGGCTACCAATTATCTTCGCGAGATCCAGGCCGAAGGTCAGGCCGTCTGGCTCGACAACATCTCCCGGCAGCTGATCGACGACGGCGAGCTCGAACGGCTCATCGCGCAGGACGGCATCTCGGGCGTCACCTCCAACCCGAGCATCTTCGAGAAGGCGTTCGGAGACTCCGACCGGTACGACGACGCCATCCGTGAGCTCGCCGAGGCCGGCAACGACGCGCGCGGCATCTTCTTCGAGCTCGGGTTCAAGGACATCCGCGACGGGTGCGATCTGCTGCGCGAGACCTTCGACGCCACCGAGGGCAAGGACGGCTACGTCTCCTTCGAGCTGCCGCCCGAGCTCGCCGACGACGCCGACGGCTCGGTCGAGCAGGCCAAGCTCATCAAGGAGCGGATCGACCGCCCCAACGTGTTCATCAAGGTGCCGGCGACCGAGGCCGGTGTGCAGGCCTTCGAGGAGCTCACCGCCGCCGGGGTCAACGTCAACGTGACGCTGCTGTTCGACGTCAAGCGCTACGAAGCGGTCGCCGAGGCCTACGTCAACGGCGTCGAGCGGCGTCTCGAGAGCGGCGAGTCCGTCGCCCTGGCATCGTCGGTCGCGAGCTTCTTCGTCTCGCGCGTCGACGGCAAGATCGACGACAAGCTCGACGAGCTCGAGCGTCCCGACCTCAAGGGCAAGGCTGCGGTCGCCAACGCTCGCATCGCCTACGAGTCCTTTGAGCGGATCTTCTCCGGCGAGCGCTGGGAGAAGCTCGCCGCCGCCGGCGCCGCCGTGCAGCGGCCGCTGTGGGCGTCCACCTCCACGAAGAATCCCGACTACCCGGACACCCTGTACGTCGACGAGCTGATCGGCCCGGACACGGTGAACACGATGCCCGACGCGACGATCGAAGCCGCGCGCGACCACGGCACGGCCGCGCGCACCATCGATCAGGGCTACGACGAGGCGCACGCGCTCATGGACGAGCTGCGCGAGGTGGGCGTCGACGTCGACGACATCGTCTCCCGCGTGCTTGTCGAAGAGGGCGTGGAGGCCTTCGCCAAGTCCTTCAAGTCGATGATCGGCACGATCGAGGAGAAGGCGAACGCGGTGACGGCCTCGAACTAGGCGGCTTCGGCGCCGGGCGGATCCTCCGCCCGCGCCAGCAGCGCGGCCTCGCGCGTGGGGACGATCTCGAGGACCGCGTCGAGGCCGGTGATCTTGAAGGTGTTGCGTACGGCCGGCACGTCGGTGGCGACGATCAGCCGGCCGTCGCGCAGCCGCAGGCGGCGATGGGCCGAGATGAGCACGCCGAGGCTCGAGGAGTCGATGAACGTCGCCTCGGTGAGGTCGATGATGACGAAGGACTTCCGGGCGTCGATCGCGCCGGCGATCATGGCCTTGAACTCCGGCGCGGTGAAGATGTCGATCTCGCCGCGCACGGCCACGACGTGCGTCGTGTCGTCGGGCGCGTCCTGGGCGGCAGAGAAGTCCACGGTCGCCGCTAGCCCTCGTAGGCGAGGCACACGCGCAGGTACTCGACGCCGGCCTCGGACTCGTCGATCTGCACCTCGTCGGCGAGCTTGACGATGATCGGCCCCACGTCGGGAGCCTCGCTGAGCAGGGCTTGCGCGCCGCCGGGGGTCAGCGGACCGACGCGCATCCACAGCTTGCGCTCGCCCGGCTCCAGGCGGACCTGGATTGCGTCCTGGGCGTAGGCGCCCGCGCGGTCGGCGATCACGTCGGCCACGAGCACCGCGTCGTCGAGCCGGTCCAGCGGCAGGTCGGCGCGCGCGGCCAGCATGCCCACGACGCGCCGGAGCACGGGCCCGACCAGCGGGCCGGGCGTGACGGACAACTCCGTCGGCTGGATGGTCTCGGCGGGCAGGTCGGTCACCAGGTCCAGGAAAGTTACCCGGCCCGCCGGAACGACATCCGCACGCAGCTCCCGCTGCCCGGAGCCTGCTCGATCTCGAGACCGTGCGTCAACGCCGCCATCAACGGGAGGCCGAACCCGGCACCGCCGCCGCCCGGGTTGGGGCGCAGACCTTGGCCGTGGTCGGTGACGATGACGGTCAGCGTCTCCGCGTCGGGCCGCACGTCGACCTCGAGTGGTCCGCGAGCGTCCAGATAGGCATGGCGCACGACGTTGGTGCACGCCTCGGTGACCGCGAGCTTGATGTCATCGACGAGCCGGCACGGCAGGCCGAGCACCTCGGCCCAGGCGACGACGACGTGCCGGACCAGCACGACATTCTCCGCGCTGGCGGGCAGGGTCAGACGGATGTCGGTCGCGGAACGACGCTTCTCCGACGACCCGTCGATGAGGGCGGGCGCGTGCTGCATCGGCTCGAAAGCTGCGGATACCCGCGCGCGCCGGGCGGTAACCCGCACTAGTGGCCCGTCTCGTAACCCCACACCCGAAATGCCGGGCGCCGTTCACCGCCTGGCTGTGTCCTCGCTCGGGGCAAGGGCTCCGCCATTGCACCCTCCTCTCGGTCTCGCTTTCGCTCGCCACCGGGCTTCGCCCTCCGCTTGGCCAGCCGGCGCCGGTCCAACCTCGCTTCGCTCGGAAGCGGCATTTCCGGCGCGGAATTACGAGACGCACCACTAGAGTCGCCCGGCGCATGTCGCACGTCTCCGAGCCGCGCATCGAACGCGTCGAACCCGCCCCGCGGGACGGCGCCGCCGTCCTCGAACTCGAGGGCGAGCTGGACCTCGCTGTGCAGGATCGATTCCGCGCCGCGGTGGACGAGATCGTCGCCGAGCGCCCGGAGCTCCTGGTGGCCGACGTCAGCGCTGTCGAGTTCATGGACTCGACGATGCTGCGCGAGCTGCTGCGCGCGCACAAGGCGCTCGAGGAGGCCGGCGGGCGCTTCGTCGTCGCGGGTGCGCAGGCGGCGGTGACCAGGCTGCTGGAGCTGACGGGCACCGACGAGGTGCTCGCGCTCACCGACAGCCGGGCCGCCGCGCTCGCCTGACCGCGGCCCGCGCCTATGCCGCGGGCTTAGCCTGGATCCACCGATCCTCGCGGCGAATCAACGCCGCATGCACGGCCCAGTGCCGATCGGCCTCACTCCGAGTGGCCCACCACGAGGAGGTTCGGCCGATCGCCCCTGGACCGGGCCTGCGCCGCCGATTCATCCACGATGACCGGTGGATCCAGGCTTGGAGGACTCGTGCAGCTCGTCGATGGTCCGGCGCAGCAGGCGGGAGACGTGCATCTGGGAGATGCCCAGCTCGGCGCCGATCTCCGACTGCGTCAGGTCGCCGGCGAAGCGCAGCGCCAGGATGCGGCGCTCGCGCTCGGGCAGGTCCTTGACGAGGTGGCCGATGGTGATGGCCTCCTCGGCGCGCTCGTAGGCCGGATCGATGTCGCCGATGCGCTGCATGGGCATGTCGTCCTCGTCCTCGGCGGCCTGCGACGGGCGGTCGAGCGACGCCGGACGCATCGCGCGCAGCGCCTCTCGGGCTTCGAGGATCTGGTCGACGTCGCGCCCCAGCGCCTTGGCCAGCTGCTCGGGCGTCGGTGGACGGCCCATCTCCGTGTTGAGCGCGTCGGCCTTGCGCTGCACGGCGAGCGCGAGCTCCTGCAGGTCGCGCGGGACTCGGATCGCCCAGCCCTTGTCGCGGAAGTGGCGGCGCAGCTCGCCCACGATCGTGGGAACGGCAAAGGAGGCGAAGGCGGACCCGCGGTCGGGGTCGTAGCCTTTGATGGCCTTCAGCAGCCCGAGCGCAGCGACCTGCTCCAGGTCGTCCAGCGGCTCCTCGCCACGGTGATAGCGGCGGGCCAGGCTCTTGGCCAGCGGCATGAACGCCTCGACGGTCTGGGCGTGCACCCACGGCGCGGGGTCCTGCTGGGCGCGGCGGACGAGCTCGCGATCCTCAGCGTCGCGGGCGGCGCGGCGGTTGGTGGTGCCGGCGGCCAGACGGCCACGGCGTACGGGCATGGGTAGGACTGAAGACACGAAGGAGCCTCCGAGCGGTCGAATTACCGAGATCTGCCGTGGAGTACGAATCCCACGGCGATGAAGGCCCATCCGACTTCCCCCCGAGGGCTGCCGAATCTTCCTAGTTTCAGCATCCCCCTCGATGTCTGGGAACAAACACGAAACGGAACACGTTCAACAGCCTGTTGAAGGTGGCGCGTTGGGATCAGGTGGCGCGCGGCGTGTCGCCCGTGTCGATGGACGGCTCGGCCTCCGCCTCGCCACCGATCGGATCCCGCTTGAAGCGGTTGCCCTCCGCCTCCTCGGGATCGCGCGAGGGTGCGCGGCCGGCCGTGTTGCCCTGGCCCGAGGTCGGGCCGCCGGCGCCACCGCGGTCGCTGGCGTCCCCGTCGGACAGCTGCTGCGTGTCGCCCACGGCCGTGCCGTCCCCGTCCTCGGGGGAAGCAGGGGTCGAGCCCTTGGCAGCGCGCAGGACGAGCAGGCTGATGCCACCGCCCACCACGAGGATCGCCAGAATTCCGATTACGACGTATTCCATGAAGGGGACCTACCCCCTCAGATTGCCCTGAACACCGGCCCCAGGCTCAAGCTGCTCGGTGACACGATCTCAGACGAGGGCGCAAACGGTGGCGGCGCCGCGGAGTCGGAGCTCTGACACCGCCGGTTTTCCAGACTCACGGGCGGGGCAGTCCCCCGACGAGCCTCATCGCGAAGACGCGACTGAGCGCGCGCCACGCCGTACCCCCCCGGCGCCGTGGCGCCTCGACAGAGCGCGGCCCGGTGCGACGCACCGGGCCGTTGTTCTTCTCTACGCCAGGCCCTCGGCCTCGTACTCGCGCAGGTAGCCCTCGAAAAGACGGCGGTGGCCCTCCTCGTCGCGCAGGACCGCGATGATCATGTCGTTGGTCACGGGGTCAAGGCCCTCCGTGAATTCGATGACGGCGTTGTAGTGCTCGATCGCGCCGGTCTCCGCCTCGATCACGCCCTTGATGACGTGGACGACGTCGGTCTGGCGGTCGGGCGGCTGTAGGTAGGTCTGCTCCGGGGTGAACTCCATGCTGCCCGGGACCGTCCCGTACAGGTCCTTGATGCGGCGCGCGAACATCTGCGCGTGGCCGAGCTCCTCCTGGATGTCCTTGTTGAGGGACTCGATGATCTCCTGGGCGCGCACGCCGTCGGGGTTGATCGAGTTGGTGATGTAGCTCATCACCGTCTCGATCTCCATCCAGTACGCCTTCTTGAGCATCTCGACGAGCTGCTCGCGCTTCTCCGCGCTCGCGTCGGAGAGGATGCCGGTGCTCGAGGAACGAACGGTCATGACGGATCTTCCTTCGGTCGGTGCTAGATGGTCTAGGACTCCCAGCGGCCGGTGGGACCGGGGCCGCCGGTGATGGGGTTCTCGTCGGCCGGGTCGGCCTCGCGTTCGTAGAGGAAGCCCATGCGCACCTCGGTGCCGTCGCCCGTGTCCGCGCGCAACTCGAAATCATCCGAGAGAGCGGCGATGAGCGGGAGCCCGAGGCCGAGGGCACCTTCGGAACGCTCCTCCTCATCCTCGGGGATCCCGATGCCGTGGTCGCGGACGACGACGGTCAGCTGGACCTCGTCGGCGAACATCTCGACGTCGAGGCGGCCGCGTCCGTCGGCGTAGGCGTGCACGACGGCGTTGGTGCAGGCCTCGGTGACGGCCATCTTGGCGTCGGCGAGCACGGCTGCGTCGAGTGCGAGGCCGTCCGCGACGCCGGTCAGCGCCTGGCGCACGACGCCGACCCCCTCGGGCCGGGCGGGCAGTTCGAGCCGGACGACCGGTGCGTCGGTCATCAGGCCTCGCTTCGCTCGTCACCGCGGTCGGCTTCGCCGACGCTGCCTGCCGGAGCCGAGCGCGCGGCGGTCATCGCCTCATCGCGCGAGCGGACGACCGGGAAGACGGGGACCAGACCGGTGATCTCCAGGATGCGCGCCACGCCGGGCTCGGGCTCTTCGCCGAGGCAGACGACGTAGCCGGTGCCGCGCTCGAGCGCCTGGCGGCGGGCCTCGAGCAGCGCGCCGAGGATCGAGGAGTCCAGGAAGGTGGCGGCGCTGAGATCCACGACGACGCCCACCGGGCCGGCGGCGAGCGCTTCGTCCAGGCGTTCGCGCAGCGTGGGCGCCGTGTAGATGTCGTGCTCGCCGCGGACGACGACGACCAGCACGTCGCCGTGGGAGTCGTCGAGCACGATGGTGCGAGCGTCCATTGGCGCACGGAACATACCCCGCGCAGCCGTCAATCCATGCCTGGACCGGCTTCGCCGCTCATAAATGATCCTCCGGGATAACGTGCGGACGAGATGGCCGACGCAGACCGTCTGTCCGACTACCGCGCCAAGCGCGACTTCGCCGGTACACCGGAACCCGGCGCGGGTGAGCGCGTCCCGCCGCCCGAGGGCCTTCCGCGTTTCGTCGTCCAGGAGCACCATGCCACCGCGCTGCACTGGGACCTGCGCCTCGAGCATGAGGGCACGCTGGCCTCCTGGGCGGTACCGCGAGGGATCCCGCCCGACCCCAAGCGCAACCACCTGGCGGTGCGCACCGAGGACCATCCGCTGGAGTACCTCGACTTCCACGGCGACATCCCGGCCGGCAACTACGGCGCCGGCACCATGACGATCTCAGACCAGGGGGTCTTCGAGCTCGAGAAGTGGCGGGACGAGGAGGTGATGGTGGTCCTGCACGGGGAGCGCGTGCAGGGCCGCTACGTGCTGTTCCGGACCGACGGGAAGAACTGGATGATCCACCGCATGGACCCGCCGCAGGATCCGCAGCGCGAGGCCATGCCCCAGACGCTCGAGCCGATGGCGGCGCGCGCCGGCGGCCTGCCGGCCGACCAGGACGGGTGGGCGTTCGAGGTCAAGTGGGACGGGGTGCGGGCGCTGGGCTTCAGCTCGGGAGGGCGGCTGAAGCTCCTCTCGCGCTCGGGCCGCGACATCACGGCCCAGTACCCGGAGGTCCGCGGCCTCGCCGAGCTGCTCGGCTCGCGGGAGGCGATCCTCGACGGCGAGATCGTCGCCTTCTCAGAAGACGGCCTGCCGAGCTTCGGGCGTCTGCAGTCGCGCATGAACGTCGTCAGCGCACGCGCCGTCACCCGCCTCGCCCGCGACGTGCCGGTCGCCTACGTGCTGTTCGACCTGCTCTGGCTGGAGGGTCACTCGCTCATGGACCAGCCCTACGAGGCGCGCCGCGCGGCCTTGAAGGAGCTCGACCTGCACGGCTCGAGCTGGCAGGTCCCCGGCCACCACGTGGGCGACGGGGACACGCTGCTCGAGCTCACGCGCCGCCAGGGCATCGAGGGCGTGATGGCCAAGCGCCTGGACTCCACGTACGCGCCGGGCCGGCGCACGAGCGCCTGGGTCAAGGTCAAGAACGTCAGCAGGACCTCGCTGGTCGTCGGTGGGTGGCTGCCCGGGGAGGGCGGCCGCACGGGGCGCCTCGGCGCGCTGTGCGTCGGCTTCTACGAGGACGGCGAGCTGCAGTACGCCGGACGCGTCGGCACGGGGTTCAACGAGGCCGAGCTCCTGCGCCTGGGCAAGCTGCTCGAGCCGCTTTCCGCCCAGCGCTCGCCGTTCTCGGGCCGCCAGCCGCCCAAGCACACCCGGTGGGTCGAGCCGGCGCTCGTCTGCGACGTCAAGTTCCGCGAGTGGACCCGCACCCGCACGTTGCGCGCCCCGTCCTACAAGGGCCTGCGCGACGACCTCGCGCCTACGGACGCGGGCTTCGAGCCCCAGTGAGGAGCAGGTCGACGAAGCGGTCGGCGATCTGCTGAGCGGTGAGGCGGCCGGCGGGGTCGTACCAGGACGGCATGTGGTTGACCATGCCGAGCAGGGCGAGGCGCGCGAGCGGGTCCTCGGGCAGCACATCGGTCAGCAGCGCTTCGAACGCCTTTCGCTGCTGCCGGATCTCCTCCCACCGGGGGTCGGATTCCACGAGCCGGCGCTCCGCCGCGAAGACGACCATGTGGTCGCGATGGGTCTCGACGTGGCGCACCCACTCGCGCACAATCGCGCGCAGCTTGGCCTCGGGATCGTCGTGCCGGGCTGCGGCTGCGCGCGCGCTCGCCAGCAGCGGCGCGAGCAGCTCCCGCTGCACGGCGATCAGCAGGTCCGCCTTGGCGTCGATGTAGTGGTACAGGCCGCCGCGCGTGAGGCCCGTCGCTGCGAGCAGATGCTCGATCGACGTCGCGTGATAGCCGCGCTCCGCGAACTCGCGAGCAGCGGCGGTGATGACGTCTTCCCGGGCCATACCGAACGTTCGGTATGCTAGCCCAATCCCATGGACTTCGACCTCTCCGTCGATCACGAGCTCATCCGCCGCACGGCGCGGGACTTCGCTCTGAATGAGGTGAAGCCGGCGGCCGAGGAGCTCGACCGCACCAAGGCGTTCCCGTACGCCATCGTCGAGAAGCTCGGCGAATTGGGCTTCATGGGCATCCCGTTCCCCGAGGAAGTCGGCGGCGCCGGAGCGGACTCACTCGCCTACGCGATCGCCGTCGAGGAGCTCGCCCGGGTGGATTCCTCGGTCGCCATCACCATGTGCGCGCACACGTCGCTGGGGACCCAGCCGATCTACCTGTTCGGCTCCGACGCGCAGAAGGAGCGCTACCTGCCCGACCTCTGTGCCGGTCGCACGCTCGGCGCCTTCGGGCTGACGGAGCCCGAGGCGGGCTCGGACGCCGGCAACGTGCGCACGCGTGCGACCCTCGAGGCCGGCGAGTGGACGATCAACGGCGCCAAGCAGTTCATCACCAACGCGGGAACCGACCTGCCCGGTCACGTCGCCATCACGGCGCGGACCGCCGACAACGAGGTCTCCAACCTGATCGTCGAGCGCGGCACCGCTGGCTACGAGCCGGGCGAGCCCTACCGCAAGATGGGCTGGAACGCGTCAGACACGCGGCCGCTGACCTTCGACGACTGCAAGGTCAGCGAGGACGCGCTGCTCGGCCCGCGCGGCCAGGGCTTCAAGCAGTTCCTGCACATCCTCGACATCGGCCGGATCGGCGTGGCGGCGATGGGCGTCGGCCTGGCGCAGGGCGCACTGGACGAGGCCCTCGCCTACGCCAAGGAGCGCCAGGCGTTCGGGCAGTCGATCTCGAAGTTCCAGGCCATCCAGGCCAAGTTCGCCGACATGTCCACGGAGATCGAGGCGGCGCGGCTGCTCACGTACAAGGCCGCGCGCGAGAGGGACCTCGGTCGCAACTTCACGCTGACCGCGGCGCAGGCCAAGCTCAAGACGGGCCGGCTGGCGGTGCGCTGCGCCGAGGAGGCGGTCCAGATCCACGGCGGCTACGGCTACATCGAGGAGTACCCCGTCTGCCGCATGTACCGCGACGCGAAGATCCTCACCATCGGCGAGGGCACCGACGAGATCCAGCAGATGGTGATCGCGCGGGCGCTCGGGGCATGATCCGCGAAGTCGGTCCGCGAGACGGTTTCCAGAACGAGCCGGAGACCATTCCAACGGCCGTGAAGGTCGAGCTCATCAACCAGCTCGCACGCACGGGGCTGCGCCGGATGGAGTTGACGTCGTTCGTTCGTCCCGACGTCATCCCGCAGCTCGCCGACGCGCGCGAGGTGCTTTCGGCCGTCAGCATCCCCGCGGGCGTCTCCCGGTCTGTGCTGGTCCCCAACGAGCGTGGCCTCTCGGATGCCCTCGAGCTCCGCAACCGCATCGATGAAGTGAGCGTGTTCGTGTCGGCTTCCGAATCGCACAACCGGGCGAACGTCAACCGCTCCGTCGAGGAGTCCCTCGCGGGTCTGGAGCGGGTGCTGGCGACGGCCCGCGAGGCTGGGCTGGGCTGCGAGGCGGTGATCGCAACGTCGTTCGGCTGTCCGTACGAGGGACGGGTCGATCCCGAGCGGGTGCGCTCGATCGCGCGCCGGCTGGTGGACTTCGGGGCGCAGGAGATCGGGTTCGGCGACACGACCGGCATGGCCAATCCCGTGCAGGTGCGGCGGTTCTTCGAGGGCCTCGATCTCGGGGCGCTGCTCACCGCGCACTTCCACAACACGCGCGGCCAGGGCCTGGCCAACGTCTACGCGGCGTGGGAGGCGGGGGTGGAGTCATTCGAGTCGAGCTTCGGCGAGCTGGGCGGCTGCCCGGTGCCCGCGGGCGCGACCGGCAACGTCGCGACCGAGGACGTCGTGTCGATGCTGCACGAGATGGGCGTCCACACGGGCGTCTCGCTGGAGAAGCTGCTCGACGCCAGCCGCTCCGCGCAGGCGCACCTGGGCCGCTCGCTCGGGTCGCACACGCTCGTCGCCGGTCCGGTGGACTGGGGGCGGAGCCGCTGATGTTCGAGCGGGTCCTCGTCGCCAACCGGGGGGAGATCGCGCGGCGAGTCCTGCGGACCTCCCGCCGCCTCGGGATCCGCACCGTCGCCGTGTTCGTCGAGGGTGACGAACTGCACGCCCGCGATGCGGACGAGGCGCGGCCGATCCCGTCCTACCTCGACGTCGAGGCGATCGTCGCGGCCGCCGCGGACTGCGACGCGGTGCATCCCGGCTACGGCTTTCTGAGCGAGAACCCCGCGTTCGCGCGGGCGTGCGCCGACGCGGGCGTGACGTTCGTCGGCCCGTCCGCGCAGGCCATGGAGCTGATGGGGGACAAGGTGCGGGCGAAGGAGGTGGCGGTCGCTGCCGGCGTGCCGGTGGTGCCGACGTACTCGCTCGAGGACGCGCGGTCGTCGACGGCGTATCCATTGCTGGTGAAGGCGGTGGCGGGCGGAGGCGGGCGCGGGATGCGCGTTGTGGACGATCCTTCGGGGTTGGACGAGGCGGTGGCGGCGGCTCGGCGGGAGGCCGCGGCTGGGTTCGGGGACGACCGGGTCTTCGTCGAGAAGTACCTGCCGCGGGCGCGGCACATCGAGGTGCAGCTGCTCGGCGACATCGCGCTCGGCGAGCGCGAGTGCTCCTTGCAGCGGCGCCATCAGAAGCTCGTGGAGGAAGCGCCGTCACCGGCGGTCTCCGAGGAGTTGCGCAAACAGCTCAATGACGAGGCGAGCTCGCTGGCGCTGGCGGCGGGCTACGAGAACGCGGGGACGGTGGAGTTCATCTGCGACGCGGATGATCCTCGCGAGCATTACTTCCTGGAGATGAACACGCGGCTGCAGGTCGAGCACCCGGTCACCGAGATGGTGACCGGGCTGGACCTCGTCGAGTGCCAGCTGCGAATCGCGTCCGGTGAGTCCGTGGAGTCAGACGGAGAGCTGCGCGGCCACGCCATCGAGGCGCGGGTCAACGCCGAGGACGCGCGCTGGCTTCCGCAGATGGGGACCGTGCTGCGCTACAACCGGCCGCCCGGCGTTCGCGTCGACGATGGCATCGAGGAAGGGAGCGTCGTCGGCGGCGACTACGACTCGCTGCTCGCAAAGGTGATCGTCCACGGCGAAGACCGCGCCGACGCGCTGGCCAAGCTCGACCGCGCGCTGGCGCAGACGACGATCCTGGGCGTCGTCACCAACGTCGGCCCGCTGCGCAACCTGCTTGCCGACCCGGCCGTGCAGGCTGGCGACCTCACAACCGCACTGGTCGGGGCCCGAGGGTTGCCAGAGCAACCCTCATCCCTCGATCGGGTCGCGAGGGCGGCCGCTGCGATCGAGTTCGCCGAGCTCGGCGCCGGCGACGGCTGGCGCCTCGGCGGCCAGCGAGCGCCGAGCTGGTGGCTGCTGCAGGTCGAGGGCGACGAGCCTTTCGAGATCGAACTTCCCGCCGGCACCCCGACCCCGCCGGGCTGGCACCACGTCCGTGACGCTGACACTCTCTGGCTCGCTCACGAGGGGCACGTGTGGCGTGTCCGCGAGCCCGCCATCGAGGAGACACAGCACGCAGCGGCCATGGGCACACTCACCGCTCCCATGCCCGGCCTCGTCCTCTCCCTCGATGCCGCAGTGGGCGATGCCGTGTCGGCCGGCCAGACGGTGCTCGTCCTGGAGTCGATGAAGATGGAGCTCGCCATCACCGCGCCAGCCGACGGCCTCATCGAGCGCATCGAGGTGTCAGCCGGAGATCGGGTGAAGGAGCGGCAGATCCTGGTGAGCTTCGCGTGAGGGCCCTCGTCGAGGACCTCGATGCCCAGCTCGCCCGCGTCCGCCAGGGCGGCGGCGAGAAGGCGCGCGCCCGCCACGTCGAGCGCGGCAAGCTGCTGCCGCGCGAGCGCGTCGACCGGCTGCTCGACCCCGGTGCGCCGTTCCTCGAGCTCTCCGCGCTCGCCGGGCACGACATGTACGACGGCGACGCGCCCGGCGCCGGCATCGTCACCGGCGTCGGCACCGTGTCCGGCCGGGAGTGCGTGATCGTCGCCAACGACGCCACCGTCAAGGGCGGCACGTACTACCCCATGACGGTCAAGAAGCACCTGCGCGCGCAGGAGGTCGCCCTCCACAACCACCTGCCGTGCCTGTACCTGGTCGACTCCGGGGGCGCCTTCCTCCCGCGGCAGGAGGACGTCTTCCCCGACCGCGAGCACTTCGGGCGGATCTTCTTCAACCAGGCGACGATGTCCGCGCGCGGCATCCCGCAGATCGCCGCCGTGATGGGCTCGTGCACCGCCGGCGGCGCCTACGTCCCCGCCATGAGCGACGAGTGCGTGATCGTCCGCGAGCAGGGGACGATCTTCCTCGGCGGCCCGCCGCTGGTGAAGGCGGCGACCGGGGAGGAGGTGACCGCGGAGGAGCTCGGCGGCGGCGACCTGCACTCGCGGACGTCGGGCGTCACCGACCACCTCGCCGACGACGACCGCCACGCGCTGCAGATCGTCCGCCGCATCGTGGCCACGCTCGCGCCCAAGGCGACCCCGCCGTGGGAGCGGTCCGCGCCGGAGCCCCCGCGCGAGGGACGGGCGGGCCAGTCTCTGTACGACGTCGTGCCCGAGGACCTGCGCACGCCCTACGACGTCCGCGAAGTCATCACCCGCCTGGTGGACGGCTCACGCTTCCACGAGTTCAAGGCGTTGTACGGGCCAACGCTCGTGTGCGCGTTCGCGCGCCTCAACGGCCACCCGGTTGGGATCCTCGCCAACAACGGCATCCTGTTCTCGGAGTCCGCGGTCAAGGGCGCGCACTTCATCGAGCTCTGCGATCAACGCAAGATCCCGCTGCTGTTCCTGCAGAACATCTCAGGCTTCATGGTCGGCCGCGACTACGAGGCGGGCGGCATCGCCAAGCACGGCGCCAAGCTCGTCACCGCCGTGTCCACCTGTCGCGTGCCCAAGCTGACGGTGATCATCGGCGGCTCCTTCGGTGCCGGCAACTACGGGATGGCGGGCCGCGCGTACTCGCCGCGCTTTTTGTTCATGTGGCCCAACGCGCGCATCTCGGTGATGGGCGGCGAGCAGGCGGCGACGGTGATGGAGACCGTCGGCCAGCCCGAGGTCGGCGCCACGCTGCGCGAGCAGTACGAGCGCCAGGGCCACCCGTACTACGCCACCGCGCGCCTCTGGGACGACGGCGTCATCGATCCGCTCGAGACCCGGCGGGTGCTCGGCCTCGCGCTGGACGCGTGCGCGAACGCACCGCTCCAGGACGTCCGCTACGGCGTCTTCCGGATGTAGGGAACGAGGGACGTTGCCCGCTATCCCGGCTGGCGCCGGGCGGGCCCGAGGATGTAGGCCCCCGCAGAGGGCCGGACTTCGCGGGTGCCGCGGGGGAGGGGGACGTCCGGGGCGAACAGGGCGAGCACGTGGCCGCCGAAGCCGCCGCCGATCAGCCGCGCGCCGGTAGCGCCCGCGCCCTTCATGGCCGTCACCACCGCTTCGACGCGCTCGGTGGATACGCCGAGATCGTCGCGCAGGGAGGCGTGCGACTCGTCGAGCAGCGGCCCCAGCGTCTCGACGCCGGTGAAGGCGCGGACGCGCGCGTTCTCGCTCGTCACGTGGGCGCCGTCCGGCTCCGCGCGGACGTCGTTGTAGCCGGCGGTGGCCAGGTCGCGGGCGCCGGCGGCGGCGACGGCGAGGCGCCAGCCGCCGAGCTCGAGCGGCACCGGCTCGACGGTGTCGGCGGTGAAGTCGATCCGCAGCGCGTGCCCCTCCCGCGCCAGCAGCGACGCGTACTGGTCGAGCAGCCCCGTGCGGGCGCCGACCCACTCGTTCTCCACGCGCGAAGCGAGCCGGGCGAGCGCTCGCCGATCGGGGTCCTCGCAGCCGCAGAGCGCCAGCGCCAGCGCGCACCCGAGCGCCGCCGACGAGGCCAGGCCGCCGCCGCGCGGCAAGTTCCCTCCGATCTCGATGCGCGCAGGGCGTGCGTCCAGCTCGGCGACCGTGCCGCGCACGAAGGCCCGCCATCCCGTTGTCGGCCCCGGCCGCCACGCATCGAAGGCGTCCGTCTCGCCGAGGTCGCGCGCGACGGCCATCGTCAATGGGCCGGGCAGCGGCGTCGCCCGCACGGTCACGCCCCGGTCGATGGCGAAGGGAAGCGCGAGGCCGCCGGCGTAGTCGGTGTGCTCGCCCAGCAGGTTCACCCGGCCGGGCGCGAACGCGACGATGGACCCGTGCGCCATCATGTGCACGATGCCCTTAGCGGTCGAGCTCGAACCAGACCGAGTTCGCCGTGTCGCCGGCGTCGCGGTCGATGCCCCAGCGGTCGGCGAGCGTCGCCACGAGATACAGGCCCCAGCCCTCCACCGTGTCGCGGTCCTCGGCCCGGCCGTCAAGCTCGAAGCCCTGGCCCGGGTCGGATACCTCGACGTGGACCCGCGCCTGCTCGACGCGAACGCGGAGCACGATCGCCTCCTGCGGGGACATCTCGGCGTGGCGCAGCGCGTTGGTCACCAGCTCCGACACGAGCAGCCGCACGTCGCCGAGCTGGTCGTCGGGCAGCGTCCCCGCGAGACCGTCGACGGCATGCCGCGCCGCCGCCGCCGAGTCGAGCTCCCGCGGAAGCTCGAGCTGGAGGCTCACTCAGTCGCCTCTGCGACCGAGTCGACGAAGCGCAGCCGCTCCGTCATGCGCGTGATCTCGAAGACGCGCTGGACGTCGGGCCGGCCGCGCACGAGCGACAACCGGCGGCTCTCGCGCTGGGCGCGCTCGTCGGCGAGGACCATCAGCCGCAGGCCGGTGGAGTCCATGAACTCCAGGCCTGACAGGTCCAGGACGAGCTCGCGGGAGTCGTGGTCGGTGACGATCCGCTCGATCTCGTGTTCGAGCAGAGAGGCTCCGGCCACGTCGAGCTCGCCCGCGAGCGCCACGATCGCCGCCTCGCCGGTCACCGTCGTCTGGAAGCTCAGCAGCGTCACTCAGACCGGAAACATACGAAAGGTCGGCTCCGGATACATCTGTCGGTATGTCCAGGCTGCGACGCGCCGACTGCGCAGGTCCCGGGATCCGGCGGATCCGGCACGGAAAGGGGTTCCGCTACCTCGATCCCAACGACGTCCGCGTCGACGAGCCGGTGGTGCTCGAGCGCATCCGCGAGCTGGTCATCCCGCCGGCGTGGCGCGAGGTCTGGATCTGCCCGTATCCCATGGGTCACATCCAGGCCACGGGGGCGGACGCGGCCGGCCGCAAGCAGTACCTGTACCATTCCAAATGGCGCGAGCAGCGCGATCTGGAGAAGTTCGACGACATGATCGCCTTCGCGCGCGACCTGCCCAAGCTGCGGCAGGCGTCCGCCGACATCCTCGAGACGTCGTCGACCCTGTCACGTGAACGGGTGCTTGCGTGCGCGTTGCGCCTGCTCGACCACGGCTTCTTCCGGATCGGGTCCGAGGACTATGCCGTCACCAACGAGACCTACGGCCTGGCGACGATGCACAAGAAGCACGTCAAGCTCGAGGGCGACGCCACGATGCTCTTCGATTATCCGGCGAAGTCGGGCGTGCGCCGGGTGCAGGGCGTCGTGGACCCGCTCTCGTTCGAGGTCGTCGCCCAGCTCAAGCGGCGCCGCACCGGCGGGGACGAGCTGCTCGCCTTCAAGGAGCGCGGGCGCTGGCGCGACGTGCGCTCGACCGACATCAATGCGTTCCTGAAGGAGATGACCGGCGGTGACCACTCCGCCAAGGACTTCCGCACCTGGAGCGCCACGCTGCTCGCCTCGGTGGCACTCGGCGTGAGCGGCGAGGTCGCCAACACCGCGACCGGGCGCAAGCGCGCCATCTCCCGGGCGGTCAAGGAGGTCTCGCACTACCTGGGCAACACGCCGGCGGTGTGCCGCGCGTCGTACATCGATCCGCGCGTCATCGACGCCTATCAGGGCGGCGTCATCGTCGGGCCTGACGCCATCGCCGCTGAGGAGGGCCCCGGCGTCCTCACCATCCACCAGCGCGGCGTCGAGCTCGCCGTCCTGCGACTGCTCGACGGCCACGAAGCGGGTCGCGGCCTCGAGCAGGTCGCCGCCTAGTTCAAGCGCTAGAGCGAAGCGGTCACCTCACTCCACCTGTGAGACACCGACTTGCCCGCGTCAGCGGTGCAAGCGGTGCTCAGTTCTCGTTGGGCGCCGGGGTCGACTCGGGCGGGTCGACGGGCTGGGTCGGGGTGGCCGGCTCGGCGGGCTCGGCCGGGATGGCGCGCCCGGGGACGGGATCGGACGGGACGACCGGGCCGTCCGGGATGACCGGTGCGTCGGGGGTGACTGGGGTCGAGGGGATCTCGCTCATAGGGTGGCAATACCCCGGCCATGGCCCCCTCTAAGCGCATTCAAGTCGACGTCGCCGGCCGCCGCCTCTCGCTGAGCAACCTCGACAAGGTCCTGTACCCGGCGGCCGGGTTCACCAAGGGCCAGGTGATCGATTACTACACGCGCATCGCGCCGTACGTCCTGCCGCATCTGCGCGGTCGCGCGCTGACGCTCAAGCGCTATCCCAACGGCGTCGACGGCGGCCACTTCTACGAGAAGAAGTGTCCCGAGCACCGCCCCGAATGGGTGCGGACGCAGCTCGCCGCCGACATCGACTTCTGCGTCTGCGACGACCTGCCGACGCTCGTGTGGCTGGCCAACCTGGCCGACCTCGAGCTGCACCCGTCGCTGGCGCTCATCCGCGACCCGGCCGCGCCGGTGATCCTCGCGTTCGACCTCGATCCCGGCCCGCCGGCCACGATCGTGGAGTGCGCCGAGGTGGCGGTGCGCCTGCGCGCGGCGCTGCGCGCCATCGGCCTCGAGTGCTTCCCGAAGACCAGCGGCTCCAAGGGAATGCAGGTCTACGCGCCGCTCAACGCACCGGCCACCTACCCGCAGACGCGGGCGGTCTCCAAGGCCGTCGCCGTCGCACTCGAGCGCTCCGAGCCCGACCTCGTCGTCTCTGACATGAAGAAGTCCCTGCGCGGCGGCAAGGTGCTCGTCGACTGGAGCCAGAACGCCGAGCACAAGACGACGGTCGGCGTCTACTCGCTGCGCGCCATGCCGCGCCCGACGGTCTCCACGCCGATCAGCTGGGACGAGGTGGCGGCGGTGCTCGTGTCGCGCGACCCCGAGGAGCTCGCCTTCACCTCCGACCGCGTGCTCGCCCGGGTTGCTGGGCGCGGCGACCTGTTCGCGCCCGTGGCCGAGCTCGAGCAGTCGCTGCCGAGCTAGCGGCCGATCTCGGCGAACGTCACGGGGACGCCGAGCTCGTCGAGGCCGTCGGCCTCGCGATAGCCCAGCTCGTCGCCGGGGTGGGTGAAGACGACGATCTGGTCGGCCGGGAAGGTGGCCAGGGCGTCCTGCAGTGCGACGACGGGCTCGGACTCGCCCGTGTCGCCCACCGCGTCGATGCCGCCCTCGGTCAGGCGCTCCGCGGTCTCGTCGGCGGTCTCCTGCGCCTTGGCGATCGCGCCGTCGGCGTCGGACATCCAGAAGCGCAGCCCGGACTCGTGGACGGCCGGGGAGATGACGAGCACCTCGGCGTCGGCGGCGTCGTCGCCCGCGACGGCGCGCAGCGCGTCGGCGTCGATCGGCTCGGGCGTGAGGACCAGCAGCTTCATCCGACCGACGGTACCCGAGGCGCGTCGGTCGGAAAACGTCCCCGCCCACCCACACCTTCGTCGGCGAGCTCGTCGAACGTCACGGGACGCCGCCGCACGGACTCGGCGCGCAGGGTCTGCTCCAGCGCGCGCACCCGCGCCGGTCCCCGGTGGAAATCGTCCGGACTGAGGGCGACGCGCAGGACCCGGCCGCCGCGCAGGCGCCGGGCGGCACGCCACAGGCGCGGCGCCATCCACCACGCGTAGCTGTCGGCCAGCTCGCGGCGGGCGCCGACGGCGTGGGCGAGGGTGGGGGCCTCATAGCCGCCCGGGGTCAGGCCGGCGAGCGCCATGAGGCGCCGCCCGGCACGGACCTGTGCGGACACCGCGCCCACGCCGCCCTGGGCGCCGGATCCGACGAAGCCCTGCTGGGCGACGCCGTCGCCGGCCGCCCGCCGCTCGCGCAGCCAGTCGGCCAGCGCAGGGCTGCGCTGGAAGAACGGGTGGTGGTCGGCCGCCGGAATCACCATCAGGGTCACCCGGTCGATCCCCAGGTCGCCGAGCCAGTCGCGGATCAGCGCGCAGTGCGCGAAGGTCGCCGGCTCGACGCCGTGCAACGTGACCGCGAGCTGCCCGGGATCAGGCCCGTCAGGCGGCACGCCGGCTGACCGTCGACTCGTCGAGCGCGCCCGCCCAGCCTTCGCCGAGGCGCTCCATCGACCGCGCCCAGGTCCGGCCGCGCGCCGCCAGCAGGCCGCCGCGGGCGAGGCGATCGCGCATCCGCCGCGAGCGGGCCAGGCCGGCCAAGGCCTCCGCCAGTGCGTCGGCCTCGGGCTCGCAGAGCACGCCGGTGCGGCCGTCCTGGATGAGCTCGAGCGGGCCGCCGCGGTTGACGGCGACGACAGGCAGGCCCGAAGCCTGCGCTTCGAGGATGACCTGGCCGAAGGTGTCGGTCTGCGAGGCGAAGCAGAACAGGTCGGCGGAGGCATAGGCCCGTGGGAGGGCGTCCCCCTCCAGCCAGCCCAGGCAGGTGACGTGCTCGCCCAGCCGCGTCCGCAGCTCGCCCTCGGCGGGCCCACCGCCGGCCAGCACCAGGTGCAGCCGGTCGTCGGCGGCACGGGCGCGCTCGAAGGCCTCGGCCAGCAGGTCGACGCCCTTCTCGGCCGCCAGCCGGCCGGCGTAGAGCACGTCCACCCGCTCGGGGCCGTGCGTCGGGTGCCGCAGGGCCGGGTCGAAGCGCGTCGTGTCGACGCCGCGGTCCCAGCGGCGCACGCGCGCCGCGCCGATGCCCAGGTCGGCGATCGCCGCGTCGGAGACCGCGCTCGGGGAAAGCACCCGGTCGCAGCGCCCGTAGAACATGCCCAGGACCACCTTCATCGCCAGCTCGGCGCTCGGATCGCCCGTGCGCAGCGCCGCGTAGGAGGAGAGCTCGGAGTGGTAGGAGCCGATCAGCGGCAGCTCCATCGCCTTGGCGACCATCACGGCGGCGATGCCCGCGGGCCCCGGCGCCGTCACGTGCACGGCGTCGTAGCGGCCCTCGGCCAGCGTCTCGACCACCGCGGGCAGCGACGGGACTCCGACGTCCAGGCCGCCGAGGTCCACCTCCGCGACCGAGTCGAGGCGGCGGTCGACGCCGCGGTCGGTGCCGATCAGCTCCACCTCGAAGCCGGGCACGCCGTGCTCGCGGACCTGCTCCAGGGTCCGGGTGACGCCGTGGGTGCCGCCGATGCCGTCGGCGACGATCGCAACCCGGCGCGGCTCGCCCTCCCGCGTGACCAGCTTGGCCTTCTCGCGGCCGAGGAAGGCCGCTGCCGGCGCGTAGGGGACGGCGGGGATGCAGGCGGCGAAGATCCGCGCCGGCATCGTCGCGTCCATGGGACCCTGCGCGACCTCGCGCAGGCGCTTCTCATGGGCCCGGCGCGCGCGCCGCGCGAGGTCGCCGTGGGTGAAGGCGCCCGACTGCATCAGCGCGATCGGATCCTCCTCGAGCCCGACCGAGTCGATCCACGCGCCTACGAGCGAGCGGGCGTCGTCGGGCGCGAGGTCGGTCCCGAGCGCCCCGGAGCGCACCTCGCCCTCGGTGAGCACCCGCTCGGCCATGCGCAGGACCGCGGAGGGATCCGGTTCGGCGGTGCTGCGGCCCAGCGTCCGCACCGCGATCGCGAGCGCGGCGTGCGCCCACTTCGCGGCCGAGCCCTGGTCGCCGCGCGCCTCGCAGCGTCCGGACCGCACGTGCGCGAGGAAGCCGCGCCAGTCCTCGGCGGCCGGCGTCTCGGTGTAGGTGCGGCCGATGTCGACGCCGGCGTGGTCGTCACTGCCGCCCGTGCCGGTCCCGCCGTGCGTGTCGATGTAGATGGCGGCAGGGGCGTTGAGCTCCCGCGCCCGCGCGCCGTTGCGCGTCTCCCAGATCGGGAAGATCTCGGCCAGCCGGCGCCGGTGCCAGGGCTCCAGGGGCGCCCCGACGTGGAAGAAGGGGTGCGCGAGCGCGCACGCGATCTCGTTCTCGTCCAGGTAGGCCGCCACGTCCTCGACGTCGCCGGCGAGCGCCTGCAGTTGCTCGTGGTGGGCCGGGGTGATGCCCCAGACGCAGATGTGGACGGCTTGGTCGGCGTTCTTGAAGCGCGCGGTGAGCTCCTCGGAGACGAAGGCGTCCTCGTAGCGCTCCGCGAGCTCGACGGCGCCGTCGATCGTGTCGTGGTCGGTCAGCGTCACGTAGGTCATGCCGCGCCGCTTGGCCAGCTCGTAGGCCTCCTCGGGCGGCGTCGCGCATTCGGGCAGCCCCAGCGCACGCGACACGCCGAGCTTGGAGACGGCCGAAGCCGTGGAGTGGCAGTGCAGATCGACCCGGTTGGTCGTGGTTTCTTGTTCTCTCATCTCCCATCACAGAATCCCCGTATTTGCAGGGAATCCTGTGACGGAACGGTGAACTTAGGACGTGCCGAAGGCGGTGAAGGGGAAGGTCTGCGCGCCGACGGTCACCGTGGCGTTGGTGGGGCGGAGATTGTCGCCGTCACGAACCGCAAGCCGCGCCCCCACACGCTCGTCGTGACGGTGAAGTCCGAGGACGAGGCCGCGCCGCCGCAGACGATCAACCTCGCCGTGCACTCCGGCGGGCACGGCAAGGTGACGACGGCCGTCGTGCTCGACCCGCTGAAGCGCTACGACGTCCACACGAGCACGGTCGCCGGCCATCCGCCGGTGCCGTCGGAGTCCACGCGCAACGACATCCCTGCGTTCGGCGCCGACACGCCGGCGCTCACGTTGCCCCAGCGCGCGCTGCAGACGCTGAGCAGCGCGTTCGCGTTCATCCGCGGCGACCGGTGGGGCCGCTGACGGCAGCGGGGGCGTTCCCCGGCACGGCGGCGACGTGAGCGAGACCCCTCGGGGGGGCTCGGCATGGCGCTTGTCCGCGGGTGTGTCGAATGGGCGTCGCTCCGCGTGCACGATTCGACACCCCGTTGCCAGCGGGAGGCGCGGATCACCAGGTGCGCGCGAAACGCGGTCGCGCGCCTTGCGGCGACGTCCTGAGCCGGGCGACGAGTTACCGTTGCGTGCTGTCGGCGACGCC
>JBBJOW010000010.1:0-79057 GCA_037724045.1 Solirubrobacteraceae bacterium
GATCCTCGAAACGATCGCCGCCCACTGCAACAAAATCAATCCATCAGGACACTAGTCCTAGCGGCCGAAGCGGCTGACGAAGTGCTCGGCGCGCGCCGGGAGGCCGTCGAGCCGGGTGCGAACGTCGGCGAGGCCGGCCCGCAGCTCGGCGTCGCCGACCTGGACCGGCGAGAGAGAGTCCTGGAGCTCGGTGAGGATGGCCTCGGACTGCTCGATCGCCTCGACGGCGTCCTCGACGAAACCCTTCACGCCGCGCGACGGCAGGCCGGCCTTGCCCTCGCCCACGACCGGCGCGGGCAGGCCGTGGCGGGAGGCGAAGGCCGTCGCGGTCATGCGCGCGCGGCCGAAGGTCACCTGGACGGGACGGAAGAGCGCTTCCTCCAGGGCGGTCGCGCTGTCGTCGTCGAGCTGCTCGTAGGCGGCGCCGAGTGCGGCCAGGGCGGTCGCAAGCTCTCCTGACGCTTCCGCGATGGTATCCAGCAACTCTTGGCGGGCCTCGGCGGTTACATAAGCCATGGGTTCTTCGAAGGCTAGGACCGGCGCCCGGACGCCGTGCGGTCGCCGGCGTTCGCCGGCGCCGGCTGGCGCCGCACGGTGATCGGAAGTGTGCCGGTGGCACATGACCGATCATCGGGGGGTGTCAGCCGGTGATCGGCGGGCGACGGAACCGTGCGTGCGTCCGGGCGCCGGTACTAGGTTCTTCTGACGTGCGCAGGGTGCTCCTCCTGTTCTTAGTGGTCACCCTGGCGGGATGCGGCGGCTCAGCCGATCCGCGCACGCCGGAGGCTGACCCGACCCGCTTGAACGTCGTCTTCGTGCTGACGGACGACATGCGCACCGACGACATCGCCTACATGCCCAACGTCCTGCAGATGGTGCGCGACGGGATGTACTTCTCGAACTACATCGTGGCCGACTCGCGCTGCTGCCCCAGCCGCGCAACCATCCTCACGGGCCAGCTGCCGCACAACACCGGCGTCTACACGAACTCGCCGCCGCGCGGTGGCCTGAAGGCGTTCATCAAGGGCGGCGCGGTCGACCGGACCTTCGCGGTGACGCTGCGCAACCTCGGCTACCGGACGGCGCTGTTCGGCAAATACATCAACGGCTACGGCGCCGGCAGCGGCGGCGTCCCACCCGGATGGACCGACTGGGCGGCGAGCGCACGCGCCTACCAGGGCTTTGACTACACGCTCAACGTCGACGGCACGCCGCGCCAGTACGGCGAGCAGCCCGAGGACTACATGACCGACGTGCTCGCCGAGCGCGGAGAGGACTTCCTCGAAGAGTCACTGGTCGACACGCGCCCGTTCTTTCTCAAGCTCTCGACCTTCACGCCGCACCTGCCCGCCGTCGCGGCGCCCCGCCACGTCGGCCTCGTGCCCAAGCTCAAGGCGCCGCGCACGCCCGCCTTCAACGCCGAGGTCTCCGACGCGCCGGGCTGGCTTGCAAGCCGCGGGAAGATCCAGCGGACCGCGATCGACGAGATCGACGCGCGCTACCGCAACCGCATCCGCTCGCTGGTCTCCGTCGACGAGATGGTCGGCCGCATCAAGGCCCGCGTCAACGAGCTCGGGATGGCGAACAACACGGTCTTCGTCTTCAGCTCCGACAACGGCTTCCACATGGGCGAGCGCCGGCTGCTGCCGGGCAAGATGACGGCGTTCGACGAGGACATCCGCGTACCATTGATCGTCACCGGCCCGGGAGTGCCCGCCGGCTCGACGGTGGAGGCGCTGACCCAGAACACCGACCTGGCGCCGACGTTCGAGCAGCTCGCGGGGGCTTCTGGCTCGCCGGGCGCCGACGGCCGCAGCCTCGTGACCCTGCTCAAGGGCGAGCCGGTCCCCGCCGACTGGCGCGCCGGCGCGCTGATCGAGCACCTGGGCGAGGCCAAGGCGAAGGCCAAGGACCCCGACGCGCAGCCCAAGGCTGCGGGCAACCCGCCGACCTACTTCGCGCTGCGCACTGCCAACGGCACCTACGTCGAATACCGCAACGGCGAGCGCGAATTCTACGACCGCGCCACCGACCCGGACCAGCTGCGCAACGCCTACGAAGCGCTCACAATTGACGAGCAGCGCGCCCTCAGCACCGCACTGAACGCCCTGCTCACGTGCGACGGGGCGGCGCAGTGCGCGACCCTGACGCCACCTGCGCGGCGAGCAGCTCAAGCTGCGGCCCCGGGTCCGCGTCGCGCTCCGCGGCGTTGATCGCGACGCCCAGCGGAGTGGGCCAGCCGCGCAGCGCGTGCACGATCGAGCGCAGCGACGTCAGCGTCGTGATGGTCGCCTGCCAGCCGTCGGCGACCACGATCAGCCCGACGGGCCGGCCGTCGAAGTAGGGCCGCGCGTCGCCGCGCAGCTCCTCGACCCAGTCGATCGCGTTCTTGACGAGGCCTGACACGCCGCCGTGGTAGCCGGGCGAGGAGATGATGATGCCGTCAGCGCGGCGCAGCGAGTCCAGGAAGCGCTGCACACGCTCGTCGGGCAGGGTGACGCCCGGCGTGTAAAGCGGGAAGTCGAGATCGGCCGCGGCGAACAGCTCCGTCTCAGCCCCGGTCGCGTCGAGGACGGCGCGCAGCGCGCGCTCGGAGGACGACCCCGCCCGGGTCGTGCCGCCGAAGCCGACGACGAAGGTCACTGCTCCCGGTCAGCCCAGCGTCCGCGGACGCGGCTGATCTCCTCGAGCGCCTCTTCACGCACGTGCAGCGGGGCGTCGGCTTCTGCCATCCGTGCCGGAGGTTACCTTCGCTCCATGCTCAAGGGTTTCCGCGACTTCATCCTCAAAGGCAACGTCGTCGACCTCGCCGTGGCGGTCGTCATCGGCACCGCGTTCGCCGCGGTCGTCGCCGCGCTCGTAGCCGGGATCGTCACCCCGCTGATCGGCGCCATCTTCGGCGAGCCGTCCTTCGGCGACCTGACCTTCACGATCAACGAATCCGAGTTCCTGTACGGCGCCGTCATCAACGCGCTGATCACGTTCCTGTCGGTCGCGGCGGTGATCTACTTCGTCGTCGTCACGCCCATCAACCGGATCACGGAGCGCCTCAAACCCGGCAAGGCGGTGGACCAGCCGACGCGCTCCTGCCCCGAGTGCATCTCGGACATCCCGTGCATCGCGCGCCGCTGCGCCTTCTGCACGGCTCAGGTCACGCCGGCGACCGTGTGAGCCCGCGGCGCGCGAACTGCGCCGCGACCACCAGGATCAGCACGGCAAAGGCGATCTCCAGGCCGCGCTGGGGCACGGCGTTGGCGATGACCACGCCCGCGGCCACGCCCGCCAGGGCCAGGGCGCCGATCAGCAGCCCCTCGCGCACGCGCACGTTGCCGTAGCTGCGCTGGCGGTAGGCGCCCAGCAGCGAGACGGGGATGATCGCCAGCAGCGAGGTCGCCTCGGCATCGATGTGGCTGAGCTGGGGGATGAGCGCGAGCGCCGGCACGAAGAGGATCCCGCCGCCGACCCCGAGCATCCCCGAGAGCGCCCCGGCGGCGATCCCGATGAGGATGACTGCGATCGCCTCCGTCATACGAGCAGGACGATCGCGACGCCGACCAGGAGCACGGCGAAGAGCAGGGACAGGCGGTCCTGGGGAACGCGCTGCTGGAGCGCGGTGCCGGCGATGACGCCGCCCATGGCGGGGACGCCGACCAGCGCCGCCTCGGCCACGTGGACGTTGCCGTAGAAGGCGTGCGCGGCCGTGCCGCCCGCCGCCATGACCGCGATGGCCAGCAGAGAGGTGCCGGTCGCCTCGCGCTCCTCGTAGGCGAGCCACAGCACCAGCAGCGGCACGGCGATGACCCCGCCGCCGACCCCGAACAGGCCGCTGAACAGCCCCGCCGCCGACCCCACGGCAGCGAGCTGAAGGGTCCTGTGCATCGGGCGGCATACTAGGCGGCGTGCCCGGTGCCATCGCCCTCCAGGAGCTGCTCGCGCCACTGACGGCGGACCCCGAGCGCTCCGCCGTCCTGCTCGACGTCGACGGCGTCCTCGCGCCCATCGTCGAGCATCCCGACGACGCCCACATGCCCGAGACGACGCGCCGGCCGCTGATCGAGGTCGCCAAGCGCTACGGCGTGGTCGCATGCGTGTCGGGCCGGCGCGCGTCGGATGCGCGGCGCATCGTCTCCCTGGGCTCGATCTCTTACTTAGGGTCACACGGCTCAGAGATATTGCGCGCCGGCACGATCGCCCCCGAGCTCGATCACGAGCTGCAGGCCTGGACCGCGCGCGTGCGCGCCTTCGCCGGGGACGCCTTCGGCGAGGACCTGCGCCGCCTGCGCGTGCGGCTGGAGGACAAGGAGGCGATCGCCGCGCTGCACTGGCGCGGCGTGCCCGACGAAGAGGATGCCCAGCGCGCGATCGAGGGGGTCGCCCGCGACGCCGAGGACGCCGGCTTCGTCACCCACTGGGGTCGCAAGGTGCTCGAGATCCGCCCGCCCGTGCGCATCGACAAGGGGGCCGGGATCGTGCGCCTGCTGCGCGACACCGAGCTCACCGGCGCGGTCTACGTCGGCGACGACCTCACCGACGTGAACGCCTTCCGCGGCCTCGACGATCTCGTCGCCAGCGGCAGCCTCGGCGTCGCCGTCAAGATCGGCGTCCGCTCCGACGAGGGGCCGCCGCAGCTCGAGCGAGAGGCGACCCACATGGTCGACGGGACCGCCGGCGTCCGCGACCTGCTCCACACGCTCGCCGGTTAGCCGTGCGGTTCTCCGAGTTCCTGCGGGCGGCGGTGCTGCTCAGCGCGGGGTCGGCGACCACGATGGCCGCGGTGGTGGTGCTCTCGGCGACGCGCAACTACGAGGACGTGCTGGTGCTCGTGTCGGTCGGCTGGTGGCTGCTGGCGACGGTGATCGGGCTGCGCCTCGAGGGGCGCGGGCACGACGAGATCGCGCGGCTGATGGCGACCGCTCGCCACCAGACCACGTTGCCCGAGCTGCGCCCGGGCCTGACGCTGATCAACCGCCTGTGGCTGCTGCTCGTGGTGACGATCGTCGCCGGCGTCATCGGCGTCTTCGCGCCCGAGGTCCCGAGCGTCGCCACCGGGTTCGCGCTGCTGGTTGCGCTCGCATGGCGGCGCCAGGGCAATGCCGTCGAGGCGATCGAGGAGCGCGACGCGGCACGCTTCTACGTCGACCGCACGTCGCCGTTCGAGCCGATCCGGCTCGTCCGCACGCCAGGCTTCGGCGGCGCCTTTCTCAAGCCCGAGCAGCGGGCGGCGACGGACCCCGGGAGCTAGCCGCGGCCGGCGAGCGAGCTGCGAAGCTGCCCGACCGTCCACGCGCCGATGTCCTGCGCGGACGCCTCGTGCATGGCGGTGAACTCGACGGCGGCGATGCCGCGCTCGGACGCCCGGACCGCCGCGTGGGCGTCGATCACGGGGCCGCCGCCGGGCAGGTGCGCGCGGATGTGGACGAGCGATCCGAGCTCAAGACGCTCGGGCACGCGGAAGCGCATGCCGCCGGCGGAGATGTCGAGCAGCTGGCCGTCGAGCGCGCATCCATCCGCGGTAACGCTCACGTCGGCGAAGATCGGCAGGCGCACCGAGGAACGCCGGTCGGCATTCGACCCGTGGTCGTTGGTGCGGAAACGCAGCTCGCCGGGCTCGGCGCCGAACTCCACGAGGCCGTCCAGCCCATCGGGATCATCCCGTCGAGGAAGGTCAGCGAGCACGAGCCCGCCGGAAGCTCCTGCGCCATGCGCTCGGGACGCAGCAGCACGAAGGCGCCGGCCGCAGCGACGACGCGGCAGTCGATCGCTCCGGCCTTCCACGAGAGCACGGTGTCCTGACCAGGACGTAGGGGACGCATACGCGTTAGATCGGCGCTTTGCACCAGCGGCTGAAGCGGGCGTGTCAGCTGTCGGCGCGCTTGCGCAGCGGCGCGAAGTCCGCCCATGACCGCGTGTTGGCGATATTGTCGGGCGTCAGCCACGCCCGGCGCGCCGTGGCCACGCCCCAGCGGACGATCTCCAGCGTGTTGACGCCATGGGCGTCGGAGTCGATCAGCACCCACACACCGGCCTCGGCTGCGGCGCGCGCGTAGACGTCGTTGAGGTCTCGGCGGTCGCTGGCGGAGTTGATCTCGAGCATGGTGCCCGACGCCGCCGCCGCCTCGATGAGCTTGTAGACATCGATCGCGTAGGGCTCGCGGATCTCGATCTTGCGGCCCGTCGCGTGGCCGATGGCGTCGATGTAGGGGTGCTCGCACACCGCGACCATCCGCGCGGTCATCTCCTTCTCCTTCATACCGAAGGAGGTGTGCACGGAACCGATCGCCCAGTCGAGCTGCGCGAGCAGGTCGTCCTCGTAGTCCAGGCTGCCGTCGGGGAGGATGTTGACCTCGCTGCCGATCAGCAGCTCGAAGCCGTCGAGTGTCGCGTTGAGCTCGCGCACGGCCTCGATCTGGCTGCGCAGGTGGTCCGGGGTGACGTGGTTGCCGAAGCCGTGTGACGCGGAGTGGTCGGTGATGGCGAGGTACTCGTAGCCGCGCTCCATAGCCTTCTGCGCCATCTGCTCGACGGAGTTGCGCCCGTCCGAGGCGGTGGTGTGGCAGTGCAGGTCGCCCTTGAGGTCCTCGACGGTGACGAGGTCGGGCAGCGCTGATCCTGAGCGGGCGGGATCGATCCGTGCGGCCTCGAGCTCGCCGCGGCCCTCGCGCAGCTCGGGCGGGATCCATGCGTAGCCGAGCGTCGCGTAGACCTCCTCCTCGGTCGCGCAGCGGACCGTCTCCCCCGTCGCGTCGTCGAGGATTCCGTATTGCGAGACGTGCAGGCCGCGACGCACGGCTGCCTCGCGCAGCTGCACGTTGTGGGCCTTGGAGCCGGTGAGGTGCTGCAGGACGTTGCCGAACTGGTCGGGCTCGACGACCTGCAGGTCGACCCTCATGCCGGTGTGGGTGGTCGCCTTGACGGCGTTGTCGCCGGGCTTGCCCGCGGACTCGATGATCTCGAGCTCGGCCAGCGCGCCGACGAGCTTGGCCGGCTCGGCCGCGGTGGCGATGATGTCGATGTCCTTGACGGAATCGGTGAGCCGGCGGGCGGAGCCGGCGATCTCGACGCGGTCGACACCCTCGGCGCGCCGGAGCGCACCGGCGATCTGCTCGGCCAGGCCGAGGGCGCGCGGCAGCAGGATGCGGGGTGCCGGCCCACCCTCGGGAGCGTCGGCGAGGATCTGCTTGAGGTTCTCCTCGACCTTTGTCCCGAACCCGCGCAGGCCGCGGATCCGGCCCGCCTCTGCGGCCGCCAGCAGGGACTCGAGGGAGTCGATGCCGAGCTCGTCGTGGAGCCGGCGCGCGCGTTTGGGCCCGAAGCCGGGCAGGTGCATGACGCGCAGCAAGCCGGGCGGGAACTTCTGGCGCAGCTTCACCGACTGGGGGATCTCGCCCTCCTCCACGAGCGCCTTGAGCTTGGAGTCGAGCGTCTTGCCGATCCCGTTGAGCGTGGTCGCCTTGCCCTCGCGGGTGAGCTGGGCGACGGACACCGAGGCGTCGCGGACGGACCGCGCCGCGTTGCGGTAGGCGATCACGCGGTACTGGTCGGCGCCCTCGAGCTCGTAGAGGTCACCGAGCTCGTCGAAGGCCTGCGCGATCGCGCCGTTGGTCATGGACTCCGTCACGGCTCGCGACTCGTCTTGGGGCCGGCCGGGCGTCATCCCGGGATGCCGGCGCCGAATGGCAAGGACGCAGACCCGAAGGAACACCGAAGGTGTTTCGAGTGGTCGAGGACGACGCCAGTCGGCTTCTGAGCGAAGCGAAGTTGCTGGCGCCCGGGATGTCGCGCGGGTGGTTCCAAGACGAGTCGCCAATACGGTACCTCCGCGAATGGCGCCCTGGATCGTGCTCCCCACCTACAACGAGGCCGCGAACGTGCAGCGGGTGGCGCGCGCCGCGCGGGCTGCGCTGCCCGGGGCGCGGGTGCTGGTCGTCGACGACGGCTCGCCCGACGGGACCGCCGATCTCGCGGAGGCGGTGGACGGCGTCGACGTCCTGCGCCGGCACGCAAAGCAGGGTCTGGGCGCGGCGTACGTCGCCGGCTTCGCCCACGCGCTCGGCCAGGGTGCGAGCGCGGTGTTCGAGATGGACGCCGACGGCTCCCACGACCCCGCCGACCTGCCGCGCCTGTACGCCGCCATCACCGCCGGCGCGGCCGTCGCGATCGGCTCGCGCTACGTCGCAGGTGGAGGCGTGGAGAACTGGTCGCTGCTGCGGCGCACAGTTTCCCGAAGCGGCTGCCTGTACGCGCGCGCCGTGCTACGGGTGCCCGTGCGCGATCTCACCGGCGGCCTCAAGTGCTTCCGTGCCGACGCGCTGGACGCGATCGACTACGCGACCATCCGCTCGCGCGGCTACGCCTTTCAGGTCGAGCTGACGTACCGCGCCCTGCTGCGGGGGCTGCGGGTCACCGAGCTGCCGATCGTGTTCCATGAGCGCGAGCACGGCCAGTCCAAGATGACTGCGCGCATCGCGATCGAGGCTGCATGGCTCGTCCCGCTGCTGCGCGTCTCGCGCCGCACTCAGGCTCTGCGCTGAGCCTGCCGATGCGAAGACGATGAAAGCGGAGCAGCTTGCGCTCGTCCAGGGCTGGGGCCACACCAAGTCGGCCCTGCGGGAATGGAACGCCCGCCCGTCGCGCGTGCTGCGCCCCTGGACGCTGTGGAGCCTCGGCGTCTCGGTGCTGCTGCTCCTGGCGACGTGGGTCATCGCCACCCTCTCCGAGCCGGACTCGACGATGCTGTTCTTCGCCGGCGTCACCGGGCCGGCTGAGGTCGGCGACTACGGCTTCGTGCTCTTTCGCAACTCGCTGGTGCTCACCCTGCACGCCCTCGCGTGCGTGGCCGGCTTCATCGCGGGCTCCTCGCTGCCGGTCATCGCCGGCGGCTACAAGGGCTGGTACCGCAAGGTGCACGAGATCGCCAAGCCGCTCGCCATCGGCTTCGTCGTGTGCGCCACGCTGTTCTCGCTGACGACGCAGGCCTACATCCTCGGCCAGGACACCGCCACCCTGTCCGCGCAGTTCGGCCTCGCCCCCGGTGAGCTGCTGCTGATGCTCTCCATCCACGCGCTGCCCGAGCTGACCGCGCTCTTCCTGCCGCTGGCGGCCTGGACCATGGCCAGCCGCCACGGCCGCTGGCAGGACCTGCTGGCGGCGACCTTCGCGACAGTGGCGGTGGCGGTCCCCGTGCTGCTGGTCGCTGCGGCGGTCGAGGTCTGGGTCACGCCGCGCATCCTGGTGGCTGCGATCTCGTAGCTATACTTTTTGAAGCGACCCGACCTGACAGGACAGGAGCTTGACGACATGGCAGACATCATCGAGGTCACCGATTCGAACTTCCAGGCGGAGGTGCTCGAGTCCGACAAGCCCACGCTGGTCGACTTCTGGGCGCCCTGGTGCGGTCCCTGCCGCATGGTCGCCCCGGTCCTCGAGGAGATCGCCGGCGAGCGCGACGACCTCAAGATCGTCAAGCTCAACACGGACGAGAACCAGCAGACCGCGGCGCAGTTCGAGGTCCTCTCGATCCCGACCATGATCCTCTTCAAGCACGGCGCTCCGGCCGCGCGCGTCGTGGGCGCCCTGCCCAAGAAGCGCCTCGAGGCCGAGCTCGAGCCGGCCCTCACCTAGGCCTTCTCGATCTCGATGCGCAGTTCGTCACCCTCCTCGAGGGTGACGGACGTCGCGAGGACCTCGCCCGCGATGTAGGCCTCGTGGGCGCGCGCGGCGGCGAGAGTCTCCTCGTCGCCCGCCAAGGTCAGGTGGATGCGGTCCGAGACGTCGAGGCCAGCGGTACGGCGCTCGTTCTGAATGGCGTGGACGAGCTCGCGGGCGAGGCCCTCGCGGCGCAGCTCGTCGGTGAGCTGGAGGTCGAGTGCGACGGCGTGCGAGCCGGCGCGCTCGACCTGGTAGCCCTCGAGCGGCTGCATGGCGAGCTGGAGGTCGTCAGGGCCAAGCTCGTGGTCGTGCCCGTCGACGTGGACGCCGACCGTGCGGCCTTCCCGCAGCGCGGTGGCGACGTGGGCGGCGTCGAGCGCGGCGACGGCGGCTGCTACTTGCGGCATCTGCTTGCCGAACCGCGGCCCGAGCGTGCGGTAGTTGGCCTTGACCTCATAGGAACCCAGTTGCGCGGTCTCGGAGACGAAGCGCAGCTCCTTGACGTTGAGCTCGTCGCGCAAGAGGTCGGCGAGGCCCTCCAGGGCGTCGCGCTCGGCGCCGCTGGCGACGATGACCATCGCGCCGAGCGGCTGGCGGTTCTTGACCCGGGCGTGGGCGCGGGCGGAGCGGCCCATCTCGACCGTCGCGCGGGCGAGTTCCATGGCGACGAGGATCTCCTCCCCGGGCGCCGCCGGGGCCGGCGTCGGGCGGATCAGGGAGGACAACCCGTCGCCGGGGGCCGGCCAGTCGCACAGGTGGACGCTCGGCTCGGAGCCGTCGAGGCCCTCGTAGAGCTCGTCGGCGACGAAGGGGCAGAACGGGGCGAGCAGCTTGGCCACCGTGACCAGGCACTCGTGCAGCGTCGCGAACGCCGCGGGGTCGCCGTCCCAGAAGCGCCGGCGGGACAACCTGACGTACCAATTGGAGAGGTCGTCCACGAAGGCCGCGATGGCACGGCCGGCGGTCGTCGCGTCGTAGCGCTCGAGGCCGTCGGTGACGGTCGCCACCGTCGCGTTGAGCCGGCTGATGGCCCAGCGGTCCAGCGGCGTCGCGGGCTCGGCGCGCGCGTACTCGTCGCCTGCCGCGTTGGCGTAGAGCGTGTAGAAGCCGTAGGTGTTCCACAGTTGCAGCAGGAACTGGCGCAGCGATTCGCCGACCGCGTCGACGGAGAACTGGTAGCCGTCCCACGGGTGCTTGGAGGTGAAGAAGTACCAGCGCAGGGCGTCGGCGCCGTATGCGTCGAGCACCTCCCAGGGCGCGACGATGTTTCCCTTGGACTTCGACATCTTCTCGCCCTGCTCGTCGAGGATCAGGCCGAGGCAGACGACGTCCTTGTAGGGCGCGCGGCCGAACAACAGCGTGTTGACGGCGAGCAGCGAATAGAACCAGCCGCGCGTCTGGTCGAGCGCCTCGCAGACGTAGTCGGCCGGGAAGTCACGCTCGAAGTCGGCTTGGCCGGTGTGCGGCGCGCCCCACTGGGCGAAGGGCATCGAGCCCGAGTCGAACCACACGTCGATGACCTCCGGTGTGCGGCGCAGCGGCTCGCCGCCGGTCGGCGAGGGGATTTCGACGTCGTCGACGTACGGGCGGTGGGGATCGTCGAGGGTGACGCCGGACTTCTCGGCGAGATCGGCGAGGCTCGACACGGCGACGGTTTCCCCCGCCTCGTTGCGCCAGATCGGTAGCGGCGTGCCCCAGTAGCGCTCCCGGGAGATCGCCCAGTCGACGTTGTTCTCCAGCCACTTGCCGAAGCGCCCGTGCTTGATGTGCGGGGGATGCCAGGTGACGGACTCGTTGGCGGCCAGCAGATCCTCGCGCAGTGCGGTGGTGCGCACGAACCAGCTCGGCTTGGCGTAGTACAGCAGCGGGGTCCCGTCGCGCCAGCAGTGGGGGTAGGAGTGCAGATAGCGCTCGGCCCGGAACAACTTCCCGCGGGCGCGCAAGTCCTCCACGAGGTCGTCGTCGGCATCCTTGACCCAGCGGCCGGCGTACGGGCCGATGCGCTCGTCGTAGGTGCCGTCGCGGCGCACCGGGTTGACCACCGCGAGGCCCTGCTCGGCGCCGAGGCGGAAGTCGTCCTCACCGAAGGCGATCGCGGTGTGCACGATGCCCGTGCCATCCTCGTCAGAGACGAAGTCGCCGGGCAGGACCGTGTGTCCCCTCGCGCCCCATTCCGACGCGGCGAGGTAGGGGAAGGGCGGCTCGTAGCGCACGCCGACCAAGTGCTCGCCGGGGAAGCGGTCGAGGATCTCGACGTCCTCGCCGAGCACCCTTTCGACGAGCGCCTCGGCGAGGATGAAGACCTCGCCGGCCAGTGAGGCCCGCACATAGCTCAGCGCTGGGTCGACCGCGACGGCCGCGTTGGACACGAGCGTCCACGGCGTCGTGGTCCAGATCAGCAGCGAGGCGGTTCCGTCGACAAGCGGAAACTTGACGTAGACGCTCGGGTCCTCGACGTCCTTGTAGCCGAGCGAGACCTCGTGGCTGGAGAGCGCCGTCCCGCAGCGCGTGCAGTAGGGGACGACCTTGTGACCCTCGTAGAGCAGGTCGCGCTCGTGCAGCTGAGCCAGCGCCCACCACACGGACTCGACGAACGGCGTGTCCATCGTGGCGTAGGCGGAATCAAGGTCGACCCAGAAGCCGATGCGCTCCGTCAGCGCCTTCCAGTCCTCCAGGAACTCGAGGACCGAGCCGCGACACTCGGCGTTGAACTCGGCGATGCCGTAAGCCTCGATGTCGTTCTTGTCCTTGAAGCCGAGCTTCGACTCGACGGCGATCTCGACCGGCAGGCCGTGGCAGTCCCAGCCGCCCTTGCGCAGGACGTGATGGCCCTGCATCGTCTTGTAGCGCGGGTAGATGTCCTTGAAGACGCGCGCCAGGACGTGGTGGGAGCCGGGGCGGCCGTTGGCGGTCGGGGGGCCCTCGTAGAAGACGTACGGCGTGCCACCCTCGCGGCGGCGGACCGACTCGGCGAACACGTCGCGCTCTCGCCAGCGCGTGAGCACGCCCTGCTCGAGGTCGGGGAACGACTGGCGGGGATCGACGACGGGGAAGCGCACGGTCAGGAGAGACAGTATTTCGCCCGGCCGGCCTTCGGCCTTTGGGCGACGTCACGTGCGCGGCCGGCCTTCGGTAGGCCTTTCGGCAGTTGGGCGACGTCACGTGCCCGGCCGGCCTTCGGTAGGCCTTCGGCAGTTGGGCGACGTCACGTGCGCGGCTGCGAGCCCAGGCCGTGCCGGTAGGTGCCGTCGCGGTCCCAGAAGTCGACCGTGAAGCTGCCGTCCGGTCGGTCGCCGAAGCGCGCGCGCAGCTGCCCGTCGCGGTCCCACTCCTCGACGCACACGGTGCGGTCCGGGCGCTCGCCGAGGCGGCCGCGCACGTTGCCGCGGTCGTCGAGCAGTTCGACTCCCGTAGAGCCGTCGGGCCACACCCCGAGACCGACGCGGTAGTGGCCCTCGCCGTCGAAGAGCTCGACGCTCGCGTCGCGCTCGGGCGTCGGCCCGTGGGCGACGACCGCGCGGTGGCGGCCCTCGGCGTCCCAGACGGCGAGGCCGGCGGGCAGGCCGGCGCCCTCGAGCAGGGAGACGCGCTGGCGGCCCTCCGCGTCGATCAGGTCAACCGACGGGCCCGCCTCGGTCGCCTTGACGAGCGCGCGCGTCTTGCCGGCCTGGTCGCGCAGGGCGAGCAGCGCGCCGCCGTCGGGGCCGATGCCGAGCGTGACCCGTACGGCGCCGTCGCCGTCTGCGAAGTCCAGGGCGACCTCGTCGTCCGGGCCCGCAGGCAGCCGGGCCCGGACGCGGCCGTCGTCGTCGACGAGCTCGAAGCTCGTGGCGCGGACAGTGGTCACGGAGTCAGTACGGCGCCGCTGCCCGCGAGGGTCACGCGGCGAGCTTGCCGCAGATGACCGCGAGCGCGGCCTTCTCGGCGTCGTCGAGCGCGGCGAAGGTCTCCGCCACGCGGTCCGCGTGCTCGGGATGAAGGCGGTCGACGATCTCCAGGCCCTCCGCCGTCGCGCGTACGGACACCGCGCGGCGGTCGCTGACCAGGCGCGCACGGGTCACGAGCCCGCGCAGCGCGAGCGTGTTGACGACCTCCGTAGCGCTCGCCTTGGAGGTGCCGAGGCGGTGGCGCAGGTAGCGCAGCTCGAGCTCTCCGCCCGCCTCGCGCAGCAGCACGAGGACGCTGAAGCCGGGCCCGCTGATACCCTCGCGCTCCAGATCTGCCGACAGGCGCCGGCGCACCGCTGCCTCCGCGCGGAGCAGACCATCGAGCGCGCGGTGAGCCAGTGGATCCGCTTCGACGAGCTGCATTTCTGGCGCGAACACTACGTTCAGGCCCGGACGGTTCGGCGCCGCGCATAATGCACCGATGGGGAAGGCGCTGATCGCGGTCGGGACCTTCCTGGCGCTGTGCTTCGCCATCTTCGGCGGCATCGTCTACTTCACGCGCGACGAAGACACGGTGGCCGTCGACGCGATCCTCTCCGAGACGATCTCGCGCTCGGTGCTGGAAGCCGACCAGAACGGCGAGCCGCTGGACCTGCGCACGGTCGCGGACTTCGACTTCGACCGCGTGCTGATCTTCGCGCCCGACACGCCGCGCGCCGCCGTCTCCGAGGCGCTCGGCTTCGAGTTCCTCGGCGAGCTGCGCTACACCGCCGAGTCGAGCGAGATGTTCGTCTTCACCAACCGAGGGCAGTTCGTGCGCTTCGCCGACTACCGCGGCCGGGAGCGCTTCGCGGGCCTCGAGCGGCCGTTCGCCTACCTCGACGCCAACGACGCGGTCTTCGACGTCCGCGACGGCGTCGCCCGCCCAGGCTGAGCCTGGATCCACCGATGACCGGTGGTTCCATGGCCCCTCAGGGCGAGTCGGGGGTCGCCGGCCGGGCACCGACAGGATGGTGCCCTGTGGGTGACCGGCCGGCGGCTCCCGGCGAAGTCATGCGGGGTCGTGGGGCCGCCGGGATCGGTGGATCCAGGCTGAGGCCTACCGGCGCGACTTCTTGCGGGCCTGCTTCTGCGCCCGCGTCTTCTCGCGCTGCTTCTTCTTGGCCCGCTCGCGGCGCAAGCGGGCGACCTCGACAGCCTCCGGGTCACCCTGCCGCTCGAGCGCGCGCCGGTCGTCGTCGGTGAGGTGGCTGCGGGCGTCGCGCGTGATGTAGGTGCCGATGGCGACGAACAGGATGAGCACGCCGCCGGCGATGCCGAACAGCACGCCGCGGCTGAGGCTCGACTGGTCGGAGTCCTGGACCGGCGCAGCCGTCGGCGCCGGGGCGGCCGGCTGCGGCAGCGGCCCGAAGGGGCTCGACTGGGCGCCGGCGGCCGCCGGCATCGCGAGACACAGGAGCGAGATCAGGACGAGACGGCGCATCGGCCGGGCAGGTTAGACGCCTACGGCCGCCCAGCGGCGGCCGTGGAAGCGGATCAGGCATGGGGCATCGCCGGGGTCTGGGCGGCGTTGTGTGCGTTCACCGCGGTCCGGCTCGTGACCAGGAAGCCCTGGCCGGCGCCGGCGAGCATGAAGGCGGGCGCGCCGAGCGCGGCGATGCGCAGATAGGTGACCGCCTCGTCGCGGACCTCGCCGTCGCCGCCCAGCAGGGTCACGAGCGGCGGGGCGAGAGCCACCGCGAGCACCAGCAGCACCACGCCGATCGCCAGCGCGAGGCACTGCGCCACCTCCGCCGCCTGCCCATGCAGCAGGTGTGCCTTGGGGGTGACCTTCTGCGTAGCGCGGGTGTAGGGGGGCGAAGCCCCCTTGGAAGCCGCTCAGCAGGATCGTGGTGGCCAGGCGAGCGCGGCGAGCTGCGTCGTCCCGATGTGGCCGACCGAACCTGGGGGGTGAGCCGAAGGCTGCAGGGGGGCGAAGCCCGCCTGCCACGAGCACGTACAGCGGCTCGGACGCGAGCGCGCCCAGCGCGGGGACGGCGAGCCGGAAGATCTCCCTGTCGTAGGTTGACCGCACCCGGTGAAGCTACGTCTCTATCACCACTCGGACGGTGCGAGGATCGCGTACCGCGAGGCGGGGACCGGCCCGCCGCTCGCGCTCCTGCACTCCGCAGGGCTGTCGCACCGCGAGTTCGAGCCCCTCGTGGAGGAGCTGTCGGATCGCTTCCGGCTCGTGCTCCCCGACCTGCCGCTGCACGGCGACTCCGAGGACCGGCCGCGCCATCCGTACACGCGCGAGTGGTTCGTCGAGGTGCTGTCGGCCTTCGTGCGCGACTCGTGCGGACCGCGCCCGCTCGTCGGCGGGCATGGCGTCGGCGGCCTCCTCGCCCTGCGCGCGGTGCTTTCGCGTCAGCTGCAGCCGTCCGGCCTCGTCCTGCTGCCGAGCGCGCTGCATCGCGGCACCGGCCACGGGCGCTCCGAACAGGCGGTCCGGGTCGCCGCCCGCGCCGGCGCCGTCCCCGGGCTCGGCCGGGTCGCCGCCCGCGGCGTCACCCTCGCGTTCCGGCCCGCCGTCGGCGAGTCGCTCTCCGCGCGGCGCAACCCGGCCGCGCGCGACCTCATGCGTCACGCGCTCGCCGACCTGCCCCGCAACGGCAACCGCGCCCGGGCGTGGGCCAAGGCCGCGCGCCGCTGGCCCCCTGGGGCGGGCCAGGCCGATCTCGACCTGCTCGACGCCTACCGCCACGTCGACTGCCGGACGTTGCTTCTATGGGCCGACGAGGACCCTGCGCATCCCCTGTCGCTGGCCGAGGAGATCGAGGGACTCATTCCGGACGCGCAGCTGCGCGTGCTCCCGGGGACCGGCTTCCTGATGGCCTACGACGACCCCGTGGGGATGGCGCGGGAGTTGGCTGCGTTCTGTCTCTGAGTCGTCACTTCCGGGTCTGGAAAAGCATCACTGAGCATCAGCTCGTGTTCGAGATCGACGCCTGGCACACGCACGGCAACCGGGGTTCCTTCGAGGGCGACCGCCTCAGGGACGAGCACTACGAGGACCACGGGATCCGGGTTCGAAGGGTCACCGACACGCGGCTGCACGGCGAGCCGGACGCGGTCGCGGCGCGGGTCAGACGCGCGCTAGTGGTGTGCCCGGCAAGGTTCGCCGGGTCGGCGGCGATGCCGGGTGGATGCTGCGGCGTGCACGCGTTTCAGCCGGTGTACCTCAGGTACATGGGCTGAACGTGGGTGCGGTGCAGCGCCGCCCGGCGCGGCGCAACCCGGTGAACGTTGGCGGGTGCGCCACTAGGTTCCCACCCATGACAGAGCAGCTGTGGGGCGGTGAGACGACGAAGGCCGTGGCGAACTTCCCGATCTCGGGTGAGCGGGTCCCCGTCAGCGTGGTGCGCTGGCTCGGGCGGATCAAGGGCGCAGCCGCGCGTGTCAACGCCGACCTCGGCCTGCTCGACGCCGAGCTCGCGAACCGGATCGCCGAAGCCGGCGACGCCGTGGCCAAGGGCGACCACGACCACCAGTTCCCGATCGACGTGTTCCAGACGGGCTCGGGCACGTCGTCGAACATGAACGCCAACGAGGTGCTGGCGAACCTCGCCGGCGAGGGAGCGCATCCCAACGATCACGTGAACATGGGGCAGTCCTCCAACGACGTCTTCCCGAGCGCCGTCCACCTGGCCGCGCTCGACGAGGCCACGAACGCGCTGCTGCCCGCGCTGGACGCCCTCGAGGGCTCGCTGCAGAGCAAGGCGGACGCCTACGTCGACATCGTCAAGGCTGGCCGCACGCACCTGATGGACGCCGTTCCCGTGACGCTCGGCCAGGAGTTCGCCGGCTACGCGGCGCAGGTCCGCCTCGGCGCCAGGCGGGTGCGCAACGCGCTGCCGCAGGTCGCGCAGATCCCGCTCGGCGGCACCGCGACCGGCACCGGGCTCAACACCCACAAGGACTTCGCGGCGGGCGTGCGCGCGAAGCTCGCCGAGGCCACCGGCCTGCCGATCGAGGCGCCCGAGGACCCGTTCGAGGCCCAGGGCAACCGCGACGCGCTCGTGGAGCTGTCCGGTGCGCTGAAGGTCATCGCCGTCAGCCTCACGAAGATCGCCAACGACCTCGCGCTGATGGGCTCGGGTCCCCGCGCCGGCATCGGCGAGCTCTTCCTGCCCGAGCTGCAGAAGGGCTCGAGCATCATGCCGGGCAAGGTCAACCCGGTCCTGCCCGAGGTCGTCCTCCAGGTCTCCGCCCAGGTGATCGGCAACGACACCGCGATCACCATCGGCGGCATGCAGGGCCAGTTCGAGCTCAACGTGCGCATCCCGCTGATCGCGCGCAACCTGCTGCAGTCGATCCACCTGCTGACAACGACGTGCACCGCCTTCAAGGAGAAGTGCGTCGACGGCCTCGAGCCCAACCACGACGGTTGCGAGGCCTCGGCCGAGGGGACGCTCGCCGTCGCCACCGCGCTCAACCCGTTCATCGGCTACGACAAGGCCGCGGAGATCGTCAAGACGGCCGCTGCGTCGGGCGGGACGCTGCGCGAGGTCGCGCGCGAGCACGGCGTGGACGAGGAGACGCTCGACAAGGCGCTCGATCTGCGCAAGATCGCCGCCGGCTCGTCCGCGAAGGATTAGGCAGCGCCGATGACGGCGTTGCGCCCGCTGCGCTTGGCCTCGTAGAGCGCGCCGTCGGCGCGCGCCACGAGGTCGGCGCCCGCCTCCCCGGTGCCGCGCATCGCCCAGCCGACGGACATGGTCACGTTGATCTCGTCGTCGCCGATGAAGAAGGGCGGGTCGGCCACCTCGGCGCGGATGCGCTCGGCGACCTCGGCGGCGTGCACCGCCACCGCGTCGGGCATGAGGACGACGAACTCCTCGCCACCCCAGCGCACCGGCACATCGCTGGTGCGCACCGCGCTCGCCAGGCGCCGCGCCGTCTCGCGCAGGCACGAGTCGCCCGCGTCGTGGCCGTAGGCGTCGTTGAGCGTCTTGAAGTGGTCGAGGTCGCACATGAGCACGCACAGCGTGCGGTCGTGGCGCTCGGCGGAGGCGATCGTGCGGTCGAGCTCGCCGAAGCCATGGCGGCGGTTGGCGAGGCCGGTCAATGCGTCGGTGAGCGCCTGGTGGCTCAGCAGCGCGTTGGCGTTGTGCAGGTCGTCCTGCAGGCGCTTGACGCGCACCGCCGCGCTCACGCGCGCCACGAGCTCCTCGATCTGCGGCGGCTTGAGCATGAAGTCGTGCGCGCCGCGGCTCAGGCACGCGGGCGCGTCGCGGTCCACCGACCCGGTGAGCACGATCACCGGCGGTGCGTTGACCATGCTCCGGACGGCGTCGAGCACGTCGAGCCCGGGCATGTCGGGAAGCCCGAGGTCGAGCAGCACGGTCTCCACCCGTCCGTCGACCGTCTCGATCGCCGCCCGGCCCGATCCGACGCCGACCACGTGAAAGCCGTACTTGCGCAGGACCTCTTCCAGGAACATGCGCACGGATTCGTGGTCGTCGACGACGACGACGAAGCCGTTGGAGGTTCGCCGGCCGTCGATCACGCGGGCAGTCTCTTGCGCACTACGCGCAGTATTACGGTCGGAGCCGACGCACGCGTTCGCAATCGCCGGCGACGCGGTCGCGACCGTCGGCGCGAACGAGGTCGCGGCCCCGTCCGCAGGCGACCCGATCGGCCCCGCCCCCGCGGACGAGCAGCTTGTCGTCGCCCGCCAGGCCGTCGAGGCAGTCGGCGCGCCGGCCCCCGCGCAGCACGTCGTCGGAGCGGCTGCCGCGAGCGGACCGGCCGCACGCGACCCGCACCGCCGCGCGCGCCCGTGCGACGTTGCCCGCGAAGTCCCGGGCGATCACGCGGACGACGTGCGGACCCGGTGCAAGCTCAAGCGGCGAGCGGTAGAGCGACGACGACCAGACGGACCCCTCGGCAGCAAGGGCGCCGGAGCCGGTCCGCCCGCCGCCACCGAACACGACGGCGGCGACACCGCGGTCGTCGGCGATCGTGGCCGTGGTGCCACCGGGCCCGAGCGCGATGGCGGGCGGGGTGACGTCGCGGGTCAGCAGCGCGCCCGAACCGAAGGCGACGAAGCCGCGGGCGATCGCCGGCGCGACCTGCGGGCCGCCCGGCAGCGGTTCGGCGGCGGCGTCGACGAGGCTCACCGCGCGGCCGGCGACGTACGCGTACTCGCCGGCGATCGAGGGCGCGCTCGCGGCGCCCGAAGCCGTGCCGACGAGCGACAGGTCGCCCCGGAGCACGCTCAGCCCCGCGTCGGTCGCCACCGCGAGCCGCCCGCTGCCGCTGCCGCTGACCGCCAGCCCAGCCGGCGCGCCCGGGACGGTCGCGGTCGAAGCGACCCGCGGCGACGGTCCCAGGGCCACGGTGCGCACGCGCGCGCCGGTGGCGACCCCGGTCAGCAGCAGCAGGTCGGTGCCCGGCCACGCCAGCGCCGCCGGCACCTCCGCGGCGCCCAGGTCGAGGGTCAGCTCCGGTGAGGCGTCGAAGACCCCGTCGGCGCGCCGGAAGTCCAGGCCGCCCGTCCGCGGCACGACCACGAAGAACACGTCGCCGATCACCACCAGCGCCGGCGGGACGGCGGCGACGGAGGCCACCGGCGCCAACTCGGTACTCGCCAGCTCGCCGTCGGCCGACATGCCGATACGCACGAGCCCTCCGCCGGACGGGCACGAGCCGCGGATGGTGAAGAAGAGCAGCCGCGTCCCGTCGTCGGCCACCGGGGTCAGCAACGGTGCGCCCGCCTCGGTGCAGCCGAGGCTTCCCGGAACGGGGACGTCGGCGCCCACGCGAACCCCGGAGGCCTCGTCGAAGCGCGCGATCTCCACGCCGCCGCCATCGTCGTGGACGGCCAGCAGCTCTCCCCGCGCCGCGCTGGTGGAGGTGGAGACGAAGCCGCTGGCCAGCGCGTCCGCGGGGTCGGTGACCGCCGCATCCGCCACCAGGGTTCCCCCCGGCGGGCCGACGGCGGCGCCCGTGGCGAGCACGCGGATGTGGACGCGCGCGTCCGCCGTCCCGTAGGCGACACGCTGCTCGGCCGGCCCGTCGCCCCCGGTGATGACGGGCGGCGTGCGGACGACCTCGTCTGCGAACGACCACGCCACCGTCGCGGGCAGCACACCCGGCTCAGTGTCCTGCGCGCCGGTACGCAGCGGGCTGCCCCCCGCCGCGGGCCAGAAGGTCGCGTTCGCGGAGGCCGGCGCGCCGGCGAGCGCGAACGCGAGCGCGAGGCTAGAGCGCCATCGCCACGTACTTGGTCTCCAGGTACTCGCCGATGCCCTCCGAGCCGCCTTCCCGGCCGAAGCCCGACTGCTTGACGCCGCCGAACGGCGCCGAGGCGTTGGAGACCATGCCCTGGTTGAGGCCGACCATGCCGGTCTCGAGGCGCTCGCAGACACGGAAGGCACGCTGGAGGTCGCGGGTGTAGACGTAGGCGACGAGCCCGTATTCGGTGTCGTTGGCAGCGGCAATCGCCTCGTCCTCCGAGCCGAAGGTGGCCACGGGAGCCACCGGGCCGAAGATCTCCTCCTTGAGCATGCGCGCGTCATCCGGCACCCGCGACAACACGGTGGGCGCGTAGAAGTATCCCGGTCCGTCAAGCGATTTCGCGCCCGTCAGCGCCTCGGCGCCCCTGGAGGTCGCGTCCTCGACGAGCTCGGCGACCTTGTCGCGCTGGTCGGCGTCGATGAGCGGGCCGACCTCGACACCCTCCTCGGTGCCCCGGCCGACCTTCATCGCGCCCATCCGCTCCGCGAGCTTGGCGGTGAACTCCTCCGCGACCGCCTCGGCGACATGGAAGCGGTTGGCCGACGTGCACGCCTCGCCGATGTTGCGCATCTTGGCGATCATCGCGCCCTCGACCGCGGCGTCGATGTCGGCGTCCTCGAAGACGACGAACGGCGCGTTGCCGCCGAGCTCCATGGAGACGCGCAGGACGTTCTCCGCCGACTGCGCGATGAGCTTGCGCCCGATCTCCGTGGAGCCGGTGAAGGACAGCTTGCGCAGGCGAGGGTCGCTGAGGATCGGCTTGGAGACATCCGACGCCGACGATGACGTGACGACGTTGAGCACGCCGCCGGGCAGCCCCGCCTCCTCGAGCACCTGGGCGAGCGCGAACATCGACAGCGGGGTCTGCTTGGCGGGCTTGATCACCATCGTGCAGCCGGCGGCGACGGCGGGACCGATCTTGCGCGTCCCCATCGCCATGGGGAAGTTCCAGGGCGTGATGAAGTAGCACGGGCCGACGGGCTGGCGCATGGTGAGCACACGGCCGGTGCCTCCGGGCGCCACCGCGTAGCGGCCCTCGATGCGCACCGCCTCCTCGGAGAACCAGCGGAAGAAGTCGGCCGCGTAGGTGATCTCGGCCTTGGACTCCTTGATCGTCTTGCCCATCTCGAGCGTCATCAGCAGCGCGAGGTCGTCGAGGCGCGCCATGATCAGCTCGTACGCGCGGCGCAGCACCTCGCCGCGCTCGCGGGGTGCTGTGGCGGCCCACTCCTCGCGCATGGCGACCGCTGCGTCCATCGCGGCGGCCGCGTCGTCGGGCGTGGCGTCGGCGATCTGCGCGATCGTCTCACCCGTGGAGGGGTCCTCGACGTCGAGGGTCGCGGCGGCGTCGCGCCACTCGCCCCCGATGAAGAGCCCCGTCTTGACGGACTTCAGAACCGATGCTTCATTTCGGCCTCCGTCGGCCGGCCTTCGGCCGTCATCGCGGCCGGCTTCGCCGGCGCTGCGCCCAAGTTCGGACCTACGGACGACGTTACTCATGCGACCACGGTCTCCTTTCCGAGCTGCTCCTGCAGCGCGATGTCCTGCGAGTAGTCGATCGGCAGCACGATGATGGACGGCTCGTCGAGCGTGAGCGCCTTCGCCAGATGCCGCCTGAAGTCGTCCACCGATTCGCAGCGGAAGCCGGGCAACCCGAACGCCTGCGCGAGCAGGACGAAGTCGGGATTGGTGAAGTCGACGCCGAAGTGGCGGCCGAACTTGTTGTCCTGCTTCCAGACGATCGAGCCGTACTGCTGGTTCTCCCAGATGACGTTCACCACGGCGGTCTTCAGCCGGCGCGCCGTCTCGAGCTCCTGACAGTTCATGAGGAACCCGCCGTCGCCGCTCACCGTGACGACCTTGCGCTCCGGGTGCACGAGCTTGGCCGCGATCCCGGTCGGCAGCGCGATGCCCATGCCCGCCAGGCCGTTGGCGATGAACACCGTGTCCGGCTCGTGGGCGGGGAACATGCGCGCGATCCACAGCTTGTGCATGCCGACGTCGGAGACGAGGATGTCCTGGCCGGAGAGCTGCTGGCGGATCTCGGACAGCACGCGCGGCGGGTGCATCGGGAAGGCGTCGTCGGACGCGCCGGCCTCGAAGACGCCCTGGACGAGGTCCTCGAGCCGCGACGGCGTCGTCGTCGTCGGCTCGCCCGTGCCGACCAGGCCGATGAGGCGCCGCAGGATCAGGTCGATGTCGCCCACCAGGTCGGCCGTGGTCTCGAAGTGCTCGTCGACCTCGGCGGCGACGGTGTCGATGCAGATGATCGTCTTGTTCTTCTTGGGGTTCCAGTTGATGGGGGCGTGCTCGACGAGGTCGTAGCCGACGGTGATGATGACGTCGGCGTGCTCGAAGCCCGCGAGCTCGTAGTCGCGCGCCTGCATGCCGACGGTGCCGCGCCAGTGGGGATCGTCGTCGGCGACGACCCCCTTGCCCATGAAGGTCGCCGCCACGCCCATGCCGGTCGCGTGGGCGAACGCGCGCAGGGCCGGCGCCGCGCCGCCGCGCGAGATGCCGTTGCCGGCGAGAATGAGCGGGTACTCGGCGTCGCGGATGATCGCGGCGGCCTCGTCGAGCTCGGCCTGGCTGGGCTCGGGCCGGCGCTGCTCCTGGCGGTGCGTGAGCGGACGCCCGTCGCCCACCGCAGACGCCATGACGTCCTCGGGAAGCTCGATGTGCGTCGGGCCCGGCTTCTGGGCCTGCGCGACCTTGAACGCCTTGCGGACCGCCTCGGGAATCATCGCCGGTGAGTTCAGCCGCGTGTTCCACTTGGTGATCGGCTTGAACATCGAGACGACGTCGATGTACTGATGGCTCTCCTTGTGCGTGCGCTCCAGGTCGCCCTGCCCGGTCAGCGCGACGAGCGGCGAGCGGTCCAGCCACGCGTCGGCGACCGCGGTCACCAGGTTGGTCGCGCCGGGTCCGAGCGTGCCCAGGCAGACGCCTGCCCGGTGGGTCAGCCGCCCGTACATGTCGGCCATGTACGCCCCGCCCTGCTCGTGGCGGACGGGGATGAACGTGATCTGCGAATCCTCCAGCGCGCGGTTGAGGTCGAGTGTCTCCTCGCCCGGAATGCCGAAGACGTACTCGACGCCCTCGGACTCCAGGCAGTCGACGAACAGGTCGGCCGCATTGCGCTCGTTCATGTCCGTCACTGGCTACCCCTCGGCTCGATCCCGTCTAACGTGATGAGCGCATGTTGAAGGCCCGGGTCTCCCTCTGCGTTGCGGCGGTGCTGTGCGCCGCCATCCCTGCGACCGCTGACGCGGCCGGTCGCTTCACGATCCGTGGCGCCGGCTTCGGGCACGGGGTCGGCATGAGCCAGTACGGCGCGTACGGCTTCGCCCTGCAGGGCCGGACCTACGACCAGATCCTGGCCCACTACTACACGGACACGGCGCTGGGTCGCGAAGGCGGCACGACGGTGCGCGTGCTCCTGCAAGACGTGTCCACCGCGTCCTTCAGCGGCGCGCGGTCGGCGAACGGCAAGCGCCTGAACCCCGGACGGACCTACTACGTACGCCAGGCGAGCGGGACCGTGGAGGTCGCCAACGAGGCCGGCAAGGTCCTGCGGCGCGCGTCGGGGCTGATGACGGTCAAGCCGTCGCGCGGCACCGTCACCCTCAGCCGCGCCGGCGTCTACCGCGACCAGCTCGAGTTCCGCGAGTCGGGCATCTTCGGCGTGCAGGCCGTCAACGCGGTGGGGATGGAGAAGTACGTGCGCGGCGTCGTCGCGCTCGAGTCGCCGTCCTCCTGGCCGGCCGAGGCGCTGAAGGCGCAGGCCGTCGCCGCGCGCACGTACGCGCTCACGACGTCGAAGGGCGGCAACGGCTTCGACCAGTACGCCGACACGCGCTCGCAGGTCTACGGCGGCGTGGCCGCGGAGACGTCGACCACGGACGCGGCGGTGCGCGCGACCAAGCACCGGGTCGTCACCTACCAGGGCGAGCCGGTCACCACCTACTTCTTCTCCACCTCTGGAGGACGCACGGAGGACGTCGAGAACACGTCGCTGGGCGTCGAGCCGCTGCCGTGGCTGAAGTCCGTCAAGGACCCGTTCGACGACGCGTCGCCCAAGCACCGCTGGGGGCCCTATCGCTGGCCGATGAGCAAGGCGGCGGACAAGCTCGCGGGCTACGTCAAGGGCTCGTTCATCGGCATCGAGGTCATCCGCCGCGGCCGCTCGCCGCGGATCGTCTCCGCCGACGTCGTCGGCAGCGCCGGTCGCACGCGGGTGACGGGGGCGACGCTGCGCGCCGAGCTCGAGCTCTTCGACTCGTGGGCGTACTTCAGCTCGATCACCACCGGCTCGGGCCCGAAGGCCGAGGTCGACCGCACCGCGCTGCTCGGCACGGAGCCCGCGATGCGCGCGGCGCGCTCCACGCGCCGCGTCGAGGGCCGCATCTTCCCCGCCGTCGGCGGCGCGACCGTCAGCGTCCAGCGCCTCGAGGGCTTCCGCTGGGCCACGGTCGCCTCTGCCGACACGGACGCCCAGGGCCGTTACGCCTACGTCGCCGAGCAGCCCGGCCGCTACCGCGTCCGCTTCCTGCTCGACACCGGGCCCGCGGTAGAAGTCGAGTAGTTCAGGCGTACAGGCGCATCAGCAGCTCGGCGACGCAGACGGGCTTGTCGCCGCCCTCGCGCTCGAAGGTCAGCTCGGTGGTCACCTGCAGGCCGCCGGACACCTCTTTGACCTCGCCGAGGCGGCCGGTCGCGCGCACCTTGGCGCCGACGGGCAGCGGCGACGGGAAGCGGACCTTGCCCAAGCCGTAGTTGATGGCCATCTTGAAGCCCTTGTAGTCGACGACCTCGCCCTGCAGCGGCACGGCGAGCGACAGGGTGAAGAAGCCGTGCACGATGGTGCCGCCGAACGGCGTCTCCTTCTCGGCCCGGTCGACGTCGAGATGGATCCACTGGTGGTCGCCCGTGACGTCGGCGAACGCCTGCACGTCCTCCTGGGTGATCTCGCGCCAGTCGGACGTCCCCAGCTCGGACCCCTCCGCCGCCTTGACCGCGTCGATTCCGTTCAGTTCGCGCATGTCGACATACTGCCGCGGATGGCTGGTCCGCTGCTGTGCGCCGATGCGCCCCATCTGCTCTACCGGGCGTTCTTCGGCCTGCCCGACTCGATCAAGGGCGCGGACGACCGGCCGGTCAACGCGCTGCTGGGCTCGGTCAACCAGACGCTGTGGTGCGTGGAGCGCTTCAAGCCGCGGGCGGTCGTCATGTGCTTCGGCGCCGAGGCGGCCATCTACCGCACGGACGCCTACCCGGCCTATCACGCCCATCGCCCCGAGATGCCCGGCGACCTCGCGCACCAGTGGGCGCTCGCGCCGGACCTGTACCGGGCGCTGGGCTGGGCGGTCGTGGACTCCGCCGAGCTGGAGGCGGACGACCTGATGGGGACCCTCGTCGCCGACGAGGAGGATCGCGGCGGCGAGGCGCTCATCCTCAGTGGCGACCGCGACATGTATCAATGTGTGACCGACAAGGTGCACGTGCTGCTGCAGCAGCGCGGCCGCGACGGACCGAAGGAGCTCGACCCGGCGGCGGTGCAGGCGCGCTACGGCGTCACGCCCGCGCAGGTTCCCGACTTCATCGCGCTGCGCGGCGACCCGTCGGACGGGCTGCCGGGCGCCAAGGGCATCGGTGAGAAGACCGCGGCCGATCTGCTGCGGCGCCACGGCGACCTCGAGACCACGCTCGACGCGGCCGTGCGCGAGCGCACGCCGACCGTTCGCCGCGCCCTGCACGAGCAGGCCGCCGAGCTGCGCTCCTTCAAGGACATCGCCACGCTGCGCCGAATCGAGATGGACCGGCCCGTGGACGCGCCGACGGATGGCGCGTCCGGGGCTGAGGCTGCCGAGCGCCTAGGGATGCGCCGGCTCGCAGAGCGCCTGCGCAGCAGTTTCTAACCTCTCCACGTCGTGCTGGACCACCCCCGCCGCCTCGCCTTCGTCACCCTGCTCGCGTTCCTGGCGATGGCCGCCCCGGCGTCGAAGGCCACGCTCGGCGAGGGACCGCCTGTCGCCGTTGCCCTCGACACGGGGTGGGAGGTCCGCTTCGACCCCGAGGACGTGGGCCTCGACGGCGGCTGGGAGTCGGGGCGCTTGGAGGAGGACTGGCAGGACGTCACCGTCCCCCATGTCTTCAACGCGAAGCCGATCGACGACCAGTTCCTCGGCACGAACGCCTGGTACCGGCTGCGGCTGCGGACCCCGGTGACGCCGGCCGGCTTCGGCTGGGCCCTGCGCTTCGCCGGCGTACGGCGCGAGGCGACGGTGTGGCTCAACGGGACGCGCCTCGGGCGCCGCGACGCGCCGTTCGCCCCCTTCACGCTGCCGGCGGAGGGCCTGCGCGCCGCGGGCCAGCTCAACGAGCTCGTGGTCCGCGTCTCCAACCTGCGTGACGAGGAGCTGCGCGAGGGCTGGTGGAACTGGGGCGGCATCACGCGGCCGGTCACCCTGGAGCCGGTCGGCCGGGTCGAGTGGGAGGACCTCGGCGTGCTCTCCGACGTGGACTGCGAGGGTACCGACTGCGCGGCGGTCGCGCGCACCGACGGCTGGCTCGTCAGCCACTCCGACGAGGTCGAGGACGTGACGCTGACGGTCGGCCTCACGTCTCCGTCGGGCAAGCAGAGCGCACACACCGAGATCGTCGAGGACCTGCAACCGGGCGAGCGCCGCCGGGTGGGCTTCGGCATCGACGTCGAGGACCCGATGCTGTGGTCCCCCGTCACCCCGAACCTCTACGCCGCGCAGGCCACCGCATCCGTCGACGGCGAGGTGCAGCAGATGGAACAGCGGCGCATCGGGCTGCGCTTCGTACGCGTGCGCCGCGGCCGTCTCTACCTCAACGGCAACGAGCTGCAGCTACGCGGCGCGTCGATCCAGGAGGACGTCCCCGGCCGCGGCCCCGCGCTGCGCGACGAGGACATCGAGACGATCATCGACGACCTCCAACGCCTGCAGGCCAACGTCACCCGCGCCCAGTACCCGCTCGACGAGCGCCTGCTGAGCCGGCTCGACGAGGAGGGCATCCTCGTCTGGAGCCAGGCGCCCGTCTACCACGAGGACGAGGACCTCGAGGAGGAGGCGGGCCGGGTCGCCGCGCTGGGCAAGGTGCGCACGACGGTGCTCACCGGCCGCAACCACCCCTCCGTGCTGACGCACTCCGTCGCCAACGAGCTCGACCCCTACGCCGACGACGTCCCCGGCACGCGCGACTTCCTCGAGCGCGCGGCGGTCGAGGCGCGCGACCTCGACGACACCGTTCCCGTCGCGCTGGACCTCCTGTCGTACCCGAACATCCCGCGCCAGGAGGTCTACGACGCCTTCGGCCTGCTCGGCATCAACTCCTACTACGGCTGGTACGGCGGCAAGGAGGGGACCCCGCAGTCCACCGAGGACTTCGACGACCTCGCGCCCTTCCTGCGCTACATGCGCGAGATCTACCCGCGCCAGGCACAGATCGTCACCGAGTTCGGCGCCGAGTCCACCTTCAGCGGGCCCGAGACCGTCAAGGAGACCTACGAGTTCCAGGCCAACTACGTCCGCGACCACCTGCGCGTGGTGGACGAGATGCCGTGGCTCGCCGGCGCGATCTACTGGACCGCGCGCGAGTTCTACGTCAAGCCCGACTGGGACGGCGGCGCGCTGCGGCGCAACGTGGAGCGCGACGCGCTGCACAACAAGGGGCTGATCAAGTACGACGGGACCGCCAAGCCCGCGTTCGACGTGGCTCGCGAGGTCTTCTCGAACACGCCGATCTACCGCTGACGCGGGCTGGCGCCCGCGGACCGGTTCGAGGGCGCCGGCCAACTGCTGCAGGTAAGGGAGAAGGGAGTGAGTCCGCGCCACGCCGAGGGGCCTGAGGGTTGCCAGAACCACCCTCAGGCCCCCGCCGCCGCCACACCCCTCCCATCCCTCAATGCCGCAGTTGGCTTCGACCAGTTCGAACCGGCCGTGGGCGACAGCCGGCCTCAGCAGCTACGGCGTGAACTTGACCGTGATGACGTCGCCGTCCGTCATCACGTAGTCGCGGCCCTCGAGGCGCAGGGTGCCGCGGTCGCGGGCGCCGGAGTAGCCGCCCGCCTCGACGAGCCGGTCCCATCCGATGACCTCCGCGCGGACGAAGCCCTTCTGGATGTCGGAGTGGATGCCACCGGCGGCGTGCCAGACCGACAGGCCGCGGCGCAGGTGCCACGACTGCGCGGGCTTGTCCTCGCCGGCGGTGAAGAAGGCGATCAGGTCGAGCAGGTCGAAGGCACCGCGCACGACGCGGTCCAGGCCCGACTCCCCGAGCCCCATCTCCTCGCGCATCGACAGGGCCTCGTCATCGTCGCCGAGCTCGGCCAGGTCGGCCTCGATGCGGCTCGAGATGGCGACGGCCTTCGCGCCGTGGGCGGCGGCGTGCTCCGCCACGACGGCGGGCACCTCGTCGGTCCCCTCGTCGACGTTGGCGACGAAGAGCACCGGCTTCCCGCTCAGGGGCGAGAGGTCGCGCATCGCGTTGGGGGCGGCGGCGGAGACCGGAACCGTGCGCGCCGGCCTGCCCTCCTGCAGCGCGGCGATGACGGCAGCCAGCCAGGCCTCCTCCGCCTTGGCCTCACGGTCGCCGCCGCGAGCCTCGCGGACCACGCGTGCGTGACGGCGCTCGGCCTGCTCGAGGTCGGCGTAGATGAGCTCGGTCTCGATCGTCTCGATGTCGCGCCTGGGGTCGACGTCGCCTTCGGGATGGATGACGTTGTCGTCGCCGTGCGCGCGGACGACGTGCAGGATCGCGTCGGTCTCGCGGATGTTGGCCAGGAACTGGTTGCCGAGGCCTTCCCCCTCGGAGGCGCCGCGGACCAGGCCGGCGATGTCGTGGACCTGGATCGTGTCGTAGACGATGTTCGAGGCGCCCACCGTTGCGGCGACCTGGTCCATACGCGAGTCGGCGACCGGCAGCACCGCGACGTTGGGCTCGATGGTCGTGAAGGGGTAGTTGGCCGCTTCCGCGCCACCCTTGGCCATCGCGTTGAACAGCGACGACTTGCCCGCGTTGGGCATGCCCACGATCCCGACCTTCATCCGCGTCCCACCCGCCCGATCAGCGAGCCGAGCGCAGCGCCGGCGAGGATGTCGCTCGGATAGTGAACGCCGAGGAAGAGCCTGCTGAGCGCCATCGGCACGGCAACCACGTAGAGCACGCCGGCCGGCAGCAGCCCCGAGTAGGCCTGCGCCGCCGCGAAGGACGACGACGAGTGCGAGGACGGGAAGGAGAGGCCGGTCGGCGTGGCCATCAGGGCGGGGAGGTTCTCGACCGCGGGCCGCTGACGGCCGATGGCGACCTTGATCGTGCTCGAGCTGACGTAGGCGATGCCGACCGTCGCGGTGGCCGATCGCCAGCGCGCAGCGCGGCGACGGTCGACGAGCGAGCCTCCGATACCGAAGCCCAGCCACAGCATCCCGTGCTCACCCAGCCCCGAGAAACGGCGCACGGCGGCGACGCGGCGCTCCTCGCGCGCAAGGGAGCGGAAGGCGCGGTACACCGACAGGTCGACGGCGTTCAGCCACGCGCGCGCGCCACCGCGGCGCCCGGCTTCACGGAGCGGCTCTGCGGCGTCGAGCGGCTCGGTCGCCGCCGTCGTCAAAACCCGATGCGCTGCTCGTCGGACTCGATGCGCAGGTAGATGACCTGGCCGAGGTTGACGAGCACAGCGCCATCGGCGGTGTCGATCTCGCGGAAGCCGCTTTCCCCGGAGGTCAGCAGGCCACGCAGCTGGTCGAGCTTGTCGGGCGCCATGCGCAGGGAGAGGGCTCCGCCGGCGTGGAAGCCGAGGGCGATGCGCTTGGGACGGTCTTCGGAAGGCACTAGTGGTGGTTCTCCGCTGGTTGGACGATCTCGGTCAGCACGCCGCCGGTCGAGGCGGGGTGCAGGAAGGCGACGCGCGACGAGCGGATGCCCGTGCGGGGGGTCTCGTCGATGAGGCGCAGGCCGCCGTCGCGCAGCTCGGCGAGCGTCGCGTCGATGTCGGCCACCTGGTAGGCGACGTGGTGCAGGCCCGGGCCCTTCTTGGCGAGGAACTTGCCCACCGGCGTGTCGTCGCCGAGCGGGGCCAGCAGCTCGACGTGGTTCTCGCCGACGTCGAGCAGAACCGCCTCGACGCCCTGCTCCTCCACGGTCTCGCGGTGCACGAGCGTCATCGCGTAGCGCTGCTCGTAGAGGGCGAGGGCGGCGTCGAGATCCGTCACGGCGACGCCCACGTGGTCGATGCGACCGAACATTGGTTGGGAGGGTAACGTCGCCCGGCAGGACGAACTTGAAGCGCAGGCCACGCGAAGCTGGCCGGTGACGAGCGAAGCGAGACCGAATGGAGGGCGAAACCAAATTAAGATTCAGCTGATCTGCAACTCCGCGTCCGGCGGCGGAACCGACGACGGCGAGGTGACGACCGCGCTGAAGGGCCACGGCGCGACGCTGGTCGACGACGATCCCGAGCGCATCGTGGCCGCCGGCGGGGACGGCACCGTCGGCGAGGCCGCCGCCCTGGCCGCGCGGCTCGGCGTCCCGCTCGCCGTCGTCCCCACCGGTACCGCCAACGACTTCGCGCGCGCCACCGAGCTGCCGCAGGACTTCGACGAGGCGACCGAGCTCGCCGCCACCGGCGCGCGGACCAGCTCGCTCGAGCTGGGCTACGCGAACGGCCGGCCCTTCGTGAACGCGGTGGCCGTCGGGCTGTCCCCCGACGCGGCGCGCCGCGCGGAGCCGCTCAAGGGGGTGCTCGGCCCGCTGGCGTACCCGCTTGGCGCCGCGATCGCCGCACTGCGCGATCCCGCCGTGCGCTGCCGCGTCCGCGCCGACGGCAGGACCCTGTTCGACGGCGAGGCGTGGCAGGTGATCGTCGCCGCGACCGGCGCCTTCGGCGGCGGATCCTCGATCGACGTCGCCCATTCGGGGGACGGGCGGCTGGACATCGTCGTCGTGCCGGCCCGGCGGCGCGTCACCCTCCTGCGCATGGCCGTCGCGCTGCGCAAGGGCGACATCGCCGTATGGGGCGGCAGCGACCACGTGCGCGCCGACGCCGTGTCGCTCGAGGTACCGGAGGGCACCCTGTGCAACCTCGACGGCGAGCGCGTGGACCTCGGCGAGCGGGTGCAGCTGAGCGCCGAGTGCGACGCGTTCGCGCTGGTGACCGGTCCGTAAGAGGACCGCCAGCTCGATCAGCTCGGTGCGCTCGATACCGGGGGCTGTCGCAGACCGGTCGGCGAGCGCTAGGAAGCCCAGGCGTGCGCGGCCAACGGCGAGCGGGACCACGAGCGCGCCAGCGCCGGCCGGCTGGTCACCGGTCCGTAGCACTGTCGACGTCCACGCGGGCTGGGCATGGGCCGGCCCGGGCCCGCCAGAGGCCGTCCCTGCCTTCGGCTGGACAGAGTGGGGCTCAGGGCATCACGAACGGCTGCACCGCGCTCAGGACCTGCTCCTGGGTCATGATTCTGTCGAAGGCCACCGGCGCCGGCTCCTCGCCGTTGAGCATCCGGATCGTCGCCGCATGGCGGGCCTCCACCTGGACGATGGTGCCGGCCGCGGCCAGCACCTGGAGCGACTGGATCTGCGGTGCGGCGCCGTTGTAAGCGCTGACGCCGACGTCCTCGAGCGTCTGGGCGAGCTTCAGGAAGTCCGCTTGATCGCCGCGCGGAAAGGAGGTTTGGGGCTTGGAGACCGGCTTGCCGCCGAGTCCGCGCACGGCCTCCGTCAGCGCGCCGACGTGCGCGGCCTCCTCGTCTGCGAAGGTCCGGGCCAGGGTGGCCGCCTCGCCGCTGAGCCCGCTGGCGCGGCGGTAGAAGTCGGTCTCCAGGTACTCGAGCATGAGCGCGAAGTTGAGAATGTCGACGTCGCCGGTCTTGCTCTGGGCCAAAGCCTCCCCCACGAAGGGCGTGACCGCGCCTAACCCGTAGACGCTGCCGGCCGCCAGCGTGGCGCGGACCATGAACGCGGCGCGCGACATGCCGTGGATCTCGACCGCCGCCAGGCCCGGCGTCGCGGGTTGTGTGCTGGTCATGTAGTTCTCCTGTTCGCAGTGCCTAGGTGACGATGAAGGGCTTGACCTGGCGCAGCACCTGCGCCATGGTGGCCGGCCGGGCGAAGGCGCCGTCGGGCGTCGGCGGCAGGCCGGCCAGCCGGTTCAAGGCCGCGGCGTGACGGGCCTCGACGGTGTGGATCGAGAGCGCCGCCGCCAGCACCTCTTTGCTCTGGATGCGCCCCGCCTGGCCCAGGTAGGCTGCCGCGCCGAGGTTCTCGACGGTCGCGGCCAACTCCACCACGGCCGCGCGCCCACCGAGCGAGAACCTGGTGCTCGGCCTGGCGACCGGCGTCCCGCCGAGCTGCGCGACGGTGCCGGCGAGCGCCGCGGTGTGCTGGAGCTCGTGGTCTGCGATCGTCTTGAGCAGGTCGAGGTCGCGCCCCGAGAACAGGCCGCTCTGGATCACCTCGCGGTAGAAGGCCACCTCGACGTACTCCAGGGTCAGCGCGTAGTTGACGATGTCGACGTCGGGCGCCGGCGTCGGCGCGGGGGCCGACGGTGGGTCGGCCGTCGGCCCGTCGGAGATCTCGACCTCGACGTCGCCGCCGCCGGCTTGGCTCTGACTCCCGTTGCCATCGCCGTCGTCGCCGCACGCGCTGAGCAGGACCGCGAAGGCGGCCGCGGCGCCTGTACCGCCGCCGAGCTGCGAGAGGAACCGCCTTCGGGACGCGGGGTCGCGCGCAAGCTCTTCGAGAGCCGGCACCTGCGGTTCGCGGACGGTTTCAGTCACTTGGTCTCCGTTTCTCGACACAGCATTGCGGCAGGCCCTAGAACTGGCCACCGGGGACCGGGACGTCCGCGGCTACGGCGGGCACCTCGTCCTCGAAGCCCACGGTCGGGCAGTTGATGACGAAGCCGACCGAGCCGTACGGCGAGCCGCCCGGGCCGGTCAGCAGATCCGGGCGCTCGGCGACGAGGTTGAGGATCCGGTTCTCGTCGGTGATCCGCTTGTTGAGGCCCTCGTCGACCGCCTTCTGCGTCCACTCCCCGACCTGAGCGTCCCACAGCGGGCTGTAGGCGTTGGCGTGCCGGGGGTCGGCCAGCGAGGGGAAATCGCCCAGCACGTTCTGGGCGTCGCCGTCCTTCTCGCTCAGAGCGGTCAGGAGCTCGCGGTTGCTCAGGCTGGCGTCCTCCTCGGCGTGACCGTCGAGGATCAGATGACTCAGCCCCTGCGCCTCAGGGTTGTCGGCGCCGGTCTGGCCGTTGGCGAACAGGAAGATCCGCTCGCGCGCCGCGCCGAGGAAGTCGTCGCCGCCGATGAATGCCGAGCCCTGCAGCAGGGGCACGAACGTCGCCCGCTCCAAGGTTGCCGCCGTGCCCTCGGAGGCCTCCGTGCTCAGGTAGAAGATCGTCTCGTCGGCCTCCTTGCCCCGGACGAGCAGCATCTCGACGGTCGGGGTCGCGAACTTGCCGGCCTCGGGGCGGTCGGGCATCTTGATGCTCAGGACGCGGTCCGCCGTGTTGCTGTGGCGCTCGACGTCGAAGGGGCCGTCGCCCACGGCGACGATCGGGGCGTTGTAGACGATGGCCGACCCCTTGATGCGGATGAACGGGCTGTAGCGCGCATCGCCGACGGCGCCCGGGGTGGCGTTCGCCGGCGGGAAGGCGTTGGGACCCGCCGCCGGCCCCGGGACGAGGCGCCGGTCGGGGGTGAAGTCGGGGACCCCCTCGAACTGGACCACCGCTTCGCCGAACTTGTTCTTGGGGTCGGCCTTGAGCGTCACCTCCTGCACACACAGCGGACAGCCCACGGCCATGTTGGCGAGTTTGGGGGAGAAGTTCAGGTCGAGGCCATTGGCCGTGCCGAACTCGGAGGCCTCGGTGAGGATGTACCAGTAGGTCTCCCCCTCGAACTCGCCCTTGTGCAGCGGCATCGTGATCGACTGGTTGGTCAGGTCGATGCCCAGGGCGCTGTCGAGAATCAGCTTCTCCTCGGGAAGCAGCTCGTGGCCCTTCGGAGCGAAGGAGACGGCGGGCTCGGACTTGTCGGCGAGGTCGGGCGTGAGGTCATCACTCAGCCCGCTCGTGGACCCGCCCGCGCCGAGCAGCACCGGCACCACGACCAGGACTGCGGCCGCAAGAAGGAGCGGCTTGAACAGGCGTGATTTGAGCATCGACAATTTCGGCCTTCACCTCGGGGGATGGACGGGCGATCCGCACGCTAAGCGCGCCAAGACGAGCCCACAACTCCGAAGCCTCACGGCGGCGTAAGGGCCGCTAACGGCATGCGGGTCCCGGTTCGAGTGAAACGCTGCGCCCGCAGCCGCTACTGGGGGGCATGGTCACCAGCATGTTTGACGTGCGTCGGCTGGAGGTGCTGCTCGAGGTCGCCGGCACGGGCAGCTTCGCCGCCGCAGCCGAAGCGCTCTCGTTCACCCCCTCGGCCGTGTCGCAGCAGATGTCCGCGCTCGAGCGGGCGACCGGGGTGCGCCTCTTCGAGCGCGGCGCGCGTGGGGTGAGCCTGACCCACGCCGGGCGGGTGATGCAGATGCACGCGGAAGCTGTCATGAGTCGCCTGGCCGAAGCCGAGGCCGACTTGCAGAACCTCTCGGGGGTCAGCGACTCACGTCTGCGCTTCGGCTCGTTCACGAGTGCGACCGCAGCCTTCGCGGCCGAGGCGTATCGCGTGTTCGCCGAAAGTCACCCGGACGTGACGATCTCCTACAGCGACGGGGAGCCGTACGAGAACCTCGCGCTGCTGGCCGCGAACAGGCTCGACATCGCCGTGGTCTTCGAGCTCGACGACTGGCCCGGCCACGTCGACTACCACGGGTCCAAGACCTGCCGCGAGCCGCAGTTCGAGTGCTCGGCGCTGTTCGACGACCCCTACCTGTTGGTTCTTCCGGCCGACCACCCGCTCGCCGAACAGGAGACTGTCGCGCTCGAGCAGCTCGCGGGTCAGCGAATCCTCGCGGCGTCGCCCTGGCTGCGGACGCTCCAGCAGACGTGCGCCGATGCGGGCGTGGATGCCGAGTTCGATTCGTCCTGCCGGGCCACCGGGTTCGAGGCGCTGCAGGCCCTCGTCGCGGTGGGCCGAGGCCTGACGTTCATGCCCGGCCTGTCGCTCAGCTGGCTGCGCGAGACGCTCGTAGCCCGGCCGGTCGCGGGAGCGCCGGTGCGGCACGTCAAGACGGCGGTTCGCGCCGGCGGCTACCGGTCAAGCGCCGTACAGGCCATGGAGCGGATCCTCAACTCGACGGCCGGCGACCTCGCAGCGGTCCCCGCATCCGAACCGCACATCGAGGTGGCTGTCGTCGCATGAGCCCGGGTCTGCTCGGCCGCGCCCGACAGCACCGTCTCGAAGGCAGCGCCGCCCACGCCGGTCGCCGCACACGACCAGCGGACGTGCTCCACAGGGCCGCAGACCCGAGCCTCACTCGCCAGCCACCCCTGAGCTATGGGACGCTCGGAGCGAGCGCAACGCCGTCGCGGCCGCGGCGCTTGACCTCGACGACCGCGGCGTCGGCGCGCTCGAGCAGCTGCGCGTCGGTCTCCCCACCGTCGGCAACGGCAACGCCGATGGACACCGTCACGCCGAGGCGCTCGCGCGCCCGGGCCTGCAGCTGCCACGCGACCTCCTGGGCCGCACCGCGGTCGGTGGTGTCCACCAGCAGCGCGAACTCGTCGCCGCCGAGCCGGTAGGCGCTGCCGGGCTCGGGAGCGATCTCGGCCAGGATGGCGGCCATTCCGCGCAGGATCTAGTCCCCGGCGGCATGGCCGGAGCGCTCGTTGACCTGGGCGACGCCATCGATCTCGGCCAGCAGGAGGGCGACCTTGCGCCCGGCGTCGGCAGCGGCCTTGCGCCTGCGCGGCAACCGGACCTGGAAGGCCTGCTTGTGGCCGAGCCCTGTAAGCGGGTCGCGGGCCGCGCGATCGCGCAGCTCCCCTACGGCGGCCAGGCCGCGCAGCTGGGCGGCCGTATGGACGCCCAGCAGCTCGATCAGCTCGGTGCGCTCGGTGTCCGGGCGCATCGTGGAGCGGTCGGCGAGGGCCAGGAAGCCGAGCCGGGTGCGGCCGACTGCGAGGCCGACGACGAGCAGGGCGCCGGCGCCGGCGCGGCGCAGGGTCTCGGCGACCGTGCTGCCGCGACCAGTTGCGTCGGCCATGCTGACCATCGCCGTGCCGGGCTCGATCCAGCCGTCCATCTGGGCGAGTTCGTCGGCCGACAGCGTCGCGAACGCATCGGCAAGCGGGCCAGCAGCGTGCTGCGTGAGCAGCTGTCCGTCAGCGTCGCGTAGACCGATCATGACGGACTCCAGGCCAGACACCTCGAGCGCTGCTGCCGCCGCCTCGCAAATGACGGCGCCGGGCTCCTCCAGGGCCGCTGCGCGCGCGACGGCGCGCGCGAGGCGCTGGCCCGAGGAGGGCGTCTCGAGACCGCCGAGCTCGGCCAGACGGCGGCCGAGCACCTCGGCGGCGCGGTCGGCTTCCATGGCTGCGTCGGCTCCGATCGGCGCCGAGGACTCAACGCAGACGACGCCGACGATGCGTGTACCCATGTGCACGGGGACGGTTCGCACGGTCTTGACCGCCGAGGTCGAGCGCAGGTAGTCCGGCGCGTCGGCGACGTCGGGGACGTCGACGACCGCGCCGGTGCGGTAGGCCCTGCCGACGATGCCGGCGTCGGCGGCGATGCCATCGTGCAGGGCGTAGTAGCCGCGCGAGGCTGCGCAACGCAGACGATCTCCCTGGTGCAGGTAGACGGAAGGCAGCAGCCCAAGATGACCGAGGTGCTCGACCGCTGCCTCCGCTGCCTCGGTCGGTGTGGCGGCGCCGAGGATGCCGAGTTCGAGCGCCGAGACGCGGCGGACCGTGGAGTCGCTCCACTGCGGGCGTGGCGCGACCGGTTCTAGGAGCGGGACCTCGGGCCACGGGCGGCCCGGACGACCGAACAGCCAGCCCTGCGCGAGGTCGATCTGGCTCTCGCGCAGCACCTCGAGCTCCTCGCGGCGCTCGACGCCCTCCGCGACGATCACCGCGCCGACCTCGCGGGCGAAGGCCCCGAGCGCGCGCAGCAGCGCCTGGCGGTTGGCGTCCTTGTCGATGTCGGCGACCAGGCCGCGGGTCAGTTTGAGGAAGTCGGGACGGAGCTCGACGACGTGCTCCAGCGAGGCGTAGCCGGCGCCGGTGTCGTCGATCGCGATCTGCGCCCCCCGGGCGACCCAGGGCGCGAGCTGCTCGCGCAGCTCGGCGTAGTCGGAGATGTCGGTCTGCTCGGTGATCTCGATGACCAGCCGCGACGGGAGCTGGTCGGCGAGCATGAACAGGCCCGGATGGCGCAGCGCACCAGGGCTGATGTTGACGAAGAGCAGGCGGCGCGACGGCGGTGAGCCGGCCGCCGCCATGGCGGCCCAGCACGCGACCTCGAGGTCCTCGCGCATGCCGATCGCGTCGGCGGCGGCGAGCGTGACGTCGGGCGGCATGGTGCTCAGGCCGTCGGCGTACGGGAAGCGGGCGAGGCCCTCGTAACCGATCGCCTCGAGGTCCGAGGTCCGCACGATCGGCTGGTAGACGGGCTGGATGTTGCCCGGCTCGAGCAGCCGCTGCAGGTGCGCGAGCCGCCGCAGCGTCGCCGCGGGCTCGTTCCGGATCGACGAGACCATGCCCATACGACGACTGTCATCGGCTCCCGGCCCGCGTCCCTTTACGAAAAACGGGCGCCACCGGGGGCCGCCCTAAGCGGATGTCAGGACGGCTTCGCGGCCACCACGCGCAGTCCCGCCAGGCCCGCAGGGGCCTCGGGACGCTCGACGTCGGCCATGATCGCGTCGATCTCGGCGCGCTCGAGCACCTCGTTGCGCAGCAGCGCGAACGCGAAGGCGTCGAGCTTGTCGCGGTGGCCGCGCACGATCCGGGCGGCCGCGCGCATGGCCTCGTCGGCGAGATGCTGCTGCTCCTCGTCGCGCAGGTGGCGCGTCTTCTCCGAGAGCTGGCCGCCCTCGGCGTTCACGCGCAGGGAGGTCAGCGACGTGCCCATCGCGTACTCGTGGACCATCGAGCGCGAGATCTCGGCGACCCGGTGCAGGTCGTCGGACGCGCCGGTGGTGACGGCGCCGAACACGCACTCCTCCGCGGCGCGGCCGCCGAGGAGGACGACCATGTGGTTCATCAGCTCATCGCGCGTCTTGAGATAGCGGTCCTCCTCCGGCAGGTTGAGCGTGTAGCCGAGCGCCTTGCCGCGCGGGACGATCGAGATCTTGTGGACCTTGTTGACGCCGGGGAGCAGCTCCGCGCAGATCGCGTGGCCGGCCTCGTGGAAGGCGACGACGCGGCGCTCGTGGTCGGTCAGCGTGCGGCGCGACTGCATGCCGGCGATGACGCGCTCCAGCGCTGAGTCGAAGTCGGCCTGGGCGATCGACGTGCGGGCGTTACGGGCGGCGAAGATCGCGGCCTCGTTGCAGACGTTGGCCAGGTCGGCGCCGGCCAGGCCGGCCGTCTGGCGGGCGATGATGTTCAGGTTGACGTCGTCGGCGAGGGGCTTGTTGCGGGTGTGGACCGCGAGGATGTCCTCGCGGCCGGCCAAACCGGGGGGCGAGACGAAGATCTGGCGGTCGAAGCGGCCCGGGCGCAGCAGCGCCGCGTCGAGCGTGTCGAGCAGGTTGGACGCGGCGATGACGACGACGTTGTCCGCCGTGCCCATCCCGTCCATCTCCACGAGCAGCTGGTTGAGCGTCTGCTCGCGCTCGGAGTTGTTGTCCGATCCGCGCGTCTTGCCGACGGCGTCGATCTCGTCGATGAAGATGATCGAGGGGGCGGACTTGCGCGCCTCGGCGAACAGGCGCCGGATGCGGGCGGCGCCGAGGCCGGCGAACATCTCCACGAAGGAGGCCGCCGACTGGGCGAAGAAGTCCGCACCCGCCTCGCGGGCGACCGCCTTGGCCAGCAGCGTCTTGCCGGTGCCCGGAGGCCCGTGCAGCATGATGCCGGCCGGAACCTTGGCGCCCAGAGCCGCGAAGCGCGCCGGATCGCGCAGGAACTCGACGACCTCCTGCAGCTCGGACTTGGCCTCGTCGGCGCCGGCGACGTCGTCCCAGCCGATGGCCGCCTTGGAGCTCGGCTTGATCTCCTGCGGCTTGGTCTTGGGCATCATCTTCAGCGTCCGCCACAGGAAGTAGACGAGCAGCCCCATGAAGAGGATCGGTGCCCACGTCAGGATCTTGTCCTGAAGGATGTCCCAGTCGTACCAGTGCGGACCCTCGGAGGGCGGCGCCACGGGCGGCGGGAAGAACTGCCACCACTCGGGGACCGCTTCGGTGAGGTTGTCGGTATTCGGCATCCGTGCTGGTACTACGAACAACGAGCCTTAGCCGGCAATCAAGTCGAAACTGCGTCTGCGGCGCTGCTCTGGGGTCTCGACCCCACGCCTTCTGCGTCAAGTATCGCCTCGAGGGCCGCGCGGCCGACCTCGAGCTGGCGCTCGTCGGGTTCGCGCGTGCCGATCGCCCGCTGGATCGCGAAACCGGGCGCGCGGAAGGCGCGCGAGAGGCGGGAGCCGTCGTGGCGCTCGGCCCACAGGAACGCCTCGACGGCGACGGCGGTGGAGGCAAGCGCGACGGCGCCGCCGGCCAGCGGGCTGGGGCGCTCGAGCACGCGCTTGAGCACCATGGTGCCGGCGAGGTTGGACGCCGTCAGCGACGCGACCAGATGCGACCCGCAGCGCTCGTGCTCCTTGGCGGGCTCGCTGGCGTCCGCGTCCTGCTCGTAGGCGGCGATCGCCTTGTGCTCGACCCCGTGGTACTGGGCGACCTCACCGGCCCGCAGGGTGAAGAGCGCGGGCGCGATCGAGAGCAGCGCGGCCCCGAGCTCGCCGGCGCCGGTGCGACGGCGCTTGAGCAGCGCGCTGCCGGCGGTCGCGCCGACGGTGGCCGCGGCGACCGAGGCGTGCTGGAAGGGCAGCCGGGCCTCGGGCAGGCTGCGCTTGACCAGCGGGATGACCACCATCGCCTCGGCCAGCCGGACGACCCCGCGTGCGCCGGGCACGTTGTCCACCGCGCGCAGGCGGGGCTTGCGTCCCGACGCGGTCTTGATCTGACCGTCGCTGGTGCGCACGGCCGCGGCCCAGTGGGTCGGGCCGTGCACGAGCAGGCCGTTGGCGAGGGCCATCCCGCCTAAGCGCAGCTTCTCTGTGGGTTCGTCAGTCATCGCAACAGCACTTTCGGCAGGTGGGTGAAGAACTCGGCGGCGAAGCCGAGGTCGCGGACGTCGATGCGCTCGTCGGCGCCGTGGATGAGCGGCCACGTGTCGTACAGCGACTGGTGGCGCTGGGGGAAGAAGCCGTAGGCGACGCAATCGGGGAAGGCGTGGCGCCACCAGCGCGAGTCGGTGAAGGCCGGAAGGACGGTCGGCACGGCCTCGGCGCCGGGGTCCTGCTCGGCGACCCAGGCGCCGATCGCGTCCATCAGGGGGGACTCGACGGGCGAGCGGTTGCCGACCACGGTCTCCATCCACTCCATCTCGACTCCGTCGACGAGGGCCTCCAGGCGGACCTTGACCGCGTCGGGCTCGAGGCCCGCGGGCGCGCGGCCGTCGACGTGCAGCACCGCCTGCCCGGGGATCACGTTGATCTTCTCCGAGGCGGCGATCATCGTCGGGGCGACCGTCACCTGCATGCCCGCCTTGACCAGCGCGGCGATCCGCGGCTCCGTCGCCTCGATGCTGCGCAACGCCGCCTCTGGCTCCGCAGGGTCCTCGCCCAGGCCCCGGATGAGGCCGCGCGTCTCGTCGGTCAGATCGAAGGGGAGGTCGGCGGCGGCCAGGCGCTCGAGGGCGGGCACGAGCTTGAGCAGCGCGTTGTCAGCGAGCGCCGGGACGGACGCGTGGCCGGCGCGCCCCCGGGCAACGAGCTTGAAGCGGAAGGTGCCCTTCTCTGCACAGCAGACGCCGTAGAGGCGACGCCCGGCGTAGGGCATGACCGTGCCCGCACCCTCGTTGAGCAGGTAGTCGCAGCGGGCGAGGTCGGGGCGCTGCTCGGTGAGCCACTGGGCCCCGAGCCGGCCGCCCGTCTCCTCGTCGACCACGGCGAAGACGCGCAGCGCACCTCTGGCCGGGCGCCAGCCCGAGCGGGCGAGGTGGGCCGCGGCGACCGCCTCCGCGGCGACCTGGGACTTCATGTCGATCGCGCCGCGCCCCCAGACGTGGCCGTCGCGCAGCTCGCCGCTCCACGGATCGCCGGTCCACGCGCCGGGATCGGCGAGCACGGTGTCGGTGTGGCCGAGGTAGCCCAGGACGGGGCCGCCGTCGTCGGGATCGCCCAGCGTGGCGACGAGATTGGGGCGCTCCTCGTGCTCGCCGACCAGCTCCGTCTTCAAGCCGGCGTCGGCGAGGTAGTCGCGCAGGAACTCCGCCGCGGGCCGCTCGTTGCCCGGCGGGTTGACCGTGTTGAACGCGATCAGCCTGCCGAGCACGTCCGCGGTCTCCTGCTGGAGGTTCTCCACGACGTTCACAGTAACCCCACGGGGGCCCCGCCCTACGGGCCATCCCGTGTGGAGCCATGTCCCTTCGGGCACCCCCGAACCCGTGGATCAACTCTTCGACCCGCCCGAGCCCGAGCCCGAGCGTGCGGCTCCCGATGCGCCGCTCGCCGCGCGCATGCGCCCCGAGACCCTCGACGAGGTCGTCGGCCAGCAGCACCTGCTGGGCGAGGGGACCGCGCTGCGGACCGCGATCGAGCAGGGGACGCCGCACTCCATGCTGCTCTTCGGCCCGCCGGGCACGGGCAAGACGACGCTCGCGCGGCTCGTCGCGCGCGAGGCCGACCTGGCCTTCGAAGAGCTCTCGGCGGTACAGGCCGGACGGGCGGAGGTGCGCGAGGTCATGGCGCGCGCGCGCGAACGGCGGCGCGGCCATGGGGGAGCGTCGCCGAAGGCGACCGCGAGGGGGCGGAGCCCCCATGGCACGGTCTTCTTCCTGGACGAGATCCACCGCTTCAACAAGGCGCAGCAGGACGCGCTCCTGCCGGCGGTGGAGGACGGGACGGTGGTGCTGATCGGCGCGACGACCGAGAACCCGTACTTCGAGGTCAACTCGGCGCTGATCTCGCGGACGCGCATCTACGAGCTGCGGGCGATCGGCGAGGAGGACCTCGTCTCGCTCCTGCGGCGCGGGCTGGACGAGCTGGAGTGCGCAGCGGGCGACGACGTGTTGTCGTTTCTGGCGGCGCGCTCGGGCGGGGACGCGCGGACGGCGCTCAACGCGCTCGAGCTCGCCTGCGAGACCGGCGACGGCTCGGTCTCCATGGAAGTCGCTGAAGATGCGCTGCAGCGCAAGGCGGTCCTCTACGACCGCGCCGGCGACAAGCACTACGACTACATCTCGGCGTGGATCAAGTCCACCCGGGGCTCCGATCCGGACGCCTCGCTCTACTACCTCGCCGTGATGCTCGAGGGCGGCGAGGATCCGCGCTTCATCGTCCGCCGCATGATCATCCTGGCGTCGGAGGACGTGGGCAACGCGGACCCGGCCGCGCTGCAGGTCGCGGTGGCCGCGGCGGCGGCAGTCGAGCACGTCGGCATGCCCGAGGCCCACTACGCGCTGGCCCAGTGCGCGGTCTACCTGGCCCTGGCGCCCAAGTCCGACGCGGCCGGGCGGGCGCTGTGGGCGGCGCGCGAATACGTGCGCGAGCACGGCGCGCTGGACCCGCCGTCGGCGATGCGCACCGCCGCGTACGCAGCGGCGAAGAAGCTCGGCCGCGGCGTCGGCTACGACAATCCGCATCGCCATCCGGCACGCGTGAACGACCAGGAGCACCTGCCCGAAAGCCTCGAGCACACGCGCTTCTACACGCCAGACGCAGCGGAGTCCGAGCTGCGCGACCGGCTGGCGCGCGTGCGCAAGGCCCGCGGGCGCTAGGGGTGGCGAGGCCGATCGCCGGCGCCCTTGCCAGCCGAGCCGGGCCCCCGAGGTTTCTCAGTGACAGTGGTCACTCACGCGGTGTTTTCACGCCGTCTTGAGGGTCGGGTGCCGTAATAGGAGGCAGTGGCCGTCTTCTCCCGCACCTTCGCCCTGGCTTCCGGACCCCGCGTCCGGCTGCGGCTGGCCGTCCCCGCGGACGCACGGCACATCGCCAGGCTGCTGGACGAGCGGGGCGTTCATGCGACGGAGCTCGACGTCCGGCGGCTGCTGGCCTTCAGCCCGACACGGCGCCTCGTGGTGTGCGCGTTGGCGCCGCTGGACGGCCGCGAGACGCTCGTCGGCGTCGCCGGCATCGACCTCGAGCGTGACGCCGACGTCGACACGCTGGTGGTCGACGAGCGGTTGACCGACGGTCTGGGCGAGCTGATGGTGAGCGAGCTCACCGAGCGCGCCGCCCGCTCGCGCCACGTCGCATAGGTTCCGACGCCATGTCCTCCGACGCCGTCCGCCGCGCGGCGGGGCCGCAGCCTTTATGGGCAAGCGTGCCCGCCGCCGCGCGCGCCCGTTATCTGCGCCGCGCCGCCCAGGCCATCCTCGACGAGGTCGACGATCTCGCCGGCCTGCTCGCCCGCGACGCGCGCGTCCCGCGGACGGAGGCGCTGCTCGCGGAGCTGCTGCCCAGCGTGGCCGGCCTGCACGAGCTCGCCGACGATGGGCCGAAAGCCCTGGCGGACCGGCGCCTCGGCCGGGCGGCCGTCCTGCGCGGCGGCCGCCGCGCGCAGCTCACGCACGCCCCAGCCGGGGTCGTCGGCATTCGCGTCGGTGACGGCTCGCCCTGGGCCGAGGCGGTGCTCGAGACCGCGTCCGCGCTGCTGGCCGGCAACGGCGTCGTCCTCGCGTCCCGGAATGAGTCCCTCGGGCGGCGGTTCGCGAGCGCCCTGGGCCGCGCCGGCCTGCCCGACGAGCTCGTCTGGGTGGTCGCAGCCGACGCAGACCTCGACGGCTGCGACCTCGTGGTCGACGTCGGCGCGGCCGGTCCGAAGGCGACCATGCTCGTGCTCGACGGCGCGCCGGTGGACCGCGTCGTCGCCGGCGCGCTGTGGGCCGCGTACGCGCGCGGCGGCCATGGCGTCGCGTCCGTCGGGCGGATCGTCTGCGTGCCGGGCACCATCACCGCGCTGCTGGTCCGGCTCACCGCGGGCGCGCGGCGGATCCGCGTCGGCGACCCGCAGGATCCGGCCACGGAGGTCGGGCCGCTGGCGTCCGGCGAGCAGGCCGCAGACGTCGAGCTGCTGGTGGCCGAGGCCGAGGCGGCCGGAGCGAGCCGCCTGTGCGGCGGCGTGCTCGAAGGCACGCAGTTCGCGCCGGTCCTGCTGCGCGGGGTGCCGCAATCCGCCCGCATCCTGCACGAGGCGGTGCCGGGACCGGTCCTGTCCGTCGTCGAGGCGAAGTCCGAGGCGGACGCCATCGCGCTGACCGCCCGCGCCCCTTCGGCGTCGGTCTGGACGGGGGACCGGACCCACGGGGAGCGCGTCGCCCGGTCGCTGGGCGTCGAGCTGACCTGGGTCAACGAGCACGGCGCCGCCGCACCCGCAGCGCCCGTCCGCCTCGCCCGCCACACCGTGCCGCACCAGCTCGCCTCGCGCTCGATCCGGCTGCGCAGCGCCCGCTGGCTGCCCTACGACCCCACCCTCGTTCGCGCCTCGGAGACCGCCGCGCGGCTGCTCTACGGGCGCGAGTCCGAGCGCCTGGCGGTCGTGCGCAACGGCGGCCCGGCCTTCGCCCGGGTTGCCGCGCGCATCGCCCGCGAGACGCTCCGCGGCGGCTGAGCGCCGTCAGTCCGGCTACGCGGCGGCGCGCACGGAGGGCGCGATGCGCAGCTTCTCCGGCAGCACGGGGATCACGAAGCGCCGCAGGTACTCGGCGTTGACCCGCGTGGCGAGACCGCGGACGGGGTCCCACGAGAAGCCGTACATGCGGCGGATGTTCGCCGGCAGCAGGCCGATGGTGAGCTGGTTGGCGTACTCGAGCAGGGGCTTGAGGTGCAGGGGCACGGGCGGTTGCATGACGATGTCGATGGCGAGGTCGCGCGCCTTGGGCCCGACGTCGAGGTCGCCGGACGCGAGCATTCCGGCCATGTAGGCCTCGAACGCGTCGATGTCCTTCGGCGTGTCCTTGTAGGCGAGGCCGAAGAGCTTGGACATGAGCCGGAAGTCCTGCCAGTAGGCCTCCTGCTCGTCACGGGTGAGCGCGCGTACGTAGCGCTGGTAGACGAGCAGGTTGGAGTCCACGAGCGTGGCGATGATCCACAGCAGCAGCCCGGGATCGTCGGCGCGCCAGGGCGTGCCCGCCGGGAAGCGGCCGAGGGGCTCTTTGAGCGACCCGCGCACGCGGCGGTGGACGGCGCGCACGGGCCGCGTGGCGTCGTCGGCCTCCTCCCTGGTCCCGTAGGCGATCGCGGTGAGCACGCGCGCAGTGCGCTCGAGGCGCGGGTAGGGCTCGGACAGCATCGTGGTCGCCTCGAAGAAGCCGGCGAAGGCGACGGGGTGGGCGGCCTGCATGAGCAGCGAGCGCATCCCGGCCAGGCCGACGACCGTCTCCCGGTTGACCCGGCGCAGCATGGAGTCGTCGGTGAAGTAGCCCGAAGGTGGCATCGAAACCAGTACGTAAGCGGGTTACCCTGAGACTTCGATGCCAGCTCAGGCTTATGCAGGCAAGGAATGCGTCTGTCAGTTCCGTCGCGGGATCTGCGATCAGACGTGCGTGCGCGACATGCTCGACACGCCGTTCTACATCGCGTGCCTGCGGCTGAGCCGCCGGCGTTGCCTGGTGGTCGGCGGTGGCGGGATCGGCCTGGAGAAGGTCGAGGGATTGCTCGCCTGCAACGGCGACGTCGTCCTCATCGCCCCTGACGCCATCGGAGAGCTCGAGCGTCTCGCCGACGAGGGCTCGATCGAGTGGATCCGGCGCGAGTACGAGCCCGCCGACCTCGAGCGCACCTTCGTGGTGATCGCGGCGACGAACGACACGGACGTCAACATCGGCATCTACAACGACGCCGAGCGCCGGGCGATGCTCGTCAACGTCGTCGACGTCCCGCCGCTGTGCAACTTCATCCTGCCTGCGATCGTGCGCACGGGGCCGCTGGCGATCGCCATCTCCACCGCCGGCGCCTCCCCCGCGCTGGCCAAGCGCATCAAGCGCGAGATCGCCGAGACCTACGGCTCCGAGCACGCGCGGATGGCGGAGCTGCTCAACGAGGCGCGCGGGTGGGCGAAGGGCAACCTGCCCACCTACCAGGACCGCAAGGCGTTCTTCGAGGGCATCGTCAACGGCGAGCCCGACCCGATCGCGCTGCTGCGCGCGGGCGACGAGGACGGCGTGCGCGCCCTGATCGACGCCGCGCGCATCTCCGCCGTTCCCGCATAATCGGGGGTGGCGAGGCCGATCGTTGGCGCCCGGGCCGGCCGAGCCGGGTCCCCCGTATCGTTTCAGGGGTGCGCGCCGCGGTCCTGACCGTCTCGACGTCGGTCTCCGCGCGTCGCGCGGAGGACGTCTCGGGCCCCGCCCTCGCCGCGCGCGCCGAGGCGGCCGGCTGCGAGGTCGTCGCCATGGAGGTCGTGCCCGACGACTTCGCGCTGATCGAGGACCGGCTGCACCACTACGTCGACGACGGCGTCGACTTCATCTTCACCACCGGCGGCACCGGCTTCACGCCCGACGACATCACGCCGGAAGCCACGCGCGCGGTCGTTCAGCGCGCCGCGCCCGGGATCGCCGAGGCGATGCGCGCGGTCAGCCTGGTCAAGACGCCGATGGCCGTTCTCAGCCGCGGGGTGGCGGGCATCACCGGCCAGACGCTGATCGTCAACTTCCCCGGCTCGCCCAGGGCGGTCGAGGAGTGCTTCGGGGTGCTCGAGCCCGTGCTCGGCCACGCCCTGCGCACCATGCGCGGTGACGGACGTCATTGAGGCGCGCGGCCTCGGCCGCGCGTACGGGGAGCGGGTGGTGATGCGCGATCTCACCTTCACGGTCGCGGAGGGCGAGACGCTGGCCGTCCTCGGGTCCAACGGCGCCGGGAAGACGACGCTGCTGCGGATGCTGGCCACGCTGCTGCGCCCCCACGCGGGGACCGTGCGCGTGCTCGGCGCCGAGCTGCCGCGCGAGGGCCACAAGGTGCGCGGTCGGCTCGGCTTCCTGGGTCACGAGTCTCTCTTGCACCCCGCGTTGTCGCCGCGCGAGAACCTCCTCTTCAACGCACGCCTGCACGGCGTGGCGACGGCGCGCATCGACACGCTGCTCGACCACGTCGGCCTGGCGCTGCGCGCCGACGAGCCGCTGCGCACCTTCTCCCGCGGGATGGTGCAGCGGGTGGCGATCTGCCGCGCCGTGCTGCACGAGCCCGAGCTGCTCCTGCTCGACGAGCCCTACGCGAACCTCGATCCGGACGCCGTGAAGCTCGTGGCGCCGCTGCTGGCGACGGCGCCGACCCGCGTGCTGGTCAGCCACGACCACGCCGCGGCGCGCGCGGAAGCCTCTCAGGTGCTCGAACTGTGATTGCGGAGTATCAGGAATGCTCCGCCCGAAGGGCGGTCGCACCGTGATTCGCGCGGTGAGCGCCCTTGTCCGCAAGGACCTGCGCGCCGAGCTGCGCTCCTTCGAGGCCGTCCCGGCCATGACCATGTTCGTCGTCAGCGCCTTCGTGCTCTTCCACTTCGGCCTGAACCGCGACGAGGTGGCGGGCGAGCTGGCGGCCGGCGTGCTGTGGGTGGCGCTGCTGCTGACCGCGGTGCTGGGCATCAACCGGCTCTTCGTCGCCGAGCGCGAGCAGGGCGGCTTCGACGCGTTCCTGCTGGCTCCCGTGGACCGCACGGCGATGTTCGTCGCCAAGGCGCTGGTCCTGTTCGGCTTCCTCGTCGTGATGGAGATCGTCGCGGTGCTCGCCTTCGCGGTGCTGCTGCTCGAGCCGGGCCTCGGCCAGGCGCTGCCCGAGCTGCCCCTGGTGCTGCTCCTCGCCGACGTTGGGCTTGCGGTCATCGGCACGCTCGTGGGCGCGATCGCCGTCCAGACGCGCGCCCGCGACCTGATCGTCCCGCTGATCGCCCTGCCCCTGAGTCTGCCCGTCCTGATCGCCGGGGCGAACGCCTCCGCGCCGTTGCTCGGGCGAGGCGGCGCCGGGCCGCTCGACGGGCAGTGGCTGGCGATTCTCGGCCTCTACGATGTGATGTTCGGACTGCTTGCCTACGCGGTTTTCGACTACCTCCTGGAGGACTGAGCACCATCACTTTCGGTCGCGGATTGAAGTTCTATGCCGTCGCCTCCACCGTCGCCCTGGTGACGGCGTTCGCGCTCGTCTTCTTCTGGGCTCCGCTGGACGCCGATCAGGGGTTCATCCAGAAGATCTTCTACGTGCACGTGCCGCTGGCCATCGTGGCGCTGATCGGGTTCATCGCGGGCGGCGTCTTCGCCATCCGCTTCCTGCGCAGTGGCGACCGTGCCCACGATCTGCGCTCCTACGTCGCGATCCACATGGCGCTCATCTTCGGCGTCGCCGCCCTCATCACCGGCTCGATCTGGGCGAAGGCCTCCTGGGGCCACTGGTGGCTGTGGGAGGAGCCGACGCTGGTGTCCTTCCTGATCGTCTTCCTGCTGTACGCGTGCTACCAGCCGCTGCGCTTCTCGATCGAGGACCCGGAGCGCCAGGCGCGCTACGCCGCGGTGTTCGCGGTCGTCGGCGGCGTTTTCGTCCCGCTGAACTTCATGGCCGTCCGCTCGGCCTCGCAGGACATCCATCCGCGCACCCTCAGCCAGGCGGACACGCTGCCGGGGACCGTGCTGACCACGTTCCTGCTCGCACTCGTGGCGATGACGTTGCTCTACGTGACCTTGTGCAAGTTCGAGCTGACCGCGAAGACCACTCGCATGGCGGTCAAGCGTGCGCGGCGAAAACTGGCCGGGGAAGACGTGACGATGCTCGGCGGTGGGCGCTCGGCCGCCCCGCAGGAGGTCTGAGCGCATGCCCGCGCTTCCCCTCGACGAAGCCGGCAAGTACGTCGCCGCGGCGTATCTCGTCTTCCTCGCGCTCATCCTGATCTACGTGGCGATCATGGCCATCCGGCTCGCCACCGTGCAGCGCGACGTCGCCGAGCTGGCCGAGGCGCTCGAGGCCCGTGGTCAGACCGATGTGGCTGCGCAGGTCAAGGAGCGCAGCGAAGGCTTCGCCTTCAGCGGTGATGAGCGAAGCGAGGCCCACTAGTGAGCGAGCTGCTGCTTCTCGGCACCTCCTACAAGACGGCGCCGCTGGCCCTGCGCGAGCGGATAGCCCTGACGGAGACCGGCATGGAGACGCTGCTGGCCGAAGTCAGGACGGTGCCCGACGTGCAGGAGGCGGTCGTGCTCTCGACCTGCAACCGCACCGAGCTCTACCTGGTGGTGGGCGACCCCGTCGAGGCCGAGAGCGCGGTCGTCGCGTCCCTGGCCCGCCGCGCCGGCCTGCGCCCGACGCAGTTGCTCGAGGGCGTCTACTCCGAGGGCAACTGCGAGGCGGCGCGGCATCTGTACCGGGTCGCCGGGGGCCTCGAGTCGATGGTCGTCGGCGAGGCCGAGGTCCTGGGGCAGGTCAAGCGCGCTTACGAGCTCGCACTGGCGCGCGGGACCACCGGACCGCTGACCAACCGCCTCTTCCAGGCGGCGCTGGCCACGGGCAAGCGCATCCGGACCGAGACGGGCATCGGGTCGGGCCGGCAGTCCGTCGCCTCGGTGGCGGTCGACCTCGCGATCGAGACGCTGGGCGATCTGGCCGACCGCAACGTGCTCATCGTCGGCGCCGGGGAAACCGCGGAGCTGACCGCTCAGGCGCTGCACGAGCGCGGCGTCTCGACGCTCTTCGTCGCCAACCGCCGCCGGGAGCGCGCGGTCGCGCTGGCGCAGCGCTTCGACGGCGCGACGCTGTCCTTCGACGAGCTGCCCGGCGCTCTGTTGGCCGCGGACATCGTGGTCGCCTCGACCTCGTCGCCGCACGCGTTGATCGAGGCCGAGGTGCTCGCCGACGTCGTCGCGGATCGCGGCGGCCGGCCCCTGTTGCTCATCGACCTCGCGGTGCCGCGCGACGTCGAGTCCGCGTGCGGCGGTCTGCCCGGTGTGACGCTCGCCAACGTGGACGACCTGCACTCTGTCATCGAGCGCCACACCGACGTGCGCCGCTCGGAGGCCGCGCGCGCGGCCTCGATCGTCGAGCAGGAGATCGCAGGCTTCGCGAGCTGGCTCGGCTCGCTGGAGGTCATGCCGACAATCGCAGCGCTGCGCCGGCACGCGGACGCGATCGTCGCCGCGGTGCTCGAGGAGAACGACCCACGCTGGGAGTCGCTGTCAGAACGTGACCGGGCACGGATCGAAGCGGTGGCGCGGACCGTCGCCCAGCGGCTGCTGCACGAGCCGACCGTGCGCGTCAAGCAGTCCGACGGCGGCGCGCGCCACGCGCGCATGCACGTCCTGCGCGAGCTCTTCGGCCTCGACGAGTCGGCGGAGCTCGCCGACGTCGAGGCGCTGCAGCGGTGAAGGTCGGAACGCGCGGAAGCGCGCTCGCCCTCGCCCAGGCGGGCTGGGTCGCAGAGCGCGTCGGAGGTGAGCTCGTCACGCTGCGCACGTCGGGGGACACCGGCGGGGGGGCCGACGACAAGTCGCGCTGGGTCGACACGATCGAGCGCGCGCTCGTCGACGGCGAGATCGACCTGGCCGTGCACTCGGCCAAGGACGTGCCTGGTGACCTGGCCGAGGGCACCGAGATCGCCGCGGTGCCGCCGCGGGAGGACCCCCACGACGTGATCGTGGGAACCCTGTCGGCCCATGCGCCCCGGATCGGCACCGCTTCGCTGCGCCGGGCGGCCCAGCTGCTCGCCTGGCGTGACGACTGCGCGGTGGTGCAGCTGCGGGGCAACGTCGACACGCGCCTGCGCAAGCTCGCTGACGGCGAGGTCGACGCGATCGTGCTGGCCGCGGCGGGGCTCAAGCGCCTCGGGCGCCCTGAGGGCGTCCGGCTCGACGCGCCGGTCTTCGTGCCGGCCGCCGGCCAGGGCGCGCTGGCCCTGCAGGCGCGGGTTGGCGACGTCGCCGTCGCGGCCGCCGTGGCCCCGATCGCCAGCGAGCGGTCCATGGCCTGCCTGACCGCCGAGCGCGCGGCGGTGCGCATCCTCGGCGCCGACTGCCACACCCCGGTCGGCATCTACGCGGACGGGCACCGCACGCGTGGCTTCGTCGGCGCAATCGATGGCTCCGCCTGGATGCTCGACGAGGTCGAGGGGCTCGACGGGGAGCGGCTCGCAGAGCGGATGCTCGCGTCGGGCGCCCGGGAGCTGTTGGAGACCTTGGCCGTAGGCCAAGGCGGTGGCGAGGGGAGCGAGACCAGATGACCGCCTACCTCGTCGGCGCCGGTCCGGGCGACCCCGGCCTGCTCACGGTCCGCGCGCGTGACCTCATCGCCCGCGCCGACGTCATCCTCTACGACCTCCTCATCGGCCCGGAGATCCTCGCGGGCGCACGCGACGGCGCCGAGCTGATCTTCGTCGGCAAGCAGGGCGGCGGCGCGCAGGTTCCGCAGGCCGACACCAACGCGCTGCTCGTCGAGCACGCGCGGGCGGGCCGCGAGGTGGTGCGCCTGAAAGGCGGCGACCCGTTCGTGTTCGGCCGCGGCAGCGAGGAGGCGGAGGTGCTGCGCGACGCCGGCGTGCGCTTCGAGATCGTCCCCGGGATCACCGCGGGCATCGCCGCGCCCGCTTACGCCGGGGTGCCCGTCACCCATCGCAACGTCGCCGCCGGCGTCGCCTTCGTGACCGGCCACCAGGCGCGCTTTCGAGCGGAGCGAGATTGGTGGGCCGACCTCGACTGGGACGCGCTCGCGCGCTTCCCCGGCACGCTTGTCTTCTACATGGGGGTGCGCGCGCTCGAGCGCATCGCCGAGGAGCTCACCGCCCACGGCCGGCCGGGGGACGAGCCGGTCGCGATCGTCGAGCGCGGCACGATGGCCGACCAGCGCACGACCCACGCGACCCTGGCCACCGTCGCAGCCCGGGCGATCGAGGTCGGCGTCAGCGCGCCCGCGGTCACCGTGGTCGGCCCGGTCGCCGCGATCGGTCTCCAGCTGCAGTGGCGTGAGCTGCGCCCGCTGCACGGACGGCGCATCGCGGTGACCCGGGCCCGCGCCCAGTCTTCCCCCCTCGCGGCGCGGCTGCGCGACCTCGGCGCCGAGGTGGTCGAGGCACCGGCGATCCGCACCCGGTCGCTGGAAGCCGAGCTGCCGATGCTCGCCGGCCACGACCTGCTCGTCGTCTCCTCGCCCAACGGGGCAAGCGAGCTCTTCGGTGCGCTCGAGCGCACCGGCCTCGACGCCCGCGCGCTCGCTGGCCATCGTGTCGCCGCCATGGGGCCGGGGACCGCACGGGCCCTGCGTGCGCACGGCATCTCCGCCGACCTCGTGCCCGAGCGCGCGGTCGCCGAGGGCCTGCTCGAAGCGCTCGCCGACGTTCCCGTCGCCTCCGCCCTGCTCCTGCGTGCCCGCGAAGGGCGCGACACGCTGCCCGACGGCCTGCGCGCCCGCGGCGTCGCGGTCACCGTCGTCGCGCTCTACGAGACCGTCGCCGAGCCGCTCGAGGAGGAGACGACGCACGCCCTGGCAGGGGTCGACTGGATCACCTTCACCTCCGCCTCGACCGTCCGCTTCCTCGCCGAGGCCGCCGGCGGCCTGCCCGCCGGTCCCCGCCTCGCGTCCATCGGCCCGGCGACCTCCGCCGCCCTGCGCGAGCACGGCCGCGAGGCCGACCTCGAAGCCGCCGAGCACACGCCCGACGGCCTCGTGGACGCCCTCGTCAACCACGGTTGACAACACCGGCCATCGTCAACTAAGGTTGACGACATGGTGGAGACCCCCCCGAGCGACCCGGAGGATGCCCTGGCGTCGGTGGTCGCGCTGCGCAAGCTCGCCGAGCGCGTCGAGGACGATGCGGTCGCCCGTGCCGTCGGCGCGGGGTGGAGCTGGGCGCAGGTTGCCGAGGCCCTTGGCGTCACCAAGCAGGCGGCCCACAAGAAGCACGCAAGTCGACTGAGAGGAGCGTGATGTTCGAGCGATTCACCAGCGAGGCGCGGGCGGCTGTGCAGCGCGCAGACGACGAGGCCCGCGCGCTGGGCTCGCGCACGGTCGAGGCGGAGCACCTGCTGCTCGCGGTCAGCGACACCGTCGGCGTGGACCATGACGACCTGGTCGAAGCCCTCGAGGCCGAGCTCGCCGCGAGCCTGTCCACCGTCGGGGTGCGCGCCGAGGCTCCGTCGCCGCGCCCCAACGGCGTGAAGCCCAAGTTCGGTACTTCCGCGAAGGTCGCCCTGCACGGCGCGCTGGCGAACGCCATGGAGATCCGCGACCGGCGCATCGGTCCCGAGCACATCGCGCGCGGCGTGCTGATGGCCGAGTACGGGACGGTGCCGCGCACGCTCGATCGTGCCGGCATCGACCGGTTCGCGCTGCTGCACCGCCGGTGATCGGCCGGCCGCGCCTGCACCTGCGCTCCGTCGGCTCGACGAACGAGCGCGCGCGGGAGCTGGCGGCGGCCGGCGCGCCCCACGGCGCCCTGGTCACCGCCGGCGAGCAGACGTCGGGCCGCGGACGCCAGGGCCGGTCGTGGGCGGTGCCACCCGGTCGCGCACTCGCAGCGTCCGTCGTCCTGCGCGACCACGACGCGCTGCTGTCCCTCCGGGCGGGGCTGGCGGTCGCCGACATCGCCGGCCCCGGCGCACGGGTGAAGTGGCCCAACGACGTGCTCGTCGAAGGGCGCAAGGTCGCCGGCGTGCTCGTCGAGGGGCGCCCGCAGGAGGGCTGGGCAGTCTGCGGGATCGGCGTCAACGTCGCGGTGCGCGAGGAGGACCTCCCGCCAGAGCTGCGGGTCACGGCAGGCGGCCTCGGCCGCGAGCCTGCCGACCTCGAGCCGATCCTGCACGAGCTGCTCGCCGCGCTGGAAGCCCGGCTGCGCGAGCCGGCGGCGGCCACGGTGACCGCCCTGCGAGTCCGCGACGCGTTGCGTGGCAACCCGGTTCGGTGGTCCGGCGGCTTCGGCGTCGCCGGCGGCATCGACGACCAAGGGCGGCTGATGGTGGGGACCGAGCGCCTCGACTCCGGCGAGGTCCATCTAATCTGAAGGTCGCGTGGCGGACCTCCCGAGCGGCCGGATCACCATTCCCGACGGCGTCGTGCGCCGCTCGTTCGGCGACGACAAGGTGCTGCTCAATCTCGCGACGGGCCACTACCACGGCCTCAACGCGACTGGCGGGTACATGGTCGGGCTGCTCGAGCACACCGGCGACGCGGAGGAGACCGCGCGGCGGACTGCCAACGAGCTCGGGGTCGCGCACGAGCGCGCACGTGCAGATCTCGCGGATCTCCTCGCCGCGCTCGAGCAGCGCGGGCTGATCCAGGTCGACTAGGCGGCTTCGGCCGCGTCCGAGGCGTCGGCCTTGGGCGCCGGGCGCTTGCGGGGGGCGCGCTTGCGCTTGGGCCTGGGCTTCGGCGCGCCCTCGGTGGGGTTTGCCGCGCGGTCGGGATCGGCGTCGACCGTGGTCGTCGCGGTGCCCTCCTCGACCGGTGCGGCGTCGCCCCCGGACCCCTTGCGCTTCTTGGACCGGCGGCGCTTGCTCTTGCCGCCGCTCTTGGGGAGATTGCGCAGCAGCTCGCGAGCGAGCGCGCTCGGCTTGCGCGACATGCGCATGCGCGCGCCGTTGATGGCCTCGCCGGCCTCGGCGGTGTGTGGCAGGGCGGCAGCGAGCAGGGCGGCGGCGAGGCGGCGGTCGTGCTGGCGCGCGGCCTGCACCAGGCGCCGCGCGTTGCGCGCGTGGGCGCCCCCGGAGGAGTTCACGAGCAGGCCGAGCAGCCGCTTGGTCTCGGGCCAGCGCTGGACGGCGTACTCCTCGTGCATGTCGCGCGTGTACTCGGCACAGCGCCAGATCCAGTTGTTCGCCTGATCGCGCCGCCCGAGCTTGCCCTCGGCAAGCGCGAGCAGGAGGACCTTCACGCCCTCGCGCTTCTCCTCGCGCGGCCAGCCGCCGACGGTCTCCACGGCGACGTCGAAGGCCTCGTCGTCCTTGGACGCGGCGATCTCCTGGAGCGCGCGGACGCGCAGTTGCGGGTTCTTGTTGCGATGCAGCGCGGTGAGCAGGAAGGTGCGCTTGAGCTCGCCCTGCTGGTCGAAGTGCAGCATCGCCCGCGCGCGACGCCAGCCCGTCGGGGCGACGCGGGCGCCGGCCAGCGCGGCCCACTGGATCTGCTCGCCGTAGTCGAGGTGCTCGACGGCGATCCGCCACAGCTCGCGCTCGAAGACCTCGATGCTGCGGTTCTCCTCGGCGGTCACCGGAAGCACCCGGCGCTCGACGCGCAGCCGGCGGCCGCGGCCGCGCCGGACGGGCCCGACCACGATCGCGCCGCCGCGGTAGACGTCGCGGTCCAGCAGCGAGTGCAGCGTCACCACGGGGTCGTCGTGCTTGGTCGCCGGGTGGACGAAGTCGATGACGATGCCCGCCTCCTTGCCCGGGTGACGGCGGGTGACGCGGCCGACGCGCTGCTGGTAGATGCGCCGCGAGGCGGTCGGCGCAAGATGCATGCAGACGGTCGCGCGCGGTGAGTTCCACCCCTCGGCGAGCAGCTGGGCGTTGACCAGCACGTCGACCTCGCCGCGCTCGTAGGCGGCGAGGATCTCGGCGAGCTCGCGCTTGGGCGTCTCCCCCGACACACCCTGTGCCTTCATACCCAGCTCGCGGAAGGCGGCGGCGACGTTCATGGCGTGGCGCACGCCGGCGGCGTAGACGACGCCGGGAACGCCGTTGAAGCGCGTCTTGTAGAGGTCGGCGACCGCGAGGTTGAAGGGCAGCTGGTCGAGCAGCTCGGCCAGCATCTCCTGGTCGAACTCGACGTCGACGTCGCCCCGGCGCAGCGGCACCTTGGCGATGTTGCGCACGCCGGTGCCGGGCGGGATGCGCACGCAGCGCAGCGGGGAGATCACGCCGCGCCGCGCCGCCTGGGCGAGGTCGAACCGCGACGTCTGCGTCGGGAAGAGGTCGGCGACGTGGCGGGCGATGAGCGCGCCCGTGGCGGTCATGCCGACGAACACCGGCTCGTCCCAGCGGCGGATCGCGGCCGACGTCTTCTCGCCGAGTGCGGTGTGCGCCTCGTCGCAGATGACGATCGAGTAGGCGTCGGAGACGTCGCCTGCGTGACGGACGTACCACTGGTAGGTCTCGACGGTGACCGGGCCGATCGAGGAGTCCTGGCCGCGCAGCAGCGGGCCGTGGATGCGGTCGCGGTAGCCGCGGTCGCGCAACTCGCCGAGGAACTGGTCGACGAGATTGCGGCGGTGGGTCAGGATGAGGACGCCGCCGGTGCGCGACGCCTCGACGAAGCCGAGCGCGGCGACGGTCTTGCCGGCGCCCGTGGCGTGCTCGAACCAGAAGCGCTTGCCGGCGTTGGGGTCGTCGGGGGCTTCGGTGATCTCCTCGTCGCCGTCGGTCTCCGCGGAGGAGGCGTCCTCGTCCCAGTCCTGCGGCTCCTCGTCCTCGTCCTCATCCTCGTCGTCGTCTACGTCGTCGTCCGGCGGAAGGTCGTCGGCGGGCGGCGCGGGGACGGCGATCGGCGTGGTGGCCGCTTCGGCGAGCAGCGCGGTCAGCGTGCCCGAGAGCGCGTCGACCTGATGGGCGGAGAGGACGGTGCCGTCGACGAGCGTGGGCTCCTCGTCGTCGAGGATCCGCTCCAGGCCGAGCAGCAGCGACCAGGTGCGGCGCCACTGGAGCGACGGGCGCGTCTCGCCCGCCTCGATCTCGGCCAGCGCGGCGTCGAAGCCCTCTCGCCGCGCCGTTCCCGGGGCGAGGGCCTTCGCGATGTCCTCCCCTTCGAGCACGAAGGGTTCACGGGTGAACTTCTGCACCCGCTCCAAGTCGCCCGAAGGCGCGGACGCGGCCGCTGCGGCCGCTTTCGTCAGATCAGCCATGGAGGCTTGTGAATCAGGTTCGCGACGCTGCGCGGACGTGCGCGGCATCGGGGAAGGCACACGGCATGGGCAACAGCCAGCACGAACGTGTGCGCACCCCTATTGAAGCAGATCGGCGACCTACCCTGAAGGGCATGCGCCGCGCCGTCTGGTTCCTCGCAGCCGTTGCCATCGCGGTCGTCGTCGCGATCGGGCTCCTGCAGGCGTCCGGCGATGCGCCGCAGACGCCGAAGGCGAGCTTCGACGCCAATACCGCCCTTGCGCAGCTCGAAGGCGCTCCCGCCCCGCTCGCCGCGCTGCACGTGCGCGCGAACGAGCTCGTCGACGGCGGGGTCGGCGCCTTCGAGGCGCAACTGAAGAAGCTGCGCGGCTACCCCGTGGTGATCAGCAAGTGGGGCTCGTGGTGCGGACCGTGCCGCGCCGAGTTCCCGGTCTTCCAGCGCGTGGCTGCACGGAAGGGCAAGAGCGTGGCCTTCCTGGGCATCAACGGGCAGGATCCGACCGACGAAGCGGAGGCGTTTCTGGCCGAGTTCCCCCTGAGCTTTCCGTCCTACGTGGACAAGGGCGGGGGCGAGCCGGTCGCAACCGCGGTCGACGCCGCCGGGCCGTTCCCGATCACGATCTTCGTGGACCGCAAGGGCGAGATCGAGATCGTGCTCGCCAAGCCCTACGGAACGGTGGCCGAGCTCGAGGCCGACATCAAGCTGTACCTGCGTGCCTGAGGTCCGCGTCGACGCGCTCACCGGCCTTCGCACCCTGGCACCCGGCGATGGTGACGCCGGACCCGACGACCTGTTCACCGCAACGCCCGACCGGATCGTCCACGAGACGGTCACGGGCGGACCCGAGGCGTGGCGGGCGGCGATGCGCGAGCACGCCGACGCCGCGTGCCTGCACCTGACGGCGGCCGACGCCGACGCCGGCGACCTGTACGCGCTCGACTTCGTTCCCGCGGCCGTGGCGCGCGAGCGCGAGCGCTTCCGCGCCTACGCGACGCGCGAGATGGGAAGCAACCTGCTCGGCGACCTCGTGCAGGAGGAGGTCCGCCGCCGCGAGCGCCTCGTCGCGGTCGACGCGGAGGCGGTCGTCTTCGCGCCCTTCGCCTCGCGCGTCGCGGGCCAGCTGCTGCTCGCCCCGCGCGCACCCCGGGCGCGCTTCGAGGACGACGGCCCGCTGGGCGCGGCGCTGCTGGCCGACGTCCTCGCACGGCTTGATCGTCCCGTCGACCTGTGGGTGCGCACCGCGCCCCGGGGCGCCGAGTTCTTCTGCTGGCGGATCGACATCGTGCCGCGCACCGAGGCCGGGGCGCTCGAGCTGGGCACCGGCCTCGGGTTGTGCCCGGTCGCGCCGGAAGACACGGCCGCCTCCCTGCGTTGATCGCGATCGCTGCGGTGATCGCGGCTGCCACCGCGGCCGGCATCGGCGTCCACCGGCGCTTCGGCGACGGCACCACCGCGCTGTCGGAGCGCATCCTCGCGGCGATGCTCTACGTGCTGTTCCCGCCGGTCGTCTTCTTCAACTTGGTCGACCTCGAGTTCACCGCCGACATCGGCCTCGGCCTCGGCCTCGCCTGGGTGGCGGTGATCACGGTGGGGCTCATCGCCCACCTCATCGCCACGCGCGTGCTGCACCTCGACCGCCCGCAGACCGGCACCCTGATCAACGCCGCGCTCCATCCGAACACGGGCTACCTCGGGATCCCGGTCGTGGCGGCCACCCTCGGCACCGACGCGATCGACCAGGCGGTCGTCTACGACATCCTCGTCGGCACCCCGACGCTGCTCATCGGCGTCTTCGCAATGGGCGCCGCCTTCGGCACCGAGGCCGGCGAGGGCCTCCGCGAACGAGCTCGAGCCTTCGTCACCCGAAACCCACCCCTCCTCGCCGCCATCGCCGGCCTCCTCGCCCCCCAAGCCCTGGCCCCAGACGTCCTCGTCGACGCATCGAGAGTCCTGCTCTTCGCCCTCCTGCCGCTGGGCTTCCTCGCCCTGGGAATCACCCTCGCCAGTGAGAGCCCGAGACCGCGGCGCGGTGATGTGACGATCCCCTCGAGCGGAATTAGGGCTCGGTCCCCCGACCGAGGGGATCGGCGCAGCACCGCGCCGCTGGCGACAGCCCTCACGCTGCGGCTGATAGTCGCACCGTTGTTGTTGTTGGCAGTGACCGCACCATTCATCAACCTCCCCACCGCTTATCTGATCCTGGCCGCCATGCCCACCGGCCTCAACGGCCTCATCGTTGCCCACGCCTACGGCCTCGACGTGCCCCTCGCCGGCAAGGCGATCGCCTACGGCACCACAATCGTGGTCATGGTCGCCGTCGCGCTGACCCTGGTGAACGGATGAGGGCGCTCGTGCAGCGGGTGTCAAGCGCGCACGTCGACGTGGACGGCGAGCGCGTGGCCGCCATCTCCGAAGGGCTTCTGGTGCTGCTCGGCGTCACCCACGTCGACGACGAGGCGACGGCGGACCGGCTGGCCGACAAGGTCCGCGCGCTAAGGGTCTTCGCCGATGCCGACGGTCGCATGAACGAGCCGCTCGGCGACCGTGAGGTGCTGGTCGTCTCCCAGTTCACCCTCTATGCAGACGTGCGCAAGGGCACGCGGCCGTCCTACGTCGCGGCCGCTCGGCCCGACCACGCGGAACCTCTCTACGAGCGCTTCCGGGCCCGGCTGGGGGCCAAGGGCGGCGTGTTCGGCGCCCACATGGAGGTGATGCTCGTCAACGACGGGCCCGTGACGCTCCTGCTGGAGCTATAGCCTTCCCGCGCGATGCCACCCGAGCAACGTTTCGTCTGTCGTTTCGCCGCCGAGCCGCCGCAGGAGATGCTCCCCAGCGGACGCTGGGCGCAGCGCCTGCAGGAGGATTTCCTCGGCGCCTGCCTGCCCCTGGCCGACGAGGCCGAGATCGGCGAGGTGGGCGACATGGTCTACCACCCCGATCGCACCTGGGCCGGCCGCACGTACGTGCCGGTCACCGCCCGCACGAGCACCGGCCTGGACGTCTTCGGCTACGTCTCATACACACCCGCCGACCCCGACGCGCACGCCGCCGCCGACCGTGAGCCGAGCGCTTTTTTCGCGACCGCCGACTTCACCGACGAGACCGCCGAGGCCAACCCGGAGTGGAAGCTCGACCTCTGCGACGAGGTCGTCGGCGGCTGGCGCGGCGAGCACGGCCGCATCGCGGCGATGACGCTCGTATGGGGGACGGCGCTGACCGGCGGCGGCGCCATCGTCACCGCCGAGCTCGCCGGCCTCGCCGTCGACCAGTGCCCCCTCGTCGACGCGCGATTCACGCTGATCGCCCCCGACAACTACAAGTCCGACTTCCTGGAGATCCACCTGTGGGACTCCCGCAGCACCGAGATCGCCCGCGAGTCGCTCTACGACGACGACGACGCCGACGAGGACGAGGACGAGGACGAGGAGTGACGTCGTCCGAAGGTCTGCGCTTGCGCCGACCGTTGGTGTGACGTCGCCCGAAGGTCTGCGCTTGCGCCGACCGTAGGTGTGACGTCGCCCGAAGGTCTGCGCTTGCGCCGACCGTAGGACGAAACTCGGTCACCGGGCGGTCGGGACCCGCTCGGCGACCTCCTGGTCGGTGAGCGGGAAGTGGCAGGCCGCCAGCCCGCCGCCCGGCTTCTGGTCGAGCAGCGGTTCCTCCACGTCGCAGGTGCCCTCGACCATCTTGGGACAGCGGGTGTGGAACCGGCACGCCGGCGGCGGGTTGGTCGGCGAGGGGACGTCGCCGCCCAGGATCTGGCGCGTCTTGCGGGTCGAGAGCGACGGATCGGCGACCGGCACCGCCGACATCAGCGCGCCCGTGTAGGGATGGCGCGGGTGTCCGTAGAGCTCATCGGAGGATGCGAGCTCCACGACCTTGCCGAGGTACATCACGGCGATGCGGTCGCACATGTGCTTGACCACCGACAGGTCGTGCGCGATGAAGACGAGTGTCAGCCCGAGCTCGCGCTGCAGGTCGCGCAGCAGGTTGAGGATCTGCGCCTGGATGGAGACGTCCAGCGCCGAGACCGGCTCGTCGGCGATGATCACCTTTGGCTTGAGCGCCAGTGCGCGCGCGACGCCGATGCGCTGGCGCTGGCCGCCGGAGAACTCGTGCGGGTAGCGGTTGTAGTGCTCCGGGTTGAGGCCGACGATGTCCATGATCTCGCGCACGGCCTTTCTGCGGGTATCGCCCTCCGTGTGCATGCCGTGAATGACGAACGGCTCGCTGATGATGGCCCCGACCGTGCGGCGCGGGTTCAGCGACGAGTACGGGTCCTGGAAGATCATCTGCATCTCCCGGCGCAGCGGCTTGATCTCGCCGGCCTTCATGCCGGCGATCTCGCGGCCTTCGAAGCGGATCGAGCCCGAGGTCGGGTCCAACAGGCGCAGCAGCAGCCGGGCCGTGGTGGACTTGCCGCAGCCGCTCTCGCCCACGATGCCCAGCGTCTCGCCGCGGTTGACGTCGAAGGACACGCCGTCGACCGCCTGCACCGCCGCAACCTGGCGGCTGATGAGAAAGCCCTTCTTGATCGGGAAGTGCTTGACGAGGTCGCGGACCTCGATCAGCGGCTCCGGCGCCGTCATGACGCCGAGTCCCCCATCGGGACGGCGGCGCGCGCCTGCGACGATGCCTGGCCGTCCGCCAGCCGCCGCCACAGCTCGCGGCGCGTCGAGGGCGGAAGCAGGCAGGCCGCCACGTGACCTTCGGCCGAGCCCGCGGCCTCAAGCTCGGGCTCGACGCGCTTATGGGCATCGAGTACGTAGGGGCAGCGCGGATGGAAGTGACAGCCGCTCGGCCGGTTGATCAGCGAGGGCGGACGGCCCTCGATCGGCTCGAGCTTCACGTCGCGCGCGGCGTCCAGGCGCGGGATCGAGCGAAGCAGGCCCCAGGTGTAGGGGTGCTGGGGCTCGGCGAACAGCGCGGTCGTCGACGCGCGCTCGATGACCCGGCCGGAGTACATCACCGCGATCTCCTGCGTCATCTCGGCTACTACGCCGAGGTCGTGGGTGATGAGGATGACCGCTGTGCCCGTCTCCTGCTGCAAGCGCCCGATCAGCTCGAGGATCTGCGCCTGCACGGTGACGTCGAGCGCGGTGGTCGGCTCGTCGGCGATGATCAGCCGCGGCTCGTTGATCAGCGCCATCGCGATCATCGTGCGCTGGCGCATGCCGCCGGAGAACTCATGCGGATAGGCGTCCAGGCGCCCGCGCGGGTCGGGGATGCCGACCAGCCGCAGCTGCTCGACGGCCTTGTCGCGCGCCGCCGACTTGGAGACCTTGTGGTGTGCGTGCACCGCCTCGGCCAACTGGTCGCCGATGCGGTAAAAGGGGTGCAGCGACGTCAGCGGGTCCTGGAAGATCATCGCGATCTCCTGCCCGCGGATCGCCCGCAGCTCCTTGTCGGACATCTGCAGCAGGTCCCTGCCGTCGAAGAGGACCTCGCCGCTGATGTGCGCGTTCTTGGCGCGCGTGAGGCCGAGGAAGGTGAGGCTCGACACGCTCTTGCCCGAGCCCGACTCGCCCACGACGCCGAGCGCGCGGCCGACGTCCACCGAGTAGGAGACCCCGTCGACGGCGTGCACGACGCCGTCGTCGGTGTCGAAGTGCACCCGCAGGTCCTTGACCTCGAGCAGCGCCATCAGTGGTTCCGTCCTGCGGCCGGGGCCACTAGTGACGGACCCGCGGGTCGAGGTAGGCGTAGAGGACGTCCACGAGCAGGTTCAGGATGACGATGAAGAACGCGCCGACCAGCACGGTGCCCTGGATGATCGGGAGGTCGCCGCGGCTGATGGCGTCGAAGGCCAGCCTGCCGACGCCCGGGATGTTGAACACGGTCTCCGTGAGGATGGCGCCGCCGAGCAGGATGCCGATGTCCAGGCCGAGCACGGTGACGACCGGCGTGACGGCGCTGCGCACGCCGTGGCGCAGGATGACCCGCCCCTCCGACACGCCCTTGGCCCGCGCGGTGCGGATGTAGTCCTCGCCCATCACCTCGAGCAGCGAACCGCGCATGAGGCGGGAGTAGATGGCCGCGAAGGACGCCGCGAGCACGCACCACGGCAGCACCAGCGCCTGGATGCGCTCCCCGATCGGCTGGCCGATCTGGTAGGCGCCCTGCCCCCCGAGGAACTCGACGCCCAGGGCACCGCCCTCCGGCGCGAACAGGTAGAGCGAGACGAGGCCGAGCCAGTAGACCGGCGCCGACACCGCGATCAGCGAGAGGCCGATCGAGAGGCGGTCGAAGATGGAACGGTGGCGGACGGCGGCGAGGATGCCGATCGAGAGGCCGACGCTGAGCCACAAGACCACGGCCCCGGCGGTCAGCCACAGCGTCGCCGGCAGGTTGTCGAAGATCTCGTCGGCGACAGGCCGGCGCCCTGACACATAGCTGCGCCCGAGGTCGAACTGCGTGAAGACGCCCGTGACGTAGTCCACGAACTGGGTGAGATAGGGCTTGTCGAGCCCGAGGTCGATGCGGATCTGCGCGATGATCTCCTGCGTCGGCTGGCGCCCTGCGCGCAGCAGCGCGGGGTCCGTCGACGGGAAGACGGTGAAGATGACGAAGGTGACCGCGCTGACGACGACCAGCAGCAGCAGGCCGCCCAGCAATCTGCGGACGATGAATCCGGCCATGGGTCAGCCGCCCACCACACGGCCCATGCCGGCCCGGCGCCACGCTGGCGCCGGACCGGATGAGAGCACTTGGTACAGGGGTCCTACGGCCTCAACGAAGTGAAGTTGAGGTCCCAGGTCGTGCTGTAGCCGTTCTGGACGCCGCGCACGTTGGGCGAGGCGGCCAGGGACTGGTAGTCCCACATGTAGGTGATGCCCGGGGCCTGCGCGACGACCGCCTCGTTGGCGTCCGCCCAGGCCTGGGCACGTGGCCCGGGCTCCGTCTCGAGCTTGGCCGCTTCGATCGCCTCGTTGGCAGCCGGGTCGTCGAGCTCAGGCCAGTTGGAGTTCGACGTCTCCGGGATGTTCGCCCCGTTGAACGTCGGGTCGATCATGGTCTGCGGGTCGGCGAAGTCCTGCGCCCAGCCCACGGACGGGCAGACGTGGACCTCGGAGTCCGGCACGTTGCAGAACTTCGTGAACATCGTGTCGCGGGTGACCAGGCGGAGCTTCGTCTTGAAGCCCATCTCCTGGAGCTGCTGCTCGGTGATCTCCGCGATCGGCCCATCGGGAGCGGCCGCGTCGCCGACGATGAGCAGCTCCTCGGGGCCCTCGTACTTGCCTGACGCGAAGCCTGCCGCCTTGAAGTACTCGGCGGACAGGTCCGGGTCGCCCGCGGGGTTCTGGAGCCAGTCGAACTCCTCGGGGGCGAAGCCCTCGAAGCCACCCGACTCCTCGAAGCCCGGCAGGCCCGGCGGGATCATGTGCTGCGCGATCGCGCCCAGCGCCTCGCCGCCGCGCTGCTGACGGACGGCGTTGCGATCGAAGCCGGCGATGACCGCCTTGCGGACGTCGATGTCGTCGAACGGCGGACGGCTCGTGTCCAGCGAGATCATGCGCCAGCCGCCGCCCGGCACCGCCGACAGCTGCGGCTTCTCCTCTTCCAGGAGCCGTTCGAGCTGCGACGCCGGCGGCTCCAGCTCGCCCAGCATCAGGCTCTCGCCGCCGAGCACGCGGCGCGTCGCCACGGCCGCGTCCTCGTTGCCGGCCTGGATGTCGTACTCGTCGATGAACGCCGGGCGGAAGTCGTCGACGTTCTCGTAGTTGGGGTTGCGGATGATGTGGATGCTCTTGCCCGGGACGTAGCCGACGGCCTTGCCCTGCGCGTCGGATTCCACCATGTACGGGCCGGTGTAGACCGCGAAGCCCTCGCCGTAGGTCGACGGGCTCTCCTTGTCGTACTTCTCCGCGTACTCCTGTGGGACGGGGATCGAGATCGGCAGCGCCAGCGCGCCGGCCGCCGCGGCGCCAGTGCCCTCGGTGAGCTTCATGACGAGCGTCTGGTCGTCGGGGGTCTCGAGGCCCTCGATCGGCTTGTAGGGGCCCGGCTCCTCGGGCGCGCCGACGAGGTCGCCGAAGTAGATCGGGGCGTAGCCGTTGGCCACGTTGGCGGTGAACGCGCGCTCGATCGCGTACTTGACGTCAGCCGATGTCACCGCGCGCTTGACCGGGTCGGAGTACATGACCCCCTCCCGCAGCTTGACCGTGACGGTCTTGCCGTCCTCGGAGATCTCCGGCGGGCCGGCCGCGAGGTCGGGCGTGGGCTCCAGCGAGCCCGGCTCGTAGGCGTACAGGCCACGGTGCAGGGCGCTCATGATCCCGATGGCGTACGTGTAGTACGTCTTGCCGGGATCCATGAAGTCGACGTCGCCGCCCGACAGGATGGTGATCTTGCCGCCCTTCACGCCGTCCTCGGGGTTCTCGAGGTTGTCCGTCGCGCTGCCCGCGAAGAGCTCCTCGGTCGCGCTGCCGCCGCTCTCCTCCTGCGTCTGCGCGGGGGTACCGCTGTCGCTGTCGCTGCCGCTGTCTTCGCTGCCGCAAGCCGCGACGAACAGCGCGGCGAAGACGGCGACGAGTGCCAGCATGGTCCGCCACATGGACCGGGACATGGCTACGTCCTTTCGATTGGGACTAGTTGTTGCAAGCGGTATGGAGGAAGTCTCCGGGTCGTGTCAGTTACGCCGCGGATCCAGGGCGTCCTGCAAGCCGTCGCCGACCAGGTTGAAGGCCAGCACGGTGATCAGCAGCGCCAGCCCGGGGAAGAGCATGAACCACCACGCCTCGGGGAACAGCGTCTGCGCATCGGAGATCATGCCGCCCCAGGACGGGGTGCCGGCGCCGACGCCGACGCCCAGGAACGAGAGCGCCGCCTCCAGCAGGATGTTCGCCGGGATCAGCAGCGAGGAGTAGACGATCAGCGGCGCGACGAGGTTGGGAAGGATCTCGCGGACGATGATCTGGCGGTCCGACGCGCCGACGGAGCGGGCCGCCTCCACGAACTCCTTCTCGCGCAGGGAGAGGACCTGCCCCCGCACGATGCGCGCGATGTAGGTCCAGTTGATGATCGCGATGACGGTGATGACCACCGGGAGGCCGGGCTCGATCAACCCGCCGGCGCAGCCGTCGACGCCCGAGCACGCCGCGGCGAGGCCGAGGCCGAGCAGGAGGATGGGGAAGGCGAGGACCACGTCGGTCAACCGCGAGAGCACGGTGTCCACCCACCCGCGGTAGTAGCCGGCCAGGAGGCCGACGAGAGTGCCGATGAAGACCGCGATGCCGGTCGAGATCAGCGCCACCTCGAGCGAGACGCGGGCTCCATAGACGACGCGGCTGAAGACGTCGCGGCCGAGGTTGTCGACCCCGAAGAAGTACTCCCCGGACGGGCCGGTGGCGGCGCCGAAGCCGCTCAGGGCGCTCGAGTTGGTCTCCTGCGGATCGGCCGCGTTGGCCAGCGAGACGATCACCGGCGCGAGGATCGCCACCAGGATGAGCAGGACGATGAACCCGAGAGCCACGATCGCGACTTTGTCCTTGCGCAGCCGGCGCCAGAACAGCTGCAGCGGCGAGCGCGCCGTGATCTGCTTCTCCTCTGCCAGGAGCACTGCCGTCACGTCTGTCTCCGTGTTCACGGCCATGGCGAGGTTCGCAACCTATCGCGCTTCACTTGATCGACACGTAGTTGAGGTCCCACGTCGTCGAGAACGGGTTCATGACGGCGTTCAGGTCCGCCGACGCGATCTGGTAGGCGGTGTCCCACAGGTACGGGATGCCGGGCGCCTGCTCGACCACCATCCGGTTGACGTTGGCCCACGCCTGGGACCGGTCGTCGGTGCCCGCCAGCGCGGCCTCGCGCATCGCCGCGTCTATCTCGGGCACGTTGAGCGCCGACCAGTTGTAGCTGCCCTCCGGGGTCAGCGCGTCCCCCGAGAACGTCGGGCGCAACATCTCCTCCGGGTCGGCGAAGTCCTTGAACCAGGCCGCCTCGGGGCAGATCGCCACGGCGGCGCGGCGGGTGCCGCAGAAGCGCTTGAAGAGCGTTTCCTGTGGCACCTGGCGCAGCTCGAGCTCGAAGCCCATCCGCGCGAGCTGGGCCCGCGCGGCGCGGGCGACCTCGAGGCCGGGCGCCGCGCTCGAGGTGACGGCGAGGATCTTCCCCGGCCCGGCGTAGCGGCCCTCGGGGGTCACGGGCACGCCATCCTCGCGGGCGGCGAGCATGTACCGGCGCGCGAGCTCGGCGTCGCCGGCGGGGTCCTGCATCCAGTCGAAGTCCTCGAAGCCGTCGGCGCCGCCGGACTCCTCGTGGCCGGAGATGCCCGGCGGGAGATAACCCTGGGCAACCGGGCCGGCGGTCTCGCCGCCGCGCGACGCCCGCAGCGAGGACCGGTCGAAGCCGGCGATGACCGCCTTGCGCACGTTGAGGTTGTCAAACGGCGCGATCTTCGTGTTCAGGGCAACCCAGCGCGTCCCGCCCGCCGGCACGCTGCCGACCTGGGTCGGGAAGCGATCCAGCGCTCGGGTGAGGATCGGCTCCGGGATCTCCAGGCCGTCGTCGCAGCACAGCAGCCCCTTCCCGCTCAACGTCTGGCCCACCATGCGCGACAAGTCCTCGCCGCCCTCCTCGATGGTGATCGCGTTCAGATAAGCGGGCCGGAAGTCCGTCTCGGGATCCCAGTTGGGGTTGCGCACCAGCTCGATGCGCTCGCCCGGGACACGGCCGACCAGCTCCCCGGTGCGGCGGTTGTTGCGGATCATGTACGGGCCCGAGAACGCGACCTGTGAGTCGTAGGTCGACGGCTCCCGGCGGTCGAAGCGCTGCGCGTACTCGCGTGGCACGGGCACGGTGATGGGCAGCACGAGCGCGGCCGCCACGCGCTGGGCGACCGGCTTGTCGAGCTTGAGGACGAGCGTGAAGTCGTTCGGGGTCTCGATGCCGGCGAAGGGCTCGAGGTCGTCGATCGGCACCGGCTTCGCCGGCGCGCCCTCCAGGGCGCCGAAGTACGCCTCGGCGTAGCTGGACTGGACGTTGGTGGTGAAGGCGCGCTCGATCGCGTACTTGACGTCGGCGGACGTGACGACGCCTTTCACGGGCGGCGCGTACTGGATGTCGGGCTTGAGCCGGACGGTGATCGTCCTGTTGTCCTCGGCGATCTGCGGCTCGCCCGTCGCGAGGTCGGCAACCGGGACGTCCGATCCGGGCTGGTACTGGTAGAGCGCGCGGTTGACCGCGAACTGCACCATGAAGCCGAAGGTGAAGTACGTCAGGCCCGGATCGGCGTAGTCGATGTCCGTGGTCGACAAAAAGGCGGCCGTGCCGCCGGCCTCGCCCTCCTCGATGTCGACGTCACCGGGATTCGCCGAACCGCGAGAGTCGCCGTCGCCGAAGCCGCACCCGGCCAGAAGGAGGGTGACGCACAGGATCAGCGCCAGACGCACGGGCTTCATCTTCGCTATCTCCATGGAGCAACCTCCAAAGCCATGTCGCTCAAGCGGCCGGCCCGGCGAGCGCCCCGGGCAGGAATCGAACCTGCGACCTACCGCTTAGGAGGAACCTCCGGGGGCACGGCGCAGCGCCGAATCCACGGCGTAGAGCCAAGTGCAGGTCCAGCCCGTGGGGGGCAGATACCGGGATTTCGGGCAGAAACGCCGCCGTTTCTGCCCGAGAGGGGGTGGACGTGGACCCACAACCCGGCGTGTTGACGTTTCGTATTGACATCCGCTAGAGTCCCAGCCAATGGGCAACTTGAACATCCGACTCCGCGACGAAGACGAGGACCGAATCGAGCGCCTGGCCATGCTTCGCGGCGAAGACAAGACCCGCCTCGTCCGCCGACTCCTCGCCCAAGAGGAACAACGGTACGACGAAGACTCGACCCTGATCGAGCAGCTCATTCAAGACTTCCGCACCGCGACGTTCACGCTCAATGATCAACTCGGCGTTGACGTCACCACCACCCCGGTCACTGTCGATCCGGTTGGTCGACCGCACACACCGATCGGGGTTCCGCTCACGAACTTCGCGCACATCGGTGCTCGCGAAGAGGCAGACGGCCGGCTGACGATCGAGCTTCGCGGGATCGCGCATACCCAGACCGCTGGCACCCGCGTGCCCGTCGCCACCGTTCCTCCCTTCCCCGGTGTCAGCGTCACGGTCCAGATCCTCGACCTGCACCCAGCCTCCACCTACACCGGAGGGGCCCGCACCTAAACCCGGATGGCCCGCGACACCACGGACCTGGGTTCCCGGACGGTCGAGCCCAAGCAGAAGCGTAAGCGCAAGGACACGCCCAGCCGGCGACGCCGTGACGCTCGCCGAGGCATCGAGCGGGTCGCGACCCTGCGCCACGAGGCCTGGTCGCAGACCGGTCACCCCGTAGAGGTCACCGTCGGCCGGCTCACGGTCGAGCTCGGAGACCTCTACGACGACAAGCGTCGAGCCGCAACCCCGGGGGTGCGTGAGGCCTGACGCTTTGCCTGCGTCGCTGAGAGAGCGACTTCACCCTGACGACGTCGAGGCGATCGCGCAGCGCGTCGCACAGCTCGTTCACCCCGCCGACGACTACCTCACCGTCGACGACTTCTGCAAGCGGTTCAGCGTCGGCCGCAGCACGGTCTACGAGCACGCCGACGAACTGGGCGCCATCCGAATCGGAGGAGCCCTCCGCCTTCCGGCACGGATCGCCGTGTCTGGCTCCGCGGAGCCGAACACGGCGCCTGTGGCCCTGAACTCGCGGCGACGTCGGCCCGCCAGGGTCGATCTGCTGCCTATCAGCGATCGGAGGGCCGCATGACCCTTGTCACGGCGGGCCGTGAAAGTGCTGGGCGGCGGCGTCCGCGTGGCTATGCCGATTGGAGTCCGCACGCGCCGACCCGCGAGCTTCTACTCGATGTAGAGGACGTTCTCCGGCGCTATGAAGACCATCTCCCGTTGACGGTGAGGCAGATCTACTACTCGCTGGTCGGCGCCGGGAAGCTGGACAAGACCGAGCAGGCCTACGCACGCCTCGGAGAGCATCTGAACCGGGCGCGGCGCGCGAAGGTGCTTCCGTTTGACGCGATCCGCGACGACGGCGTGATGACGATGCACGCCGACTACTACGGCAGCGTCGCGGACTTCCGCGACGACACTGCTCGTCGCGCTCGCGAGTACCGGCGCGACCGGCAGGCCGGTCAGCCCCAGCGGCTGGAGCTCTGGAGCGAGGCGGCCGGCATGGTCGGGCAACTCGCCCGGGTCGCGGAGGACTTCAGCGTCCCCGTGTACTCGGCCAGTGGCTTCGCATCGTTGTCGGCGGTGAGGACGCTCGCCAACCGGGCGCTGCGGTCGAGCGTCCCGACGGTCATGTTGCACGTCGGCGACTACGACCCGTCGGGAGAGTCGATCTTCGCTGCCATCGCCGAGGATGCTTCGGCGTTCGTTCGCGAGGATCGAACGGTCCAGACGACCCGGCTGGATGCCATACGAGTGGCCCTGACGAGAGAGCAAGTGGACGTGTTCTCGCTGCCGACGTCGCCCGTGAAGGCGAGCGACGGTCGCTCTCGTGGCTGGGATGGCGGGACGTGCCAGTTGGAGGCGCTGCCGCCCGACATGCTGGCCGCTCTGGTCCGGGATGCGATCGAGGACACCCTGGACGTCCATCGCTACCGAGAAGAGATCCGGCGCGAGCACCTCGATCGCGCCGAACTGCTCGGCCTCCCGTCTGGAGGGCCCGTCGGATGAGCCGCTCGTTCGGCCTCACGCTCGACGACTTCCGCGACCAGCTGCGCCGCTCCGGCCGCGTCTACGTCGGCGAGAACGGCAGCCTCAGCACGACTTGTCCGAGCTGCCCGGGCGAGCTGACGGCCGTCGCGGCCTTGGACGGCATCACCATTTCGTGTTCGCAGTGCGACGCCGCGCGCATCGCGGACGATCTCGACCGGGCTGAAGCCAAAGCGCGGCCCGCCGGCCAAGTCGCGGCGCAAGTGGTTGAACTCGGTGCCGACGAGGCGGGAGCCAAGCTTGCCGACCTGCTCGGCCTGACCGTCATGGGCATGACCGTCAAATCCGCGGTCACAACGGGTCAAGGCGCCAGAGCGAGCGCCCAGCTCGAGCTCTCCAACGGCGAGTGGCTGGAGTTCGAAAGCCTCAGGGAGATGGCGCAGCTGACGGTCCTGCGAGCCGAGCTTGCAGCGTGCGCCGGCGTCGTGCCGAAGATTACGGCCGCCGACGCCCTCCAAGCCGTCGCACTGCTGCGACAGGTCGCACGTCGGCAGCAGACCGTCTCCGACGACGACCTCGCCCTCGACTGGGGCCAAAGCTATCTCCAGGCTGCCCAGACGCGGCCGGTCGACATGAGCGACCAGGCGGACCGCTGGGAGGCGTTCAGCGATCTCCGGTCGCTCGACAATGCTCGCGAGGAGGCCGGCGCCGCCATGACGATGGTTCTCGTCGACAGTGCCGGGGTGCGCTTCGTGCGCAGCGGTCACATGTATGGGTTCGTCCGCGGCCGCGAGCCGGGACTCAGCGAAGGCAAGATCGCTCAGCGCCTGCTTCGCGTTGGCTGGACCAAGCCCAACGCCAGCGGCCGGGTCAAGGCCACACAGCCCGGTTTCGGCGGGACTCTCAACTGGTCGTTTTTCCTCGTGCCGGCGAACTGGCCAGGTAACGAGGTAACGGCAGGTACAGGGTTAATACGTACGCGAGAAGAGGCCACTGCCTCGTGCGTAGAGGTCGTTACCGGCCGTTACCGCGTTACCTCGGCTCAGGAGAGCTCGCCATGAGCGCTCCTGCGGTTACGCCGGCCGCCCAGGTGACCTGGTCACGATTCGGGTCGCTGCGAGGCGTGACGATCGCCGACCTAGACGTACGCCTCGCCGACGGCCGGCTCGTGACGCTCGTCGCCCAGGAACACCGTGGGCTCGTCGTGATCCGCGGACTCCGCGTCATCGCTGACCGCGAGCAGCAGAACGCCGTGGCCGGCGCCGTCCGGACCGCCATCCGTGAACACCTGACGAACCACAACCAGGAGGCCGCATGACCGCATCAACCGCCAACGGCGTCAGCAATGCCGGCTTCGCACTTCGCGAGGCATTGCTCGCCAGCGCGGACCGGCTCGCGCTCGTCGCGATCCCGACCGCCACGTTCGCCCGCGCCGAAGGCGTCTCCGGGCTGGCGTACCTGCGCTACCGCGCCGGGCTGCTGCTGGCAGTCAGCACCGGCGCCGACGAACTCCGCGCCGCCGGCTGGACGCTCGACGTTCAAAGCCTGACTGGCCAGGAAGCCGCCGCAGTCCACGAGGGCGCCGAGCGCGTCTTCGTCATCACCGCAACCAACCATCCGCAACAGGAGAACTAGATGCCCACCATCACCATCGACGATCAGCTCGCCGACCTGCGAGCCAAGATCGAGCCCGCCCGCCAGGACGCGCAGCGCAAGTGGTCCGCGTTCGAAAAGAAGCGCACCGAGATCCTCGATTCCGGGGTGTCGCTCGCCGACGCCACGGACGAGAGCTCCGAGGCGTTCCGGAAGCTCGACGACATGCACGCCAGCGCCGAGGCCGCCGCCGAACTGCACGCCGGGCTCGTGAACCGCGAGCGGATGCTCCGCGGCGACGAGCCGCCCGCTCGGCTCGGAGGTCGCGGCCCGCACAGCATCACGCTCGGAGCGTCGCGCGACGACGGAGCCGACCCGCAAGTCCTCGACGCGATCAAGAACACGCCGGGCGCACTGCTCTCGACGATGCTCGAGAGGCGCAAGAAGAGCATCGCCACGATCCCGGACCACCTCCGCGGCCGCGACGCCATGCCGCTGCAGGGCGAGGCGTGGGCGCAGAACACTCCGATCACCACGGCCAACGTCAACGAGGCGACGGAGAGCGCGGCCGTCATCGACCTGTTCTCGCCGCTCAGCGTCGCGCTCGCCTCGGGCATCCAGATCCTCCGCATCAACGGGACCAAGACGAGGGTGCCGCGATTCACCGAACTGCCCGAAGCCGCGTGGATTCCCGAGCTCGGCGCCTTCCCCAAGAACGGGCCCGGCATCGAGATGGTCGACTCCGAGCCGCCGAAGGTCGGCCTCATCACCGAGGTCTCGCTCGAGGTCTTCGAAGATCTCCGACCGATCACCCTCTCGATGCTCCAGCTGCAGATGCTCCGCGCCATCGCCCTGAGGTTCGACCACGGGATGCTGTTCGGCTCCGGCATCGGCGCCGAGCCGCTCGGCATCGCAAACACGCCCGGAATCCAAGCCGTCGTCGGCGTGCCGCTCAAGAACCTCGGCGCGTTCGCGGAAGCGCTCGCGCTCCTCATCGGCGTCAACGCCCGCCCCGGCGCGCTGGTGATGAATCCGCTCGACGTCGGCAAGCTGCTGCAACTGACCGAGTCCGTCGAAGGCGGCGTGTCAAACGTCCCGCTGTGGAAGGCGAGCGTCGGCAGCGCATCGGGACTGCGGCTGCCGTACTTCGACACGCCGATCTGGCCGACGCCGGCCGCCCCTCGCGGGCAGGCGCTCATGTACGACCAGGCGACCGCCATCGCCGTGATCCGCCGCGAGGCTGACATCGCGATCGACCCCTACTACGGGTTCGACAACGGCATCGTCGGGCTCCGCACCTACCTGCGCGGCGAGCCGATCGTCGGCCAGGTCGACGGCGCCGTCACGATCGCGTTCGGCATCGACGCCACCGGCCTCGCCGTGAGCGACGTCATCACCGCCCCGGCGCACGGTTTTGCCGACGGCACACCCGTCACGTTCTCCCCGCTCACCGGCGGGGCGCCACTCGTCAAGGACACGACCTACTACGTCCGCGACAGCGTCGGCAACACGTTCAAGGTGGCAGCCACCCCCGGCGGCGCGGCGATCAACCTCACGACCGACATCACCGCGGCCGTGGTCCGGAGCGTCGGCTAGTGAGCCTCAGCCACATCGAGCTCGGGCGGATCAGGAGCGTCCTCGGACGCGCCACGCACCTTCGACGCCAGCGACAGGAGATGGCGTCGAAGGTCGAGACAGACCCGAGCGGCCATCCCGAGTACGCAGGCGCCGACCTCGCCCCGCGGCCGACGCCGCGGCAACAGGCGTTCGACAACGGCCAGCCCCCGCTGCCGCCCGGCGGATCTCGCGAGGTGTGGTGGTGGCGATGACTTTCTCGACTCGGTACGAGTTGGGGAGCTCGGGCGCTGCGGCTGGGGAGTCTGCAGCGCCCGAGAGGGTGCCCACGGCGACAAGGGGGGAGGGTGTCGACACCCAGCGAGCGTGCTGGGGCGTGACTGCGCAGTCGCCTCCTCTCTCCGTGACGCGCAGAAGTCGCCACGTAGGTGCCGTGCGGTGACGCAAGGCCTCGCGAAGACGGCCGCTCGCGGCTACGGAGCCGCGCACAAGCGGTTGCGCTCGGAATGGGAGCCGAAGGTCGCGACGGGGACGGTGGCGTGCTCTCGCTGCGCCCGGTTGATCGGCCCGGCCGAGCCATGGGACCTCGATCACGACGATGCGGATCGGTCGCTGTATCTTGGCCCGGCCCATCGCTCGTGCAACCGCGTGAAGATGCCGGTCGCAGCGGGCGTGAATCTGTCGCCGGCCGAGCTTGTGCACCGGGCGTGGTCGTGCGAGTGGTTCGTGTGCTCGTGCGCCGGCTGCGTGGCGAGGAGGGGTCGTGTCTGACGGTGCGCGAGTGGTGAGCGTCTACGGAGAGTTCAACAGCCGGGCGCTGGTGGAGATGCCTGTAGACGCTGCCCGGGAGATGTTCGATGGGCCGCTGGCCGACAACGCCCGGACGGACGTCATCGACGCTGCGTTGCGCGAGGTCGAGGCCATCCGCGTGCGCGACTCCGCTCTCGCGGATTCCCCGCTGGCGGCTGGGATCGTCGCCCTCGCGTTCGAGATCTGCCACCCCTACAACTCGGCGACGAGCAAGGCCGCGCTACACCGCGAACTGCGCGAGAGCGTCGACAGGCTGCGAGAACTGGCGCCGCCGGCAACCGAGGCCGATCGGGTCGACGAGTTGGCGCGCGCGAGGGAGCTTCGGCGTGCTGGCTGAGCCCATCACCGGCGTGCAGGAGCCGCGCCTGTTGTACGCGCCGCCGCATGACGCGGCGCGGTCTGCGGAGGCGACGCGCGAGGCGCTCGAGCTGGCCCGGGTCGCGGGTATCGAGCCGGAGCCCTGGGAGGAGACCGCCGTCGCGGCGCTGCTCTGCGAGCGTGAAGACGGCGCGTGGGCATGCCGCGAATACGGGCTGTGCGTCCCTCGACAGTCGGGGAAGGGCGTCGTGCTCGAGATCCGCGAACTGGCGGGCCTGTTCTTGTTCGGCGAGCGCGACCTGGTGCACTCCGCGCACTTGTTCGGGACCGCTCTTGAGGCGTTCCGTCGGATGCGCGCGCTGATCGAGGGCACGCCCGAGTTGTCGCGGCGCGTGAAGTCGATGAGGACCGCGAACGGTGACGAAGGCATCGAGCTTTACGGGCCGCCGAGCCGACGCGTCAGCGGCGGGCAGCGGCTGAAGTACCGGGCGAGGACGAAGGGAGGCGCCGGCCGCGGTCTCGGCGGCGACTTCCTCGCGCTCGACGAGGCGATGTTCCTGCCCGAAATCGTCATGGGCGCACTGCTGCCCGTCGTCAGTGCCCGCCCGAACGCGCAGATCGCGTACGTCGGCTCGGCGGTCGACAAGGCCGTCCACGCCGACGGGCACGCGTTCTCGAGCGTCCGCCGCCGGGCGCTCGCGGGCGGGGCGACTCAGCTCGGCTACGTCGAGCACTCTGCAGCCGGGTCGCTCGATGCCCTCGACGACGTCATTGACGACCCCGAGGCGTGGGCTGAGGGCAACCCAGGATTGGGCGGGCGGATCACGCTCGAGGCGGTCCGCGCGGAGCGGGCGACGCTGAGTCGGCGGACGTTCGCGGTCGAGCGGCTCGGCATCGGCGACTGGCCCGGTCCCGTCGAGGACGACGAAGACGAGGAGGCGATCATCGAGAGCGCCGTCTGGGCGGCGCTGGCGGACTCGACGTCGACGATCACGGGACGGGTGAGCTTCGCGATCGACGTGCACCCGGACCGGTCCTCGGCTGCGATCGCGGCTGCCGGTATCCGGCCGGATGGCCTGGTGCACGTCGAGGTGGTCGAGCATCGCGCCGGCACCGGGTGGGTCGCGCAACGTGCCGCTGATCTGCAGGCCGCGCACGACTCGACTGGCTTCCGGTACGCCGAGAAGAGCCCTACTGCGGCTCTCGTCCGAGGCCTCTCGGATGCCGGCGTCACGCTCGAGCCTGTCAGTGCCCAGCAGCATGCTGAGGCGTGCGGGCAACTGATCGACGGGGTCGAGCAGGGCCAGCTTCGCCACCCCGGCACGCCCGAGCTCTCGGCGGCCGTAGAGGGCGCCGGTGTCCGGCCGCTTGGCGATGCGTGGCTGTGGTCACGTCGCGCGTCCAAGGGCGACGTCACGCCGCTGGTGGCCGGGACTCTCGCGCTTTGGGCGGTCGGCCAGAGCGCGAGCAGCTTTGACCACCTTGACCCGTCCGACTTCACGATCTCGAGTCTCGCATGATTTGCCAGCCACAGCTCCGCCAAGTGGGCCGAAGGAGACAACAAACGCATGGCTGAATCCAGCGCCACGATCAGGCTTCGCATGCTCGGGGAGCGGGAGTTCTCCCGTGACGCCGACAAGGCCGCGCGCGGGCTGCGCGGCATCGGTGACGAGGGCGAACGACTAAACCGTGTCGTTGGCGGCACCCGGAAGCTGGTGATGCCGGCGGCGCTGATCACCGGCGTCGGGCTGCTCGCCCAGTCGATGTCTGCCGCCGCCGCCGGCGGTGTCGCGCTCACGGCCGGTGTCGCCCCGGCAGTCGGCGCGCTCGCCGCGGTTCCGGCGATTGCGTCTGCCGTTCAGCAAGGGCTCGGCGCTGTCAAGCTCGGCATGGCTGGCGTAACCGAGGCCGTGGGCGGGCTGAATGCCAAGCTCGACCCGGAGAAGCTCGCGGCGCTGACGCCGCCGGCTCGCCGGTTCGCGCGGGTCCTGCAAAGCCTCAAGGCGCCCGTGGTGGACATTCAGAAGCGGGTGCAGCGCGGCATGTTCCCGGGCATGACCGCCGGGCTGAAGGCCGCGACGGAAAACCTCGGCGTCTTCCGTCGAGGGATGGCGGCGACCGGCAAGTCGATCGGGATGCTCGCCGAGCGCGCCGGAAAGCTCGTCGGCTCGAAGGGTTTCGGCCGGGACCTCGAGAAGCAGATGGGCCGCAACAACCTCACGATCCGCCGGCTTGGCGGGGCGGGCATCCGACTCGGCGATGCGCTGCGTCACGTCGTGATCGCCGCCGGGCCCTTGGTCGACTGGCTGACCCGCCTCGCGGCGGGCTGGTCTCGCAACATTCAGGCGACCGCGAAAGCGGGCCGGGAATCGGGCCGGCTCGCCGCGTTCTTTGAGAAGACCCGTGACGTGCTGTCGCGGCTGTTCTCGATCACGGGCGCCGTCGCGAAGGGACTGCTCAACATCGGGAAGGCGGGTTCGAGTCTCGGCGGTGATCTGCTCGCGTCGATCGACGGTGCGGCTGGCCGGTTCGCGAAGTGGACCGGTTCGATGCGAGGCCAGAACTCTCTGAAGACGTGGTTCGCTGAGGCGAAGCCCGCCGTCTACGAACTCGCGAAACTGATCGGTGCGGTCGGCAAGTCGTTCGGGAGCCTCGGCGGAGGCGCGTCGAGTCTCGCGCCGATGATCAAGCAGATCCGGACGGAGCTGCTGCCGGTGTTGACGAGGGTCATCAGCGGGACCACGAAAGCGTTCGGGCCGACGTTGGTCTCCGCGATCACGAATATCGCGGCGGCGATGGAGCCGCTGTTCGGTTCGTCGGGGCCGATGATCCTGTACGTAAAGGCCTTGAGCGCGCTGGCGAAGGCGTCGGCTTGGCTGACGAACACGGTCCCCGGAGCGAGCGCAGCGATCACGGTCCTCATCGGGGCTATGGCCGTCAACAAGGTGTTGGCGTTCACCAAAGCAACGAAGGTGTTGGCTGCCGCCCAGTGGCTGCTGAACGTCGCGTTGCGCGCCAACCCGATCGGGCTGGTCGTCACCGCCCTAGCCGCGCTCGGCGTTTGGCTGGTGCATCTCTACAAGAAGACCGACGCCTTCCGCACAAAGGTCGATCAGGTGTGGGCGGCACTGAAGAACGCAGGCGTCTGGGCGGCGAATGCTGGCCGCAACATCAAGCAGTTCGTCGGCGGCGCCATCGACTGGATTCGCCCGAAAATCGCGTGGCTGATCAACGCCCTCAAGGACGTGGTCCAGTTCGCCACCAGCGCGATCGATAAGGCCAGGGACGTCACCAGCTTCATCCCTGGCCAAAGCGACGGCGGCAGCGGCATATTTCCGAAGAACAGCCTGCTCGGGCTGG
>JBBJOW010000011.1:0-63795 GCA_037724045.1 Solirubrobacteraceae bacterium
CGGCCAGCGCGAGCTGATCATCGGCGACCGCCAGACGGGCAAGACGACGATCGCGGTCGACACGATCATCAACAACAAGGACTCCGACCTCATCTCGGTCTACGTCGCGATCGGCCAGCGCATGGCCACGGTCGTGGCGCTCGCCAAGACGCTCGAGGACGCCAACGCACTCGAGAACTGCATCATCGTCGCCGCCCCGGCCGACGAGGCCGCGCCGATCAAGTTCCTCGCCCCCTACGCGGGCTGCGCGATGGCCGAGCACTTCCTCTACGAGGGCAAGCACGCGCTCACCATCTACGACGACCTCACCAAGCACGCGTACGCCTACCGGCAGATGTCGCTGCTGCTGCGCCGCCCGCCGGGTCGCGAGGCCTACCCGGGCGACGTCTTCTACCTGCACTCGCGCCTGCTCGAGCGCGCGTGCAAGCTCAACGACGACCTCGGCGGCGGCTCGCTGACCTCGCTGCCGATCATCGAGACGCAGGCCGGCGACGTGGCGGCCTACATCCCGACGAACGTCATCTCGATCACCGACGGGCAGATCTTCCTGGAGCCCAAGCTCTTCTACTCCGGCGTGCGCCCGGCCATCAACGTGGGCATCTCGGTGTCCCGCGTGGGCGGCAACGCGCAGATCTCGCCGATGAAGAAGGTGGCCGGCCGCCTCAAGCTCGAGCTCTCGCAGTTCCGCGACCTCGAGGCGTTCGCGCAGTTCGGCTCCGATCTCGACGCCGACACCCAGCGCACACTGGCCCGCGGCGAGCGCCTGGTGCAGACGCTCAACCAGGGCGAGCGGTCGCCGATGGCCGTCGAGGAGCAGGTCGCCGCCATCTACGCCGCCACCCAGGGCCACCTGGACCGCATCAGCGCCGACCGCGTCGAGGAGTTCCAGGCGCAGCTCGTCGACCGCGTGCGCTCCTCGTCGGAGGACACGCTGAAGAAGATCGCCGACGGCGACTGGGGCGACGACGTCAAGGCCGAGCTCGACAAGAACATCAAGCAGTTCGCCGAGGACTTCGGCTACGACCTCGACGAGGAGGGCCAGCCGCTCTCCGACGACTCCGAGGACGCCGCCACCTCACGCGGCCGCGGGAAGTCCGACGACGACTCCGAGGACGACAAGGCCGAGGAGGGCGACGCAGCGTAATGGCGCAGAAGGAGGTCAAGCAGCGGATCTCGTCCGTCAAGAACGTCCAGAAGATCACGCGGGCGATGGAGATGGTCGCTGCGGCGCGCCTGCGGCGCGCCGAGCAGCGCATCGCCGACCTGCGACCGTATGCGAGCGCGATCCGGCGCATGACCAAGCAGGCCGCCGAGGCCGCGCAGAACATGCCCAACATCCCGGTCCTGCAAGACCGCGAGGACACCAAGTCGGTCGGGATCATCATCATGAGCGGCGACCGCGGCCTCGCGGGCGCGTTCAACTCGCAGATCATCCGCACGGCGATGCTGACGGTCGCCGAGCACGAGTCCCAAGGCCGCGAGGTCCAGTTCTTCGTGTCCGGCCGGCGCGGCGCGTCGTCGCTGACCTTCCGCGGGCGCGAGCCCAAGGAGTCCTACCAGGGCCATACGGACCGGCCGTCCTACGCCAACGCGCGCGAGATCGCCGACGACGTGATCGCGTGCTACGTGGACGGCGACCTCGACCGCGTCGAGCTCTTCTACAACGCCTTCGAGTCGGCGATGACCCAGCACGTCACGTCGGAAGTGCTGCTGCCCATGCAGCAGGCGACCGTCGCCGAGGCCCAGGACATCCAGGACGACCTCGAGGGCGAGGGTGATTCCGGAGAAGACGGCGAGCACACTGCGCTCACCGAGTACGAACCCGAGCCCGGCGAGATCCTGGAGCGGCTCGTGCCCGACTACGTGGAGATCTCGATCTTCCGCGCCCTGCTGGAGTCCACGGCCTCCGAGCACGGCGCGCGCATGACCGCGATGCGCAGCGCGTCCGAGAACGCGACCGAGCTCATCGACGACCTCACCCTGCAGCTCAACCGCGAGCGGCAGGCCGACATCACCCAGGAGATCATGGAAGTGGTCGCTGGGGCAGAATCGCTTACTTAGGAGACCGATATGGCTGTGACTGAAGAGAAGAGCGAGGAGACGCCTGAGGGGAAGGCCAACGTCGGCCGGATCGAGGAGATCCAGGGCGTCGTGATCGAGGTCGTCTTCTCCGGCGAGCTGCCCCAGATCTACAACGCCCTCGAGGTCACGCGCCCCGGCCGCGGCGACGAGGACGATCTGGTCATCGTGTGCGAGGTCCACCAGCACCTCGGCGACGACCGCGTCCGCGCGGTGGCGATGGACTCCACCGACGGCCTCGCCCGCGGCATGGAGGTCGTCGACACCGGCGGCCCGATCACGGTGCCCGTCGGCGACGTCACCCTCGGCCGCATCTTCAACCTGCTCGGCGAGACGATCGACGATGGGGGCGACATCGAGGTCAAGCAGCGCTGGCCGATCCACCGCCCCGCGCCCGAAGCGACCGACCTGACCCCGACCTCCGAGATGTTCGAGACGGGCATCAAGGTCATCGACCTGCTCGCTCCCTACGCCAAGGGCGGCAAGGTCGGCCTGCTCGGCGGCGCCGGCGTCGGCAAGACGGTCATCATCCAGGAGCTCATCAACAACCTCGCCCAGGAACACGGCGGCCTCAGCGCCTTCTGCGGCGTGGGCGAGCGCTCGCGCGAGGGCAACGACCTCTGGCTCGAGATGAAGGAATCGGGCGTCATCGACAAGACGATGCTCGTCTTCGGCCAGATGAACGAGCCTCCCGGCGCGCGCATGCGCGTCGCGCTGTCGGGCCTCACCATGGCGGAGTACTTCCGCGATGAGGAGGGCCAGGACGTGCTCCTGTTCATCGACAACATCTTCCGCTTCGTGCAGGCGGGCTCCGAGGTGTCGGCGCTGCTGGGCCGCATGCCGTCCCAGGTCGGCTACCAGCCCACGCTGGAGTCCGAGATGGGCCAGCTGCAGGAGCGCATCACGTCCACGCGCAAGGGGTCGGTCACGTCCGTGCAGGCGATCTACGTGCCGGCGGACGACCTCACCGACCCGGCGCCGGCCTCGACCTTCGCCCACCTCAACGCGACCACCGTGCTCTCGCGCTCGATCTCGGAGAAGGGCATCTACCCGGCCGTCGATCCGCTGGACTCGACGTCGACGATCCTCAAGCCCGACATCGTCGGCGAGGAGCACTTCGCCGTGGCCAACGAGGTCAAGGAGGTACTGCAGCGCTATCGCGAGCTGCAGGACATCATCGCCATCCTCGGCATCGACGAGCTCTCCGACGAGGACAAGATCACCGTCCAGCGCGCGCGCAAGATCGAGCGCTTCCTGTCGCAGCCGTTCTTCGTCGCCACGCAGTTCACGGGCGTCGACGGCGCCTACGTGCCGGTCGCGGAGACCGTGCGCTCCTTCCGCGAGGTGCTCGACGGCAAGCACGACGACATCCCCGAGGGCGCCTTCCTGCTCAAGGGCTCGATCGACGACGTGCTCGAGTCCCACAAGGGCTCCAGCGGCGGCAAGAAGTCCGAGGAGAAGTCGCCCGATCCCGAGGGCGACGATGCCGGCGACGACGAAGACGGCGACGAGGAAGACAAGGCCTGATCGATGGCCGAGCGAACCAAGTTCCCGGTCGAGGTCCTCACGCCCGAGGGCGAGGTCTTCAACGACGAGGTCGTGCAGATCTCGACGCGGACGGCCGTCGGGTCGATCGGCATCCTGGCCAACCACCAGCCGATGCTGGCCATGCTCGATCCCACCGAACTGCGCCTGTACTCCTCGGAGAACGACTTCGAGTCGATGGCCCAGGGCGAGGGCTACATCCAGGTCCAGCGCGATTCGCGGGTGCTGATCCTCGTCGACGAGGCCGGCAAGGCCGAGGATCTCGACACGTCCGAGTGGGAGGACAAACTCCGCCGCGCCGAAGTAGAGCTCAACGATGCGGAGGAAGGCTCACACCAGCGACACGTCGCCGAGCGGGACAAGCGCCGTGCGGAAGCCTTTCTCAAGATCCTCAAGGGCGACGGCTGAGCCAGGCGGGTCCGGCCGGGACCCGCTGATCCGGCGGACCGCCCTGGCGGCCGTCGCGATCATCCTCATGACCGCCGGCGCCGTCTCGGCGGCCGGCCTGCTCGAGCTCGAGCGCCTGCAGGGCGAGCTCACGACGCTGACCGGCCCCGTCGCCGTCGACGCGCCCGAGGCGGGCAAGCCGCAGACGATCATGGCGCTGGGCACCGACGGGCGCCTGGGCGCCGACGCCGGCGACGGCCAGCGGTCGGACACGATCCTGCTCGCCCGGCTGGATCCCGACAACCGGACGATCACGATGACGTCGATCCCGCGCGACCTGCTCGTGGAGATCCCCGGCTACGGCTCGGACAAGATCAACGCCGCTTACGACTACGGCGGTGCCGGCCTCACCCTGGAGACGGTCAAGGCGCTGCTCTCCACGCCGGAGCGGCCCTTCCGCATCCACCACGTCGTCGAGGTCAACTTCACCGGCTTCCGCGAGCTCGTCGACTTCCTGGGCTGCACCTACGTGGACGTCGACCGCGACTACTTCAACGACGTCAGCGGCCCGCTGGGCTACGCGACGATCGACATCGACCCCGGCTACCAGCAGCTCTGCGGTCAGGACGCCCTGGACTACGTCCGCTACCGCCACACGGACACGGACTTCGCCCGCGCCGCGCGCCAGCAGGACTTCCTGCGCCAGATGCTGCGCCAGCCCGGGGTCAAGAGCCAGCTCACGTTCGGCAATCGCAACCAGCTCATCAAACTGGCCGGCCGCTTCCTGCGCACCGACCGCGAGCTTGCGGAGTCCAGCAAGCAGCTGCTGACGCTGCTCAAGCTCGGCCTCGGCGTGGCCGCGAAGCCCATCCAGCAGGTGCCCTTCGGGCTCGGCGACCTCGAGTCCACCGAGGACTTCGGGTCGCTGCTCGCCGGCGAGCGGGCGCTTGCGCAGACCGTCGAGCGCTTCCTGGACCCGCCGGAGGTCGACGAGGCGTCGCGCCGAAAGCCCAAACAGCCGCGCAAGCAGGTGGCGAAGGACCTCGTGAACCTCGACGCGGCGGGAGCCGAGCAGGCCCGGGCACTCGGCGACGCCGGCCTGCGCGTCTATCACCCGCGCCTGGGCCTCGCGGGCGCCCAGTACGACGACGTGGCGCGCGCCTACGGGGTCGGCGGCGGCCCCGCGTACCGCATGGTCGTCGAGGTGCCCGACAAGCTTGGCGCCTACTACGGCATCCAGGGCATGAAGTGGCAGGACCCGCCGCTGCTCGCCGGGCCCCACGAGACGGTGAAGGTTGACGACAAGCGGCTCGACGTCTACGTCGACGGCGGCAAGACCCGCCTGGTGGCGTGGCGCACCCGGAAAGCGGTGTACTACGTGCACAACACCGTCGAGCGCCTGCTCACCCGCGCCCAGCTGCTGGGCATCGCGGGCTCGCTGACCGACCGTTAGCCTCACTCGCTCGCCTATGGACGAGCGAGACCTGGCCGAGCGGCTCATCACCTACGACACGTCGACCCCGGAGGGCATCCGGACCGCGGCAGGCTTCGTGAAGGGCTGGATGGACTCCGTTGGGCTGGACATGATGGCGGAGGACTTCAACGGCTTGCCTGTGCTGACGTGCACCGTCGGCGACGGGAGTCTGTCCGGCCCCTCGGTCGTGCTCCACGGCCACATCGACGTGGTTCCCGGCCGCCCCGAGCAGTTCCAGCCGCGGGTCGAGGGGGAGCGGCTGATCGGCCGCGGCGCCTACGACATGAAGGGCGGCCTGGCCGCGCTCATGTGCGCGCTGCGCGATCTGCGCGACCTGAAGGGCGCGACTGTGCGCTTCGTCTGCGCGCCCGACGAGGAGTCCGAGGACTTCGACCAGCACGCCACCGACGACCTGGTGGCTCGCGGGCTGACCGGCGACTTCGCGATCACCGGCGAGCCGACCAACCTGCACGTCGGCGTCCAGGCCAAGGGCGTGCTCATGATCCGCCTCGCGGTCTTCGGCCGCTCCGCCCACGGTTCGACGCCATGGCTGGGTGACAACGCGATCCTGAAGGCGATCGACGTGTTCCGTCGAATCGAGACCATGCCCTTCGCCGCGGAGTCCACGGAGATGTTCGACCGGCCTTCCATCAACCTCGGCCGGCTCACCGCCGGCGACGCCGTCAACAAGGTCCCCGACGAGGCGGTCATGGCGGTCGACATCCGCTACCTGCCGGGTCAGGAGCCGGGCGCGATCCTCGAGCAGATCCGCGCCATCCCCGGCGTCGAGGTGCGCAAGACCTTCATCCGCCCGCCGGCCTACGTGTCGCGCGCCAACCCGTTCGTGACCGCACTGTGCGGCTCGGTGCGCCGCGCCGGGCAGGAGGGCGCGATGAGCGTCGGCCGCGACGGCGCGTCGGACGCGATCTCCTTCATCGAGGCAGGCATCCCGGCCGTGGAGTTCGGCCCCGAGGGCGGCGGGCACCACGGTCCCGAGGAGTGGGTCTCGATCCCCTCGCTGGCGCTGTACCGGCGGGCGCTGGTGGACTTCCTGGAATCGGTGCCCGCGCTCGGTGAGCGCGGAGGCCTGCGGGCAGTGGAAGGCGGCCTCGCATGATCGACGCCAATCCAACCTCGCAGAGCTCGGAGGACCCGCCCCGGCCCGGGCGGCGCATGTCGCTTCGCGCGCTGCTGGCGACCTTCGTGATCGTGCTCATGTCCGCGGTCGCCGTCGGGACGGTCGGGCTCCTGCAGCTCGACGAGCTCCAGGACGCGTTCGCCGACGGCGCGCAGGGCCGCTCGCTGGGCGACCTCCCGGAGATCACGCCGAGCGAGGCGGGCAAGCCGCAGACGATCATGGTGCTCGGCACCGACGGCCGGCTGGGCGCCGACGCCGGCTCGGGCCAGCGCTCGGACACGATCATCCTCGCGCGCCTCGACGCCAACGCGCAAGCGATCACGCTGATGTCGATCCCCCGCGACCTCAAGGTCACCATCCCCGGCGCCGCGCTGCCGATCGACAAGATCAACGCGGCGTACTCGACCGGCGGGGCGCGGCTGACGCTCAAGACGGTCAAGGAGCTGCTCTCGCGCCCCAACGAGCCGTTCCGGATCAACCACGTCATCGAGGTCAACTTCACCGGCTTCCGGGAGATGGTCGACTACCTCGGCTGTGCCTACATCGACGTCGACCGCCACTACTTCAACGACGTCGGCGGCCCGGGCGGCTACGCGACGATCGACGTCAAGGAGGGCTACCAGCAGATCTGCGGCACCAAGGCCCTCGACTACGTGCGCTACCGGCACACCGATTCGGACCTCGTACGCAGCGCTCGTCAGCAGGACTTCGTGCGCCAGCTGTTGCGCGGCCCCGAGGCGCGCAAGCGCATCGGCTTCTCGGGCCGCGAGCAGCTGGCCCGGATCGCCGGCCGCTACACGACGACCGACAAGGCGCTGCTGGAGGACAAGACGGCGCTCGTGTCGCTGGCGACGCTCGCGCTCGGGGTCGCCGACAAGCCCATCCAGCAGGTGACCTTCGGCGACGGGCGCATCTACGACGAGGACGGCTACCTGGTCGCGTCGCGCGACGCGATCGACGCCACGCTGGACAAGTTCTTCAACCCGACCACGGTCACCGAGGAGACCGCGAAGGTCAAGCCCGAGAAGCCCGACAAGCCCAAGAAGAAGCGCCCGTCGACGGACATCCCCTCCGGTCTGACGAGCTTCGAGACGACGGGCGAGCAGATGGCGATCGTGGCCGCCCGCCGGCTGCAGTTCCCGTTCTACTACCCCAAGCTCGGAGCCGCCCTCGGCAGCTACGTGTCCACCGAACCGCGCCGTTACACGATTCCCGTGGGCGACGAGGAGTACCAGTCCTATCGCCTGGTGGTCTCCCTCGGCGTCGCCGGTGAGTACTACGGCATCCAGGGGACCACGTGGCGCAACCCGCCGATCCTCGGCGGCCCGCACGACACCATCGAGCGCGACGGGCGCAAGCTCGACGTCTACTACGACGGCAAGGACGTGCGGCTGGTGGCGTGGCGCAGCGAGCGCGGCGTCTACTGGATCTCGAACACGCTGACGCGCGACCTGGACTACTCACGCATGCTGGCGATCGCCCGCTCGCTGACGAGGATCGGCGGGTGAGCGAGCCGATCGGGGTCATCGGCACGGGCTACGTCGGCCTGGTCACCGCGGCCGGGTTCGCCGAGCTCGGTTCAGAGGTCCACTGCATCGACATCGACGCGGCCAAGATCGCCGGGCTCGAGCGGGGCGAGATCCCGATCTACGAGCCCAGCCTGCCGGGGCTCGTGGAGAAGAACCGTTCGCGCATGCACTTCTCGACGGACATCGGGGACGCGCTGGACAACGCCCGCATGCTCTTCGTCGCCGTCGGCACGCCGCCCACCTACTCCGGGGACGCCGACCTCTCGGCGGTCTACTCCGTCGTGGACGCCATGCCCGCGTCCGACCGGCACGCCCTGGTGATGAAGTCGACCGTGCCGTGCGGCACCGGGGCGCACATCCAGCGCCGCTTCCGCGAGACGGGCAAGGAGGGCTTCCGCTACGTCTCCTGTCCTGAGTTCCTCAAGGAGGGCTCGGCCGTCGCGGACTTCCTCGATCCCGACCGCGTCGTGGTCGGCGACGAGCACGACTGGGCCGGCGACGCCGTCGTGGACCTCTACGCGCCGCTCGACGCCCCGCTCGTGCGCACCGACATCCGCTCCGCCGAGATGATCAAGCTCGCGTCCAACGCGTTCCTGGCCACCAAGATCTCCTTCATCAACGAGATCGCCAACGTGTGCGACGAGACCGGCGCCGACGTCGTCGAGGTCGCCCGCGGCATGGGCCTCGACGATCGCATCGGCCCCAAGTTCCTGCAGGCCGGCATCGGCTTCGGCGGAAGCTGCTTTCCCAAAGACGTGGCGGCGCTCAAGCAGCTGGCGGGCAACACCGGGTATCACTTCCAGCTGCTCAACGCGGTGATCGAGGTCAACGAGCTGCAGAAGCGGCGGGTCGTGCAGAAGCTGCAGAAGCATCTCGGGCCGCTGACCGGGAAGAAGATCGCGCTGCTCGGGCTGGCGTTCAAGCCCAACACCGACGACATGCGGGAGGCGAGCGCGCTGGTGCTCAGCGCGCGGCTGCTCGCCGACGGCGCGATCCTGACGGCGTATGACCCGGTGGCCGAGAAGGAGGCGCGCGAGCTGATCACCGGCGTCGATTTCCCCGGGTCGGCGCTGGAGGCGTGCGAGGGCGTCGACGCCGTGGTGCTGGTGACGGAGTGGCCGGAGTTCGGCGAGCTCGACCTCGGCGCGGTGGCCCGGGTCATGGCCGGATCGGTGATCGTGGACGGACGCAACTATCTGGACCCGGTCGCGGTCCGGGGCGCGGGTCTGCTCTACGAGGGCATCGGCCGGCCCTCGCCAAAGCTCTGATGCAGGCCCTGATCCTCGTCGGCGGCGAGGGGACCCGGCTGCGGCCGCTGACCGCAGAGGTCCCCAAGCCGGTCGTCACGCTGGTCGACCGGCCCTTCCTCGCCTACATGCTCGAGTGGCTCGCGGGGCACGGCGTCGACGACGTGGTGCTGTCGTGCGGCTTCAAGGCCGACAAGGTGCGCGCGGTGCTGGGCGACGGCTCCGCGTACGGCGTGCGCCTGACCTATCGCGAGGAGCCGTCGCCGCTCGGCACGGGCGGCGCGCTGAAGTTCTGCGAGGACCTGCTCGACGAGCGCTTCCTGATGCTCAACGGCGACGTGCTCACCGACATCGACCTGGGGGCGCAGCTCGCGCAGCACGAGCAGACGGGAGCGACGGGGACGCTCGCGCTCGTGCCGGTTTCCGACCCGAGCAACTACGGGCTCGTGCGGACCGCCGGCGACGCCTCCGTGCTCGAGTTCCTGGAGAAGCCCGAAGGCGCACAACCTCGCAAGCTCGGAAGCTGGGATAACACGATCTCCGCGGGTGCGTACGTGCTCGAGCGCTCCGTCCTCGATCTGCTGGAGCCCGGCGTGAAGGCGTCGATCGAGCGCGAGGTCTTCCCGCGCCTGGTCGGAAACGGTCTCTACGCGCGCGTGTCGGACCGCTACTGGCTGGACATCGGGACGCCGGACCGGTACCTGCAGGGAACGTTCGACATCCTCTCTGGGACGGTGGCGACCCGGGTCGTGGCTGACTCGGGGGTGGTCGTCGGGACGAACTGCGTCAATGAAGGAAGGGTCGAGGGGCCTGCGGTGCTCGGCTCGGACGTGCGCGTGGGTCCCGGTGCGGTCATCGAACGGGCAGTGGTCCTCGACGGCGCGGTCGTGGGCTCGGACGCGGTGGTGCGCGAGTGTGTCGTGTGCCCGGGCGCCGTGGTCGGCGACGGCGTCGTGGTCGAGCCGGGGACGATCGTCGGATGAACCTGGACCTCGACTCCACAGGGCAGCTCGGCGAGATCCGCGCTCTGCCGGTGCACCTCTCGGACGCGCTGTGGCGAGTCGAGTCGGCGTCGATTGCCCCGTCGCGGTCGGCCGGGCTGGCCATCTGCGGCATGGGCGGTTCGGGCGTTGGGGCGTCGCTGGCCATCGGCGTGCTCGGCGAGCGTGCGCAGCGGCCCGTCGTCGCACTGCGCGGCTACTCGCTGCCGGCCTGGGTGGGCGAGGACTGGACCGTGCTGCTGTCCTCCTACTCCGGAAACACGGAGGAGACGCTGGCCTGCTGGGACGCGGCGGCCCACACGCGGCGGATCGTGGTCTCCACCGGCGGCGAGCTGGTGGAGCGCGCTCGCGAGGCCCGCGTCCCGGTCATCCCGCTGCCGGGCGGTTTTCAGCCTCGTGCCGCGGTGGGATACGCGACCGTCGTCGCCCTCGAGGTCGCTGCGCTCTGTGGGGCAACGGCATCATTGAGGGAGGAGATCGAGAGGGCCGCGGCGCTCCTTGCCTCCTTGGTTGATGCGGTTGATGGCGAGGCCCGTGAGCTCGCGGCCGTTCTGAAGGATTGCGTGCCGGTGTTCTGCGGCGCCGGCCTGACCGCGCCTGTCGCCTACCGCTGGAAGTGCCAGGTCAACGAGAACGCCAACCGGGCGGCGTTCTGGTCGGAGCTGCCCGAGTTCGACCACAACGAGATCGAGGGCTGGGGCGACCGCTCGGTCCTTGCGCCGGTCTTCCTCGAGGACGCGCAGGCGCCCGACCGCATCCGCCGCCGCTTCGACCTCACCGCCGACGTGATCGGCGGCGCGCACCGCATCACCACGCGCGGCGAGACACCGACGGAGCGCCTCATGTCGCTCGTCCTCCTTGGCGACCTCGTCTCCTTTCACCTCGCGGTCAACGACGGCACCGACCCCGTCGCCATCCCCGCCCTCCAGCGCCTCAAAGCCGAGCTCTGCGACTAACACCCCCGATGGGGGTGTAAATCGCAAAGCTCAGGTCAGTCCGAGGCGGTCGCGCAGATGGTGCCAAGCACCCCTTACGGTGGTGCGCATGCTCGCCGCCTCCATCGTCGACGGGTCACGGCGCGAAGAAGCCCCCGCCGGGACCCAGCGCTCGACCAATCCCGCCAACACCAGCGAGCTGGTGGCGGAGGTCGCGCTCGGCGACGCTGCGACGTTCGTGGACGCCGCGCGCGCCGCCCGCGCCGCCCAGGCGCAGTGGCGAACCCTTCCCGCCCCCGCCCGCGGCCGGGTGATCGCCAACGTCGGCCGCCTCGTGGAGGCCAACAAGGAGTCGCTCGCCCGGCTCGTCACCCAGGAGATCGGCAAGCCGTACCCGGAGGCGCTCGGCGAGGTCCAGGAGATCGTCGACACCTGTGACTTCTTCCTTGGCGAGGGCCGGCGCCTGTACGGGCAGACGGTCCCGTCGGAGATGGGAGATAAGCAGCTCTTCACCTTCCGCGTGCCGGTCGGCGTCGCCGCGATCATCACCGCCGGCAACTTCCCGGTCGCCGTGCCCGCCTGGTACCTCGTGCCGGCGATCCTGTGCGGCAACGCGGTCGTCTGGAAGCCGGCGGAGTACGCGGCCGCCTGCGGGGACGCGCTGGCGCGGCTCTTTCACGCCGGCGGCGTGCCGGGCGGCGTGCTCAACCTCGTGCAGGCCTGCGGCGAGGTGACGTTCGCCGGGCTCGAGCAGTCGCTCGAAGAGGGGCTGGTCGACAAGGTGGGCTTCACCGGCTCGAGCGCCGTCGGCGCGGAGATCGGCGCGCTCTGCGGGCGCAACCTCCAGTCGCCGTGCCTGGAGCTCGGTGGCAAGAACCCGATGGTCGTGATGGCCGACGCCGACGTCGACCTCGCCGTCGAGGGCGCGCTGTTCGGTGGCTTCGGCACGGCCGGGCAGCGCTGCACGTCGCTGGGCACCGCGATCGTCCACGAGTCCGTCCACGATGCGTTCGTGGAGCGCCTGGACCGGCGGCTACGCGACTCGGTGATCGGCGATCCCAGGCAGGACGTCCTCTACGGCCCGATGATCCACGAGCGCTTCGCCGAGCGCTTCGAGGAGTGGCTCGGGCTCATCGAGGACCGCCACACCGTGCTCGGCTCCGACCATCGCGGCCGGATCACCGTCGACGCCCCGTGGCCGAACTTCTCCGGCGACGCGGAGGCCGGCCTGTACTACCACCCGGTCATCGTCGACGGGGTCACGCTCGACGACGCGATCTATGCGACGGAGACGTTCGGGCCGATCATCGGCGTGGCGAGGTTCGCGGACTTCGATGACGCGATGCACCTGGCCAACGACCACGGCTACGGCCTGTCGTCCTCGATCTACACGACGAACGCGCTGCACGCCTTCCGCTTCCGCGAGCGCGTGACGGCGGGGATGATCTCGGTCAACAACTCGACGTCGGGGGCGGAGGCGCACCTGCCCTTCGGCGGCAACGGCAAGTCGGGCAACGGCTCTCGCCAGTCCGGGATCTGGGTACTCGATCAGTTCACCCGCTGGCAGTCCATGAACTGGGACTACGCGGGCAAGCTGCAGAAGGCGCAGATGGACATTGACGAAATCCAAGGCGACAAGGAGTTCCGACTATGAGCGGATTGATCGGCAAGGCGATGAGGTTGGCCAAGACCAAGCAGGGCCAGGAGGCGCTGGAGAAGGTCCAGAAGTACGCGAAGTCCCCCGAGGCCAAGGAGCGCATCGAGGGCATCAAGGGCAAGGTGTCGGGGAAGAAGGACGACGCTGACGCCTCGCCGACGCCCGTGGCCAAGCCGCCGGCGGCCACGACGCCCGAGCCTGCGCCCGCCCCGGTCGTGGATGCGAGCGCCACCCCGAAGCCCGACCCGAATGCGCCTAGCCCTAGCGGGGGCACCGGTACCAGCGGGGGGACGTCGTCGGCGGGGGCGTGAGCGCCTCTGCCTTCGCGACCAGGACGCTCGGTGCGGGATCGGAGACGTGCTCGGCGAGCGCGGCGCCGAAGTCGTCGTCGAGCCCGTCGACCGTCTGCGCGCGCACGCCGAAGGACTCGGCGAGTGCGGCGAAGTCCGGCGAGCGCAGGTCGACGCCGAAGCGCGGCTCGCCCGCGACGTCCTGGTCGTAGCGCAGCATCCCGTACCCGCCGTCGTCCACGATCACCGTCGTGAGCGGGATCTGCTCCTGGGCGACGGTGGCGAGTTCCCCGCACGCGAACAGGAAGCCGCCGTCACCGCACAGGGCGACGGTCGGCGTCGGATCGGCCAGCGCCGCGCCGATCCCGGCCGGGAACGCGAACCCCAGCGTGCCCCAGCCGACGGGGTAGAGCAGCTTGCGCGGCGCGGCGAACGGATGGAACCCGGCGGTCCAGTAGCCCGGGATGCACATGTCGCAGACGACCGTCGCGTCGTCGGGCAGGGCGAACTGCAGCGCGTCGAGGAAGCGCAGCGCGCGGGGATCGAGGTCGCGGCACGCGGCGGTGCGCACGGCGCCCAGGTCCGCCCACGGCTCACCTTCGCCCGCGTACGCGGCCACCACCTCATGGGCCTCATAGTTCGGGCCGGTGGCATCGATGGCGACGAGCTTCCGCGGCGGCGGCTGCTGCCAGTTCTGGGTGTTCATGCCGTCGAACTGCGCGCCGAAGGCGACCACGACGTCGGCCTGATCCCACAGCGCGCCGACGGCGGGGACGTGCGGCGGGAAGCCGACGCGCAGGGGATGGCCGAGCGGCATCACGCCGCGCCCGCCGTAGGTCTCGATGACGGGTGCGCCCAGACGCTCGGCGTGTTCGACGACCTCCTCACGACGGTCGGGATCCTCGACCCAGATGAGGTGCTCCGCGCTCATCGCAGGAGGTCCGTGGCGACCTCGAGGTACACCGGCCGGTCGGTCGCGGCAGCGAGCGCGTCGTCGATCGCGTCCGGGCCGGAGAAGCTCGCCTTGACCACCGGCGCGAACATCGCCGCCTGCCCGTCGGTCTCGTGCAGCACGCCGCGGTAGACGCCGGCGCGGCGCAGCGTGCTCGGGATGTCGGTGGCGATGACCAGGATCGGCGAGCGCGACGCCCACGCCTCGCCGACGGCACCGAGCGTGTTCGCGGCGCCAGGGCCGGTCGTGGTGATCGCGACGCCGACGTGTCCGGTCGACCGTGCGTACCCGTCGGCGGCGTAGGCGGCGGCCTGCTCGTGGCGCACGCCGACGAGCCGGATCGGCGACTCCTGCAGCGACTCCCACAACGCGAGGTTGTGCACACCGGGAAGCCCGAAGCACACCTCGACCCCGGCTCTCTCGAGCGCGCCCACGATCCGCTCGGCACCCGTCACGACCGGCAAGCTACCGGTCCCGCCAACCTTGACACAGTCGTGTCAAGGTTTGCTAGCCTCAAGACATCGAGGCATTGACCATCCACCAGGCTGCGGAGACGACCGGATGGTCGTCACGCATGCTGCGCTACATCGAGCGCGTGGGGCTCATCGAGCCTCCGCGCACCGGCGCCGGCTACCGCCTGTACGGACCGGCCGAGCTGCAGCGCCTGCGCACGTTGCGAGAGCTGCTCGAGGCGCACGAGATCGGGCTCTCCGATATCGCGTTCGCCCACCGGATGCGCGGCGACGACGCACTGCGGGCCGCAACCGAAGCGTGGCTCGCGGCCGAGGCCGAGCGTCCCGTCGAGGTGCCCGCGCGCGACTGGCTGCGCTGGGAGCAGGACAAGCACGAGCGGCTCCTGGAAGCTGCGACACCCACCCTGGAGGCAACACCCGCATGAACGCCATCACCACCGACGACTTCAAGGTCGCCGACCTCTCGCTCGCCGCCTACGGGCGCAAGGAGATCGAGCTCGCCGAGCACGAGATGCCCGGCCTGATGAAGACCCGCGAGGAGTTCGCCGCCGCGCAGCCGCTCAAGGGTGCGCGGATCACCGGCTCGCTGCACATGACGATCCAGACCGCCGTGCTGATCGAGACGCTGACCGCGCTCGGCGCCGAGGTCCGCTGGTGCAGCTGCAACATCTTCTCCACCCAGGATCACGCCGCCGCGGCGATGGCCGAGGCCGGCATCCCCGTCTTCGCGTGGAAGGGCGAGACGCTCGAGGAGTACTGGTGGTGCTCGGAGCAGGCCGTCAACTGGCCCGGGGGCGAAGGCCCGAACATGATCCTCGACGACGGCGGCGACGTCACCATGCTCATCCACAAGGGCAAGGAGTTCGAGGCGGCCGGCGCGGTGCCCGATCCCGCCCAGGCGGAGTCCGAGGAGTTCCAGGTCTTCCTCGGCCTGCTGCAGCGCTCGCTGACCGAGGACGGGCAGCGCTACACGCGCATCGCCGGCGGCGTCCTCGGAGTGACGGAGGAGACCACGACCGGCGTCAACCGGCTCTACCAGATGCATCAGACCGGCGACCTCCTGTTCCCCGCGATCAACGTCAACGACTCGGTCACCAAGTCGAAGTTCGACAACCTCTACGGCTGCCGCCACTCGCTCGTCGACGGCATCTTCCGCGCGACGGACGTCATGCTCGCCGGCAAGGTCTCCGTGGTCTGCGGCTACGGCGACGTCGGCAAGGGCTCGGCCGCCTCGCTGAAGGCGCAGGGCTCGCGCGTCGTCGTCACCGAGGTCGACCCGATCTGCGCGCTGCAGGCGTGCATGGAGGGCTACGACGTCAAGACGCTCGAGGACGTCGTGGAGACCGCAGACGTCTTCATCACCACGACAGGCAACAAGGACATCATCACGGCCGACCACATGTCGCGGATGAAGCACGGCGCGATCGTCGGCAACATCGGCCACTTCGACAACGAGATCGACATGGCGGGCCTCGCGAAGGTCGACGGCGTCGAGCGGATCAACATCAAGCCGCAGGTCGATCAGTGGCGCTTCCCGAGCGGCAACGCGATCATCCTGCTCTCCGAGGGCCGGCTGCTGAACCTCGGCAACGCGACGGGGCATCCGTCCTTCGTGATGTCGAACTCGTTCACCAACCAGACGATCGCCCAGATCGAGCTGTTCACGAAGAACGACGAGTACGCCAAGCAGGTCTACGTGCTGCCCAAGCACCTCGACGAGAAGGTCGCCCGGCTGCACCTCGACGCGCTCGGCGCCAAGCTCACGACGCTGCGCGACGACCAGGCGTCCTACATCGGCGTCCCGGTCGAGGGCCCGTACAAGAGCGACCATTACCGGTACTAGCCCCGCCCAGGGCCACGCGCGGATCGAGTGGGCGGACGGGCAGATGCCCGTCCTGCGCTCGATCCGCGAGCGTTTCGCACGCGAGCGCCCCCTCGAGGGGGTTCGCGTCGCCGCCTGCCTGCACGTGACCGCCGAGACGGCATGCCTGGTGCGGGCCCTCGAGGCCGGCGGGGCCCAGGTCGCGCTGTGTGCGGCCAACCCGTTCTCGACGCAGGACGACGTCGCCGAGGCGCTCGGCATCACCGCCCGTCGCGGACAGCCCGCCGACCTCGACGCGGCCCTCGATCCGCTTCCGCAGCTCACCCTCGACGACGGCGCCGATCTCATCTCGCTCCTCCACGACTCGGGCCGCGCCGCGTCGTTGCGCGGTGGCACGGAGGAGACCACCACAGGGCTCGTGCGGGTCCGCCGGCTCGCGCTCGAATGCCCCGTGATCGCGGTCAACGAGGCGCGCACGGAGCGGCTCTTCAACGATCATTACGGCACCGGGCAGTCGGCACTCGACGGGATCCTGCGTGCCACCAACCTCCTGATCGCCGGCAAGACGATCGTCGTCCTCGGGTACGGGGAGACGGGCCGCGGGATCGCCGACCGTGCCCGCGGCGCCGGCGCTCAGGTGCTCGTCTGCGAGGTCGACCCGATGCGCGCGCTCGAGGCGCAGATGGAGGGCTTCGGGGTGATGCCCGCGCTGGAGGCGGCGGCGCGCGGCGACGTCTTCGTCACCGTGACCGGATGCAAGGACGTCCTGCGCGGCGAGCACTTCGCTCGCATGAAGGACGGGGCCGTGCTCGCCAACGCCGGCCACTTCGACGTCGAGATCGCGCAGCACGAGCTCGGGGAGAAGGCCGTCGAGGTGCTTCCGCTCGTCACCCAGTACACCCTCGCCGACGGCCGGCGGCTGCACCTGCTCGCCGAGGGGCGCGTGGTCAACCTCGCCGCGGGGGAGGGGCACCCCGCGGAGATCATGGACCTCTCGTTCGCCAACCAGGCGCTCGCCGCCGAGTACCTGGTCACGGGCGACCTGCCGCCCGGCGTCCATCCCGTGCCGCTGGACATCGACCGCGACATCGCGCGCCTCAAGCTCGCGTCACTCGGCGTGGGCATCGACGAGCTCACGCCCGCCCAGCGGGACTACCTGGTGTCCTGGGGCTGAACCACGAGCAGGGCGATGTCGTCGCTCAGTGGGCCGCCGGTGTGGGCCCGCACCGCCGCCTCGATGTGCTCGGCGATCGCCTCGGCGCCGGCCGGCGCCGCTGAAAGCAACTCGTGCAGGCGCTGCTCGCCGAGCACGGTCTCACCGCGGGCCTCGGTGACGCCGTCGGTGTAGAGCAGGAGCGTGTCGCCGGGCTGTAGGCGCACCTTCACGGTCTGCAGCCGCGGGTCGGCGACGAGCCCGAGCAGGGTGCCGCCGACCACGATCTCGGTGACGGTCCCGTCGGCGCGGCGCAACAGCGGCAACGGGTGCCCGGCCGAGCTGAGGTCGAGTTCGGTCTGCTGGTCGTCGGTGTGCAGCAGCCCGAACTGGGCGGAGAGGAACAGCGACTCGGGCAGGTCCGCGCCCGCCATCACCTGGTTGAGCAGTGCCAGCACGCTCGACGGGTCGCCGTCGGCGCGCGCCGCGGCGCGGATCGTGTGGCGAGCCATCGACGTCACCTTGGCCGCCTCGACGCCCTTCCCGCAGACGTCTCCGATCGCGATGCCCCAGCAGCCCTCGCCCAGGGAGAACACGTCGTAGAAGTCGCCGACGACGTCCGTGCCGGCGCCGGCCGGCGCGTAGCGGGCGGCGACGTCGACGCCGGGGACGGCCGGCAGCCGCGGCGGGAGCAGGCTCGCCTGCAGCGACCGCGCCAGCGCGTCGGCGGCGTCGCGCGCCTCGCGCTCGGCGGCGATCGCGGTGCGCAGCCGGATCTCACGCGACGCGGACTCGGCCAGGGTCTCGAGCACGCGCTCGTCCTGGGCGGTCCACTCGCGCGTGCGGGTGTCCACCACGCAGAAGGTGCCGAGCACCTCGCCATGGGCGCCGAAGACCGGGTAGCCGGCCCACGCCTCCACGCCCATGGCCTCGATGGAGGGGTTGTCGCGCGTGCGCGAATCGGCACGCGTGTCTCCCACGATCAGCTTCTCGCCGGACCCGACGACGTACTGGCAGAAGGACTCCTCGACGGTGTTCTGCCGATCGTCGACGTTGTCGCCGGCGATGCCGACACCGATGCAGCTCTTCCAGAAGGAGCGCTGCTCGTCGACGATGGTCACGAAGGCGAAGGGCGCGTCCAGAAGTGCGCCGGCGGCCTCGGCGAGGCGGTCGAACGCCGCCTCGGCGGGCGTGTCGAGCAGACCGGTGTCACGGACCGCTGCGAGCCTGGTTGCGTCGAAGATCGCGGCTGGGACGCCCACTACGGCTCCGAACACTACCCTCGCGCCCGTGTCGCTTCAGGCGTGTGTGGACAAGATGGAGCGCGAGGGACTGGCCGAGGAGGCGATCCTGGCGTTCCGCCACTACTACGAGCAGTTCGTGGCGGGGGAGACGGGGCTGATCGCGGAGGCCGACATCGCGCCGCTGGAGTCGCTGCCCGAGTTCGGCGACCTCGGCCCGGGCGACGCGGCGCCGCTCGATGAGGCGGTCGTGATCAAGCTCAACGGCGGGCTGGGGACGTCGATGGGGATGACCGGGCCGAAGTCGCTGCTGCCGGTCAAGGACGGTCTCTCCTTCCTCGACGTCATCGCGCGGCAGGTGCTCGCGCTGCGCGAGCGTCGCGGGGCCCGGCTGCCGCTCGTGCTGATGAACTCGTTCGCGACCCGCAAGCCCTCACTCGCCGCGCTCGGCGACGACGTCGAGGTCGACGTGCCCGTCGACTTCGTCCAGAACAAGATCCCGAAGGTGCTCGCCGACGGCCTCGAGCCCGCCGAGTGGCCGGCCAACCCCGAGCTCGAATGGTGCCCGCCCGGCCACGGCGACCTCTACACGGCGCTGCAGACCTCGGGCATGCTCGAGCGGCTGCTCGACGAGGGCTACCGCTACGCCTTCGTCTCCAACGTGGACAACCTCGGCGCCGTGCTCGAGCCGCGCATCCTCGCTTGGTTCGCCGCGTCTGGAGCGCCGTTCGCCAGTGAGGCGATCGACCGCACGGAGGCCGACGAGAAGGGCGGCCATCTCGCGCGGATGGGCGACGGGCTGGTTTTGCGCGAGTCCGCGCAGGTCGCCGACGCCGATCAGGACGCCTTCCAGGACACCGCGCGGCACCGGTTCTTCAACGCCAACAACCTGTGGGTCGACCTGCGCGTGCTCGCGGACGTGCTGCGCGAATCCGGACCGGTGCTGGGGCTGCCGCTGATCGTCAACCGCAAGACCGTCGACCCGGGGGACTCCTCCTCGCCGGCGGTCGTCCAGCTCGAGTCGGCGATGGGCGCGGCGATCGGCGTCTTCGAAGGCGCGACTGCCCTGCGCGTGCCGCGCGAGCGCTTCCTGCCCGTCAAGACCACGTCGGACCTGCTGGTGCTGCGCTCGGACGCCTACGTGCTGACCGGCGACCACCGGGTCGAGCTCGCCGCCGGCCGCGAGGCCGCACCGCTCGTCTCGCTGAGCGACGACTTCAAGCTCCTGCGCGACTTCGACGCGCGCTTCCCGCAGGGCCCGCCGTCGTTGCTGGAGGCCGACCGCCTGACCGTCGACGGGGACGTCACCTTCGGCGCCGGCGTCACGGTCCGCGGAAGCGCGCGGGTCGACGGTCCGGCGACGGTCCAGGACGGCGAGGTCCTCTAGGCGGCGCGCTCCTCGAGGCGCTCGGCGCGCCGGTCGGCGTCCTCGGACTCGCGCAGCATGCGGGCGAAGAGGTACGCGAGGCCGACGCCCATGACCAGCGACTGCTCGAGGCCCATGATCAGGCCGGCGACGTGCTGGTCGGTGACGGGGCTCATGCCCCAGCGCTCACCGGCGATGGCGTACGGGTCGTAGAGCAGCTTGGGATAGAAGGCGAGGAAGACGCCGAGGGCCCCGACCAGCAGCTTGGTGGAGGCCATGTAGGCGATCGGCGCCATGCCCCCGAGCCGCAGCCGCGAGCGGATCGGTGAGATCAGGTGCCACCAATAGAGGAAGCCTGACGCGGCGAAGGTGAGGTGCTCGGTGACGTGGACGAGCGCGTTGTCGAGGGCGGCGTTGTAGAGCGGCGGGATGTGCCAGAACCACATCGTGCCGACATAGGCGACCACGCCGACCGCGGGGTGCGCGAGCCAGCCGGCTCGCTTCTCGAGGGCATGGACCTGGCGGGTGACCGGTCGCAGCAGGACCTTCGTGAGCGCGAGGATGAGCGCGATCGGCACGAGGTCGGCGAGCAGCAGGTGCTGGACCATGTGCCCGGACGCGAGCTGCTCCCCGATGCGATCCAGCGGCGACATGAGCGCGATGATCACGAGCGCCAGGCCGGCGAGCCATAGCGCAAGGCGCCCGCCCCCGGCGCCACGCGCGCCGTGCGTCGCGCGGACCCGGCGCCAGCGGACGGCGTAGAGGCCGAGGTACACGGCGACGCTGAGCAGGACCGCCGGAGCGATCGTCCAAGAGGTGTCGACGGGCACGCTGCGATTCGTCACGGACTTGTCACTGAGTCTGAACGATTGCGTATGGATCGGTGACACGCGGCGCGCCAGGCTCCGATGTCATGTGGAACGAGCTGCTCGCAGTGATCGCGCCGCCGGTGTGCGCCGGGTGCCGCGGGCCGGCGGGCGCTGCCGGCGCGCTGCTGTGTCCCGCCTGCGTACGCGCGCTGCCGTGGCTTGGCGAGCGGGTGTGCCGACGGTGCGGGCAGCCCTTCCATGGCGGTCGCGCGTGCCCGGCCGCTGGGGCCGCGTTCGCAACCGCGTGGGCGCCTGTGGCCTACGAGCGGTCCGCGCTTGCGCTCGTGCGCGAGCTGAAGTTCCGTGGCGCCCTGGCGGCGGCAGGCCTGATGGCCGCGCAGATGACGGCCAACGCCCCGCCGTGGGCGACCGCGGACGTCGTGGCGATCGTGCCGACGCCCGCGGCGGCGGCCCGCGCGCGCCGCCGCGGCTTCGATCCCGCGGGCCTGCTCGCGGACGAGGTCGCCCGCCGTCTGGACCTGCCAGTCGCCGGCTGCCTCGCGCGGTCCGGGAGGGCGTCGAGACAGCTCGGCGCCCGGCGGGCCGAGCGCCGCGCGCCCGGCCGCATCGGCGTGCATACCCGCGCAGCCCCGCCCGCCGCGGCGGTGCTACTGGTCGACGACGTCCATACGACAGGGGCGACGCTCGCGGCGTGCGCTCGCACGCTGCGCGACGCGGGCGCGACCACGGTCCGGGCGATGACCTACGCCCGCGCGCTGTGACCGCGACGGATCGTGTGCGAGATTCGTCCAGCCGCTTGCGCTGTGGCGCAGTTGTGAAAGACTGTTGAGGGACCAGGTTCCCTAGTTGGGAGGTCCCGTTGCAGATCGAGGTCAAGGGCCGGCACGTCGCCGTCACCGACACGCTCCGTCAGCAGGTCGAGCGGCGATTCGCCAAGGTCGCACGACAGGTCAGCGCCAGTGCGACGCTCGAGGTGGAGTTGACCCGGGAGCGCAACCCGGCCAACCCGGTGTGCGAGGTCGCCGAGGCCACCGTGCGCATGAAGGGCGCCACGCTGCGGGCGCGGGAGGCGTCGCGGACGATGCCCCACGCCATCAACCTCGTCGCCGACGACATCGCCCGCCAGGTCAAGCGCGTGCGCGACAAGCGCCGCGGCCCGCGGGCGGGCGAGGGCTTCGAGGCTCCCGCCGCCGGCACCATGTAGGCGCCCGCGGGCCTCCAGATGGTTGATTCCACGACCCCGCGGCCCCAGGCACGCCGCTGACGCTTCGCCGGCTCACGCCCGTCCGGTTCGCCCGTACCACCGGTACGGGCTTCGCCGGCCGGTCGCGCCCGGCTCGGTCATCAGCGCGCCTGGGACTACGGGTCTCGTGGAATCAACCATCTAGTCTGAGAGGCCATGCCGAAGATCCTCGACAAGGCCCTCCGGATGGGGGAGGCGCGCCAATTCAGGCAGTACTCCAAGCGCGTCGAGGCGATCAACCGCTTCGAGCCTGAGCTCGAGCTGCTCGAGGACGCCGAGCTGCAGGAGCAATTCGCCGAGGTCCGCCGGCGCGCCGCCGGCGGCGAGTCGCTCGACGATCTGCTGCCGGAGTGCTTCGCCATCACCCGCGAAGCGAGCCGGCGCACCATGGGCATGCGCCACTTCGACGTCCAGCTGATCGGCGGCATGGTCCTGCATTCGGGTGCCATCGCCGAGATGAAGACCGGCGAGGGCAAGACGCTGACGGGCACGCTCGCGATCGTGCTCAACGCGATCGCCGGCCGGGGCGTGCACATCGTCACGGTCAACGACTACCTCGCCCGCCGCGACGCGGAGTGGATGAGCCCGATCTTCCACTACCTCGGGCTCACCGTCGGGATCCTGCAGAACATGATGGCCTACGACGTGAAGATCGCCGCGTACGCGGCCGACATCACGTACGGCACCAACTCGGAGTTCGGCTTCGACTACCTGCGCGACAACATGGCCTCGACGCTCGAGGAGAAGGTCCAGCACGGCCAGCGCATCACCGAAGGCAAGGCCGTCGCCACGCACAACTTCGCCATCGTCGACGAGGTCGACAACATCCTCATCGACGAGGCGCGCACTCCGCTGATCATCTCCGGCGCGCCCGAGCAGGCGGCGGACCTCTACGCCCAGTTCGCCAAGCTCGCCCGCCAGATGGTGCCGGGGAAGAAGCCCGACGGGATGGACCCCCGCACGAAGAAGGAGTTCGTCGCAGACTTCGACTTCGAGTTCGAGGAGAAGCACAAGACCGTCTCGGTGACCGAGCAGGGCGTCGAGAAGGCGGAGCGCTTCCTGCGCATCGACCACCTGTACCGCGCCGAGAACGGTCACCTCGTCAACCACCTCCTGAACTCGCTCAAGGCCGAGGCGCTGTACAAGCGCGACGTCGACTACGCGGTCGTCGACGGCGGCGTGAAGATCATCGACGAGTTCACGGGGCGCATCCTCGACGGGCGCCGCTGGTCGGAGGGCCTGCACCAGGCCGTCGAGGCCAAGGAGGGCGTGGCGGTGCAGGAGGAGAACCAGACGCTCGCCACGGTCACGCTGCAGAACTACTTCCGCATGTACGAAAAGCTCGCCGGCATGACCGGCACGGCCATCACCGAGGCCAACGAGTTCATGAAGATCTACAAGCTGGCCGTGGTGGCGATCCCCACCAACCAGCCGATGATCCGCGAGGACCGCAACGACTCGATCTACAAGACCAAGGAAGGCAAGTGGTCCGCGGTCGAGCGCGAGATCACCGCGCGCCACGAGGCCGGCCAGCCCGTGCTGGTCGGCACGATCTCCGTCGAGGTCTCCGAGCTGCTGTCCCAGCGCCTGGAGCGCCGCGGCATCCCGCACGCGGTCCTCAACGCCAAGCCCGAGTTCGCCCAGCGCGAGGGTGAGACGGTGGCCGAGGCCGGCCGTCCCGGCGGCGTCACCATCGCCACCAACATGGCCGGCCGCGGCGTGGACATCAAGCTCGGCGGCAACGCCGAGCACCTGTCGCAGCTCGAGCTCGCCAAGCTCGGCCTCAAGCCCGGCGACCCCGACTACCAGGACCACTACGACAAGGTCCTGCCCAGCGTCGACGCGCGCGTGGAGGAGCTGCGCGAGCAGGTCCTCGCCGCCGGCGGGCTGTGCATCATCGGCACCGAGCGCCACGAGTCGCGCCGCATCGACAACCAGCTGCGCGGGCGCGCCGGCCGCCAGGGCGACCCCGGCCTGTCGCGTTTCTTCCTAAGCGCGGAGGACGACCTCGTGCGCCTGTTCGCCGGCGACCGCATCTACCGCATCCTCGACCGCTTCAAGGTGGTCGACGACGAGGGCAACGAAGAGCCGATCGAGGCAAGCATCCTCTCCAAGCAGATCGAGAACGCGCAGCGCAAGGTCGAGGAGCAGCACTACCTCCAGCGCAAGCACACGCTCGAGTACGACGACGTGATGAACCAGCAGCGCGAGGTCATCTACCGCTACCGCGACGACGTCCTCGAGGGCCGCGACATGGGCCCGACCGCACGTGCGGAGGTCGCCAAGGTCATCGACCGCCTCGTCGACGAGTACACGGTCACCGACTACTTCGAGGACTGGGACCTCGAGGAGCTCTGGGTCCAGCTCGACCAGCTCTTCCAGGTCGACTTCACCCCCGAGGAGCTCGATCCCCAGAGCACCGACCGGGTGTCGCTCAAGGAGCTGCTCATCGAGGACGCGCACAAGCTCTACACCGAGCGCGAGGACGAGCTCGGGTCGGAGCTGATGCGCCAGCTCGAGCGCTTCCTGCTGCTGCAGATCATCGACGAGCGCTGGCGCGAGCACCTCTTCGACATGGACTACCTGCGCGAGGGCATCCACCTGCGCAGCTTCGCCCAGATCGAGCCGATCGTGGCCTACAAGAACGAGGCCTTCACGCTGTTCACCGACATGATGAACGGCATCTGGCAGACGTTCGCCCGGATGATCTACAACGTCGAGGTCGAGGTGGAGCGCCCGGAGGAGCTGCAGCAGCAGCCCGACGCCTCAGCCCCGGCCACCCTGGACTACTCCGGCGGCACCTACCAACCCGGCTACGGCGACGATGAGGGCGAAGAGGAGGCCGCGCTCGTCGGGGCGCCCGTCCAGCAGCGCCGGCTCGACGAGAACGAGCAGCTCGGTCGCAACGACCCCTGCTGGTGCGGATCGGGCAAGAAGTTCAAGAAGTGCCACGGCGGCACCTGACGCCGCACACGATTCGCTGCGCGAGTATGCTTCGAGTATGCGGACGCGGGTGACGGTCACGGTGGACGAAGAAGCGGTTCGCGCCGCCGAGGCGGCGGTTGAGGCGGGGCGCGCTCCTTCGGTGAGCGCATGGGTGGCGGCGGCGATGAGCGACCGCGCTCAGCGCGAAGGTCTTGCGGGGGTGCTCGCCGACATACGTTCTGAGCTCGGCCCTGCCACCGACGAGGAGACCGCGTGGGCGCGCAGCGTCCTCGGCCTGTAGTCCTCGACGCTGGGGGCCTGATCGCCGTCGAGCGCGCTGATCGGCGCGTGATCCGGCTGCTGGAGCTGACACACCAGGTTCACGTTCCGGCCGGTGCACTGGCCCAGGCGTGGCGAAACCCTGCGCGGCAGGCTCGTCTCGCACGCGTCATGGCCTCCGACGACGTGATCGTCCATCCGCTCGATGCCGTGACCGCGCGAGCGGCCGGCCAGCTCTGCGCCGCGACCGCGACCTCCGATGTCGTCGACGCCTCGGTGGTGCTCCTGGCGCGTTCGGTCGACGGGGTCACGGTCACCAGCGATCCGGGTGACCTGCGGCGGCTCGATCCGCGCATCGAGCTCATCGACTGCTGACGCTCCGAGCATCTGCGTCCATGGAGTGCGGGGGCTTCGCCGCGCACTCACTCTCGGCGCCTGAGCAGGACGCGCTGTCGACGACGGCCGCGCGACCGCCGATCCCTTCCTCCCCAGCGCCCCCCTGCCCTCGAGCTGCTCCGCACCCGCGCGGGGCAGCTCGCGGCCGGAGGGCGCTACGCCCCGTCGTCCGCCGCCGTGAGCTCGGGGGTTACGAGTCCCGTCTCGTAGGCCAGCACGACGGCCTGGACGCGATCGCGCAGGCCGAGCTTGGAGAGGACCCGACCGACGTGCGTCTTGACGGTGTTCTCGCCGAGGATCAGCTCGCCCGCGATCTCGCCGTTGGACAGTCCGCGGGCCATGAGCCGTAGGACGTCGAGCTCGCGCTCGGTGAGCTCGGAGAGTCGGGCGGGCACGCCGTCGGCGGGCGGGCGGGCGCTGCGGGCGAACGAGGCGATCAGCCGGCGGGTGATCGACGGGGCGATCAGCGCCTCGCCGGCGGCGGCGACCCGGATCGCGTCGAGCAGGCGCTCGGCGGGCGTGTCCTTGAGCAGGAAGCCGCTGGCCCCGATGCGCAGTGCTTCATAGACGTGCTCGTTTGCGTCGAAGGTCGTGAGCATCACGACGGCGGTCGCCAGCTCCGGATCGCCGAGGATGCGCGCCGCCGCCTCGAGGCCGTCGAGGTCGGGCATCCGGATGTCCATGAGCACGACGTCGGGGCGCCGGCGGCGGACGACGTCGATGGCCGCGCGCCCGTCGCCCGCCTCGCCGACGACGGTGAGGTCGGGCTCGGCCTCGACGATGACGCGGAAGCCGGTGCGCAGCAGGCGCTGGTCATCGGCGATCACGACCGTGATCGGCGTGGTGTCGTCCATCTACGCAGTATCACCGCCAGGGGTGACCAGCGCTGAGGCCCATCACCCGCGAAGGTGATGTGCGCCCGCCGCTGATCGCAGATACTCGCGTCATGACCCTCCGCCGCGGACCCTTCACGACCACCGACGTGGCCGTCGCGCTGCTCTTCCTCGTCCTCGGCGTCGTCCTGATGATCCCTAGCGACGACCAGCCGTCGTCGGCACTGGCCCTGATCGCGTTCCTCGCAGTGACCGCTCCGGTGCTTTGGCGGCGCCAGGCCCCGTTGCCGGCGGTGGCCGTCACCGTCGGCGCGCTGCTGGTGCACGTTGCGGCCTTCGGAGACATGATCCGCTGCGGCGTCGTCTTCCCGCTCGCGTTCGTCCTCGCCTATGCGAGCGGCTTTCGGCTGAGCCTGCCGTCCGCGCTGGCCGGGCTCGCCATGACGATCGTGGCCGTGGTCGTCGTGGGCTTCACCGACACTCAGCTCGCCGACACCGACTTCATCCCGTTCACGGTGATGACCGCGGTGGCATGGGGCATCGGTCGCTTCGCGCGCTCGCGCAGCCGGATGGTCGACGAGCTCGAGGTCCGCACAACCGAGCTTCGCACCGCGCGCGACGAGCGCGCGCGCATCGAGGTCGCCACCGACCGTGAGCGGCTCTCGGGTGAGCTCGATGCGCTGCTGCACCGCCGGCTGGGCGAGCTCGCACGTATGGCGGACGCGGGCGCGGCCGGCACCGCCCCCGACGCGACCGCCACACTGGTGGACATCGAGCAGGAGAGCCGGCGCACGCTCGAGGAGATGCGCGCGGTCGTCGGCACGCTGCGCTCCGACGACGGCCATGCGCCGGTCTCGCCGCAGCCCACACTCACGCATCTCGAGGCACTCCTGGTGCGCGCCAAGGGCGCTGACGCCCGGCTCGGCGTGGCCGGCAGTCCGCGCGCCCTCCCGCCGGGAGTCGAGCTGTCGGCCTACCGGATCGTCGAGCATCTGCTCGACATGCTCGAGAACGCTCCCGGCGTCACCGTCGAGGTGACCTTCGGCGACGACGCGCTGGAACTCGCTGTCAGTGGTCCGGCCAGGCGGCGGGCCAGCGCGGCGCTCGACCGGGCGCGGGAGCGGGTCGAGCTGCACCGCGGCACCTTGCGCGCCACCACTCGGGGCGGCCGGTCGGAGGCGATCGCCAAGCTGCCGGTGATGGCCGCGCCGTGATCGCAAGCGGACGCCGAATCGACGTTCTCGTCGGTGGCGCGGGCGGTCTCACCGGGATCGTCGTCGGAGCGGTCGAAGGCCTCGATCCCGCGGCGACCGTGGCGGCGGCCGCGCTCGGTGGCGCCCTCGGGCTGGTACGCACGCGTCCCACGGCCGCCTGGCTGACCGCGGCAGCGACGTTCGTCGCCGTGTCGGCCGCGGCCGACATGAGCGAGGCGCCCTTCTCGACGTACGCGCTGTTCGCCCTCCACGCCCTCGGCGCCGGCCGCTACCTCGGCGGCCGGTCATCCGCGCTGGTCGCGCTCGCGGGCCTACTGGTCGCCTCGCTCGGCGGCGCCGCGGTTGACGAGGGGGCAGCGGTTCCCGCCGTCTTCGTCCCGATCTCCGCCTGGCTCGCAGGCCGCGCGGTTCGCGAGCACGCAGTGCTCGGTGCGCGGCTCTCCGAGCGGGCGCAGGAGCTCGAGACCGAACGCGAAGCCCATGCCCAGCTGTCCGTGCGCTACGAGCGCGCCCGCATCGCCTCCGAGCTGCACGACATCGTTGCGCACGCCATCAGCGTCATGGTCGTGCAGGCCAGCGCCGGCCAGCGCCTCGTCGCCGCTGACCCCGAACTGGCGCAGGAGGCGTTTGGCGCGATCGGCGACGCCGCCCGCCAGGCCGAGCAGGACATGGGCCGGCTGGTTGATTTGCTCGCCGACCGCAACGAGATCGGCCCGGCGCCCGACCTCGGCCTCGTGGAGGAGCTCGTCAGCCGCGCCTCGGGCAGCGGCCTCGACGTCACCCTGCGGCTGGAGGGCGAGCGGTCCGGACTGCCCGCCGAGGTGGTGCAGACCGCCTACCGCACAGTTCAGGAGAGCCTCACGAACGCCATGCGCTACGCCGCGGGTGCCTCCGTCGGCGTGGTCGTGCGCGGCGAGCCCCGTGCGCTGGTCATCGAGGTCGTCAACGCGCCTGCCGACACGGCGCCGGAGCTTGCCGGCCAGGGCTCGGGAAGCGGCCTGCGAGGCCTGCGCGACCGCATCGGCACCCTCGGCGGCAGCCTGGTCGCCGTCCCCACCTTCGACGGCGGCTGGCGAGTCCGCGCGCACATTCCCAAGACAACCACGGCAGGAGAGCACAGCCATGCGTAGATCGATCGTCCTGGCGGTTCTCGCACTTGCCGGAGCGGCGGCGTGGGCGGCAGTCGCCCTGGGCGCGACCGGGATCATCACCACCGTCGCCGGCGACGGTACAGCGGGCTTTGCGGGGGACGGCGGATCTGCGACGGCGGCGCGGCTGACGGTACCGGTGAGCGTCGTCGCCACGGCGGACGGCGGCTACTACGTCGCCGATCAGGGCAATCACCGGGTGCGGCGCATCGCGCCCGACGGCAGCATCTCGACCTTCGCGGGGACCGGCACGGCCGGCTTCACCGGGGACGGCGGGTCGGCGGCGAGCGCCAGCTTCGACGCTCCCTCGGGCGTCGGCGTGCTGCCCGACGGCTCGGTGCTGATCGCGGACGCGAACAACAACCGCGTCCGCAGGGTCTCCCCGAACGGCACGATCGACACGGTCGCCGGAACGGGTGCGGCCGGCTTTGCCGGGGACGGCGGGCCGGCGGCATCCGCGCCGCTCGCCTTCCCCTACGACATCGCGCCGGCGGCCGACGGCAGCTACCTGATCGCCGACGTCGACAACCACCGCATCCGGCAGGTCTCTCCCGGGGGCACCATCACGACCGTGGCGGGCGACGGCACGCCGGGATTCGGTGGGGATGGCGGGGCCGCCACCGCGGCGAGCCTGAACAAGCCGTCGGGCGTCGCGCTCACCTCAGACGGCGGCTTCCTCATCGCCGACACCGCGAACCACCGGATTCGCAGGGTCGGCCCCAACGGCGTGATCTCCACCGTCACCGGCACCGGCGTCGCAGCCTACGCCGGCGACGGGTTCGCCGCGACCGACGCGCAGCTGAGCTCCCCGATCCGGGTTTCGGTGGCGGCCGACGGCACCTTCTTCGTCGCCGACAGCGGCAACCACAGCGTCCGGGTCGTCCAACCAGACGGGTCGATAAAGACGCTCGCGGGCACGGGCACGGCCGGCGACTCGGGTGACGGCGGCCTCGCGTCAAACGCCCAGCTCAACAAGCCCTTCGGCGTCGCCGCGACCTCGGACGCCGACGTCCTCATCGCCGACACGTTCAACCACCGCGTGCGCCGCGTCGACGCGGGGGACCCCGCGGCTCCCAGCGTGACGCCGGCGCCGACGGAGACGCCCACCTTCACCGATTGGACGTCGGCGAACACCACGTCGGCCGGCGGGATCCTCAACGGCGACACGATCGCGATCGCCGGTACCGACATCTCGCCGACGCCGGGCAGCACGCTGAACGGCACCTCGACGATCTTCTCCGGCAGCGCCTTCGACCCGCAACTGCCCACCAGCGACGCCATCGAGCTCCGCGGCAGCGCCAACGGGTCGTTCACCGTGACCTTCGAGAACGCGGTCGCCAACCCGGTGCTGCACGTGGCCTCGCTGCTGTCGGTGCTCGAGTTCCCGGCCGGCACGAACATCCAGCGCGTCAGTGGGGACGCGAACTTCGTCGTCTCGGGTTCCTCGGTCTCCGGCACGGCCGGCCAGCCCGACGCCAACGGAACGATCCGGCTCGTCGGGACGTTCACCACGATCACGTTCACCACCACCCCGCAGTTCGCCGGCGCCCAGGCCGACGGCATCCCCGTCCAGATTGGCGCCGTGTCGACGCCGACGCCGGACCCGACGGTGACGCCGGACCCGACGGTGACCGCGACGCCGATCCCCACGCCCAGCGCCGAGCCTGAGCCGGACCTCGCGCTCAAATGGCACCTCGAGCGGCGCGAGCAGTACCCGGGCGAGCCCTTCGACGACAAGGCCTTCGACGCGTCGGGCAATGGCTTGCACGGAACGGTCGGCCTCGGCGGCTTCACCGGCCCGGGCCGCTTCAAGAACGCCTTCGCGCTCCCGCGCGACCCGGTCACCGGGCAGGTGGGCGTCGGCACGGAGGGGGCGACGGCGCTGCAGCCGGCCAACGTGACGCTGATGCTGTGGGTCCGCGGCCAGGATCCCGGGCCGCTGACCACGATCGCGGCCTACGGCGAGGGCTGCGGCAACGGCTCCTACGGCTTCCTCGCCGGTGACAGCAAGCTGTCCTTCGGAGTGATCAAGGAGGGCTCCATTCTCCCGGTGTCGTCGCCACAGGCGGACGTCTTCGACGGGCAGTGGCACGCGGTCGCCGGTACCTCCGACGGGTCGCGCGTGCGCCTGTACGTCGATGGGGCGGAGGTGGGCTCGGGCGGCGGGCAGACGACCGGCGGACCCATCGCGTACAACGACATCAGCCCGAGCCTGCGCGCGGGCGGCCCGCCGCAGGCCGACTGCCCGGTCAACAAGCCCTTCCGCGGGGACATAGACGAGGTCCGGGTCTACCGGCGCGCGCTGAACGGCGAGGAGCTCGCCTACCTGCAGGCCGGCTACCACCGCCGGCCGCCGTCTCTGCCGATCCCGGCCGGCCCGAAGAGCACGAGTCCTCCCTCCTTGTCTGGCGTTCCGAAGATCGGCTCCACCCTCTCGTGCGAGCCGGGCACCTGGACGGGCAGCCCGGTGAGCTTCACCTACCTGTGGGAGCGCGCGCCCCGGTCGACGACCGCCGACGGGGATCAGGCCTGGAACGCGATCGACGGCGCCACCGGCCAGCAGTACGTCCCCCAACCGAATGACGAGTCCTCGCGCATCCGCTGCCGCGAGATCGCCACCGACGCGAGCGGATTCACCGGCGAGGCGGTCTCCAAGTCGCTGCGCGTCGATGTCGACGTCCCGATCGCGGTGGTCTTGCCGAGGATCGAGGGCACGCCCATCGGTGGCAGGGAGCTCACGTGCATCCCCGGCGAGTGGAAGCACGGTCCCGACTTCTCCTACCAATGGCTGCGAAACGGCCAACCGATCGACGGCGCGACGCAGCCCAGGTACACGCTCGTGCGGCGGTACTCCGACGGACTCGAGTACCGAGAGAGCAACCCGAACGGGGACGCGGATCGCGAGATCGCCTGCCGCGTGCTCGCCAGCAACGACGTCGGCACTTCGGTGCCCGCGATCAGTCCTCCGGTGCGGCCGGTCGACGACCCGCCGCGGTGGTCGGTGCGGCCGACCGTCACCCTCAGCGATGATTCGAACCCGCTCCAGCAGACGGCAACCTGCGACCGCGGCAAGTGGTTCAACGACCGCGTCGACGAGCCGGGCAACGAGGATCAGTACCAGTGGTATCGCAGCAACTCGAACAATCTCGACGCCGGCTTCGGGTCGTACGACGACTACACCCCGATCGCCGGCGCGACCGGTTCGACGTTCAGGATCACCGCGGACCACCTCGGCCGCCACGTCAGCTGCTACGTGACCCCGCGCAACGCCGCCGGGGTCAGCGCGAGCGGGATTCCGGCCCCGGGGAACCTCTTCTTCCCCGAGCTCTACGGCCTATCGAAGGCCGTCTTCATCCCGCTTCCGACCGGCACTGGGACCGGGCGGATCGACACCGTCTTCCGCAAGAACCGGAACGACCCCATCAACATGCTCGCGACGTCTGACGCGTACCGGAACCTCGCCAAGGAGCTGTTCGTCAAGCAGCAGACGGCGGCCAAGGACGAGCTGGCCGCGTCGTGCGCCTCGCCGGGCGGCCGTGCGAACGAGATGAAGCCCGCCACGTCGACGAATCAGCCGGACGGATCGATCAGCAGACCCCCGTTGACCCCGGCGGAGCAGTGCTACGTCCTCAACCACTTCCCCGAGAAGATCGTCCTGACCGAGTACGGCTTCTATTACAGGGAGCTGTCGGTGTGCGAGACGAGGCCGTACGTCGGAGGCCGCATCTGCCCGAGCCTGGGGATCGCGGTTCAACCGGTCAACGCGTCGACGGCGGAGGCCCTCCCGATCGAGACCCAGGAGAAGCTCAGACCCGTGACGCCGGTCCGCGTGCTCTGGGACGTCGACAACGACGGAGGCACGGACATCTCCTGTCCGGGAAGCTCACCCGTGATCCGCGGCAACTTCGACCCGGGGGTGTTCTCACCGCGAGCGGTCATCGTCAACGCGGACTCGGAGACCACGGGGCAGTTCGTCTCGATTCAGAAGACCTTCGCATTCCCGGACGTCGCGGGCGCGAAGGACCCGAACGGCGCCTTCACCGCCCCCGACGGCACGCGGTTCATCAAGGGCGCAAAGCGCACGCCGATCCAGCCCATGTGGTGCAGGAGCAGCTTCACGCCCCCACCGGACCCCGAGGTCGGTCCCTGCACCTCCAATGGCCTCGTCGGGCGCGTGCAGCTGGTCGGCAACATGTGCCCGATGAACGTCCGGGCGGTCGACGACGACGAGCTGAAGGGCCTGCCTGAAGACGTGCAGGCCATGATCAGGGCCGCCGCCGACGTGGTCAACCGCGCAGAGGCGGAGCGCGAGAAGGCGCAGCCCGGCTATTCGCCCGGGACGCGGCGCGCGTCGTTGATGACGCGGGCACTGCCTTCCCCGGCGGATCTCGCTCTCGCGGCCACGGTCACCAACACCTCCGCCGCAGTCGCCAGCGTCGGTCAGGCCTACACCGCGGCCGCGGCCGGCGGCACCGTCCTCGAGAAGAAGCTCGACTCGACGTTCGCCAACGGGTCCGTCCTGGACGACAAGGTCAAGGGGATCCAGGCCGCTGCAGGCGTCGCGAACCCACAGGGGCTCACCGGCGCGAAGGCCCCGTTCGCACTTGATCAGATCTACGTCGTCAACGGCAGCCTGAGCGTCAACGGCGTCAAGGTCGATCCGGCCGGCGCCCTCCACACCCTCGTCGTTCCGAGCGACGTCGGTGAGGCGCTGCCGGGCGTGAGCAAGATGACGATTACTGCTCAGAAGGCGCAGAGCAGCCTCGGCATCGACCCCAAGATCCCGCTGACGACCGACCCCCAGGCATACAAGGCAATCGTCGACGACAAGATCAACGAGACGAAGGACAAGGTACTCAGCGAGGGGATCGACTTCACCTCGAAGAAGTTCCAGGAGATCGCCAGCAAGCTCGATCTCGGCCCGTTCAAGCTGAGCGGCAGCGACGTGAACGTCGTGCTCAACGACGACGGTACGGCGACCCTGAAGGCGCTGGCGCAGCTTCCCGGCCTGTCGAATGGCATCAGCCCGGTCGAGGTCAAGGTCGAGCTGCACGGGGACCTCAATGGCAAGCTCAAGCTCCAAGGGCTCGACATCAACGTCCCCAGTGCGTATCTGTTCGGCGTCAGGGTGCGCAGGTTGAGGCTGGTCTATGGCGCGGACAAGGGACTCAGCGCCACCGGGCAGATCACCTTCGACTTCACGGGCGGCGACGGCATCGACATCACCCAGTTTCGCATCGACGAGAAAGGCGTCTTCAGAGAGCTGAAGGTGTCGCTGCTCCTCGGGGCGGGCAAGGGCGTGCCGCTCGGGCCGGGCATCTTCTTGACCAAGTTCACCGGTGGTTTCAAGGCCCCCGAGCCGCTGGAGATCGTGGCGGGGGGAGCGGTCTCGGTCGGGCCGAGCGCGGGCGGCGGCTGTCCGACCGTGGGGGTCGACGGCGAGATCTTGGTCCACTTCAGCCCGACGCCGTTCTACATCACAGTCAACGGCGAGATCCAGCTCGTCTGCATCGGGCTGACCAGGGTGGACGTCAAAGCCAGCTCGAACGGCAACGTCGACGTCCGCGCGGCGATCGACCTGGGGATCCCGAACATCGCCAGGATCACCGGGGAGGTCTTCGGCGCGGTGCAGGTGGAGCCCACGTCGGCGTGGCAGGTGAGCGCGAACGGAGAGCTGAAGCTCCTCATCCTGCCGGAGGTCGTGCTGAAGGGCGTGCTGTCCAATCTGGGCGTCGCCGCCTGTGGTGCGTTCACGATCCCGACGCCGTTCCCGTTCGACGATCTCGAGATCGCCGCAGGCGCGTCCGTGAAGTTCCCTGGCGGGCGCCCGCCGCTGGGGCTGCCCGAGCTGATCGCGAACTTCCGCGCCTTCACCGGGTGCGATCTGAGCGCCTTCCAGCCGATACGCAAATTCCGGGTGGGCAGGCAGGCCGACGCGCCGCAGACGTTCGCGCTCGATCGCTCCAGCGCAGCGCTGTCCTTCGAGGGCGCGGGCGCCGCACCGCTCGTGCGGCTCACCTCGCCGAGCGGGAAGGTGTTCGACTTCAGCGATCCGGCGCAGGGCGGGATCGTGGAGGGCGCGCTGGGTGCGGTCATCGAGCCCGAGGACCGCTCCGTGGTCATCCTTTCGCACCCCGAGGCCGGGATGTGGAAGGCGGAGGTCGCGGATGGCTCGACGCCGATCCTGCGCATCCAGCAGGCCGACGTCCTGCCGAAGCCGAAGGTCAAGGCCAGCGTGATGGGCAAGGGCGCCGAGCGCGTGCTTCGCTACCGGGTCAAGCCGCTAGCCGGCCAGGTCGTGCGGTTCGTCGAGACCGCCGGGGGCGCCAGCAAGATCATCAAGACCGTCAAGCGCGGCGGGAGCGGCAAGGTCCGCTACACGGTGAGCGAGGCCACGTCGGCGAAGCGCACGATCTACGCCCAGGTCACCCAGGACGACCAGCCGCGCGCGCGGATCGCGGTCGAGCGTTACGTCGCACCCAACCCGAGGATCGGCACGCCCGAGGTCAAGGTGCGCCGCAACGCCACCCGTGCCGTCGTCACCTGGTCGAAGGCCTCGCTCGCGAGCCGGTACGACGTCGCCGTGTCGTTCAGCGACGGTCGCAACCTGCTCTTCGCGCCCGAAGGCAAGGGGCGTCGCGTGACGATTCCCGCCGTCGGCGCAAAGGGAGGAATTGTCGCCCGGGTCACCGCCACGTCGAGCAGCGGCCGCGCGGGCAAGCCGGGCGTCGGGCGCCTCGGGGAGGTCAAGCCAAAGAAGAAGACGACGAAGAAGCAGGGCAAGGGCGGCAAGCAGGGCAAGCAGAAGAAGTAGGCGAGGCCGAGCGATGGGCCCCGAGCGGGAGCATCATGCATCTGTGGAGTTGATGCTATGATGCCTCGATGCGTACGACGGTCACCTTGGACCCGGATGTCGCCGCGCTGGTGCAGCGCGCGATGAAGGAGCGCGGCCTGTCGTTCAAACAGGCGGTCAACGATGCGATTCGCAAGGGGATGACCCAGCGGAGCCGAGAGCCGTATGACTTTCCCACGTACCACATGGGCGAGCCGCGGGTCGACCTCACCAAGGCGCTTCGGCTGGCGGGCGAACTCGAAGACGAGGAGATCCTCCGCAAGATGTCGCTGGGCAAGTGACGATTGCTCCTAGTCGACGCCAACGTCCTGCTCTACGCGGTCAACGCTGACGCACGCCACCACACGGCCGCGCGCGACTGGTTGCGTCAAGCGCTGAACGCCGACGAAACGGTCGGCATCGCATGGGTGGCGGCGCTCGCTTTCCTGCGGGTGTCGACGAGTCCCGTCGCGCTCGCTCAACCGCTAGGCGTCGAGGACGCATCCGATTTTCTCGAGGGCTGGTTGGGTCGGCCCCAAGTGGTGCTTCTGGAGCCGACGCCGCGTCACCTGCCGCTGCTGCGCTCGTTATTGGCCTCTGTCGGCACCGCCGGCAACCTCGTCAACGACGCACACCTGGCGGCGCTCGCGCTCGAGTACGACGCCACCGTGATCTCCTTCGACCGCGACTTCGGCCGTTTCGCGGGCGTTCGCTGGCGGCTGCCCGAGTAGTGTCCGCAGGGTGAGCACGCCCGCGTCATCCCAGCCCACACCGCAGCGCCTGGCGGCCATCCGTGAGCAGCTGAAGCTCCTCGCGGATTATCTTTGACCCGGCAGGGCTGAAGGAGCGCGCCGCCGAGCTCGAGGCGCAGATGGGCGTACCCGGCTTCTGGGACGATCCGGACGCCGCAGGGAAGGTCAACTCCGAGCACGCGCGGGTCAGCCGTCGGCTGACGACTTTCACCGGGCTGCAGACCGATGTCGACGACCTCGAGGGGCTCGCCGAGCTTGCCGTCGAGGACGAGGAGATGGCGGCGGAGTTCGAGGACACGGTGATCTCGGTGGAGGCCCGTCTGGAGGAGCTCGAGCTCGCGCGGCTGTTCAGCGGCCGCTATGACGCCGGCGACGCCCTGGTCACCGTGAACTCCGGCGCGGGCGGGACGGACGCGCAGGACTGGGCGGAGATGGTGCTGCGCATGGAGATGCGCTGGGCCGAGCGGCGCGGGTTCAAGGCGGAGATGCTCGAGGCCAGCGCGGGGGAGGAGGCCGGCATCAAGTCGGCGACCTTCCGCGTGGCCGGCGAGAACGCCTACGGGCTCTACGGCGCCGAGAAGGGCGTCCACCGACTCGTGCGCATCTCGCCCTTCGACGCGCAGTCGCGCCGGCAGACCGCGTTCGCGTCCGTCGAGGTGTCGCCGGTGCTCGAGGAGCTCGGCGAGGTCGAGATCCTGCCCGACGACCTGCAGGTCGACACGTACCGGGCGTCGGGCGCGGGCGGCCAGCACGTCAACAAGACCGACTCCGCGGTGCGCCTCACCCACCGCCCGTCGGGCATCGTGGTGCAGTGCCAGAACGAGCGGTCGCAGACGTCGAACAAGCTCACGGCCATGAAGATGCTGCAGTCCAAGCTGATCGAGCTCGAGGAGCGCAAGCGCCGCGAGGAGATCGCCAAGGCCAAGGGAGAGGTCATGGACGTCGGCTGGGGTTCGCAGATCCGTTCCTACGTGCTCAATCCGTACACGATGGTCAAGGACCATCGGACGGACTACGAGATGGGCGACACCAACCGTGTGCTCGACGGCGACCTCGACGGCTTCGTGCGTGCCTACCTGCTCAAGGCTGCGACATGAGCGCGGGCGAACAACCCGCCGCGCCCTACCTGGATGCGCTCGTCGCCTACGGGTTCCGCGGCTCGACGCGCTTCCACGTCCCCGGCCACAAGGGCGGCCGCGGCGCCGACCCGGGCCTGGTGAACGCGATCGGGCTGGCGGCGCTGCAGCTCGACGTCCCCCAGGACATCGAGGGCATCGACCTCGGTCCGTCGCCGACGCCCTACGAGCGCGCGGAGCGGCTCGCCGCCGAGGCCCACGGCGCCGAGCGGACGTGGTTTCTGACCAACGGCGCCTCGCAGGGCAACCACGCGCTGTGCCTGGCGCTGACGGCGCTCGACGCGCCCGTCGTGGTGCAGCGCAACTCGCATTCATCGGTGATCGACGGGCTCGTGCTCTCCGGGGGGCGGCCGGGCTTCGTCGCGCCTGCGTACGACGACGAGCTGGGCATGGCCCACGGCGTCACCCCCGCCGGCCTCGAGGAGGCCCTCACCGCTTGCCCCGGCGCGCGCGCCGCGTTCGTCGTCTCCCCGACCTACTACGGCATGGCCGCCGACGTCGCCGGCCTCGCCGAGGTCGCCCACGCGCACGACGTCCCGCTCGTCGTCGACCAGTCCTGGGGCCCGCACTTCGGCTTCCATCCGTCGATCCCGGAGAGTGCGGTACGGCTCGGTGCCGACGCGGTGCTGACCTCGACGCACAAGATCGTCGGCTCTCTGACCCAGTCGGCGATGCTGCACCTCGGGACGACCGGGCGAATCGACCCCGACGTCGTCAGCCGCTCCGTGCGCCTCGTGCGCTCCACGTCGCAGTCGGCGCTGCTGATGGGCTCGCTCGACGCCGCCCGGCGCCAGATGGCCGTCCACGGCGAGGCGCTGCTGAGCCGGACGCTGCGCGCCACCGTGCCGCTGCGCGAGGCGATCGACGCGATCCCCGGTTGCGCCGTGGTGGGGGAGGGGATGGTCGGCCGCGCGGGAGTCCACGCCTGGGACCCGCTGCGGGTCGTCATCGACGTCCGCGGCACCGGCCGCACGGGGTACGAGGTCTACGCGGCGGTGCGCGAGGCCTACGACGCCCAGCTCGAGCTCGCCACGCACGCGACGGTCGTCCTCGTCCTCGGCGTGGCCCAGCCGACGGACGACCTCGAGCGCTTCGCCTATGACTTCGCGGAGGCCATCGGGCGGATCTCGGTCGCCGGGGAGGCCTCCGCCCTGTCGCGGTCGTCGTCGGCGCTGCACAACGAGGTGGCCATGTCCCCCCGCGAGGCCTTCCTCGGCCGGACGGAGGTGGTCGCCATCGAGGCGGCCGAGGGCCGGGTCTCCTCGGAGACCATCGCCGGCTACCCGCCGGGCATCCCGGCGCTGCTGCCCGGCGAGCGCGTGACCCACGAGGCGATCGAGTACCTCCACGAGCTGGTCGCGGCGGGCGCGCGCCTGCACGGGGCGAGCGATCCCGGCTTGCGCTCGCTGTTCGTCGTCGCCGAGTAGCCCGTGGTACGGCGGCTTCTGACCGTCGTGCTCGCCGTGGCGTTCGCGTTCTTCGGCTGAGTCAGCCGAGCGCGGCGGCGAGCAGCGGCATGCGGCCGGTCAGCTCGTAGAGGACGCCTTTGCCGCCCGCGACGTACGGGGCCGCGAACTCCAGGGGGATGGCGACGCCGAGGTAGCAGTCGCGCACTGGCCCGCCCGGCTCGGCCCACCCCGGCGTGGGGTCGATGGCGTGGCCCGCCGGGTCGACGCACCAGGCGTGGCGGTTCGGTTGGTCGGTCCAGCCGCGCGCCAGCGTGAAGCCCTCGTGATAGCGCAGCTGCGGGCGCTCGGAGGCGAGGGCGAACGCGTTCAGAAACGGCTGATGGCGCGTGCCCGGAGCGATGTCGGCCGGCCGCTCGACGGGCTTGAACGCGCGCCCGTGGGCGAGCACGAACGGGTGGACGTCGGTCTTGATGGGCTCCTGCGCCAGTGCGGTGCGAATCGTGCGCTCGGCCTCGTCGAGGTCGAGCTGGGCCCTGGGCTCCCGGAGCGGTCGGCGGCGTCTCACCGCCCGGCCACGCTAGAACCAGCGCATGCGCTACGACGACATGATGCGGCTCGTCGACGCCGCGCTGACCGAGGACGTCGGCACGGGCGACGTGACGACCGAGGCGACGGTGCCCGCGGACGCGCGCGGTGTCGCCACGATCACCCAGAAGGCGCCGGGGGTCATCAGCGGGCTCGACGTCGCCGAGGCGGTCTTCCGGCGGCTGGATGCCGACTGTGCGGTCGAGCGTGGGCCGGAAGGCGAGTGGCGCGAGTCGGGAGCGGTCGTCCTGCGTGTGCGCGGTGCGGCACGGGCGCTGTTGACCGCGGAGCGCACGGCGTTGAACTTCCTGCAGCGCCTGAGCGGGGTGGCGACCGTGACCGCGGGCGTGGTGGGCTCCGTCCGCGAGGCCGGCGGCGCAGCGACGATCCTCGACACCCGCAAGACCACCCCGGGCATGCGCGGCCTGGAGAAGGCGGCGGTCGTGCACGGCGGGGGGACCAACCACCGCGCCGGCCTTTACGACGCGATCCTGATCAAGGACAACCACGAGGCGCTCGGCGGCGGGGTCGCGGCGGCGGTGCATGCCGCGCGAGCGGCGCGGCCGGACCTCCCGGTCACGGTCGAGGTGCGCGATGACGCGGACATCGACGCGGCGCTCGAGGCCGGCGCCGACCGGCTCCTGCTCGACAACATGACGCCGGAGCGGGTGCGTGCCGCGGTGGCGCGCGTCGGCGGCCGCGCGCAGCTCGAGGCCAGCGGCGGCATCAACCCGGAGACAGTTGTGGTCTATGCGACCATAAAGGGGCTAGACTTCGTCTCGCTGGGATGGCTGACGCACTCCGCGCCCGCCCTCGACCTCTCCCTTGCGTTGGAGGTAGCCCCCCATGACCCCGCTGCTGCAGCTTGAGAACACGCTTCTGATGCAGGACGAGGTGCGCGCGCTCGCCCGCGAGCGCGGCGCCGTGATCCTCGCCCACAACTACGAGCTCCCGGAGATCCAGTCCGTCGCCGACTACGTGGGGGACTCGCTCGGCCTCTCGCAGAAGGCGGCGAAGGCCGAGGAGGAGGTGATCGCGTTCTGCGGCGTGCACTTCATGGCGGAGACGGCGTCGATCCTCTCGCCCGACAAGACCGTGCTGCTGCCCGACCTCGGTGCCGGCTGCTCCCTTGCGGACTCGATCACCGCCGATCAGCTGCGCGCCTGGAAGGCGAAGTTCCCGGGGGCCGTGGTGGTCATGTACGTCAACACGACGGCCGAGGTCAAGGCGGAGACCGACTACTGCTGCACCTCGGCCAACGCGGTCGCGGTCGTCGAGCACATCTACCGCGAGCATGGCGAGGACACGGAGATCCTCTTCGGGCCCGACATGTTCCTCGGCGCGTTCGTGGAGAAGCAGGTCGGGCGCAAGATGCACGTCTGGGACGGCGAGTGCCATGTCCACGCCGGCATACGGCCCCGCGACATCAGCGCGATGCGCGCGGAGCATCCCGGCGCGGACTTCCTCATCCACCCGGAGTGCGGCTGCTCGACCTCGGTGATGGAGTACGTCGCCGCGGGTGACGTGGACCCCGAGGGCGTCCACATGCTCTCCACGGGCGGGATGCTCGACTACGCGCGCAACGCGCCGGCCGGGTCGACCGCGATCGTGGCGACGGAGACCGGGATGCTGCACCCGCTGCAGATGGCCGCGCCCGACGTGAACTTCCTGCCCGCCAATCGCGCGGCGGTCTGCCAGTACATGAAGATGATCACCCTGCCCAAGCTGCGCGACGCTCTGCGCGACCTCTCACCGGAGGTCAAGGTGCCGGCGGACCTCGCCGCGCGCGCGCGGCTGCCCATCGAGCGGATGGTCGCGATCTCCTGAGCGCGAGACGGGGGACGGGGCCAATTGAGTAGACACGCCCCCCGGGGACGGATGTCACGCAGGCGGCGTCAGTCTTCCTCGTCGTCCGAGCCCGAGCCCAAAACCGAGCCCGAGCCGCTGCGGCCTCCGTCGTCGATGTCCGGCGTCGCCGTCGCGACGACGGTCGGCACGGGGGCGGCGACCGCGTCGACGTCGTCATCGTCATCCTCGGCGTCGGCGTCGGCGTCGGCGTCGGCGTCGGCGTCGTCGCTGTCTGGGCCGGAGCTCCCGGAACCCGAGTTGCCCGGGTCGTCGTCGCTGTCGTCGTCGTCGTCTTCGCGGTCGCGGCCCGAGGAGTCGCTGCGGCCCGAGTCGCGGGACTCCTCGTCGTCGATCGGCGGGGCAGGCGTCGCCGGGGTGCCGTCGCCGGATCCGCCGCGTCCCCGCCCGCGCCGGCGGTCCTCGCCGGGCTCGTCGGCCTCCTGCGCGGCCCGGCGCTCGACCGCCTCGCGCTCTGGATCGGGCTTGCGCAGAGCCGTGTCCCGGACCGTCGCGACCGCCGCGACGGTGGCGGTCGCCGTGGCGCCGGGGAGGGGGACGCGCCGCCGCTCGGGCGAAAGCCGCTGCTCGCGTTCCGCGGCCCGTACGGCGGCCGGCTCGTCGATGCCGCGGGTGACCACGACGGGGGTCGCGACCGCCGACCCTCCCACGATGACCACTGCCGCAGCTTTGGCAGCGAACGCGGACCCCACGGCCCCGCCACCCGCTGCGGCCCAGTTGAGCAACGGGAGCGGCGTCAACGCGGTCACCCCGGAGCGCAATGTGGCCCGCGCGCGCATGACGAGCTGGCGCGTCGCCCCCTCCGAGATGCCCAGCTCGCGGGCGATGTCGGCGTGGGGAGCTCCACCGACTGCACTGCGCAGCAGCGCCTCGCGTTGGTTCTCGGGGAGCGCCGCGAGGCCTGCGAGCGTCTGGCGCATGACCTCCCGCCGCTCGAGCTCGGCCTGCGGTGCCGACCCACTCTGCAACGACTCGGCGAGCTCGACGTACTCGTAACCCGGGTTGCGCAGCGCGTTCAGGGAGGTGTTGCACGCGATGCGTAGCAGCCACGGCCGTACCTCGCGCACGTCGTCGCCGCGACTGAGGGCATTCCAGGCCGCGATGAACGTCTGCTGCGTCGCGTCCTCCGCGCGGGCCTCGGAGAGCACCCGGCAGCAGGCGCGCAGCACGGTCCGGCGGTGGCGCTCCACGAGCGCGGTGAAGGCCGGCTCGCTGCCCTCGCGCGCCAGCGCCGTCAGCCGGTCGTCGGACTGGGTCCGCAGCAGGACGACGGAGGGCGAGAGGCGCATCACCGTAAGGGTGACACGCCTCGCGAGCCTCGCGTCACGCTACGACCCGAGCAGGTCGAGCGAGAGGTACTCGAGGACGCCTTCGAACGACTCGACCTCGGCGTCGGAGACGACGGCGCCGACGTCGATCGAGCAGCCGTTGAGTGCGGCGACGCGCGCCCGCGGCTCGTCCTCGAAGTCCTCGTCGGCGAACCCGTCCTCGGCAGCTGCGTCCTCGGTCTCGGACTCGAGCTCCGCGGCCTCGAGTTCTGCCTCGGTGAGCTCCTGTTCGTCGGAGTTCTCCTCGGCGGCCACCGAGCTCGCGCAGCGGACGTCGGTGAACTCGGTCAGCTTGGCACTCAGCGAGCCGCCGCGCAGGAGCGCGATGGTGACCGTCTCCGGGGTGGTCGCGGAGACGACGCCGGCGTTCTCGTCGCCGTCTTGGACGCCGTCGTCATCGGTGTCGGCGTTGCGCGGGTGCCAGCTCAGCAGGGACTCGGAGCGGTTGACGACGCCGTCGGCGTCGGGGTCCTCGTCGGGGTCGGAGAGCCCGTCGCGGTCGGAGTCGGCCATGCGCGGGTTGGTCACCGCGAGCTGCTCGGTGCGGTTGGACACCTCGTCGGCGTCGCGGTCCTCGCGCCCGTCGAGGGTTCCGTCGCGGTCCGTGTCGGCCAGGCGCGGCTTCGTGCCCGCCTTCTTCTCGTAGCGGTTGTTGAGGCCGTCGTTGTCCCAGTCGGCCTTGGGCGCCTTGAGCTTCTTGGCCTTCTTGTGGTGCGACTGGGTCTTGGCAGGCGAGCGTTTGGCGTGGGCGGCCGCCGTGGGGAGGGCGGCGAGCAGCGTCAGCGCAGCAAGGAGGGCGAGGAGGCGGGACATGACCGTGGTGTCGACGCCCTACCGCCCATCACTGACCGATCACGGCAAAGGTGGACGATCAGCGCGCGACCGGGCTGAGGTCCAGCCCGCGCCGCACCGCCCGCCGCAGCACCGGGAGGACACGCACCTTGCGCTGGTACTCGGCCCGCGTGTAGCAGTGGATCTCCGCCCGGGCGCCCATCTCGTGCGCGTCCCACAGCGAGGCGGCCTGGTAGACGCGCTCAAGCCAGGGAATGCCGTCGAAGTGCTCGCTGACGAGCACGACCACGTATTCGGGCCCGCGCTCACGCTGCGCCGGCGCGCCGGCGGCGTCTTCGACCCGCGCACCGCCCAGCAGCGCCCGCTCCACGGGGAAGCGGTCGGCTACGCGGCGCACGTAGCGGTCCAGCTCACGCTGGTTGAGCTCCATCCCTCAACAGATGATGCCCGGTCAGGCGGCAGAAGCGAACTCGTCGGCCGTGTGCGGTCCGACGCACGCCACCGACAGCTCTTCCGAGACCCCGCGGGCGACCTCGAAGACCGCGTCGACCGTGACCGCGTCGAGCGCGGCGATGATCGCGTCCGGCTCCAGGTCACGACCGAAGACCACCTTCTGCGAGGCCGCGTGACGCGCGACCGCGTTGCTGTTCTCGAAGGACAGCACCATGCGCCCGGCGGAATAGGCGCGGGCTCGCTCGACCTCCTCCTCGCGCGGGCCGTCGGCGCGCAGCTCGTCGACGATCTCGCGCATGCGCCGGTAGGCCTCGACGCATTTGCCCGACTCGAGGCCGGCGGAGAGCTGCACGATGCCGACGTCGGCGAAGGCGTGGGCGAGCGCGTAGACGGAATAGGCCAGACCGCGCTGCTCGCGGATCTCGTCGAAGAGCCGCGAGCCCATCGACCCGCCCAGCAGCGTGGAGTACACCGCCAGCGCGGCGCGCTGGTCGAGCGAGGTGACGTCGATCGACGGCCGGTAGCTCATGCGCAGGTGCGACTGGTTGGAGTCGCGCTCCTCCACGAGCGTCACCGGCGCGAGCGGCGTCGCGGGCTCGAACGAGCCGTTCGGAGAAATCGAGGGGAAGCGGCCGAAGGCGTCGGCGAGCACGTCGTCGGCGGGCAGGTGCTCGAGGTTGCCGACCAGGAACGCGCCGGCGCGCGCCCCAGCCCACTGGCGCTCGCGGAAGGCGACGATCCCCTCGCGCGTGAATGAGCGCAGGTGCTCGGCGGGTCCCAGGACGGGGCGCCCGAGCGGGTGGTCGCCGAAGGCCGCGCGGTCGATCAGGTGCTCGGCCACGGCGGACGGGTTGTCATCGGCGCGCGCGATCTCCTGGATGACCACGCCGCGCTCGCGGTCGAGTTCCTCCGCGTCGATCTTCGGGCGGCCCACGAAGTCGGTCAGCAGGTCGATCACCTCGCCGACGACCTCCGCCCGGGAGGTCATGTGGAAGGCCACGATGTCGTGCGACGTGTACGCGTTCAGGACCGCGCCGATGCGCTCCGCGGTCTCGTTGACCTTGCGGTAGTCGTCGTACTTCTCCCCGCCCTTGAACACCAGGTGCTCGAGGAAGTGCGCCATCCCGTTCTCCTCCGCGCGCTCGGTGCGCGCGCCGGCGTCGAAGGCCACGAGGACGGTGACCGCACGCGTCCCGGGCAGCTCCACCCGGTGGATCGGCAGGCCGTTGGGCAGCGGGTCGGAGGTCACGACGGAGGGCACGACACGAATCTAGATCAATCATCTAAGTCGCGGTTTGCAAACGCCCTTGCATGCAGGCCAAATCGCAGGACTCCGGGAGGGCGCCGCGTAATCTCGGGAGTCATGGCCGCCACTGAGCGACACGTCCGTACGCGCCGGGTGCGCACCGAGCCTCCGGCGTCCCCGACGCCTCGTTCCGCGCTGGCCCGGGCCGAGGCGGCGGGCGCGGTGATCGACTTCGAGGACGTCGTCAAGCGCTATCCGAGCGGCGATCTGGGCCTCAACGGCGCGACCTTCGCCATCCATCCCGGCGAGTTCGTCTTCATCGTCGGCGCTTCGGGCTCGGGCAAGTCGACGCTCATGCGCCTGCTGATCAAGGAGGTCGAACCGACCACCGGGCGGATCCGCGTGGCGGGCCGCGACCTGTCGGAGGTCGGCCGCAAGCAGGTGCCGTACTACCGGCGCAACATCGGGATGGTCCACCAGGACTTCAAGCTGCTACCCAACCGCACGGTGGCCGACAACGTCGCCTACGCGCTGCAGGTCACGGGCGGTTCGCGCCGCGACGTGCGCGACAAGGTGCCCGACATCCTGCGTCTCACCGGCCTGTCGCTCAAGCTGCACTCCTATCCCGACCAGCTCTCCGGCGGCGAGCAGCAGCGTGTGTCCGTGGCACGCGCGTTCGTCAACCATCCGCCGTTGCTGCTGGCCGACGAGCCGACCGGCAACCTGGACCCCGACACCTCCGTCGGGATCATGCAGTTGCTGTACCGGATCAACAAGACCGGCACGACCGTGGTCGTCGTCACGCACGACGAGCAGATGGTCGACCGGATGCGCCGCCGCGTGATCGAGCTCTCCAGGGGCAAGGTCATCCGCGACGAGCGCCGCGCCCGCTACACGGTCGAATCGACGACCGAGATGAGCGCCATCCTGCGCGGCGAGAGCGACCCGATATGAGCTTCGGCTTCTTCGTCAAGGAGTCGCTGCGGTCCATGCGCCGCAACGCCGTCCCGTCGTTCGCGGCGATGGCAACCGTGCTGGTCACCGTGCTGGTGCTCGGCGTCTTCATCCCGATCGTCCAGGCCACGACCGGCGCCGCCAACGAGGTGCGCGGACGCGTCATCGCCGACGTCTACCTGACGACGGACGCGACGGCGGCCGAGGTCTCCCGCGTGCGCACGCTCATCGAAGCCACGCCCAACGTCCAGACCGTCGAGTACATCTCCAAGCAGCAGGCCCTGGCCGAGCAGAAGCAGCGCAGCCCCGAGGCCTACGAGCTGCTGGGCTCCAATCCGCTGCCCGACACGCTGCGCATCACCCCCAACGATCCCGACAACATCGTCGATATCCGCGACGCGCTGGCGCCGCTGGCACCGGCGGGCGGCGCGCGGGTCCCCGTCGACAAGGCGATCGACGAGATCCGCAACCGCGAGGACGACACCGGCAAGATCCTCACGCTCACGCGTGTCGTGAAGTACGCGGCCGCCGGTCTCGCAGGACTGCTCGCCATCGCCTCGATGCTGTTGATCGCCAACACGATCAAGCTGTCGCTGTTCTCCCGCCGCAGGGAGGTAGAGGTCATGAAGCTGGTCGGCGCGACGGACTGGTTCATCCGCTGGCCGTTCGTCCTCGAGGGGATCCTGCTCGGTGCGATGGGCGGCCTCGGCGCGATCGCGCTGCTCGGCGTGATCAAGATCGCCGTCGTGGATCCGCTGGCGAGCGACTTCACGCTGATCGCGACGCCGGAGACGATCAACTTCGGGCTGCTCGTGGTCGTGCTGCTCGGTGCCAGCATCGCGGTGTCGGCCCTGGGGTCGGGCCTGTCGCTGCGCCGCTTCCTGCGCGTGTAGATTCAACGCTCGTGCGGGCGTTGACCGTCGGGGAGCTGCTGGACGCGTCGTTCAGCGCGGTGCGACGGCACTTCTGGACGCTCGCGCTGGCGACGCTGGTGGTCGTCGTGCCGGTGTCGGTGCTGAGCACGCTGGTGACCGCGTCGACGACCGAGGACGCCTTCGACTTCGACGTCGCGACGACCATCGCCGACGGCGACGTGGCGGCCTACGTCGCCGGCAACCTCATCACGCTCGCGCTCACTGCGGTCGCGTCGATGCTGGCCACGGCCGCGTGCCTGCGCGCGGTCGGGGGCGACATCGTCGGCCAGCGCTATTCGGCGGGGGAGTCGCTGCGCTTTGCCGCTGCGCGCTTCCGTCCGCTGCTGTGGATCTTGCTGCTGTACTTCCTCGCGCTCATCGGAGGAGTGCTGCTGCTGGGCTTCGGATTGGTGTGGGTGTGGGTGCTGTTCGCCCTCAACACGCCGGCGCTCTTGTTCGAGGATCTGCGCGGGAGGAAGGCGATGGGCCGCTCGCGCGCGCTGATCAAGGGCCACTGGTGGCGCACGTTCGGCGCGATGCTCGTCATGTGGCTGATCACCCTGGTGCTGAGCGTCGTGATCGGGGCGCTCATCGGTGGTGTGATTCTCGTGAACTCCGAGAACGAGGTCGTCAACGCGACGGTGTTGACCGCCGCCAACGTCGTCGCCTCCGCGGTCTCGCTGCCGCTGACCGCCGCGCTGGCCACGTACATCTACTTCGACCTGCGGGTGCGCAAGGAGGGCTACGACATCCAGCTGCTGGCTGAGCGCATCGGCGCACCGGCCACTGCCGCTCCGCAGGCGGCGGAGCCCTCAGGCCTTCCGCCTCGAGACGCGCCGCCCACCGGCGGCGGCTTCCTGCCGCCGCAGGCGCCCGGTGGCTGACGCCGCCCAGGCACGCGACCTTGCGGCCGAGATCGTCGCCGAGCGCCGCTTCTCCGAGCCTGAGGTGCCGCGGCCCTTCGAGCGCCCGCTGGACTGGCTCGGGGACCGCGTCGACGCGGTCGGGAGATGGCTGGGCGATCGCTTCGGCGCCATCGACGGGGTGCTGCCGGGCGGCAGCTGGCTGGTGTGGGTGCTGATCGGGCTGGCCGTCGCCGTGGTCGCGGTTGCGCTCGCGCGGATGTACGCCGGACGCGCCGTGGCGTCCGTGGCGCGGGCGAGGGCGGCCGCGGACGCAGTCGTGGACCCGGCCGCGCTCGAGCGCGCGGCGGAGGCGGCCGAGCGGGCGGGTGACTACGAGCTCGCGGTGCGGCTGCGCTTCCGCGCGGGCGTGGCGCGCCTCGAGCGCACGGACGTCCTGGCCCCGGGCGGGCTTCGCACGACCGCGGAGATCGGCGGCGTCCTGGATTCGGCCGAGTTCGACGCGCTGGGGACGGACTTCGACGCCATCGCCTACGGCGGCCGTCCCGCCGGGTCAGACGACGCAGCGGCCGCCCGCGAGCGCTGGGGCGCCGTCCTCACGCGATGAAGCGACGCACCATTCTGCTGATCGTGGGCGTGGTGGTGGCGGTCAACGTCGTCCTGCTCGCCGTCGAGTACGTCCTGCCGTCGCCGTCGGGGGAGCGCTCGTCTTCGCTGGCAACGGCGCCGGACGGCTTCGCCGCGTGGGCGGAGCTGGCGCGGCGCTCGGGCGTCGAGGTCGTCGCGCTGCGCGATGAGCTCGCGGACGCGCGGCTTCCGCCCGGGTCGACGGTCGTCGCGCTCGACGTGCCGTCCCTACCCCGGGCGGACGCGCTCCTGCTGCGCGCGCACGCAGACGCGGGCGGCCGGGTCGTCGCGGGAGGCGTACGGCCGGAGCGCTGGCTGGACGTGTTCGACGCCTCGCTCGTCTGGCGCTCGGGCGGTCCGGAGGCGATCCGCGTGGGCGAGCGCGCGCTGGTCACCGCCGGGGGCGGGTCCTGGTCGGCCGGCGGGGTGCTGGTCGAGCGCGGCAACGTCGCGCTGCTGGCCGACGCGTCGCCGCTGCAGAACGCCCGCCTCGCCCGCGCCGACAACGCCGCGTTCGCCCTCGAGCTGATTGGCGGAGGCCCGCTCGTCTTCGCCGAGGCGCCGCACGGCTACGGGTCCGCCAGCGGACTGGCGGCGCTGCCGGACGCGGGCAAGTGGGCGCTTGGTCTGCTGCTCGCGGCGGGGCTGCTGCTGATGCTCGCCCGGGGCCGCCGCTTCGGGCCGCCCGAGGACGCCGCGAGGCCGCTGGCGCCGCCGCGTGCGGCCTACGTCGATGCCCTGGGCGCAGCGCTCGCGCGAACCCGCGATCCTGCTGGGGCGATGGCGCCCATCCATACCCTTCACGGCGACCAGCCGCCCCCGCGCACCGACGACGAGGCACGCGCGCTCGCTCGGCGCCACGCGGAGGCAGGGGGTGCCCGGAGGGACATCGCTCCGCACGGAATGGACCGGAGGGTGGGGCCCCCATTGTCATCGTGAAAGACCTCCACGATGCCGTCGCCGCCGAGGTCGGCCGGGTCGTCGTCGGCCAACAGGAAGCGATCGCCGCCCTGCTCGCGGCAGCCGCGCTCGGCGGGCACGTCCTGCTCGAGGGCCCGCCGGGGACGGCGAAGACCCTGATGGCCGGCGCGGTGGCGCGCGCGCTCGGCGTCGACTTCCGCCGCGCGCAGTTCACGCCGGACATGCTGCCCTCCGACCTGACCGGGACCATGACGCTGCGCGGCGGCGATCTGGTCTTCCACGAGGGCCCGGTCTTCACCAACCTCCTGCTCGCCGACGAGATCAACCGCACGCCGCCGAAGACGCAGGCGGCGCTGCTCGAGGCGATGCAGGAACGGCAGGTCTCCGTCGAGGGGCGCCCGCGGCCGCTGCCCGATCCGTTCCTGGTGGTCGCCACGCAGAACCCGATCGAGTACGAGGGCACCTACCCGCTGCCCGAGGCGCAGCTGGACCGCTTCCTGGTCAAGGTCGACGTCGGCTATCCGGGGGAGGACGAGGAGCTCGCCATGCTCGGCCTGCAGCGGTCGGGCGTGGGCCCGGGCCGCCTGGAGGACATCCGCCCCGTCGCGAGCGCGGACGCGCTGCGCACCGCTCGCGCGCAGGTCGACGCGACGCGCGTCACCGGGGAGGTCGCCGCGTACCTGGTGGCGGTCGTGCGCCGCACGCGCGTGCTGCCGTCGGTGACGCTCGGGGCCTCTCCCCGCGCCGCGACGCATCTGCTCGGCGCGGCCAAGGCGGCGGCGCGGCTGGCCGGCCGCGATTTCGTCACGCCCGACGACGTGTCGCGCATGGCCGCGCCCGTCCTCGCGCACCGGCTCGTGCTCACCCCGGAGGCGGAGCTCGACCGCTTCCGGCCCGCCGACGCCGTGCGCACCGCGCTGGCCGAGGTCCCGGTCCCGCGGTGAAACCCCGCGGGTTCTCACACACCGCGGCTCGACCTTGTTTCGCGGTGACACCGTGAGCCCTGCGCCGCGACTCGCGGCGCTGGTCGCGGCGGTCGCGCTCGCGACGCTGCTCGTCGGGCCGGTCGTGGGCGCGCTTGCGGCGGTGGCCCTGATGGCGGCGGCTGTCGCCGACGCCGTCGCCGTCCGGCGTTCGCCGTGGGTGCGCCGGTCTGCACCTCAGATCGTCGCCCGCGGTGTCCCGGCGGGGTTCGGCATTGAGAGGGAGGATGGGCGGGTGCGACAGCCGGTGCCGCCCGACGTGGTCATCGCCGAGGGTTCGCTGGTGGCCCGGCGCCGCGGCCGGCACGTGCTGCCCGCGGTCGTCGTCCGGCGGACGGGGCCGCTCGGGCTGGGCCGCTGGGACCACACCGTGGGGGAGGCCACGGAGGTGCTGGCCTACCCCGACCTGCCCACCGCGCGCCGCCTCGCGCTCGCCGTCCGCCAGGGCAGACTGCGCGAGCCAGGGCAACGACCGCGCGGCCCGCTCGGCCTCGGTACGGAGTTCGAGTCGATCCGCGACTACGCGCCCGACGACGACATCCGCGCGGTCAATTGGGCCGCCACCGCACGCGTCGGGCGGCCGATGAGTAACACCTATCGGATCGAGCAGGAGCGCGAGGTGATGCTGCTCATCGACGCGGGCCGGCTGATGGCCGCGCCTCTCGGCGACGCGACACGCCTCGACGTCGCGGTCGATGCCGCCGTCGCGGTCGCCGCGGTCGCGGACGCCCTCGGGGACCGCTGCGGCGTGCTCGCCTTCGACGGCGCCGTGCGCCGGCATCTTCCGCCCCGGCGCGCGGGCGGGCGCGCCGTGACCCGCGCCGTCTTCGACCTCGAGCCCAGCGACGACGAGGCCGACTACGAGCGCGCCCTGCAGACCGTCGCCGGCGGCAAGCGCGCGCTGCTCATGGTCTTCTCCGACCTGGTGGAGGAGACCGCCGCGCGACCGCTAGCCGATGCGGTGCCGATCGTCGCCCGCCGGCACGCCGTCGTCCTGGTCAGCGTCCGCGACGACGACCTCCACGCGCGCGTCACCAAGCCGGCCGACACGGTCCACGGCGCCTACACCGCGGCGGCGACCGTGAGCGTCCTGGCCGCCCGCGACCGCGCCGCAGCGCTGCTGACCCGCTCCGGAGCGCGCACCGTCGAGGCGCCGGCGGCATCGCTGGCGGCCGCCTGCGTGTCCGCCTACCTACGCGAGAAGGCCCGGGCGCGACTCTGACGGCCGCCCGCGCCAGAGCACCAGTCCCCAGTAGACGACGCCCAGTGCGACGCCGAGGATCACCGCTCCGACGAGCGTCGGGCCCGAGCCCGTGTAGAAGCCCTCGACCAGGCCGGCGAGCACGAGCCACGGCATGGTGCCGAGCACGATCTCCATCGCCGGCCGCGCTTCGGCGCCGAGGGACTGCAGCCGCGTGCGGTGGCCGGGCTCGACGATCGCCCAGCCGATGCGCAGGCCCGCCATCACGGAGACGATGATCAGCGACAGCTCGATCACGCCGTGCGGGATGACGAGGCTGACGAAGCGCTCGGCGTTGCCGTCGTAGGCGCTGATGCCGCCGAGCGCGCCGACCAGCAGGCCGTTGTAGATCGCCAGCGCGGCGGTGCCGAGGCCGAGCGTGATCCCGGTCGCGATGGCCAGGAAGGTGACGCGGATGTTGTTGGTGAAGATCTCGCCCGCGAAGCCGGCCTCGTCGGAGAGCGAGAGCGACCCCGCGATGGGCTCGCCGCCGCGGCTGCGGAACTGCTCGGGTACGAGCCCGTAGGCGGCGGCGGGGTCGTTCAGGCCCCAGATCCAGCCGAGCACGACCGGCACGAGCAGCAGCGCCGCGGCGAGCGCGAGGAAGCCGGGCCGCTCGCGGACGCGCTGCCAGTAGCCCGTCGTCACGAAGTCCCACAGCGAGGCGCGCCGCGGCTCGTGCCCGTAGACGGCCTGGCGCCCGCGCAGCACGAGTCCATCCAGCCGTTGCGTCACGGGGTCGGCGGGGGGGAAGGCGCGGCGCGCGAGCCCGAGATCGGCCGCGGCGGCGCGGTAGAGCATGCCCAGCCGCCGCACCCCATCGGGGCCGAGGCGCTCGGGCCGGCCCTTGGCGGCGTCGAGCAGGCCGGCGAGCTCAGCCCACTCTGCCGAGCGCTCCTCGACGAACCGCGCGCGTCTCATGCATCCTCCATAGTCGTGGAGTATCCCGATCGATTGACGGTGCGGACCCCGGAGGGCGTCTCGGTCGACCTCTCCCTGGCCGGAATCGGGTCGCGCTTCCTGGGCGCGCTGCTCGACGTCGCCCTCCAGGCCGCCGTGGGCTTCGTCGGCTGGGTCGCGCTCGCCGCGCTGTTCGAGGGCGGCGTGTTCACGCTGCTCGCGTCGATCGGGGCCTTCCTGGTGCTGTTCGGCTACGACGTCGCCTTCGAGGTGCTCAACGGCGGCCGCACCCCCGGAAAGATCGCAGCAGGCCTGCGCGTCGTCCGCGACACCGGCGCGCCGGTCACCTTCGTCACCTCGGCGATCCGCAACGTGCTGCGGCTCGTGGACATCCTGCCGGTCTTCTACGGCGTCGGCATGGCCGCGATCTTCTTGACCCGCCGCCACCAGCGCCTCGGCGACCTCGCGGCCGGAACCGTCGTGATCCGCGAGCGGGCCGCGACCCCCGGCGCGCCCTTCGCCGCCGGGCGTCCCGCAGCGGAGCCACCCGGCTGGGACACGAGCGCGATCACCGCATCGGACCTCATGGTCGTCCGCGCCTTCCTGGCGCGCCGGGGAACTCTGGAGCCGGCGGCACGCGCCACCCTCGCCGCCGACCTCGAAGCCCGCCTGCGCGCAAAGGTCGCCGGCGCCCCGCCGCTGGCGCCGGAGGCGTTCCTCGAGTCCCTCTCCGCCGCGCGCGATTAGGGGTTCCGCCTCGGCGCTAGTACCGAATATGCGTGCCTGGGGCGCGCGTTCGTAGCTTTGTGGCAGGTAAGGGGGAGGGAGTGTTCGCGTGTGGACCCACTAACCCGCGCCACCCCCTCGTCCGCGGCGGGGGTCCGCGGGATATCGGGGCTATACACGCACAACCCGCGGAACCCCACTCCGGCCGAGAGGGTCACGCGGGCTATTGGGGTCGCACCCGCCCTCCCCTCCCTTACCTGCCCAACCCGGCAACGGATGCGCGCCTCGGCAGACGTGTGACCCCTGCCTACGCGGGCGCGGGAGCGGGCTGCTCGGCCAGCCAGCGCTCGACCACGCGCGCAGCGCCCCGCTAGCGGGTCTTGGCTCTGACGGTCTTGGAGCGGGGCCCGAGATTGCCGGTGAGGTTGTCGCGGGCGGCGAGCGCGTAGCGGTAGGTGGTGTTGGGGAGCAGGTCGGTGATGTTGAGGGTTACCTTGGCGCCGATCTTGGTGACCGAGAAGCGGCAGGCGCCGTCACATAGCGTTCTGGCCCGCGCGAAGCTGCGGGCGCCGGCGATCGGGCGCAGCGACTGCTTGACCAGGTAGCTGCGTGCGGCAGGGCCGCGGCGGCCGTCGGTTCCCGGCGCGTTGAAGGTCAGCTTGATCGACGTCGCGGACGCGGCGCGCGCGGTGAGCGCGGTGACCCGGCCGGGGCGGCGCCCGAAGCGCTTCAGGCACGCGCGCCGGCGGCTCTTGGCATGACGTCTCATGTGTCGTAGGGCCGCCGCGCGCTTGCCCGCCGGGCCGCGCCTGGCGAGCCGCCGCTCACGCTTTCGATGACGGGCCGTCCTGGCCAGGCAGCGTCGCAGGCTCTCCGCCCGCGTGTCGGTGGCGCCGCCCTGCGGGGCGGCCGGAGCCCCGGGCCCGCTCGGCAGCCCGCCGATGAGCGGCGCAGCCGTGGCCGTCGCGGTCGCGGTCGAAGTCGGTGTGGCCGTGACCGTCGGTGACGGTGACGGTGACGGTGACGGGGTCGGGGTCGGGGTCGGGGTCGGGGTCGGGGTCTGCGTCTGCTCAAGCACGTACAGGCCGCCGTTGATGTCGCTGATCACGGTTCGATTCCCGAACTTGGCGACATCGACCACCAGGGGCACCTGGTCGTAGTTGCCGGTCGGATCCGCCACGCCCGGAGGCACGTAGAACGGCCCGGCCGTGGGAGCGCTTCGATTGGACAGATCAACCACGCGCAGGCCGTCAGACATCCAGGCGACCAGGGCCCGGTTGCCGTCCCAGAGCGGATTGACGGCGTGATAGAGCCCGTCGCCCGGAGTCAGGGTCTTCGTGCGAGGGGCATTGAAGACCGACACCTGCGTCGGCGCCGCGGTCGGGCTCGGCAGGTTGAAGATGCGCAGAGCCCCCCACGTGTCGGGAGCGTCGGCCAGCGTGGCCGTCAGGTTCGCGTTCTCGATCAGACCGGCCTTGATCGCGTTGCCTGCCGTCGCGGAGATCACCGCCAGGGGAATGGTCACTCCGGCATCGCCTGGAAGGGTCGCGTCGGGCGAGAAGACTCTCCCGCCGGTGGCGACGAGCACCGCGACCGCTCCTCTGTTCTGCGCGACCCGCGCCTTGCCGTCGAAGTCGCCGCACTCGTTGCTGCCGCCCCGGTCGACGAGCACGATCTTGCCGGTGACATCGAGTCCGGTATACCCCGCGTTACAGCCGTTGTTGGGCACGAAGACGATGTTTCGGTCGAGCGTTGGAACCGCCTGCCGATAGAGCGGCTCGCCCCAGATCGCCTCGCAGCCGCTGAACACCCCCGGCGCGCTTGCGGCCGTCTCGGTCACCCCTGACGCCGACCCGGTCGTGATCGTGAGCGTCGTCTTCGCCGGCAGCAGGTCGTCGTCGGTGGCCAGCGCCGCCGTCTCGTCGGCGTTGGGCACGAAACGGAAGCTGTTGCCTTCCTCGCCGGGCCCGTAGACGGCCGAGGACAGTATCGGCAGCGGAGATCCCGGCGTCGGGTTGGAAAGATCGGCGGTGAACACCCCGCCGTCGCCGAACGCGGCGTAGGCGCGCGACCCGGCCGCGTTGGTGGTGACGCCCTGGGCGAAGCTGAACCCGTCGAACCCCCGGCAACCTAAAGCGTCGCGGGGGGGCGAAGCGTTGCCCACCGGCACCGGAGTGCGGGGCACGGTCACGTCGACGGCCCTGATGCTCCCGGACTGGTTGGCCTCCAGCGCCAGGACGCGGCCGTCGGGCCGCTGCACGAGCGAGACGTCGCGCGTCGCGGTGCCCACGACGGGCGTGTCGGTGCCCAGCAGCCTCGGCGAGGCCGGGTTGGTGACGTCGTAGAAGTCGACGCCCAGGCGCCCGCCGCCGCCGCCGCAGCTCTCCAGGGCGACCGCGAGCAGGTCACCGGTGAACGCGCTGTTGGCGGAGCTGAGCGGCTTGACCTTGATCGCCGCCACGGAGCGGCCGATGGTCCCTCCCGGATCCTCGCCGAGACCGGTGAGGTTGATGGTGCTGGTCACCGCCGGGTTCGCCGGGTCGGTGAGGTTGACGATCTTGACCATGTTCGGCGCGGGGTCGCACTTGGGTCGCTTGTTCCACTGCGCTGCGAAGCCCCCGTTGGTGCCCACGCCCACGTAGGCGTAGTTGCCGAGCACCGCGACCTCACCGTTGAGGCCCGCCCCGCCCAGGTCGGAGTGTCCGACCACGGTCAAGCCCTCGCCCGAGCCGCCGTGCAACGGATCGCTGGACGGGTCGGCCGAGGCTGGAGCCGCAGCGACAGCCGCAACCAGCAGCGCTGCGATGCCCGCCGCGCATATCGCCCGCCCGCCCTTTTTAGCTAGACGCGCGAAGTAGGCGGATTCGTATGTGGCATGTGGACGCACGCCGACAAAGGTAGTGAAGAAGAGCGGTCCGCAGCCCCGGTTGCTGATGAACGAACTGCTGCGCACTCGGCAGCGCATCATCACAGGTATAGTTGTGTTGCCCAGGGTGCCGATCGTCGATCTCATCATTGTCGCCTTGACCCTCGCCGTGTCCGTCTGGGGCTACCGGCGCGGGGTGAGGACCGGGTTGCTGGTGCTGGTCGGCTTCGGCGGCGGCGCGCTGCTGGGATCCCGGCTGGCGCCGCTGCTTCTGGACGGCGGGCTGGACGATCCGTACGCGCCGGTCGTCGGGCTTCCGGCCGCGCTGCTGTTCGGCGCCGCCGGTGCGGCGGTTCTCGAGCGGGTCGGCCTCAGGCTGCGCCGAGGCCTGCGGGACCGCAGCCGCCTCGACGCGGGCGCCGGCGCGGTGCTGACCGGTCTGTTCGGCCTCGTACTGGTCTGGATCCTCGCGGCGACCATCGCTCGCGTGGACGGCCTGAGGGGCTCCATCCGAGATTCAGCGATCATCGACGGCCTCAACGCGGTGGTGCCGCCGCCGGGACCGCTGCTGAACGCGCGGGCCCCCGCGTCGGCCCCGGCGCTCTCCGGGCCGGAGGCTTACGGACGTCCTCCCGGCGTGAACGTCAAGCGGGACGCGGAGGTCATCGAAGCGAAGGCGAGCGTCGCGAAGATCTCAGTGAGCGGCTGCCGCGGCATCGGAGGGGGCAGTGGCTGGATAGCGGCGGACGGGATCGTGGTCACCAACGCCCACGTGACGGAGGGCGCGGAGTCAATTGGGGTGCAGCTCGAAGGCGAGGGCCCGTACCATGCCGCGGAGTCGATCTGGTACGACGCGCTCAACGACATCGCGATCCTCCGGACGCCCGGAGTGCGGGGCGTGCCGCCGCTCGAGATCGTCGCCGAGCCCAAGCCCGGCACCCGGTCGGCCATCCTCGGGTTCCCCGGCGGCGGGCCCTACGTGGTCAAGCCCGCGCGCCTCGGGGTCACCTCGACCCCCCCGGTGTTCCGGGTCCAGGGAGGCCCTCGTGGCCGGCGGCTCGTCACGAGGATGATCGCTCGGGCGACTCCGGGCAACTCGGGCGGCCCCGTCGTGGATCTCGAGGGCCGCGTGGTGGGGATGACCTTCGCCAGCAGCAGCATCGGCTACTCCGCCTCTGCGGTTCCGACCGTGTCGGTGAAGCGGGCGCTGCGCAAAGCCGGCCCCGCGGTGAAGCCCGGCCCGTGCGAGCAGTGACGTCGACGGTGCCCGGATGGCGGGAATCGGCGGTTCTGGATAGGGTTGCGCCATGGCCATGAAGAACTCAGACAAGCCGTCCCGCCGGCGCGGGGAGCGCGCGAAGACCTTCTTCGGCCTGGGGTTCTGGGCATCGGTGCTGGTCGCCGTCGTGCTCGCCGCGTTCGTGATGCTGGTCGTCTCGTCACGACCCGACGTCACGGGCGAGGAGCTCGTGTACACGCGCTTCGTCGAGCTCGCGGAGACCGGGCGAATCGAGACGGCCACGATCCTGGACGCAGATTCCTACGTCGTCGGCACCTACCAGAACAAGGCCGGCACGACCGTCGCCTTCAACGTCCCTTACCTGAAGACTGCAGACTCGCGCCAGAACCTCCTCGATCTCCTGCTGGAGAACGACATCGCGGCACCGATCGACCAGCAGTTCGGCAAGAGCCTCGTCGTACCGGGCACCTACCTCTTGCCGGCGCTGCTAATCGTCATCGTCGTCGGGTACGCGTACCTGTCGTATCGGGCCGGATCGGGCTTCTGGGCGGTCCGCAGCGGCGCCCGCAAGATCCCGAGCAGCGAGCGTGGCGAGACGTTCGCTGACGTGGCCGGCCAGGACGAGGCGGTCGCGGCGCTGCGCGACCTCGCCGACGCGCTGTCGAATCCGGAGCGCTTCAGCCTGCTGGGGGCGCGGCTTCCCAGGGGGCTGTTGCTCTACGGGCCACCGGGGTGCGGCAAGACGCTGCTGGCGCGCGCGTTCGCGGGGGAGACCGGCGCCGCGTTCTTCTCGATCTCCGGCTCGGACTTCGTCGAGATGTACCTCGGCGTGGGCGCGGCGAGGGTGCGAGACCTCTTCAACGAGGCGCGGGCGAGCACGCCTTCGGTGATCTTCATCGACGAGATCGACGCGGTGGGACGCTCCCGCGGCGACACGGGTGGCGATCAGGAGCAGGCGCTCAATCAGATCCTCACCGAGATGGACGGCTTCTCCCAGAGCGAGGGCGTCATCGTGCTGGCGGCCACCAACCGTCCAGACGTCCTCGACCCCGCGCTGCTGCGGCCCGGGCGCTTCGACCGGTCGGTCGGCCTTGACCGTCCGAGCGAGGACGGCCGGCTGGCGATCCTGCGCGTGCACGCGCGGACGCGGGTGCTGGACTCGTCGGTCGATCTGCGTCAGGTCGCCAGGCGCGCCTACGGCCTGACCGGCGCGGACCTGGCCAACATCATCAACGAGGCGGCGCTGCTGGCGGGGCAGGCCCAGCAGAGCGCGATCGCCCAGCGCGACCTCGAGCGGGCGCTCGAGCGCGTCCTGCAGGCGCCTGAGCGCCAGCGCCGGCTGGCGCTGCGCGAGCGCAGCGTCGGCAAACGCAGCGAGGGCATCGACGAGCAGGTGACCTTCGCCGATCTCGCCGGCGTCGACGAGGCGATCGCCGAGCTGACCGAGGTCAAGGACTTCCTCGTCGAACCGGAGCGCTTCGCCGACGTAGGCGCGGTCGTCCCGAGGGGGATCCTGCTCTTCGGCCCCCCCGGCTGCGGGAAGAGCATGCTGGCGAAGGCGATGGCGAGCGAGGCGCACGGGGCGTTCTTCTCGGTCTCGGCCACGGAGTTCATCGGCGGGGGCAGCATCGGATCCGGTGCCGCGCGTGTGCGCGACCTCTTCGCCGAGGCCAAGGCGGTCGCTCCTTCGATCGTGTTCATCGACGAGATCGACGCCATCGGTGGCCGGCGCGCGATCGGCGACAATGACGGGGCGGCCGACAGCGCCCAGCGCGACCAGGAGCAGACGTTCACGCAGATCCTGATCGAGCTCGACGGCTTCGAGCCGCGCACCGGCGTGATCTTGATGGCGGCCACCAACCGTCCGGATGTGCTCGACCCGGCGCTGCTGCGGCCGGGGCGCTTCGACCGTCAGATCGGGATCTCGCTGCCTGATCGCGCCGGCCGCCTGGCGATCCTCGAGCGGCACGCCTCCTCCCGGCAGCTGGGGGGCGCCGTCGATCTGGACGCCATCGCCGAGCGCGCCCACGGCATGACCGGTGCGGACCTGGCCAACGTGGTCAACGAGGCGGCCCTGCAGGCCGCGCGGGCGCACGAGCCCGCCCTGTCCCAGGCGCACTTCGACGAGGCGGTCAAGCGACTGCTCGAGGCGCCGGAGCGTCAGCGCCGCCTGTCCATGCGCCAGCGCAGCGTGGGTCGGCGCGCCACGGGGATGGACGAGCGGGTGACCTTCGCCGACATCGCCGGCGTCGACGACGCGGTCGAGGAGCTGGCCGAGCTGCGCGACTTCCTGGCCGAGCCTGAGCGCTTCGCCGCCATGGGCGTCCACATGCCGCGCGGGATCCTGCTCGACGGCCCTCCGGGTGTAGGCAAGACCATGCTCGCGAAGGCGGTCGCCGGAGAGGCCAACGCGGCCTTCTTCTCCGTCTCGGGCACCGACTTCGTGCAGCGGTGGGTCGGCCTCGGGGCGGCGCGCGTGCGCGATCTCTTCACGGAGGCGAAGGCGGTCGCCCCGGCGATCGTGTTCATCGACGAGATCGACGCCCTCGGCGGCCGACGTGGAGACGCGGCCGACTCCGACAGCGGTCGCCGCGAGCAGGATCATGCGCTCAACCAGCTGCTGACCGAGCTCGACGGCTTCGATCCACGCTCGGGGGTGATCGTCATGGGGGCCACGAACCGTCCGGACATGCTCGATCCGGCGCTGCTGCGGCCGGGGCGCTTCGATCGCCAGATACAGATCACGCCGCCGGACCGGGCCGGTCGCAACGCCATCCTCGCGCTCTACATCCGCGACAAGCAGACGGCGGCGGACGTCGACCTGGACACCCTGGCCGGCCTGACGTCGGGCTTCACGGGTGCCGAGCTCGCCAACCTCGTCAACGAGGCGGGCCTGCTCGCGACGCGCAGGCGCCAGACGGAGATAGATGCCGCGGTGCTGGAGGAGGCCGTCGAACGCGTGCTGGTCGGTGTCTCCTCGAGGCGGCACGTGATGACAGCGGAGGAGCGTCGCATCACCGCCTACCACGAGGCCGGTCACGCCCTGGTTGGCCTGACGCTGACCGGCGTGAGCGTCCCGCGCAAGGTCACCATCGTCCCGCGCGGCCCTATGGGAGGCTACGTCTGGACGGTGGACGAGGACGACCGAGCGATCCACTCGCGCTCGGCGCTGATCAACCAGATGGCGATGGGGTTCGGCGGGCGCGCCGCCGAGGAGATCGTCTTCGGCGAGCCCGGCTCCGGCGCCGCCGACGACCTGGCCAAGGTCAGTGCCCTCGCGCGCAGAATGGTGCGCGAGCTCGGCATGAGCGACGCGCTCGGCGGCGTCACCTACTCCGACCATTCCAACGGCGACTCGGGAAATGGCCGCCAGTCCTACTCCGCCGAGGAGAACAAGCTGATCGGTGAGGAGGTCCGGCGCCTGACTGACGAGGCGCGCGGGCGGGCCCGCCAGGTGCTGACCGACGGGCGTGCAGCCTTGGACCGGATTGCCGAGGCCCTGCTCGAGCGCGAGACCCTGACCGCCGACGATCTCGAAGCGCTCTCGGGGCCAGGCGCTCCCACGGCTGCCTAGCCCAGCGCGGCCGGCGCCTTACTTCTCGCGGGCTCGCAGCCGGACGACGATCCCGACCGCGGCCAGGGCAGCGGCGATCACCAGAACCGCCAGGGCCCCTCGCCGGATCGCGTTCGCCGCCGCGTCGGACCCGGTGGCGTCTGGCGCCTGGAAGGCTCCGCCGGCTGCCGGGCGTGACTGACCTGCCAGAAACGAACGCTTGTCGAGGATGCCCGTGCCCTCGATGAAGACCCAGCCGTCATAGACCGCCTGGCGGTAGGCGAAGGCTGCGTCGGAGAAGAACAGCGGGATCACGGGCACGTCGGCTTCCAGCTGCCTCAGCTCCTCGGCGACCGCGAGCCGGCGCGCTTCGGGGTCGGGGGCGGCGGCGACTTGCTCCGCGAGCGCGTCGAAGGCAGCACTGCGGTACCCCGAGAAGTTGAAAGGAGCCACGCCGGACCCGAACTCGCTGACCAGGAAGTCGGGGTCGTAGGAGCTCAGCGCGGGCGTGCTGACGATCGCGGCTTGGAAGTCGGGGTCCGCGCCGCTTCCGGTGATGATCTCGTCGAGCCGGGCACTCGGAAGCTCACGGAGGATGGCCCTGGTCCCGGCGCGTTGCAGCGCCAGCATGACCTGGCGGCCCGCCTCCAGCCGTACACCGTCGTTGTCGGGCGCCAGCACCTCGATGGGCGGAAGGCCCAGGCTCTCGAACGCTCGCTGGGCCGCGGACACGTCCTCACCGTGAAGGATCGCGTCGGGGGCCCAGCGGGAGTCCGGGTGCAGGTTGCCCCGGTCGGCGGGCACGCCGGGCCCCGTATTGCGCAGGACGCGGCTGAGATCCAGAGCCTGAGCGACCGCTCGGCGCACCGGGAGACGATCGAACGGCGGGCGCCGGACGTTGAGGACCAGCGCCGTGCCGATGAAGTTCGGCCCGCGCTTCACCGCGATGCTCGAACCCTCGCCCAGGTCATCGGCCGTTCCCTCGTTGAGCGGGAACGGCAGCATGTCAACCTCGCGGCGCTCCAGAGCGCGATACGTCTCCTCCTCGTCGCGGATGATCGGGACGCGTATCCGGCTTACCCGCGGCCGGCCGAGGAAGTACTGCTCATTCGCGCTGAAGTCATAGCCGTCGCTGGCCCCCGCCTGCACGAGGCGGTACGGCCCGCTGCCCACGGGCAGGCCCGGGGGAACCGCTTCGGTCCCTTCGAGTCCCTCCCAGAGGTGCCTGGGCAGGATCGGCACGTCAGAGAGTGGCTGGTCGTCGAAGCCCAGCGATGGCCGCCGCAGGTCGAACGCCACCACGTCGGAGCTGACCGCTCGGACCTGCTCCACGTTGCTCAGTTGGGGCGTGAACGACGGCTGGAACCGGCTGGCCATGAAGCGGAACGTGAACGCGACGTCATCGGCGGTCAGGGGCAGGCCGTCGTGCCATCGCACGCCCTCACGCAACCGGATCGTCACCCGCTGCCCGTCTTCGCTTCGTGTCACCGACCGCGCCAGCCAGGGCTGCGGGACGCCGTCGGCGTCGCGCCACATGAGCGTGTCATAGACCAAGGTGACGAGCGGGTACGCCTGCTCGAACGTGTACGGCGTGAGGGTGCCGTCGTAACGAGGTAGCGGGAGCCGCACGACCTCGGCCGACCGGGCCGCCCCGGAGGGGCTGGCGCCAAGAGCAAAGGCCACGGCGGTGACTGCGAAGGCCGTGGCGGCAAGACAGCCTCTCACGGGTCAGAGTCTACGTCCCCCTCTCTACGTCCGCCTCGCCCACTTCGGAATCCGCGCACTTGCCCAAACGTAAGCAGTGTGCTAACTTCGCCTCGTTCGGAGGGACTACAGAGCTACGCGTACCGTTCGCGCGCCGGCTGCAATTCGAGTGGGGGATTCACACTGATGACAATTCTTGGGCGTCGCTTCGTACTGGCCACTTTGGCCATGCTTGCATCGTTCGTCGCCGCAGCGAGTCTGGCTTGGGCCTGCTCTCCTAACGGTGCCGGGACGCCCACGTCACCCGCGCCTCCCAGCAGCCCAGCTCCTCCCCCCGCGACCAGCGGTGGCAACCCCAGTTCCGCGCCCCCAAGCGATAGTCCTCCGCCATCGACTGCGCCCTCCAGCGGCTCTAGCGGCTCCAGCAGTGGCGGGTCCGCCGGCGGCTCGGCGTCCGACGGTTCCTCTGGCGCGACGTCCGGCGGCTCTTCGGCCGCGACGAATGGCTCTTCGGGCGCGACGTCCGGCTCTTCGGGCGCGACGTCCGGCTCTTCGGGCGCGACGTCCGGCTCTTCGGGCGCGACGTCCGGCTCTTCGGGCGCGACGTCCGGCTCTTCGGGCGCGACGTCCGGCTCTTCGGGCGCGACGTCCGGCTCTTCGGGCGCGACGTCCGGCTCTTCGGGCGCGACGTCCGGCTCTTCGGGCGCGACGTCCGGCTCTTCGGGCGCGACGTCCGGCTCTTCGGGCG
>JBBJOW010000011.1:63895-69938 GCA_037724045.1 Solirubrobacteraceae bacterium
GGCTCTTCGGGCGCGACGTCCGGCTCTTCGGGCGCGACGTCCGGCTCTTCGGGCGTGACGTCCGGCTCTTCGGGCGTGACGTCTGGCGGCTCCTCTGGCGCGACGTCCGGCTCGACGTCCGGCGGTTCGGCGGGCTCCACCACCAGCGGGTCCGGTAGCGCGACGACGGACGGGTCGGGCAGCGCGAACTCCGTCAGCGGTGCCGGTACGAGTCGGCGCTCCGATGCCGCAGCGGGCGGCACGGGCGGCTCCGGCACCACGGGCACCACCGGCAGCACCGGTGTCCGCGCCGGTGCGGCCCCGATCGTCGGCGCCAGTGGCGCGGCCGGCCTGTTCGCAGCCCGTATCCAGGGCGTTACCGCAGGCGTCACCCAGCGAAGCGGGCAGTCGGTGTTCGCCAGCTCGCTGGCTCCGCCAAAGCCCTCTGCTCTTGCGGCCATCGGTAGCGGCGCCGTGCGCGACCTGTGGAAGGGCTTCGGCTCCGAGGCATCCCCGCTGCCGTCGGGCTCGCAAGCTTCGGCGACCGCAGCGCCGTCCGGCATCGGCACCGCTGTCGGCGTGGGCATCCTGGGTCTCGGACTCGCCGGGGCCATGGTCACGGGGCTCGCGTTCGCCGCCAGCCGCCGCCGCGCCGAGGAGCGGCCCGAGGCCCGCGCCGAGGCCCGCGCCAAGGCCGGAGCTCGGGCGCGCTAGCGCACCTGAATTGACGGACAAGTAGATGGGAGCTGCCGGCGGCCCGTTCGATGAGCGGGCCGCCGAGCCTCCTGAGGAGGTGAAACCGAGCCCCGATCGCCCCAGGCGGCGTCGGGGCTCGCAGTTCTTGGCGGTGCTCGGCGCTTCGATCGCGCTCGCCGGGGTCGGCGCGGCGGTGGTTTCCGCGGCGGCTGATCCTGCTCCGTCGTTGAGCGTGATGGGCCCGGAGACCCCGGTCAACGTGGGTGCCCTCGACGCGCGCGACATCAGCGCCCACAACTCACCGACCCTGGTGCGCAACCCGGCCAGGCCGCTCAACCTGGCGGTGTCGAGTCGCATCGACACGCCGTTCTTCTCGTGTGGCTTGCACGTTTCGCAGGACGCGGGCAGAACGTGGTCACAGACGCCGGTTCCAGCGCCGGAGGGCGAGGAGGCCAAGTGCTTCGCGCCCGATGTCGCCTTCGCGGCGGACGGCACGTTGTATCTGGCTTTCGTCACCCTGGAGGGACCGGGCAACGTGCCCAGCGCCACGTGGCTGTCGAAGTCCACCGACGGAGGCGGCTCGTTCACGACGCCGCTCAGGGTGAGCGGCCCGCTCGGCTTCCAGGTGCGGCTCGCCCCCGACCCCCGCGAGCCACAGCGTCTCTACATGACCTGGCTGCAAGGCGAGGACGTTGGCACGTTCAGGTTCACGCAGACGGGCAACCCGATCGTGGCTGTTCGCTCAGATGACGCCGGTGCATCCTGGAGCAGCCCGGTGCGGGTGAGCGGGGCTGAGCGCGAGCGGGTGGTTGCCGGCTCGCCGGCAGTGGGGCCCGACGGTGAGCTGTACGTCCTGTTTCTCGATCTCGGCGACGATGCGCTCGACTACGACGGCGGGCACGAGGGCAGGGGCGGACCTCCCTATCCCGGGTCCTTCGAGCTCGTGCTCGGCCGGTCGCGTGATCACGGGGCGACCTGGGAGGAGTCGGTGGTCGACGACGGGCTGAGTGCGATTCACCGCTTTATCGTCTTCACCCCGGTGTTTCCGTCCCTGGCGGTTGCTCCCAGCGGTCGCGTCTATGCCGCCTTTCACGATGATCGCTCCGGCGATCCCGACGTCTGGGTGTGGTCGCTGAGTCCGGGAAGCTCCGATTGGGGCGAGCCGGTGCGTGTCAACGACACCGAGGAGGGCGACGGGACGTGGCAGTATCTGCCCAAGGTCGCGGTCGCGCCGGATGGCCGACTGGACGTCGTGTACTACGACCGGCGTCTCGATCCGGAGAACCTGATGAACGGCGTCTCATTGCAGTCGTCTTTCGACGCCGGCAGCAGCTTCACTCCGGCGGTGAGCCTGACCAGCCGAACGTTTGACTCGAGGATCGGCTATCTGGCCAAGGAGGGGCTGCCAGATCTCGGCAGCCGTCTGGGTCTGCTCTCAGATGACGCACGGGCGATCGGGTTGTGGACCGACACTCGAGGCGGCACGCCGGGAACCCAGAAGCAGGACCTCGCCGCGGCGCAGGTGGCCTTCGCGCGCCCGTCGCGCTTCACGGCTGCGGAGAAGGACGGCCTGCGCTACGGCGGGCTCGGGCTCGCAGGCGTGGGGCTGTTGCTGCTCGCGGTCGGGTTCAAGGGCCGCAACGCCCGGAGGTCCGGCAGCGCGTTGCCGGACTAGGTGTGCCGTACACCTAGTGCAGAAGGTTCGTGATCGCTGCTAACTTCGCGTGATGGTTATTGGGAGAGGGGAGCGTGTACGCCTGCGCGAAATCGGTTGCGGGGCGGGTCGCGGTTTGCGCTGGCGCAACACCGTCACCGCCACCGTGGCACTCGTCGCGCTCGTTCTCTCGACTCCGTCGGTGGCGGAGGCTGCCTTCCCCGGCCAGAACGGCCTGGTCGCGTTCTCGCGACAGCCGCAGTTTGCTGGCAACAGGGATATCCACACGGTCGCCCTAGATGGGACGCTGAAGAACCTCAGCAACACCGCGCTCACTCCCTGCTTTGTCTCGCCGTGCCGCAAAGACGATTCACCGGCCTTCTCCGCCGACGGCAACCGGATCGTCTTTGTCAGCGATCGCGACGGAAACTCCGAGATCTACGTAATGGGCGCCGATGGGAGCACCCAGACCCGTCTGACCACCACCCCGACCGCGGAGTCCGCACCGGCCTTCTCGCCCGACGGCGGGAGGATCGTCTACGCGAGGGACGGGGACATCTACGTGATGAACGCGAACGCGGACGGAAGCATTCCGACGAACCTCACCGCGGCAGACCCCACCTTCAACGGCGATCCGACGTTCTCGCCGGACGGCACGCGTATCGCCTTTGAGAGCTCCGAGAACAGCTCCCGCGACGTCAGCATCTTCGCCGCCGATGGCAGCAATCGCTTCAACGTCACCAAGCGCATAGGCCGGGGCGTAGATCCTTCGTTTTCCCCCGACGGGAAGAGCCTCGCGTTTTCCTTGCTGGACCAGACCGGGACGCTCGGCCAGCTGCACTCCGACATCGCCACGGTCAGCCTCGAGCCGGCCAATATGGCGCTGACAACACCCGACTTCTTGCGCCTGACCACGCACAGCGCAAACGACACGCACCCCGCATGGTCCCCCGATGGCGCCAAGATCGCGTTCGCCAGCAGGCCCTTCGTCGACAGCCGGTCGCCCACCCGCGACCCGGAGATCTACGTCCTCCCCTCCACGGGGCAGGAGAGGAACAACGCGGTCCTTATCAGTGGTGGGATGATTACCGGCGCTGTCCCGGAAGACTCCGACCGGGAACCGGATTGGGGGCGGGCTGCCATCGCGACTCCGACGCCGACCCCGACGGGAACCGCGACCCCGACTCCGACTCCGACTCCGACTCCGACGCCGACGCCGACGCCGACGCCGACGCCGACCCCGACCCCGACCCCGACCCCGACCCCGACGCCGACCCCGACCCCGACGCCGACGCCGACGCCGACGCCGACCCCGACCCCGACCCCGACGGCGACAGAAACCGCGACGGCGACGGCGACAGAAACCGCGACGCCGACCGCGACGGCAGCAGAAACCGCGACCCCGACGGCCACCGCGACGAGTACTGCCACGCCGACGGCCACTCCGACCGGTACTGCGACTCCGGCGGCCACCGCTGCGCCGACGGCTTCGCCTCCGCTCACCACTGCGCCGCTCATCGGCGGGCTGCCGAGCGGGCCCGGGGATGAGAGCACCCCGCAGGGCGGCGCCACAGACTCGCGGGCGGAGGGCCTGCGACGCTGCCTGGCCCAGGTGGGACGTCATCAAAAGCGTGAGCGGCGGCTCGCCAAGCGCGGCCCGGCGGGCAAGCGCGCGGCGGCCCTACGCCACATGAAACGTCATGCCAGGAGCCGCCGCCGCGTGTGCCTGAAGCGCTTCGGGCGCCGCCCCGGCCGGGTCACCGCGCTCACCGCGCGCGCCGCGTCCGCGACGTCGATCAAGCTGACCTTCAACGCGCCGGGAACCGACGGCCGCCGCGGCCCTGCCGCACGCAGCTACCTGGTCAAGCAGTCGCTGCGCCCGATCGCCGGCGCCCGCAGCTTCGCGCAGGCCAAAACGCTATGCGACGGCGCCTGCCGCTTCTCAGTCACCCAGATCGGCGCCAAGGTAACCCTCAGCATCACCGACCTGCTCCCCAGCACCACCTACCGCTATGCGCTCGCCGCCCGCGACAACCTCACCGGCCGTCTCGGGCCCCGCTCCAAGACCGCCCGAGCCAAGACCAGTTGAGAGCGGTGGCTGCCCCACAGCGCCGGACGCGCCGATCCGTGCGTGGCATCTCGCTCGCCGTTTCGCTTCTGGCCTGCATGGGCTCGTGGAGCTCGTCGGCGGTCGCGGCCTTCCCGGGGAGCGACGGCCGGATCGCCTTCACCCGAGAGTCGGTGGCCCCAGGCGATGACCGCGACATCTTCAGCATCACTCCGGACGGGTCACAGTTGTTCTTTCAAACCGTCAATGACGTCGATGACTTCGAGCCCGCGTACTCGCCGGACGGCAGGAAGATCGCATTCGTCAGCGAGCGCGACGGAAACCCCGAGATCTATGTGATGAACGCCGACTCCAGCGGCACTCCCACGCGGCTCACCAACAACCCGGCCGACGCCGGGATGGAAAGCGGTATCGCGGACTCGCAGCCCACCTTCTCGCCTGACGGCAAGAAGATCGCCTACGTGTCCGGCAACGACATCTGGGTGATGAGCGCTGCCGACGGGACGGGGAAGACGAACCTCACGAAGGCGGCCGCACTGGCGGCCGATCCGCAGGAGCGCGACCCGGCGTTCTCGCCCGACGGCAAGCAGATCGCCTACGAGAGAGACCTCGGCATTTATTTGATGAACGCCGACGGCACGGGGGCGACCAGGATCACGAAGAACCAGCGCCAGACCTTCGATCCCTCCTTCTCTCCCGACGGCAAGAAGCTGGCCCTCTCGGCGATCTCGGAGCGAATCGACAGGCTCGGCCGCTACAACCGCGACATCGTCACGATGAGCCTGGCCCCGGAGAACCTGGCCCTGGGATCCCCCGCACTCGTGGTACTTGATTCCAATACTTACGACGACGTCGACCCGGCCTTCTCTCCCGCCGGGACGAAGATCGCCTTCGCCACCAATAGGTCCGGAAACGACTACGAGATCTACACCATCTCCTCTCTGGGCGGGTCGCTGGTCAACCTGAGCTCCAGCTTTCAGACCGACGACACCTCCCCCGATTGGGGGCCGGTAGTTGGGTCGGCGCCTGATGCGGATGGGGACGGGTTCTTCGACGCCGCAGACAACTGCCCCAACAACGCCAACGGCGATCAGGCCGATCTGGACGGCGATGGCGTAGGCGACGCGTGTGACGTCGACGGCGACAACGACGGCGTGCCGGACGCCAGCGACAACTGCCCGGCCACTGCCAACGGCGATCAGGTCGATCTGGACGGCGATGGCGTAGGCGATGCGTGTGACGTCGACGACGATGGCGACGGCGTGGCGGACGCCAGCGACAACTGCCGGGTCACTGCCAACGGCGATCAGGTCGATCTGGACGGCGATGGCGTAGGCGACGCGTGTGACGTCGACGACGATGCGGACGCGGTCTTCGACGCCGCAGACAACTGCCCCAACAACGCCAACGGCGATCAGGCCGATCTGGACGGCGATGGCGCGGGCGACGCGTGTGACGTCGATGACGATGGCGACGGCGTGCCGGACGCCAGCGACAACTGCCGGGCCACTGCGAACGCCGATCAGGTCGATCTGGACGGCGATGGCGTAGGCGACGCGTGTGACGTCGACGACGACAATGACGGCGTGCTGGACGCCAGCGACAACTGCCGGGCCACTGCGAACGGCGATCAGGCCGATCTGGAC
>JBBJOW010000011.1:70038-77824 GCA_037724045.1 Solirubrobacteraceae bacterium
GGCGATCAGGCCGATCTGGACGGCGATGGCGTAGGCGACGCGTGTGACGTCGACGACGATGGTGACGGCGTGCCGGACGCCAGCGACAACTGCCGGGCCACTGCGAACGGCGATCAGGCCGATCTGGACGGCGATGGCGTAGGCGACGCGTGTGACGTCGACGCCGATGGCGACGGCGTGGCGGACGCCAGCGACAACTGCCCCAGGGATGTCAACTCCCAACAGGCGGACGCCGACGGCGATGGCAAAGGGGACGCCTGCCAGGCTCCACCCGTTGACGGCACCCCCCCGGCCGGCGCCGGCGGGCCAACGCCTGGTCCGTCCGTCGCGCCAGCACCGGTCGCGTCGCAGAAGCTGGCTGCCTGCCGGGCCCGCGCGAAACGCCGGCGGACCGCAGGAAAGCGGCGCTCGGCTCGGCGCATCTGTCAGCGACGCTACGGCCCAGGATCGATCGGGGACCTCAAGGCGCGGACGCTGTCGGCCACCGAGATCGAGCTGAGCTTCACCGCCATCGCCTACCAGGGCCAGCTCGCGGAGAGCTACGTCGCGCTGCAGTCGACGCGTCGGCGGCCAGGCCAGCGCCTGGCGCCGGGCGCGACGAAGCTCTGCGGAGGCGTGTGCAGCTTCTTGCCGCCGCCGCAGCAGATCGGCGACCCGATCACGCTGCGAGTCACGGAACTGCGACCGGGGACGCGCTACTTCTACACGGTCCGTGCCCGCAGCGTTGGCGGTCGACTGGGTCCTCCCTCGACGGTCGTTGCCACTCGAACCGGATGAGTCGGCCGACCATGCTCCAGCCACGGGAGCCTCCCATCAGCTGGACGGTCAAAGCCGCCTTGGCGGCCGGCCGCGTGTTTTGATCGCGGCAAGCAACGCTTCGGCCAAGAACCAGGGGGATCATATGCATGGACGCTTCATGATGACGAGCGGGAGGAGATTCGCGATGCGCACGAGCGCTAATGGCAGTGATCGTCCGGCGGGCTATCGCTTGCGCTTCCGGCGCTCGCTCGCCGCCGTCCTGATGTTGGTCAGCCTTTGCCTTGCGGCCCCGGCGGCCCAGGCCGCCTTCCCGGGCGAGAACGGGCTGATCACGTTTGGTCGGGCCGGTCAGATCTATGCGATGAACCCGGATGGCACGTCCCAGGTGCCGCTCACGACAAACCAGAACCCGAGCGGCAACAGTGATCCGGCCTTCTCCGCGGATGGAGCGAAGATCGTCTTCTCAAGCACTCGCGCGCTGGGGAACAGCGACAATATCTACACCATGAACGCCGACGGATCGTCCCAGACGCGGCTCACCAGCACCTCCGGGTTCGCGAACAAGAACAACGGCGCCGTCTTCGATCGCAACGGGCGGAGGATCGCCTTCGCGAGCACCCGGGGCAACACTAACGAGTTCGTCGACCTCTACGACATCTACGTCATGAACGCCGATGGGACCGGTCAGACGCGCCTCACCACCAACGCGGCGAACGAGAGAGATCCGGCCTTCTCCCCGGACGGGACGAAGATCGCCTTCTCGCGCGGCAGCGACCTGTACATGATGAAGCCTGACGGCACCGGCCAGACGCTGTTTCTCAGCGACGCCCTCCACCCGAGCTTCTCGCCCGACGGCTCCAAGATCGCCTTTTCGCGCGGTGGCGAGATCTTCACGATGAACGCCGATGGCAGCGGATCGCCGACCAACCGCACCAACGACGTGGCGGTCGACTTGCGTCCCGCCTTCTCGCCCGACGGCTCCCAGATCGCCTTCGAGCGGGAGATCTCGGTCGGCAGTACCGACGTGTACACGATGAACGCCGACGGCACGGGCCAGATGAACCGCTCCTTGCTATCGGGCTATGACCCCGACTGGGGTCCCAGGGCCGCGACGGCCCCCGCGCCCCGCTATACGTTGAGTGTGTCGCGCTCGGGGTCGGGTCAGGGCACGGTGACGAGTTCGCCGGCGGGGATCAACTGCGGTTCTGACTGCACGGAGGGGTACGTGCTCGACACGCGCGTGACGCTTATGCCCACCCCGTCGGGGGGCGGCCAGTTTTCGGGCTGGACGGGCGACTGCACCGGCAGCGACACGTGCACGGTGACGATGGACAGGGCGCGTTTTGTGGGGGCGAGCTTCGCGGCGGCCGCGACGCCGCCGAGCGCCTCGATCGACGACGTGACCGTCACCGAGGGCAACAGCGGCACCGTCAATGCGAGCTTCACGGTCAGGCTGGCGTTTGCCAGCGGTAGTCCGGTTGCGGTCGACTACGCGACCGCCGACGACAGCGCGAAGGCCTCCGAGGACTACGAGCCACAGGGCGCAGGCACGCTCACCTTCGCGGCGAACGAGACGACAAAGACGCTGACCGTGCCGGTCAAGGGCGACACCGTCGATGAGCCCGACGAGCGCTTCTTCGTCGACCTGGCAAACCCCACGGGCGACCCGGCCGCCCGCACGCGGGGCAGCGCGACGATCACCGACGACGACGCCCCGTCGGCGGTCTCGATCGACGACGTGAGCGTGCTCGAGGGCAACGCGGGCAAGACCGACGCGAACTTCAAGATCTCGCTCTCAGAGCGCAGCGGCAAGACGGTCAGGGTCGACCTCTATTCCCGCGAGGGCACCGCCACGGCCAACGACGACTTCGACGTCGGGGGCGGCACGGTGACCTTCGCTCCTGGTGAGACGGAGAAGACGCTCACGATTAAGGTGAACGGCGACACGACCGTCGAGCCCGACGAGACCTACGAGGTCGAGGTCTCCAGGCCCGAGAACGCGACGATTGCGGATGACAAGGGGCTCGGCACGATCAGAAACGACGACACGGCCGCGACGACTCCGGCGGTCTCGATCGGCGACACGACCGTGACGGAAGGCGACTCCGGCGAAGCTGATGCCACGTTCACCGTCTCGCGCTCCGGCGCGAGCACGCAAGCGGTGACGGTCGGCTACGCGACCGCGGACGACACCGCCACCGCTCCCTCGGACTACACCGCGGTGAGCGGCACGGTCAACTTCGCGGCGGGCGACGTGAGCGAGACGGTCACGGTGAAGGTCAAGGGCGACACGGTCGACGAGCCCGACGAGCGCTTTTTTGTGAATCTCACCAATCCGCAGCAGGCGACGCTCGCTGATGCCCAGGGGATCGGCACGATCACCGACGACGACGTGCCGCCGCTGCCGACTCTGGCGGTTGATGATGTCACGGTCAGCGAGGGCAACGCAGGGGAGAGGGACGCGACGTTTACGGTCTCGCTGTCGGCTGCGAGCAGCGAGTTTGTGCGGGTCGACTTCAAGACAGCGGATGACACCGCTACGGCTCCTGACGACTACGCGGCGGCGACGCCGAGACTGACTTTCGCTCCGGGCGAGTTGACGCGGCAGGTGGCGGTGAAGGTCAAGGGCGACACGGTCGACGAGCCGGATGAGCGATTTGTGGTCAACCTGTCGGCTGCGCAGAATGCGACGGTGAGCGACGGCGAGGGAATCGGCACGATCATCGATGACGATCCGACCGCGACCGCGACCGCGACCGCGACCGCGACCCCGACGCCGACGCCCACGCCGACCCCGACCCCGACGCCCACGCCGACCCCGACGCCGACCCCGACGCCAACGGCCACTCCCAGCGAAACGGGCGGCGGCGGAACGGGCGGACCTGGGGGCAGCCCCCCTGCGACGGCGCCCGTCGACTCTGTGCCCACAGGGCCGGCAGACCCGCAGCCGTCCACGGACCCTCAGGGTTCGCCGGCTCAGCGCCGGGCGCGCGCGTTGCGTCGTTGCTTGGTCCGTGCCGGCCGGCAAACTACTACGCGGTCGCGTCGCCGGGCACGCGCGCGTTGCCGTGCGCGCTTCGGTCGGGTCCCGGGCGGGGTGAGAGACCTCCGTGCGCGTGCGGTGTCTGAGACCAAGGTCAAGCTGAGCTTTTTGGCGGCGGGCAGCGATGGGCGCGGCGGGCCCGCTGCGCGCGTGTATCTGGTCAAGCAGTCGTTGCGGCCGATCAGCGGCGCGCCGGCCTTCAGGCGGTCGCCGTCACTGTGCGGGGGGAAATGTCGCTTTGCGGTGACGCGCGTCGGCGCGCGGATCACGCTCACGATCACCGGTCTGCGTTCGCGCACGACCTACTACTACGGGGTCGCCGCGCGCGACAGCCGCTCGCCACGGCTCGGCGCACGGTCACGCGTGGTGAGCGTGAGGACGCGCTAGCGCGGACTCATGGCGAGCAGCCCAAATGTGTGTTCGCTTCGTCCCACGACTCCTCCACGATGACGAGCGGGAGGAGATTCGCGATGCGCACGAGCGCTAGTCACGAAGCTCGACCGGCTCGCGCGCTCGCTGCCCGACGCACGAGCGATCGCCGACGAGCCAAGGCCAAGGGTCGGGTCATGCACGGAACCGCCGAGGTTCAGCTTCGCATCCTGATCAGGTCGGACTCGAACTCTGCGACCATCGCCAGCACGTTGAACAGCAGCCGCCCGACCGGGTCGGCCGCCTGCGCGGCAAGCAGCCCAAGCTCACGAGGTGCGCTTCCTGCGTCGCGCTGAAGCTCTACCGCGCCGGTGAGCACACCATCAGCGAACTCGAGGAACTCTTCCCCGTGACCCGATCCACGATCTACCGCGCGATCGCGCGCGCAGGCGGACGAACGCCCGCGAGCTCAGCGCAGGCGATCGAGCCGGCGGTGTGGGCTCGGGGCAGGGTCCGTCGCGGTGAGCCCACCGAGGATGAGCTGACACCGATCGCGCCGATCGCCGACGTCGTGGAGCCCCGGGGTCCCGCGAGGACGGTGCCGGGAGCTCGCACCCAACCCAACGACCTGATCGGGACTTTTCGTTCCGATGTTCCTCACACGGGCCAGTCATCGGCGAGAACGCGGCCACATATCCTGTCCGCGCGCGTATGAGCGACATCGATCCTCTCGGCGGCTACGCGGTGCATTTCACGCGAGGGGCCTCGCCCGGAGACGTAGACAGGGCGCGCCGCCGCCGAGATGCACGGCCGCCCGGTACGGGCATCCCTCACCTCGAGCTGATGGACTTCTAACCGAGACGGACGAGACGGGCTTCCAGAAAAGCCTCTCGATTCTCTCCGACGGCGAGATCTGGCCGACGGGCTACCCCTGGGCATCGCCAAAGGCGTTTGTCGACCGCATCATCGGCGCGTGGACGCGGCCGTACGGCGCGCAGCGCGTTCAACTTGACGAGGAGCGTTTGTAGCGGCAGAGTCGTCGGCTGATGTCAGCTGCGCTCATGTTCGCCGTCGCAGGCGCGTCCCTTGCCCTATGGGCGCTCCTCGCATTGGCTGGATCGTCTGGCCGTCATTTGCGCGCTCGCCTTCTTCGCAGCCCTCGGCTTCGGGGTGGCTGGCGCGGTGGAGGCGGGCATGTGGTTGAGCGGAGACTCAGACCGGCGGGAAACGATGACCACGCGGGATGGTGACGTCTACCCGGACGATTGCCAACGCGGAGTGCCCTACCTCAACTGTTGATGGGAGAGTCGTGAGCGAGAAGCCGCAGGAGATCAGAGCCGAGATTGACGCCTGGGAGCGTCGGACGGGATACAGCGCCGAGACGACCTACAACACGCCTCGGGGTGTCAAGTTCAGCGACATGACAGAGGAACAGCGGCAGGAGGGCGCGGCGCTCTGGAAGCGCTATCTCTGGAAGCGCTATCAAGATGCGCTCGGGTCATAGCCGAGCGCCGAGCCGAGCGCCGTTTGGGCGACGCTGACGTAGAGCGCGTCGCCTATACCGAATATGCGTGCCTGGCGCGCGCCACCGCAACGTGTTGGCAGGTGCTAGCGGGTTTTGGCTCGGGCGGTTTTGGAGCGGGGTCCGAGACGGCCGGTGAGGTTGTCGCGGGCGGCGAGCGCGTAGCGGTAGGTGGTGTTGGGGAGCAGGTCGGTGATGTTGAGGGTTACCTTGGCGCCGATCTTGGTGACCGAGAAGCGGCAGGCGCCGTCACATAGCGTTCTGGCCCGCGCGAAGCTGCGGGCGCCGGCGATCGGGCGCAGCGACTGCTTGACCAGGTAGCTGCGTGCGGCAGGGCCGCGGCGGCCGTCGGTTCCCGGCGCGTTGAAGGTCAGCTTGATCGACGTCGCGGACGCGGCGCGCGCGGTGAGCGCGGTGACCCGGCCGGGGCGGCGCCCGAAGCGCTTCAGGCACGCGCGCCGGCGGCTCTTGGCATGACGTCTCATGTGTCGTAGGGCCGCCGCGCGCTTGCCCGCCGGGCCGCGCCTGGCGAGCCGCCGCTCACGCTTTTGATGACGTCCCACCTGGGCCAGGCAGCGTCGCAGGCCCTCCGCCCGCGAGTCTGTGGCGCCGCCCTGCGGGGTGCTCTCATCCCCGGGCCCGCTCGGCAGCCCGCCGATGAGCGGCGCAGTGGTGAGCGGAGGCGAAGCCGTCGGCGCAGCGGTGGCCGTCGGCACAGCGCTCGCGGTGGGGGCGGCGGTGGCGGTTGCCGTGGCCGTCGACGTCGGTGTGGCCGTGGCCGTGGCGGTGGGCGTCGCGGTCGCCGTGGCTGTCGCCGTGGCGGTGGGCGTCGCGGTCGCCGTGGCGGTGGCGGTGGGCGTCGCGGTGGCGGTGGCGGTGGCGGTGGGCGTCGCGGTGGCGGTGGCGGTGGCCGTCGGCGTCGCGGTCGCGCTCGCGGTTGGCGTCGGCGTCGCGGTCGCGGTCGCGGTGGGCGTCGCGGTCGCGGTCGCGGTGGGCGTCGGTGTGGCCGTCGCCGCCCTGACCTCCGTGACCGCCCTACCGGAATCGTTGCCGCTGACCGGATCAAACGTCGCGCGCTGCACCGTCACCGTGTTCGACAGAGCCGGATCGGCGACCGTCGGGCGCACCGTGATCTCTCGCTGCACCCCAGCGCCACTGACCACATCCCCCAACTGACACGTCACCACCCGCGCGGTCTCGGTGCAACCAGCAGATGCCGACACGAACTCCACGCCGCTTGGCAGCGCGTCACGGACGCTGACGCCCTGAGCGACGTCGGGCCCGAGATTCTGCACGCTCACCGTGTACGTCAACGGCTGACCGACCTGGCCGGGGTCCGGCGCATCTGACAACCCGACCGCCAGATCAGCCGCCACCCGCAGCCTCGTCACAAACGCGTCGCGCGAGCCGCCGGAAGCAGCCTGAAACGCGCTCACCGTACGAAAGGTCGCCGACTCGGTGTAGCCGGTCACGTAGGCGTCGCCGGCCGCGTTGACCGCGATACCCGCCGCGCCGTCGAAGCTGTTGCCGCCGAGGTAGGTGGAGTAGGCAAGGCTCGACAGGGCGCCCGGTCCGTTGAACTTGCTAACAAAAGCGTCGCTGCCACCGCCGCCGTAGATGGCCTGCACGGCATTGCTGACCGGAAATTTTGTCGAATTGGTTTGCCCGGTCACGTAGGCGCTGCCCGCCTGGTCCACCGCGATACCCATGGCCTCGTCGGGTGAGATGGTCCCCAGGTACGACGACGACACCAAGGGGGCCGCGCCGCTGGCGCCCAGCTTGCTGACAAAGGCATCGCTGCCGCCGCCGCCGAAGGCCGCCTGGACCGGGCTCACGGTCGGGAAGTTCGTCGAACCAGTCTGCCCCGTCACGTGGGCGCTGCCCGCCTGGTCCACCGCGATCCCCCGGCCGATGTCGTCACCGGTGCCCCCCAGGTAGGTGGAGTACGTAAGCGCCGAGCCCGCCGCGTCGAGCTTGCTCACAAACGCATCGTTAACGCCCGCCAGGGCGGGCTGCAGCGCGCCCACGGTGGGAAAGCTCGTCGAAGCCGTCTGCCCGGTCACGTAGGCGCTGCCCGCAGCGTCCACCGCGAT
>JBBJOW010000012.1:0-72685 GCA_037724045.1 Solirubrobacteraceae bacterium
ACGGCGAGGCCGTCATCTACGAGCGCCACCGCCATCGCTACGAGGTCAACAACTTCCTGCGCAAGCGCCTGGAGGCCGCCGGGCTCGTCGTTTCGGGGACCTCCCCGGACGAGCGGCTGGTCGAGATCATCGAGCTGCGCGACCATCCGTACTTCGTCGCCTCGCAGTACCATCCGGAGTTCAAGTCGCGCCCGCAGCGGCCCGCGCCGCTGTTCCGCGAGTTTGTGCGGGCAGCCCTGGTGTACAAGGACGCACGCGAGCCGCAGGTCACCGCTGCCGCCCTCGGCGCGGACGAGGATGACGACCTGCGCGGCGAAGACCGGCTGGGCGATCCTGCCGGCCGCTTCTTCCGCGACTAGGGGGGACCTTCCGCGCGTGCGCCCCGCGTCGGAGGCCGAGCGGGCCCGGCTCAACGACACGTTCGCGCGGCTGTGCCGGATCCGCAGCCCGTTCGGCGCCGAGAAGGCGTCCGCCGACGCAGTGCGCGCCGAGCTCGAGGCGCTGCGGGTGCCCTTGTTCGAGGACGACGCCGGGCCGGAGGCGGGAGCGGAGTGCGGCAACCTGCTCGCGCGCATCCCGGGCCGTGATCCGGACCGCTGGGTCCTGCTGTGCGCGCACCTCGACACGGTCGAGGCGGTCGTCGAGATCGACCCGGTGGTCGTCGACGGCGGCTGGGAGAACGCCAACGAGGGGATCCTCGGCGCCGACAACAAGGCGGCGGTCGCGGTGCTGATCGAGCTCGCGCGCCGCGCGACGATCGAGGGCGCGCCGGTCGGCCTCGAGCTGCTCTTCACCGTCTCTGAGGAGAACGCGCTCGCGGGGGCCAAGGCGTTCGACGTCTCCGCGCTGCGGTCGCGCTTCGGCTACGTCTTCGACCACGCCACCGCGATCGGCGAGGTGATCGTCGCATCGCCGACCTACTTCCGCATAGGTGCGGAGTTCCTCGGCGCCGCCGCGCACGCCGGAATCCGCCCCGAGGCCGGCCGCAGCGCGATCCTCGCCGCCACCCACGCCATCGAGCGGATGCCCCACGGCCGCCTGGATCCCGAGACGACGACCAACGTCGCCCACGTCCGCGCCGGCATCGCCAACGCGACCAACGTCGTCCCCGCGCACTGCTCCGTGCTGGCCGAGGTCCGCTCCTTGGACCCGGAGAAGGCGGAGTCCGCGGTCGCCGCGATCGTCGACGCCCTGCACGACGGCGCCGCCCACGCCGAGTGCGACGTCGACGTGATCGTCGAGAAGCTCTTCACGGGCTACCGCCTCCGGCCCTCCGAGCCCGCCGTGCTCGCCGCCGAGGCGGCGCTCACCGAGTGCGGCTACGTGCCGGCGCGCATCGCCACCGGCGGCGGCGCCGACGCGAACGCCTTCGTCGCCGCAGGCTTGCCGTGCGTGAACCTCGCCAACGGCACCGAGCGCAATCACCAGCCCGACGAGCGCGTCGCCGTCGCCGCACTCGAGGGCATGCTCGACGTGACGTTTGCGCTCCTCGACGCCGTGGCGGACATTGAGCGGAGCGAAGGCGAAGCCTTCAGCGGTGACGAGCGAAGCGAGGCCGAATGAGCTCCGCCTTCGAGCGCATCGCCTCCGAGACCAAGTTCGCCGGGCGCATCATCACCGTCCGCGAGGATCGCTTCCGCTACGCCGACGGCGAGGAGGCCGACCGCGAGATCGTCGCCCATCCCGGAGCGGTCGGGGTGGTCGCCCACGACGAGGAGTTCGTCTACCTCGTCCGCCAGCCGCGGGAGACGGTCGGCGCGCCCGACCTGCTCGAACTGCCCGCCGGCAAGCTCGATGCGGAGGGGGAGTCCCCGGAGGACACCGGCAGGCGCGAGCTCGCCGAGGAGATCGGCAAGGCCGCCGACACCTGGGAGCACCTGCACAGCTTCTACTCGTCGGTCGGCATCTCCGACGAGGAGGTCCACGTGTTCCTCGCGACCGGACTCACGGATGTGCAGAAGCCGGAGACCGACGAAGACGAGCGCCTCGAGCTCGTGGCCTGGCCGCTGGCTGAGCTCGACGCCGCCATCGAGGAGTGCGTGGACGCGAAGACCCTCATCGGGCTGCTCGAGCTGCGCCGCCGCCGCTGACAGCGGCGTTGCACCAGGGAGGCGCCCGGCCTGCGCGCACGAACCACAGGGGGATGGCGGTCGCCGAAGAAACGTCCCTGCAGGCGCACGTGCTCGACTTCCTCGCGTACCTCGAGTTCGAGCGCGGGCTGTCGCGCAACACGCTGGAGGCCTACCGGTCGGACCTGCTCCAGTACGGCGCCTGGCTCTCAGACCACGGCGTCGCGCCGCTCGAAGTCGAGCACGCCGATGTCGCCGCCTTCCTCGCCAGTCTGGCCGAAGGGGACCCCGACGCCGACCGGCCGCCCGTTGCGCCCGCCACGCTGCAGCGCAAGGTCGCCTGCCTGCGTTCCTTTCACCGCCATCTACGGCGCGAGGACCTGATCGTCGACGACCCGACGGTCCACATCCGCGCACCCCGCCAGAGCCGGCGCCTGCCCAAGGTCCTCACCCGCCGCGAGGTCGACAAGCTGCTCGCGCAGCCGATCGGCACCGAGCCGGCGGCGCTGCGCGACCGCGCGATGCTCGAGCTCATGTACGCGTGCGGCCTGCGCGCCTCCGAGGCGGTCGATCTCGACGTCGGTGACCTCGACTTCGAGGACGCCATCCTGCGAGCGCGCGGCAAGGGGTCCAAGGAGCGCCTCGTGCCCGTCGGCGGCGCTGCGGTCCGCGCCGTCACCGCCTACCTGCAGCGCGGCCGGCCGCCGCTCGTGGGCCTCGGCCACGAGCCGCGGTTGTTCGTCAACCACCGCGGCCAGGGGCTGACCCGCCAAGGGCTCTACAAGATCGTCCAGCGCCACGCGGTGACGGCGGGGCTCGGGGAGAAGATGAGCCCGCACACCCTGCGCCACTCCTTCGCCACGCACCTGCTTGCCGGCGGGTGCGACCTGCGCGCCGTCCAGGAGATGCTCGGCCACGCCGACATCGCGACCACCCAGCTCTACACGCACCTGTCGGCCGACCGGCTCAAAGACGTGTACTTCGGCGCCCATCCGCGCGCAACGCGCTGACCCGGCGCCACCGGAGCGCTTAGGGTCCGTCTCTGAATTAGATGCGGGTTTGGACGAGTGAGCCGTGGATGCCTGGGGCCGCACGATTCTGGAGTCGATGCGTGCATCGGCGAGGAATCGGGTGGGTCCAGGCGCCGCGGATCGCCCGTCCAAACCGCATAGTTATTCCGAGACGGACCCTTAGCCTTGCAGGGGTGCGCCGCCTGGTCCTCATCGCCGTCGCCGCGCTGCTGTTGACGGCGTGCGGGGAGGAGCGGACGCAGCCGCCGAATTTCGAGCGCGCCGACGACCCGAGCGGAACGCGCGAGGTGGTCCTCGAGGACGCCGGGGTGAGCTTCACCGCGCCGGGGAACTGGCCTGAGCTGGGCGCCGCGCCACCGCTGGAGGGCGGGGTCAGCTCGAAGACCGCCATCGTCGCGGTGTGGCGCTACCCGCGCACGGAGCCGCTGCCGGCCGACCGTGGCGAGCTCGCAGACGCCCAGGAGCGCCTTGAGGCGCTCATCCAGGAGCGCGACCCGACCTTCGCCCTGCGCGACAGCGAGCTCACGGAGTTCGATGACGCGCTCGCGATCGAGCTGACCGGCCGTCAGACCATCGGCGGGCGCCCGTACGAAGTGCGCTCGGCCCACGTGTTCCGCGACGGCGCCGAAGTCGTGGTGGACGCCTACGCGCCGCCTGCCGACTTCGCCCGCGTGGACGGCGCGGTGTTCGTGCCGCTGCTGGCGTCGCTGACGGTCGCCGAGCCATGAGCCGGCGGGCGTTCGTCGTCGTGCTGGACGCCGTCGGCGCCGGCGCGCTGCCCGACGCTGCCGACTACGGCGACGAGGGGACGCACACGCTCGCGCACGTCGCGCAGGACGCCGGCGGCCTGGACGTTCCGACGCTGCAGCGGCTCGGGCTCGGCTCGATCACCCCGGTGGCCGGCGTGGCGCCCGCCGGCGACCCGGTCCTGCACGGCCGGCTGCACCCCGCCGGGCCGGGCAAGGACACGATCCGGGGGCACTGGGAGCTGATGGGCGTCGCCGCCGCCGACGCGCTGCCGACGTACCCAGACGGATTCCCGGCACAGACGGTGGACGCCCTGCGCGCCGCCTGGGGCCGGGAGATGATCGGCAACCGCGCGCAGAACGGCCTGGAAGCCATCGAGGCCTTCGGCGACGAGCACCTGCACACCGGGGCGCTGATCGTCTACACGTCGGCGGACTCGGTGCTCCAGGTCGCCGCTCACGGCGACGTCGTGTCCGAGGCCGAGCTGCACGGACTGTGCGCCACGGCGCGTTCGCTGGTCGACGTCGGGCGGGTCATCGCCCGGCCCTTCGCCGGCGAGCCGGGCTGTTTCACGCGTACCGCGGGTCGCCGCGACTTCGCCGTGGCGCCGCCCGCCCGTTCCTATCTGCAGGAGCTGCAGGCGGCTGGAGTGCCGGTGCACGCGGTCGGCAAGGTGCACGACGTCTTCGCGGGCATCGGCATCGACCACGCGCACCCCGGGGCCGACAACGCCGCCGCGCTCGCGACGGTCACGCGGCTGGTCGCCGAGCTCGGGTCCGGCCTGGTGTTCGCCAACCTCGTCGACACCGACCAGGTCTTCGGTCACCGCAAGGACGTGCACGGCTTCGCCGGCGCATTGCGGGTGATCGACGCAGCGGTGGCCGGGTGGCTCCAGGTCCTCGGCCCTGACGACCTCCTGGTGCTCACCGCCGACCACGGAGTCGACCCGCGCCACCCCGGATCCGACCACACCCGCGAGCACGTCCCGCTGCTGGCCGTCTTCACCGGCCACGGCGGCCGCCGCCACGACGGGCCGATGGCCGATGTCGGCGCGACGTGCCTGCACTGGCTGGCCGGGCGCGACTCCGCGCTGCCGGGCACGAGCTTTGCGCCTTAGCCTGGATCCCACCGATCCCGGCGGCCCCACAGCCCCGCATGGCTTCGCCGTGCTTCCGAGCGAAGCGAGGTTGGGCGCCGGCCGGTCACCCAAAGGGCACCACCCTGTCGGTGCCCGGCCGGCGACCCCCGACTCGCCCTGCGGGGCCATGGAACCACCGGTCATCGGTGGATCCAGGCTTAGCCGGGATCGGAGATCCAGCCTTAGCGGCGTCAGCTTGCTGGCGTTGCTGGCGGTGCTCGCGCTTGCCGGTTGCCGTGGCGACGACGCGCCGGGTCCCGCACCCGGACCTGCGCCGACCCCGCGCCCGCCGACGGACGAGCAGCAGATCGGCACGCTGCTGGATCGCCGCGCGGACCGGCTCGGCGCCGAGGTCAGCGGGCTCGGCGTCCGCGACGCGCGCTACGCGATCGAGGACCTCGACGTCCGCCGTCGGTCCGCCCGCGTGCGAGCGCGCCTGGTCTACGAGGTGCGTGGCCTCGAGGGCGAGTTCGGGACGCAGCGCACGCTGGTGGTGCGCCGCGAGCGCGGTCGCTGGAAATACACCCGGACCCTGGGGGCCCGCGCCGCTGAGCCCTGGGAGGTCGACGACTACCGCCGGGAGCGCTCAGCGCACTTCGTCGTCTGGGCGCCCGAAGGGGTCGACGCGCCGACGGACGCCCTCGAGGCAGGTTACGCGCGCCTCGGCGCCGTGCTGAACGGCCTCGAGCGCCGCTACCTCGTCGTCGTCGCCCGCGACGGGGACGCCGCCCGCGCCATCACCCGCGAGATCGAGGGCCTCGAGAGCCTGACCGCGGTGACCGACACGCAGGTCTCGGTCAGCGGCCCGGCACTGCGCGTGGACGCCGTGCGCTCGCAGCGCCTGATCGTCGTCGCCAGCGCGTTCGCCTCCAGCCCGAGCCCGGAGCAGGTCATCACCCACGAGCTCGCGCACGCAGTACTCGCGCCCCGGACGTCGGCGCGCACGCCGAGCTGGCTCAACGAGGGCGTCGCGCTCTTCCTGTCCGACGACGATCGCCGCGCGGACTACTTCACCGGCTACACCGCGGTCCCGACACTCGCCGGCCTGGCGGCTCCCACCGCCATCGGCCGGCTCACGGGCGACGCCCAGGCGGCGGGGTACGCGACGGCGTCCGCGGCGGCCTTCTACATCGCCGACACCTACGGCGAGGACGCGCTGCTGGACCTGCTCGCGGCCTTCAACCAGCGCGACGTCCGCGGCCCCGCCGGCGACCCGCTGGTCACCGACCGCGCGCTGCGCCTGGTGTTCGGCATTGGCCTGCGCGAGCTCCAACGTCGGCTCGGCTGAGGTGCCGGAGCTCCCTGAAGTCGAGACGATCCGCCGCGCGCTCGCACCGCACGTCGAGGGCCGCGCCCTGGGGCGACTGGAGGTGCGCGACGCGCGCTGGTGCGCGCCGCTGGCGCCCGCGGAGGTCGCGGCAGCGTGCGAGCAGAGGACCGTTGGCCGGCTCGGCCGGCGCGGGAAGTACCTCGTCTTCGAGCTGTCCGGCGACGTCTTCCTCACGCTGCACCTGCGCATGACGGGGACGCTGCTGCTCGACGCCGCGAGCGACACGCCGCACACGCGCGTGGTCTTCGACCTCGGCGCGCACCGGCTGAGCTTCGTCGATCCGCGGCGCTTCGGGACCGGCGAGCTGCAGCTGGGCCCGGACGCGCACGAGGCGTTCCTCGCACGGCGCCTGGGCCTTGAGCCCTTCGATCCCGGGTTCACCGGCGCCCACCTGCGCGACCTCGCCCGCGGCCGCCGCGCGCCCGTCAAGGCCTTCCTGCTCGATCAGAAGCGGATCGCGGGCGTCGGCAACATCTACGCCGACGAGGCGCTCTTCCGCGCGCGCATCCACCCGCTCAAAGCCGTGGGCACGCTCAAGCGCGCCCAGCTCGAGGACCTGCGCGACGCGGTGATCGCCTCGCTGCAGGCGGGCATCGACGCCAAGGGCGCCTCGATCGACGACTTCCGCGACCCGTACGGCGTTCAGGGCTCCTTCCAGGACCAGTTCCTCGTCCACCTGCGCGAGGGGCGGCCGTGCCCCCGGTGCGAGACGACGATCGTCAAGCTGCGCGCGGCATCGCGCGGGACCTACGTCTGCCCGCGCTGCCAGCGTCCGCCGCGGCGCGCTACGACGCGGGCATGACCCACTCCGGCCTGACCGGGATCGCGACCATGGGCGCCAACCTCGCGGGCAACGTCGCCAGCGACGACATCCCCGACAGCCCTCGATGTAGCGCGTACAATCGGCCATCATGACGCCACATGCCGAACCGCTGAAGACTGAAGTGGGCGTACGCGAGTTGCACGACCGCCTCAGCCGCTACGTCCAGCACGTCCACAACGGCGCGGAGGTCGTCGTGACCATGCGCGGCCGTCGCGTCGCACGGCTGGTCCCGATGGATGACATTGACCCCCTTGCGGATCTGCGCGCCCGCGGCCTCGTTCGCGAGCCAACCGCTCCTCGTAGCCCACAGGCTGGACGAGTGCGGCTGAAAGCCACCAAGCCCGTGTCCGACCTCGTCGCAGACCAACGGCGCTGATCGTCTACTTCGACACGTCGGCGCTGATCAAGCTGATCATCGACGAGCCGGGCTCCGCGCTCGCCGTGGAGCTCTGGGATCGAGCCGCCTTCCTCGTCTCAAGCCAACTTGTCTACCCGGAGGCACGCGCTGCGCTCGCAGCGGCTGCTCGCGCGGGCCGCGTCGATGAACCGACACATGTCAACGCGGTTGCCGCGCTCGAAGATCTCTGCTCCGAGCTGCGCATCATCGCGATCGACGAGCCACTCGCCCGCCAAGCCGGCGACCTCGCCACCGAACACGCCCTGCGCGGCAACGACGCTGTCCACCTCGCATGCGCCCTGCACCTCGAGGGCGATGACATCCTGCTGGCAACGTGGGACAACACCCTCAACTCCGCCGCGCGCGCGACCGGCCAGCTCACCGCCAACGACACCTGATCTCGGCGCTCGGTGCGAAACGAGCGCCGAGGGTTCGTCCCCATCCGCGATGCCGTCCCGCGGCTGAGCTATAAACCGGCCATGGGCAAGGCGAACCGCGAACGACGGGCCGCGAAGGTTCGCAAGCGCAAGCGAGCGAATGGTTCGTCGCGCCCTCCGGGCGCTCGCGACAACCCGTGGTGGTCCGGTTCGGGCGGCGGGCCGACAGCGTCCGGGGATTCGTGGTTCACGCCCGGTGACCGGTTCATCGTCGCCGTGCGGGCAGAGCAGTCAGGTGACGCCGCGCTTGCCGCCCGGGCCGTTTCGGTGCTCGCCGCCGAGGCGCCGGCCCGGGTCTCCCGGGAGCTGCTCGAATGCGTCGAGACGCAGGTCGGCGCGCTGTGGGAGGGCGGGTGGCAGCCGGCCGACATCGACCATCTCGTCGCCCGTCGACTTGGGCGGACCGAGGGCTGCCTTGCCCGCTGGGTGATCGCGTCCCAGGCGGGCACCTACGAGGATCTTGGCCGGCGGGCGGCGCCGGCGTGGATGGCTCAGCTCGAGCAGATCGAGGCCCGGCGCGACTGGTCACCGGGTACCGCCTACCTTCGACAGCTCGGCGGCGAGTGGCCCGAGGCCCTGAGTGCGGCGGTGCGCCTGATGGCGCTCCTGACGTCGCTGCCACGCCTGCCACAGCTTGTGGACCCGCCGTCGCGCTGGCGCAGCGGCGGGCGCGTCGATGCCGCCACCTTGCCACCTTCGCTGCTGAGCAAGGTCCGGGCACTGCTGGCCAAGGCCGAGTCGACCACCTTCGATGCCGAGGCGGAAGCGCTCACGGCCAAAGCTCAGGAGCTGATGACCCGCTACCGCATCGACCGGGCGCTGCTCGAGGCCGACGTCCCGGCGTCTTGTTCGACCCCGGTGGGACGGCGCATCGCTGTCGACGACCCGTACGCCGATGCCAAGGCTGCGCTGCTCGACCAGATCGCGGGCGCGAACGGCTGCCGGGCGGTCTGGTCCAAAGGCCTCGGATTCACCACCGCGTTCGGCTGCACCGAAGAGCTCGATGGGGTCGAGGAACTGTTCACGTCACTCCTCGTCCAGGCCACCGTGGCGTTGAGACGGGAGGGCTCGAAGCACGACCGGTACGGGCGCAGCCGCACCACCCGGTTCCGGCGCTCGTTCCTGGTGGCCTTCGCCACCCGCATCGGCGGGCGCCTGCGCGACACCGTCGCAGCGACTGTCACGGCCGCCGGTGGCGATACGCGCACCGCCCTGGTGCCCCTCCTCGCCGAGAGCGACGCCGCTGCCGAGCGAGCAGCGGCGACTGCCTTCCCCGAGGCGGATTCGTTCTCGCCCACCGCCACGGACGGCGAGGGATGGCAGGCCGGAACCCTTTTCGGCGACGTCGCCGAGATCGGCGCTGGCGGTGCCATCGAGGACGCCGCCCGGGCTGCCTGAGGCTGCGTTGATCGACAGCACCAACCCGTCGCTGGGAGATCGCCACGCACCCGGGCCAGAGCGTCGACGACCGGGCCGCGTGGTGATCGCTCCGATCGAGCCCTGATAGTCGCCGTCCGATGGCCTGAGTGGGAGGCCGGCTCAACGGTCGTAGACGTCCCGCCGGTGGCCAAGCGTGACGACGACGACCAGCAGCACGTCGTCGGCAACCGTGTAGATGATGCGGTAGTCCCCAACCCGTACGCGCAGGCCCGGCCGGCCACGCAGTGCGCGCGCCGCCGGTGGACGCGGATCGTCCGCCAGGAGCGCGATCGCCGCTTGGACGCGGTGGTGGGCCTGCGGATCAAGCTTGCGCAGCGCTCGAACCGCAGCCGGGCGAAGCTCGATCCGATATCGGCTCAATCCCAGCCGAGGTCGGCCTTGGCCTGCTCCCAGGGAATGTTCGGCCCCTCCTCGGTCATCGCGGCATCGAACGCCGCGACGTCCTCCGCATCCTCCAGCGCAGCCATCATGCGCGCGTAGCGCTCCGGGCTGATCAGCACCGCCGCGGGACGTCCGTAGCGCTCGAGGAAGACCGGCTCGGTGCGCGCGCGCTCGACTGCGTCGGGGAGATTGTTGCGCGCGGCGCTGACATTGATGGTTGCCACACCATGAAGCGTACAACTTCTTGTCGTTTTCGTACAACCGTGTCCCTGCTCGATCGCGCTGGGGGCTGCAAAGGCACGCTCGAGCTCGTTGATCGCCTCGGTCCCGCCGAGCCGGATGGCGCCGACTGGGGCCCGGTATGTCAGCCGTATCAGGCCGCGGCGAGATCCTTCAGGGCGCCGGCGCGGTCGCGCGCGGCGAGCTCCTGAAAGCCGCCGATGTTCTGCCCGTCGATGACGATCTGGGGGAAGGTCATCAGGCCGGTCTCGGCGGCGAGCTTCGCTCGACCGTCCGAGTCCTTCGTCAGATTGATCTCCTCGAACGGGATCTTGCGGGCGGTCAGGAGTGACTTGGCCGTGCGGCAGAACCCGCACGGCTCAGCGGTGTATATGACGACTCGGCTCATTACTTCACAATTTTACGGCCCCCGGATGGGGCCGTTCCGATTTGTGGCCTGGATGGCCACAAGGGGTGACCCGCCATGGGCGCGAGCCTGAAATCGGAGGCCATCGTGCTGCGGTCGATCCGTTACGGCGAGGCCGACCGCATCCTGCACCTCTACACGCCGACGCGCGGCCGGATGAGCGCGATCGCCAAGGGGGTGCGCAAGGCCAAGTCGCGCTTCGGCGGGCGCCTGGAGCCGTTCTTCCGCATCGAGGGCGTCTTCCACCAAGGTAGGTCCGACCTGTTCACCGTGACCAGCGCCAGCACCGTGGCCGGGCACCCGCGGCTGCGCGAGCACGCCGCCACGCTTGACGTCGCCGCCCGCGCCTGCGACGCCGTCGGGCGCCTGTTCGCAACCGAGGACCCGCACCCCGAGGTCTTCCACCTGCTCGGCAACGAGCTCGCTCTGCTCGACGCGGACCCGTCGCTCGCGACCCCCGCCAACGGGATCGCCTTCCGCCTCAAGCTCCTGCTGGCCGCGGGGTTGGCACCGCAGCTGAGCGCGTGTGCAAGCTGCGGGGAGGCCGAGCATCTGGCCGGCTTCAGCGGGGCGGCAGGCGGCGTGGTGTGCCCGGCGTGCGAGGCGGGCTCGTTCCGCCTGGACGCCGCCGGCCACCATTTCCTGGTCGAGGCCCTGGGCAGGCCGCTTGCCCAGACCCCACCTGCCGTGGCGTCCGCGCTGCGCCAGGCCGACCGTGCCGTGCGCGAGACCGCCGAGCACCACGCAGGTGTGCGGTTGGGAGAGCTCGCCTCGCGGTAGGTTCGGGCGGTGACGCAGTGGGTGTACGACTTTGCCGAGGGCGGCCGCGAGATGCGCGACCTCCTCGGCGGCAAGGGCGCCAACGTCGCCGAGATGACGCGCGTCCTCGGCCCCGACCGGGTGCCTGCCGGGTTCACGATCACCACCGAGGCGTGCGTGTCCTACATGCGCGACGGCGCCGAGCCCGACGGCATGCAGGAGCAGGTCGGCGAGGCGCTCGCCCGCCTGCAGGAGTCCGCAGGCAAGACGCTCGGCGACGCCGGCGACCCCCTGCTGGTCTCCGTGCGCTCCGGCGCCCGCGAATCCATGCCGGGCATGCTCGACACGGTCCTCAACCTCGGGCTCAACGACCTGTCCGTGGAGGGGCTCGCGCGGGCGACGGACAACCCGCGCTTCGCCTGGGACTCCTACCGGCGCTTCGTGCAGATGTTCGGATCGGTCGTGCGGGGGATCGACGAGGACGACTTCGACGAGGTCGACGGCCGCGACGCCGACGACCTCCGCGCGCTCGTCGACCGCCACAAAGAGGTCTTCCGCGACGCGACGGGCGAGGACTTCCCCCAGGATCCCGCCGAGCAGCTGCGCCAGGCCATCCGTGCGGTCTTCGACTCCTGGCAGGGCGAGCGCGCCGTCGCCTACCGCCGCGCCGAGGCCATTCCCGACGAGTGGGGCACCGCCGTCAACGTCCAGCAGATGGTGTTCGGCAACAAGGGGGAGACGTCGGGTTCGGGCGTCGCCTTCAGCCGCGACTTCGCCACCGGCGCACCCGGGCTTTCGGGCGACTTCCTGGTCGACGCGCAGGGCGAGGACGTGGTCTCGGGCAACTTCTCCACCCTCGACATCGCCGAGATGGCCGACGTCCTGCCCGAGGCGCACGCCCAGCTCGTCGAGCAGGTGCGCGTGCTCGAGCGCCACTACCTCAACATGCAGGACGTCGAGTTCACCGTCGAGGACGGCAACCTCTTCTTCCTGCAGACCCGCGACGCCAAGCGCCCGCCGGCGGCGTCGGTTCGCTTCGCCTGCGACGCCGTCGACGAGGGGCTGCTCGACGTCGACGCGGCGCTGCTGACCTTCAAGGCCGGCGACCTCGAGCCGCTGCTGCACGAGCAGTTCGACCCGTCGCACAAGGTCGCCGAGCTCGGGCGGGGCGTCGGCGCGTCGCCCGGCGCGGCGAAGGGCGCCGTGGTCTTCTCCGCCGCCGACGCGGTGGCAGCGGACGAGCCCGTCATCCTCGTGCGCCCAAAGACGCGGCCCGTTGACTACGCCGGGATGGCCGCGGCGGCAGGCATCCTCACCCGCGAGGGCGGCCACGGCTCCCACGCCGCGCTCGTCGCGCGCGGCAAGGGCTGGCCGTGCGTCATCGGCGTGTCGAAGATGACGATCGACCTCGAGCGCGGGGAGTTCTCTCTAGGCGGGAAGACTGTGCGCGCGGGTGACCAGATCGCCATCGACGGCAGCACGGGCATCGTCACCCTCGACGACGTCCCCCTGGTCGAACCGGAGCTGGGCGAGCACTTCGCCCGCGTCCTGACCTGGTGCGACGAGCGCCGGCGCCTGGGCGTGCGCGCCAACGCCGACGTGGGGGAGGACGCGCGGGCGGCGGTCGAGCTCGGCGCGGAGGGCATCGGGCTGTGCCGGACCGAGCACACGCTGCTCACCGACGAGCACAAGCCCAAGATGGCGGGGATGATCATGGCCGCGGACGCCGATGAGCGCCGCGAGCGCCTCGAGGTGCTGCTGCCGCTGCAGCGCGAGGTGTTCGCCGAGCTGTTCGCGGCGATGGGGGAGCGGCCGGTGACCGTGCGGCTGCTCGATCCGCCGCTGCACGAGTTCCTGCCCGACATGGCCGACCTCGCGGCGGACGTCGGGCACCTCGAGGAGCGCCTGGACGTGGCGCGGATCGAGGTCACCGACGACCTCGAGGACCTCGAGGACGATCTCGCCGAGCTGCGCACGCTCTTCAAGCGGGTCGAGGAGATACACGAGGAGAATCCGATGCTCGGGACGCGCGGCTGTCGCCTGGGCATCCTCTATCCCGAGATCTACGAGATGCAGGTCGACGCGCTGCTCCAAGCGCGCACCGAGGCGAGCGACGCCGTCTCCCTGGAGATCATGGTCCCGCTCGTCGACTACGAGCAGGAGCTGATCGAGGTGCGCAGGCTGATCGACGGCGTGGCCGAGCGTCACGGTCTGAAAGCCGGCGAGGACTTCGCCGTCGGGACCATGATCGAGCTGCCGCGTGCGTGCTTCGTCGCCAACCTGCTCGCCGAGCACGCTGAGTTCTTCTCCTTCGGCACCAACGACCTGACCCAGACGGCGCTCGGCTTCTCACGCGACGACGTCGAGTCGAAGTTCGTGCCGTACTACATGGAGCGCGGCTGGATCGACCGCTCGCCATTCGAGACGATCGACAAGCCGGGCGTCGGCTGGCTCGTCCGGCTGGCCGCCTGGGTGGGGCGCGAGGCGCGCCCGGGCCTCAAGCTCGGCATCTGCGGCGAGCACGGCGGCGACCCCGAATCGATCGACTTCTTCCACATGGCCGGCCTGGACTACGTGTCCTGCTCGCCGTTTCGCATCCCGATCGCCCGGGTCGCCGCCGCCCAGGCCGCCCTGCGCCACGCCGCGGATAAGTGACGAAAGTGCGTCGTCGTGGTCAGGCGACCGCGCGGCGATGCGACACTGGGGAAGGCAATGGACGCGACGCCCTCCTACCCCGTCGTGCGAGCGGTGCCCGAGGAGGAGTGCACGCTGCGCACCCCCTTCCAACGCGACCGCGACCGGATCGTGCACTCCAAGGCGTTCCGGCGGCTCATGCATAAGACCCAGGTGTTCGTGGCGCCCGAAGGCGACCACTACCGCACACGCCTGACCCACACGCTGGAGGCGACGCAGGTCTCGCGCACGGTCGCGCGCGCGCTGCGCCTCAACGAGGACCTCGTCGAGGCGATCGGTCTCGGCCACGACCTCGGCCATCCGCCCTTCGGGCACATCGGCGAGGACGTCCTCGACCGCGCGGGCCGGGAGCGTTTCGGCCGCGGCTTCCGCCACAACGAGCAGTCCCTGCGGGTGGTGGAGCGGCTGGAGAAGCTGAACCTGACCGACCCCGTCCGCGACGGGATCCTGCGCCACTCCTCGGGCGCCGGGGAGCCGGCCACGCTCGAGGGGAAGATCGTGCGGCTCGTGGACCGGATCGCTTACATCAACCACGACATCGACGACGCGCTGCGCGCCGGCGTCATCGAGCTCCGCGACCTGCCCGAGCGCGAGATCGCCGTGCTGGGGGAAACCGGGTCGCGGCGCATAGACACGCTGGTGCACGACCTCGTGGAGCACTCAGAGGTCGCGGGGGACATCGTGCAGGGCGACGCGGTCGGCGCCGCGATGCTCAAGCTGCGCGCGTTCATGTTCCAGCGCGTCTACATGGGCGACGCGGCCCGCCAGGAGCACGCCCGCATCGAGCGCGTCCTGCGCGGCCTGCACGACTGGTACGCCGAGCACCCGTCCGAGCTGCCCCCTGCCACGGACGACGCGACGCTCGCCGAGCGGGTGACGGACTACATCGCCGGCATGACCGACCGCTTCGCCACCCGCGCGTGGACGGACCGGGCGGTGCCGCAGGGGTTCGCGTCCTAGATGGTTGATTTCGAATACTCCGTGGTCGTGCTTGCGCGTCAGGTGGATGCCGGGCGCCGACCGGATCCGAAGGGAATACGGACGTATTCACGAGGATTCGGGTGGCGATCCGGCGCCGCCTGGCGCGCGAGCACGCGCCACCCGAATTTGGAATCAACCATCTAGTGCCGAGGTATTCCGACGACTCGCGCGACAAGGTCCGCGAAGCGGTCGACTTCGCCGACCTCGTCGGCCAGCGCACCGAGCTGCGCCGGGCGGGCGTCAACCGGCTCGTCGGCCTGTGCCCGTTTCATGACGAGCGCTCGCCGTCCTTTGGCATCGACCCCGTGGAGAAGCTCTACCACTGCTTCGGCTGCGGCGTGGGCGGCGACCTGTTCACCTTCGTCATGGAGACGGAGTCGATCGGCTTCGGCGAAGCGCTGGAGCTGCTGGCCGACCGCTACGCCGTCGAGCTCGAGCGTTCCGAGGAGGATCCGCGCGCGGCGGAGAAGCGTGCCCGCCGGGACCGGCTGCTCGCGCTGCTCGAGCGCACCGCCGCTTTCTACGTGCGGATGCTGTGGGAGGCGCCCGACGCCGCGGGCGCGCGCGATTACCTGGCGGGCCGCGGCCTGCTCGAGCCGACCCTGCGCGAGTTCCGCGTCGGGTACTCGCCTGCGAGCTGGGACCGCGTGACCGTCGCCTCCCAGCCGGCGGGGTTCAGCGAGAGCGAGCTGCTCGCCTCCGGGCTGGCCTCGCGAGCGCGTGGGCGCAGCGGCCTGGTGGACCGTTTCCGCGGACGGCTCATGTTCCCGTGGGCGGACTCCCGCGGGCGCGTGCTGGGCTTCGGGGCGCGCGCGCTGGCCGAGGGCGACCAGCCGAAGTACCTGAACTCCGCCGAAGGCGAGGTCTTCTCCAAAGGCCGCCAGGTCTACGGGACGCACGTCGCCCGCTCCCCGGCGGCGAAGGCGGGAGCCGTCGTGCTCGTCGAGGGCTACACGGACGTGATCGCGCTGCACCAGGCCGGCGTGCGCCACGCCGTCGGGCAGATGGGCACGGCGCTCACGGACGGGCAGGCCGCAGAGCTGGCCAAGCTCGCCCCGTCGGTCACGCTGTGCCTCGACGCCGATACCGCGGGCCAGGACGCGACGCTGCGCGCCGCCGCGACGCTGCGCGCGCTGGGCAGCTCGGCTCCCGAGGTCCGGGTCGCCGCGCTGCCGCCAGGGTTTGACCCGGCGGACCTCGCGGCCGCCGACGCCGCCGGTGCGGCCGGGCTGCTGGCCGACGCCGTCCCGCTCGCGCGCTGGCAGGTCGAGCTCGCCCTGACGCGGGGCGACCTGTCTTCCGGCGAGGGCCGCGACCGCGTCCTTGACCAGATCAAGCCGGTGATCGTCCGCGTCCCCGCGGGTCTGCTGCGTGAGGAACTCGTCCAGCTGGTCGCCGGCCGCCTGAGGATGTCCGAGGCCCTCGTGACCGCCGCGTTCTCCGGTGCGGCGCCCGCCGGGCCCGGACGCAACGGCGCCCGGCCGCTGGACCAGCGCCGCGCCACAGATCACCGCGAGGACGCCGAGCGCGAGTTCCTCGCCCTCTGCCTGGCGCTTCCTTGCGCCGGAGCAGCCCGCCTCGCCGAGCTCGAACCCGACGCCATGTTCGCCTCGGCAGTCGTCCGCCGCGCGGCCGTTCACCTCCGCGATCATCTCGACTCGCCGACCGCGGGGCTCCCCGGCGACGATGCGCCACTGCTGGCACTCATCGCCGAGCTGGTCCTCCGTGCTCATGCGCTCGAGGAAGCCGAGCCCTCCAAGCTCGACTGGACCGCACTGGTGCTCGAGCGCGCTCGCCTCGACCGCTCGATCGCCTCTGCCCGCGCCGCCCAGACCCCGCTGTCCGAGCTCGCCGCCGAGCGCCAGACGGTCCTCACCGAGCTCCGCCGCCTGACCCACTGAGCAGGTCGAGCGCCTACACTAATCGCGTTCGCCGTCTCCCGAGGCCCTGATCTGTCATGTATTCCCCGGTGGTGTAATGGCAACACACTTGACTGTTAATCAAGGTTTGGAGGTTCGAGTCCTCCCCGGGGAGTTTTAGTAACAGTAAGCTCGGAGGGGAGTGAGGCAACCCGACTCCGACTTCCGCGTGGCAGGTTGCACAGAGGAGGATGCACTTCGCCGCCTCTGCGCGCGTCGCGTTCCATGACCGCGTGACGCCGCGCAGGGAGAGGTGGAACGCCTTCTGGCTCGGATCGAGATGGTGGAACTGCAGAGCGGCCTCGCAGCGCGAATACCCGCACAGGACGCAGCGCCCGCCCGCCTCCGCGATCAGCTTGCGCTTGACTCGGCGCCGGTGCTCGGCGACGCGCGCGCTGCGACACCGCGTGCATCGGTACCGCCCGCTGCGCTCGAGCACGTGTGGGGTGGGGCCATGGTGCCGGCACACCAACTCCACGTCGCGCAGACCGGCGTGCGTGGCCTTCACGGCGAGGCGGCGGTTTGCGGCGGCGCGCGTCCGAAGGCGCTCGCGCCCGAGCTCGCGGCGCACGACCCCCGGGGAGCGCCCAGTGCGGTTGGCGATCTCTGGGACGGAGAGGCCTTCCGCCACCAGTACGGAGAGCAGGTCGGGATCGATCGGCTCCGCCGGTCCATAGCGGTCGGCGCCGTTGGCTCGTAATCCGTGCTTGGCGAGCCAGTAGCTGACGGTGGACGGGCTTCGTCCGGCGCGCGCTGCGATCGCATCGAGCGACAGGCCTGCGTCGAGTTGCTCGGTCAACCACCTCCCGTCCACTGGGGGAACACTAGTTCGCCTCTCGGACGGCCCAGGCTTCGACGAGCTCGGCGGCGCGGACGGCGGCATCGTCGGTGGTGTGGAGCGACGTGACGCGGCGGCGAAGGGCCGGGTCGGCGAGCGCGGCCCGGACGGCGAGGCGCACGGTGCGCGGGCCGAGCAGCCGCTTGGGCAGGCGGACGCCGAGCCCGGCCCACGCCACACGGGCGGCGTTCTCGAACATGTCCCCGGCGGCGGGGGAGACCACGGGGACACAGCCCGAGGCCAGCGCGCGCGCGAGCGTCCCGTGCCCGCCGTGGACGATCGCGACGTCGCAGGCGGGCATCGTCTGCGCGTAGGAGAGCCACGGGACGAGGACGGCGTTCGCGGGCACCTGGTAGCCCGCCAGCCACGGGGGCTCGCGGCCGTTGAAGGTGCCGATCACGCGGACGTCCTCACCGGCGAGGCCGTCGAGCGCGGTACGCAGCAGCTGGTGCTCGGCGTCGTGGGCGGTCGACGGCGCGATCAACACCACCGGTCCCTCACCGGCCGGCGGGTCAACGCGTTCCCCGGGCGGTTCCCAGAACAGCGGGCCGACGACGTGCAGCCACGCCGGCCACTCGCGCGGGTACTCGAGCGCCGGCATGGTGCCCACCAGGGTCAGTGACCGCGACAACCCGGTGTGCAGCTCGGAGCGCGGTGGCAGTCCGAGTCGGCGCCGGGCGTCGTTGTAGTCGGCCCGGCCGTGTTCGAGCCCGCGCCGCACCGCCCGGTCGCTGAACCCCCACAGCCGGGCGCCGAGCCGCCCGCGCGGCATCCGCGCGCCCAGGGCGTAGGGCGGCAGCCCGGGCGCCGGCAGCGGGCACACGTGCGGGATCAGTGTGGCGACCGGCACGCCGGCCCGCTCGCAGGCGAGCGCCGGCGCCAGCGTGAGGATGTCCGCCACGCCGACGTCGGCCCGGAAGGCGTCCACCAGCCCCGCGGTCTCCTCGGTCGCGCGCACCGCCGCCTCGTAGGGGCGCAGCGGCTGTGCCTCGGTGGGAAACACCTGATACTCCGGCGCGGCGGCGAAGGTCATGCCGGCCGCCTCCACGTCGAGCTGCCACTTGCGCCACGTCTCGAAGCAGACCTCATGCCCGCGCGCGACGAGCACCCGCCCGAGCGCGAGCATCGGGAAGGCGTGGCCGGCGTCCCCGAACGCCCCGAGGAGGATCCGCACCGCTAGATGGTTGATTCCAAATTCGGGTGGCGCGTGCTTGCCCGCCATGCGGCGCCAGATCGCCACCCGAATCCTCGTGAATACGTCCGTATTCCCTTCGGATCCGGTCGGCGCCTGGCATCCACCTGACGGGAAAGCACGACCACGGAGGATTTGGAATCAACCATCTAGGAGTTCAGTTCGGCAAGCTGACGCAGCTGCGACACGCGTTCGTCGAGCGTGAAGGCCATGGGGGAGACGATCAGGGTGCCGACGCCCGCGTCGCGGTAGACGGCCAGCCGGTCGCGGATGCGATCCGCCGGCCCGCACAGGGTCACCGCGTCGATGAGCTCGCCTCCAAGCGCCGCGGCGGCCTCGTCCTTCTTGCCGTCGAGGTAGAGGTCCTGGACCTCGCGCGCGACGTCGCCGAACCCGTAGGACGTCACGAGCGCGTTGTAGAAGTTCTGCTTGCGCGACCCCATGCCCCCGACGTAGAGGGCGATGAAATGGCGCATCAGGTCGTGGGCGGCCTCGACGTCGTCGTCGATGCGCACCTGCACGGTGGGCGCGATGTCGAAGCCGTCCGCCGAGCGCCCGCCGCGCGCCCAGCCCGCCTCGAGTGCGGGGCGGAACTCCGACATGTGCTCGGGCGAGACGAGGATCGGCAGCCAGCCATCGGCGATCTCCGCGGTCAGCTCCGTGTTCTTGGGTCCGATCGCGGCGATGTAGATCGGGACCTGGTCCTGGACGGTGCCGATCATCAGCTTGAGCGCCTTGCCGGGACCGTCGGGGAGCGGCAGCTGCAGCGTCTCACCGGCGTAGGAGATCCGCTCGCGGCGCAGCATTGCCCGCACGACCTCGACGTACTCGCGCGTGCGCTGCAGCTGCTGGGCGAAGCGCACACCGTGCCAGCCCTCGGAGACCTGCGGGCCGCTCGTGCCCAGCCCGAGCAGCATCCGCCCGCCCGAGAGGTGGTCGAGCGTCGCCGTGGTCATCGCCGTCATGCCAGCCGACCGCGCGGGGATCTGGAAGATGGCCGACCCGAGCCCGATCGTCGAGGTCTGCGAGGCCAGCCAGCCGAGCACGGTGGCAGCGTCGGATCCGTACGCCTCGGCCACCCAGGCCGACGCGAAGCCGAGCCGCTCAGCCTCCTGCACGAGCGCGAGGTTCTCCTCCGGCGGCGCGCCGAGGCCCCAATATCCGACGTTGACGCCGAGCCTCATGGTTTGCAACATCGCTTTCAGCAGGAGGGAAAAGCTTGCGGTCGGCGAGCCGGGCGCCTACCGTCCCGGACCGAATGCGGCGCGACCATATCAACGAGCTCGAGCGGGCCATCGACGGCTTGCCGATGCAGACGCGCACCGCGATGCTCGACGGCATCCGCGCCAACCCGATCATCGTCGGCGCCTACACCGACGACAAAGGTGGCATCTGCCCGATGCTCGCCGCGCACCGCAACGGCGGCCGCACCACGCTGCTGGCCTTCGCCCGCAGCTGGGACCGCTTCGCCGACACGCGCCGTGTGCGCAACGCCAGTCGGCGCGAGCTCGCGGTGCTCGAGCGCTTGCTTACGAGCTCGCTCGGCCAAGACAACGAGCTCACCGATCTCGGTGCCGCTATCGCGGCGCACAAGGACCTCACGGCGCGCCGCAAGGCCCGCCGCAGCCCGCCCGCGCCCGAGCAGATCACCGCCGCGCGCCTCACGCCGGGCCGGGTCCGCGGCCTGCGCCCTCGCCGCGCCAACGCCGACGCCGAGCGCGCCCTCGCGCGCCTCGACCAGCACGTGCTCGCCCTAGGGGATCCCGGCGGGACGTCGCTCCACACGGAATGGCCCGCCGGGCGGGCCCCCGCGCTCACTCAGTAGTCCGAGCGCCGATCTCGTCGACGAGCTGGAGGACCTGCAGCGGCGAGAAGGGCTTGCTGAGAAACAGGTCCGCGCCGGCCTCCGTCGACAAGTGCTCCGCCGTGTCCGTGGTGGCGGCGGTGAGCATGATGATCGTCGCCTTGGCGGTTCCGGGCTCAGCCCGCAGAAGCCTGCACGCGGTGATGCCGTCCATGCGCGGCATGTCGATGTCCATGAAGACGATGCCGGGCTCGTCGGCGTTGGCGCGGGCGAGCGCCTCGACGCCGTCCTGGGCCTCGACGACGTCGTAGCCGGCGACGTCCTCGAGTGTGGTGGCGATCAGCTTGCGGATCAACGGGTCGTCGTCGACGACCAGGATCGTGCGGCTCATCCGGTTTCCTCGCGCAGGTCGGAGAACTTCTGGGCCGGCATCGCGCAGAACGTCTTCACGACGTCAGGGTCGAACTGCGTCCCGCTCTCGCGCTCGATCTCGGCGCGCGCAGAGGCGAAGTCCGTCGCGGGCCGGTACGGACGGTCGGTGGTCATCGCGTCCAGCGTGTCCGCGACGGCGAAGACGCGCGCCAGCAGCGGGATGCCGTCGCCGCGCAGGCCGTCGGGGTAGCCGTCGCCGTCCCAGCGCTCGTGGTGGTGGCGCACGACGAGCTTCGCGGGCCCCAGGAAGTCGATCTCACGCAGGATCTCCCAGCCCACCACTGGGTGCGTGCGCATGATCGCCAGCTCCGCGGGCAACAGCGCCGCCGGCTTGAAGAGGATCGCGTCGGGCACCGCGACCTTGCCCACGTCGTGCAGGAGGAAGCCGAACTCCATCTCCGGGAAGTCGACGGGGTCCAGGCCGGCGGCGCGGGCGATCGCCAATCCGTATGCCGCGACGCGCTCGGCGTGACGGCCGGTGTAGGCGTCGCGCGCCTCGACCGCGTTGGCGAGCGCGCGCACGGTCGCCCGGTAGGAGCGCTTGAGCTGCTGCGCGCGGTCGCGCTCGCGCTTGAAGGTCTCGCGCAGGTCCGCGGCATAGCGAGCGAGCTGCGATTCCCGCGCGGCAGCCTCCTCTTCGCGCTGCGCAAGAGCGGCTCGTAGATCATCGACCCCCGCGTTCTCGAGCACCGAGGTGCGGAGACTAACGGTCGGAGCCGATCGCGGCCGAGCCCCGCAACGCTTCGACCACCGCGAGCGTCGCGTCCTCGATCGGAACCGGCATCGGATCCAGGCGCACCTCGCCGCCGTTGTGACCGTCGTCGCCGTTCTCGCCGTCTGCGGAGAAGACGACCACCGAGCGCCGCAGGCGCCGCCCGCGCAGGTCGAGCTGGGCCAGGGCGGCCTGCGGAGCGCGCATGCCGGCGTCCACGAGCGCGACCTCGAAGTACGTCTCCTCGCACAGCCGCACCGCCTCGGCCCCCGACGTCGCCCAGGCGAAGTCGATGCCGCGACGCCCGAGCAGCTGCCCGACCGTGTCGCGCAGTGCCGCGCGTCCGACCACGAGCACGCGAGCACGCGCTGCGCGGATCGCGGAGCCGATGGCGTCCGTGAGCTCGTCGCCGTCGATGGGCTTGGACACCGACCACTCCGCTGCGAGCGCCTCCTGGCCGGCGAGGGCGGACACGACGATCACCGGCAGTCCGGCGAGCGCCGTCCTCGTACGGATCTCGCGGAGCACCGCGAAGCCGTCGAGCTCGTCCTCTCCGAGCAGGACGTCGAGCGTGACGGCGTCGAAGGGCTCGCGGCCGAGCAACGCCAGCGCCTCGCGCCCGTCGGCGGCGATGAGCACCTCGACCTCATGGGGCTCGAGCTGCGTCGCGATCAGCCGTGCCGTGTCGGGATCATCCTCGACGACGAGCACGCGCCGGCCGCGCAGCGCCTCGCGCGGCGCCTCGAAATCGGTCACCGACCGCGCGCGCGGCAGGCGGACGGTGACCGTCGTCCCGCGCTCGAGCTCGGAGTCGATGGTCACCGATCCCTCGTGCAGCTCGACGAGCGAGTGGACGATCGAGAGGCCGAGGCCGGTCCCCGTGCCGCGGCTGCCGTCGGCGCGGAAGAAGCGGTCGAAGGCGCGGTCCATCTGCTCCGTGCTCATCCCGCGACCCTGGTCGGACACCGACAGCAGTACCTCGTCACCCGTCGCGCCGACGCGCACCGTGATGCACCCGCCGTCGGCGGTGTACACGTGGGCGTTGGTGAGCAGGTTGGTGACGATCTGGCGCACGCGGCCGGGATCGGCGAGCGCGACGGGCAGGGCCGGGGCGATGTCGACCTCGAGGGTCTGGCGGCGCCCGTCGAAGCGCGGGCCCATCAGCGCGGCGACCTCGCGCACCGCTTCCGCCACGGAGATCGGCCGGCGCTGGATCTCGAGCTGGCCGGCTTCCAAGCGCGCCACGTCGAGCAGGTCGTTGACGAGGTCGACGAGCCGGTTGGTGGAGAGCAGGATGATGTCGACGAAGTCCTTCTGGCGTGGGGCCAGCTCGGTCGACGAGAGCAGCTCCACGAACCCCTTGATCGAGGTCAGCGGCGAGCGCAGCTCGTGCGACGCGGTGGCGACGAACTCGCTCTTGGCTCGCTCCAGGCGGACCCGCTCCGTGGTGTCGCGGACGGTGAAGACGACGCCGTCGCGCAGCTCCGCGCCCATCCGCGCGGCGCTGACCGCGAGGGTGCGTCCGTCGTCGTCGACTTCGACCTCGGCGTCCAAGGCCTCCTCGAGGCCCGGCAGCGGGCTGGGGTCGGTCACAATGCTCGTGCCCGGGACCAGACGGGGCACGAGGACCCCGGCGCGGGGGTTGACCTGCACCACGCGTCCGTATCCGTCGCAGATGATCAGAGCGTCTCCGAGGCTCTCGATCACGGCGGCGAGCCGCTGCCGGCCCGCCTCTACCCGCTCGCGCGCCGTCTCGATGTCGACGGCCATCGCGTTGAACGACGACGACAGCTCGCGCAGCTCGGCGGGGCCGTCGGGTTCGACGCGCGCGCTGAGGTCGCCGGCTGCGAGGCGCCGGGTCGCGTCGATGAGCGTGCTCAGGGGGCGCCGCAGGCCGGCGACCAGGAACGACACCAGCGCGAGCGCACCGCCGAGCGCGAGCACCCCCGCGAGCGCCGCGAAGAGCACGCTGCGCCGGGACCGCGAGGACGCCTCGTCCTGCGCGTCGGCGCGCACCGCCGCCTGCCGGCGGGCGAGGTCGGCCAGCCCGGCCCGGCCCTCATCAGGGGGCGTGCCGGCGTCGCGCAGGCGGGCCTGCGCAGTGACGGCCCGGGCCAACAGCGCGCGGCTGCGGGCGTCGTCGCCGGCCGCCTCGCGTGCGGCGGCTGCGGCCTGGTCGAAGGCGGCTGCGGCCTGCCGCCTCGCCGCGCCGCCGCTGGCGCCCGCGCCCAGCACGCTCTCCTCGACCACGCTGGCCGCCAGCAGGCTCGCCGCCGCGGCCTCGCCCGCATAGCTGCGCGCGAGGGCATTCTCATAGTCCTGACGCGCGTCGTAGAGGCTCGCGACCTGCAACGCGGCCAGCGCGGCGAGCGTGACGGTGAGCCCGACGAGCGCGAGCAGCAGCGAGCGGGCGATGGACAAACGTCGCATTCGTGCACGCAATCGTGACCCATCGAGAGGCGGAGGGCGTAGGATCGTCGGTTCATGGACCTGCTGAGCCAGTGGCGGCGACGCAGCTACGGCGCGGCCGCCGCCGCCGTCATCGCACCGGTGGCCATCATCGGCGCCGCGCTCGCCGTCGGCCTGGGTGGCAGCGGGCTGGCAGGTCTTGGCTCACTCAGCCAGGCGATCGGGGGGCCGGAGCTGCCCGCGATCGCCCCGCTCGCGCCACGCCGGACCGACGACGCCGGCCGTCTGCTCGCCCGCGTCCGGCAGGCCGAGACGGCGCCGAGCACCGCCTCGGGCGTGCCGAGCACCACGGCAGCGCCGCCGGCCGGCTCGGGGATCACCCCGCCGCCGGAGTCGACGCCCGGAGTGCAGGCGCCACCCGTCGCCGGGACCTTCGATCCGGGCGACGGCAACGACCCCGCCGGGACCCCGGCACCCACGCAGGCCCCGCCGGCAGCGACGCCGGCGGCGACCGAGGCCGCCGCGCAGGAGCCCCCGGGCGTCGTCGACCAGGTAGCCGAGGTCACCGAGGACGTTCCTGTCGCCGGCGACGTCGTCGACGCGCTCGCCGAGACCGTCGACGGCCTGACGCCCTAGGCGCCTACAAGATCTCGTTCGGGCGCTGGAAGACGATCTCCGGCACCACGCACGCGGGCGACAGGGAGAGCAGGAAGCCGACCGCGGAGGCGATGTCGGCCGGCCGGATCATCTCCTCGGCGGGCACGCTCTCCTTGACGAACTCCGTCATGTCGGTGTCCACGAAGCCCGGGCAGAAGGCGACGGACTTCACGCCGGCGGTGCCGAGCTCCTTGTTCATCGCCTGCGTGTAGCCGACCACCGCGAACTTGGTGGCCGAGTAGACCGACAGCCAGGCCTGGCCGGACTTGCCCGCGATCGAGGCCATGTTGACCACGAGCGCGTTGCCGTGCTCGCCGCCGGCGGCCTTGAGCATCTCCGCGCACTCGCGGTAGAAGAGGACGATCGCGCGCACGTTGACGTCGAGCTGCATGTCGATGCGCTTGGTGGCGTGCTCGTGTGCCTGCGCGCCGATGCCGACCCCTGCGTTGTTGACCAGCACGTCGAGCCGGCCGAAGCGCTCGCGGTGCGCGTCGACGACGCCGATGATGGCCTCCTCGTCGGCCATGTTGGCGGCGACGGCCTCGACGGCCTGGCCCTTCGCGCGCAGCGCGGAGGCGGTGGCCTCGAGCGTGTCGGGCTTGCGGGCGGTGATGGTGAGGCCGTAGCCCTGCTCTGCGAGCAGCTCGGCGATGGCGAGACCGATGCCCCGGGAGGCTCCGGTGACGATGGCGGCGCGGTCGGACATGCGCGGAAATCTACGCTGGAGGCAATGCGCCTGCCGTTCGTCGTCATCGCCGTCATGCTCGCGGTCCTCATCCCGGTCGGGTTCGCGAGCGATTCCGGGTCCGGGGAGCCGTCCGTGCCGGCGGTGCAGCTCGCCCCGGTCGCCGTCATCGCCGAGCGGGTCGAGAAGCTGCGCGGGCTGAACTTCGACACCGCGCCCGAGCCCGTCACCGTGAGCAAGGAGCAGGCGATCCGCGAGGGCCTGGCCGACCTCGACCGCGCGTATCCGCCCGAGGCCCGGCGCGCCGACGAGGCGCTCTACATCCGTCTCGGCCTGCTGCCGCCCGGCACCGACTTGCGCGAGGTCTCCGCCTCGATCTTCGGCGACCAGGTCGCGGGCTACTACGACCCGCGTACGAAAGACCTGCGGCTCGTCGAAGGTGCGGCCGGCACGCGCGTGACCAACGAGATGATCATCTCCCACGAGCTCGTCCACGCGCTCGAAGACCAGGCGGTCGGCCTCGACCTCGCCGAGATCGAGCGCTCCGACGATCCCGCCTACGCCTACAAGGCGCTCGTGGAGGGGACGGCGACCAACGTCATGTACGAGTACGTCGACACCCAGTTCGACGCGCAGACCGGGCTCGCGGGCATCCTCTCGGACGGCCTCAACGCGCCCTCGACGCTCAGCCTGCCGCCCTTCCTCGTCGAGCAGCTCACCTTCCCGTACGTTGCGGGAGAGCAGTTCGTCGAGAAGCTCTACGGCACCGGCGGCTCGTGGCAGCTCGTCGACGTCGCGCTGCGCGACCGCCCGCCCTCCTCCACCGAGCAGATCCTGCATCCCGACAAGTGGCTGCAGGCGGAGGAGCCGGTCGAGGTCGACGCGCCGTCGCCCGGTCCGGGCTGGAAGACGCTCACCTCGGGCGTCTTCGGCGAGTGGCAGACCCGCCAACTGCTCGCGCTGGGCGGCCGGGTCCAGTTCGCAGCGGCCGCGGGCTGGGGCGGCGACCGCTACGCGCTCTACGAGCGCGGCTCCGACCAGGCGCTGGCCATGCGCTGGATCCAGGACACCGCGAAGGACAGCCGGGAGTTCGTCGACGCCCTCACCACGTACGTCGAGGACGGGATCGGCGCGCAGCGCGCCGGCGACGCGTACCGGCTCGACGACACCACGGTGGCGATCGGAACGGGTGAAGCCGGGGTGACGCTCGTCTTTGCGCCGGACCTGGCGCTCGCGCGCCGCCTCGCCGATCTAGATTGAACCCATGTCCCTCAGTAGGGCTTGATGCGCTCGAGCTGCTCGACGCCCTTGTCCAGGGCGTCCTGGTCGACTTCGGGGTTGCCGCGGGGCTCGTTGTTCGCACCCTTGGCGGCGTCGTCCTCGTGGTCGTCTGCGGGCTTGTTCTCGTCGTGATCGCTCATAGGTGATGCGGTACCCGCAGCGGCGGGGCATATTCCGCGGATGAACGGCCTGCTCGCCACAAAGGACACGCCACTCCAGGCTCAGGCAAGACCCCGCTTAGCCAGCCAGAGCTCGAGCAGCGCGAGCTGCCAGAGCTTCGAGCCGTCGAGCTTCGTGCGCTGTCCGTTGGGATCGGCGAGCAGCTTCGCGGCGTACTGCGGCCGGATGATCGCCGAGCGTTCGAGCGCCTCCCGCGCCAGCTCGAGGACCGCACCTTCCAGGTGCGACAGGGCGGGCACGGGGAAGAAGCCCTTCTCGCGATCGATCACGGCGTCGGGCAGCAGGCCGCGGGCGGCGGCCTTGACGATCCCCTTGCCGCCCTCGGCGAGCTTGAGCTCCGGCGGGCACTGGCCGGCGAGCTCGACGAGCTCGTGGTCGAGAAACGGCGTGCGCGCCTCGAGGCCGTGGGCCATGGTCATGTTGTCGACGCGCTTGACGGGGTCCTCGACGAGCATGACCTCGGAGTCGATGCGCAGTGCGCCGTCCACCACGGTGGCCGCGCCGGCGAAGTGCTCCTCCACGAACGCGCCCGACACATCGTCGGAAAGGGGTTCGACGAGCACCTCGGCCATCTCCGCGTGCGGGCGGTCGACGAACGCGGCGTGGTAGGTGTGCGCGCCGGCGCCCGGTTCGGCCAGCGGCGGATACCAGTAGTAGCCGCCGAAGACCTCGTCGGCGCCCTGACCGGACTGCACCACCTTGCAGTGGCGCGCGACCTCCTGCGCGAGCAGGTAGAAGGCCACGCAGTCGTGGGAGACCATGGGCTCGCTCATCGCGCCGATGGCGTCGTCGAGCGCGGTCATCAACCGGTCCTCGGTGACCTCCAACGTCTGGTGGGCGGTGCCGAAGCGGTCGGCGACCATCCGCGAGTAAGCGAACTCGTTGCCCTCGCGCCCGGCGACGTCCCCGAAGCCGACGGAGAAGGTGGCCAGGCCGCGCTGGTCTGACTCGGCCAGCAGGGCGACGATCAGCGACGAGTCGAGGCCACCGGAGAGCAGCACGCCGACGGGAACGTCGGAGACCATCCGCCGCGCCACCGCCAGCCGCAGAGCCTCGCGCACCGCGTCCGTCCACTCCTCGCGGCCCCAGTCGGCCTTGGCGGGGTCGCGGGCGAACGACGCGCGCCAGTAGCGGCGCTCGCGCCGCGACCCGTCGGGCTCCACGGTGAGCGTGGTGGCCGGCGGCAGTTTGCGCACTCCGGCGAGCAGCGTCCGCGGCGCCGGCACCACGGAGTGGAAGGACAGATAGTGATGCAGCGCGACGGGGTCCAGCGACGTGTCGACCCCACCGCCTGCCAGCAGCGCCGGCAGCGTGGAAGCGAAGCGCAGCGCGCCGCCGGCGTCGGCGAGGTACAGCGGCTTGACGCCGAGGCGGTCGCGGGCGAGGAACGCCCTTCCGCTTTCGTGCTCGACGATGCAGAAGGCGAACATCCCCAGCAGATGCTCCACGACGTCCTCGCCCCACTGCGCATAGCCCTTGAGGATCACCTCCGTGTCGGCCTGCGACGCGAACGTGTGGCCTGCGGCCCGCAGCTCGTCACGCAGCTCGCGGTGGTTGTAGATGATCCCGTTGAACACGGCCACGAGACCGAGCGCCTGGTCGACCATCGGCTGCGCGCCGCGCACCGACAGGTCGATGATGCTCAGCCGGCGGTGCGCGAGCCCGGCGCCGGCCTGCGCCCACAGTCCCTCGCCGTCCGGTCCGCGGTCGGTCAGCGTGGCCTGCATGCGGCGCAGCGCGTCCACGTCGGCGGCGCCGTCGCGCCGCAGCTCACCGGCAATCCCGCACATCAGCGGCCCGCCACGCTAAAAGCGGTCTACCAGGTCCTGCACCAGCGAGATCAGCCCGCGCGAGCCGCGAGCGGCGGTCCGCTGACGGGCGGCGCCGGGATCGTCGAGCAGCGCCTCGGCGCCGGGCACCGGCCCGCAGCTCTCGAGCACGCAGGCGAGCACGTCGGCCACCGGGACCAGCCCGCCGGAGTCGGCGTCGATGAAGCTCGCGTCGACGCCGTCGCGCAGCGCGCGGAAGCGGTTCTCGTCGAGCGCCTCGTGCGAGGCGACGAGGGCGGGGGAGGCGTAGCCGTCGCCCTGGCACTCGGCGCGGGCGAGCGCGTGCACGAGCGCGACGAGGCCCGCCGTGCGCTCGGGCGTGGTCTGCGTGTCCATGACGCGCACCTCCATCGTCCCGTAGCGCGGCTGCAGGCGCACGTCCCACCAGATGAACGACGCCTCGCGGATCGCGCCGGAGCGGATCAGCAGGTCCGTCGACGCCACCAGCGCCTCGTAGTCGGCGAACTGGCGCGGGAGGCCGGCGCGGGGGAAGGCCTGGAACAGCGGCGTGCGCGCCGAGGCCAGGCCGCTGTCGCGGCCCTGCCAGAACGGCGAGTTCGCGCTCAGGGCGAGCAGCAAGGGCACGTGCGCGCGCATGCGGTTCATCGCCCGCACGGCGTCCTCGGCGTCGGGGATGGCGATGTGCACGTGCAGCGCGAAGGTCGGCTCGCGCCTGGCGAGCTCGCGCATGGCCCCGAGCACCTCCTGCTGGCGCTCTCCGGCGGAGACGTGGACGTCGTGCCAGGTGGCGAAGGGGTGCGTGCCCGCGGCGGCCGGAACGAGGCCCAGCGGTGCCAGCGCCTCACGCAGCGCCACGCGCATCCGCCCGAGCTGCGCGATCGCCCCGGCGACGTCGTCGTACGGGTCCGTGCGCAGCTCGACGGCCGATCCGTGGGTCTCCTGGGCGAGGTGCGCGCAGAGCTCGGTACCCTTGGCGGCCGCGAGGACGTCGTCGACGCGCGAGGCGAGGTTCCAGTCGGCGACGTCGATGAGCATGACCTCCTCCTCGACGCCCACGGAGAACGGGCGCTCGCCTGCGGTCTCGTTCCAGCGGGCCCAGGCGGGGAGCACGGCGTTCATACGCGTGCGTGCGCGGCTTGAACCAGCCCCGTGAACAGCGCGAGGTGGGCGGGACGGTCCACGAGCGTCTCAGCATGCCACTGCACGCCGCGGAAGTGTGACCGGTCGGCCGCCTCGATCGCCTCGACGACGCCGTCGGGCGCGTGGCCGACCGCGACCAGCCCGTCGCCCAGCGTGTCCACCGCCTGGTGGTGGAAGGAGTTCACGGCCGCGAGCTCGCCACCCAGGATCCGCGCGAGCGCCGACCCCGGCTCGAGGACGACCTGGTGCGTGGAGCGCCGTGCCGGCGCGGTCTGGCGGTGCTCGACCGTCCCGTCGGTCACGTCGGGCAGATGCTGGATCAGCGTGCCGCCGCGCACCACGTTGAGGGCCTGGGCCCCGCGGCAGATCCCCAGGACCGGCATCTTGCGCGCGTCGGCCGCGCGGGCGAGCTCGATCTCGAACGCGTCCAGCCACGGCCAGACCGGGCCGAGCTCGGGGTGGGGATGATGCTGATATCCGCCCGGATGCAGGTCGGGCCCGCCGGAGAGGCAGACGCCGTCGAGGCGCTCGATCAGCGACGGGATGACGTCGGCGCCGAGCGGGGGCAGGACGACGGGCACGCCGCCGGCGAGCTCGATGGCCCGCAGGTAGGACAGGCCGAGTGTCATCTCGCGCTGGGGCGGCTCGCCGTGGTCGGTCGGCTTGTCCGAGCGCCGGACCTCGGAGGTGGTCACCCCGATCAGCGGCCGCACGGCTACGCGACCACCCAGGTGTCCTTGGCGCCGCCGTTGCGCGAGGAGTTGACGATCATCTCCCCCTCGTCGAGCGCGACGCGGGTGAGCCCGCCCGGCATCGCGTACGGCTCGCCGACGCCGTAGAAGACGAACGGCCGCAGGTCGACGTGGCGCGGCTCGAGCCGCCCGTCGATCACCGTCGGATGCACCGACAGCGGCGAGTACTCCTGGATGACGTACTCCGCCGGCGCCGCGCGCAGGGCGTCCGCGGCGGCCCCGCGCTCCTGCTCGCTCGCGCGCGGCCCGATGACCACGCCCGCGCCGCCGTGGCCGGCGCGCGGCTTGATGACGAGCTCGTCGAGGCGGTCGAGCGCGCGGTGAAGAACGCCCGGCTCCATCAGGTCGTAGGTCCGCACGCTCTCGATCATCGGCTCCTCGTCGAGATAGAAGCGGATCATCTGCTCCACGTGGGCGTGCAGCAGCTTGTCGTCGGCCACCCCGGTGCCGAAGGCGTTGACCAGCCCGAGCCTGCCGCGCGACCAGGGCTCCAGCAGCAGCTGCGCGACCGGGGTCAGCCCGCCGCGCGGGTGCCCGAGGCGGTCCTCGTCGGTGCGCCGGTAGACGACGTCCAGGCGCAGCTCGCCGTCGTCGGTGCGCGCGCAGAGGAATCCGTCCTTGAGACGGAGGTCGGCGAGGCGCACGAGCGGCACCCCGAGCCGCGCCGCGATGGTGCGGTGGTCCCAGAAGGCGGAGTTCGACGGGCCGTCGGAGAGGATCGCGACGACGGGCTCGTCGACGCCGGCCGGGGCCGCCGCGAGCAGCGCCGCTCCGAGCGCGTCGAACGCGCCGTCGAGCGGCTGCAGGCCCTCCGGCGCCGGCACGTGGCTGGTGACGGCGGCCCGCGCCGCCGTCGTGTAGGAGATCCCCGACGGAGTGCGGACGTTGTCCTCCAGCACGCGGAAGGCGCCGTCCGGGCCGCGCACGCAATCCAGCCCGGCGATGGTGATGAAGCGCCGCTCCTCGTGGACGGCCTGCTGCATCAGCGGCTCGAAGTACTCCGCGGTGGCGACCGCCGTCGCGGGGATCACGCCGTCGCGCACGATCCGCTGGCGCCCGTAGACGTCGGCGACGAAGCGGTCCAGGGCCCGCACGCGCTGGCCCAGCCCGGCCGCCAGCGGGTCCCACTCGGCGGCGCTCAGCACGCGCGGTACGGGATCGAGCTTGAACGGCTTCGTCTCGTCGCCGAAGGTCACGTCGGCGTGTGCGACCCAGTCCTCGACCGCCGCGGCGGCCGCCGCGGGGTCCAGGTCCGCGAACGCTGCCGGCAGGGGCTCCTCGAAGCAGCCGTGGACGTCCGTCGCTCCGACCATGCGGCAACGCTAGGACGCCGCCTCAGCGGACGCTTTGGCCTTGTGGAGAAAAAAACGCCGCGGGCGGTCCGCCATGCGGGCACCGGTTCGCCACGCGGGTGGTCGGCGGCCACCCGCCTTTCGCCGGGTGGACATGGTGAGGACCCGCTTGCGGCGCGAAGCTGTGCAGGCCGCTGCAGTCCTGCCGGGGGGCAGGGCCTCCAGCGTCGCTTACGAGACCGGTCCCCTCTCCGTGCTGCTGTTGCTCTCTCTCTCTCTCTCTCCTCTCGCAGCACGGAGAGGATCCGGTCAGCGTCCGGCGCTGAAGGCTGCGAAGCCGTCCTCGGCCCACGAGTCCAGCGAGGACGCCTTCACGCCGGCGTCGGACGTCGTGACGAGACGGTCGCCGATGACGATCGAGCGGCGCACCACCGCCCTGCCGTGGTCGACGCGGCCGGCCTCGGCGATGCCGTCCGGCCGCACGGTCAGCCCGACGGCGTCGGCCTCGATCTCGTTCCGAGCCGCCATGCAAGGCTGGTCGGGCGGGCACGGTTGCGGGTCGTTGTAGCTCTGCACCGGCAGCACGGCGAGCTCGCGCGGCTGCCACCACAGGAAGGCGTGGTGGTCGTAGGCGACCTCCGAGGAGCCGTTGTCGAAGGTGACCCGCCGCTCGAGCCGCGGGTCCGCGAGGTCGGACACGTCGAACAGCGAGACCTGCAGGCCGAAGGCGCCCGTGGCCTCGTCGGGCCCCGTGCCCACGCCGATCAGCCGGGCGCCGGCGATCGGGTGCAGGTAGGAGGAGAACCCGGGGATCTTCAGCTCGCCGAGCACCTTCGGCGCGGCAGGGTCGGTCAGGTCGACGGTGTACAGCGGGTCGATCTGGCGAAAGGTGACGACGTAGCCCGTGTCGCCGAGGAAGCGCACCGCGAAGATGCGCTCGCCCTTGCCGAGCCCGTCGATCTGTCCGAGTCGCTCGAGGCGGCCGTCGGCGGCCGCAAGGGTGGTGACGAAGCTCTGCGACGGGTTCTCGGTGCCGCCGAACCAAGGCGGGGTGTCCGTTGTCGCGACGCGCAGCACCCCGGCGTGCTCGGACAGCGAGAACTGGTTCAGCGCGAAGCCGGGCACGACCCCGCTGCCGCGGTAGCTCGTGTTGTTGGCGTCGTCGAGCGAGAAGCGGTGGATCTGCGTCGTGACGCCGCTCGGGGCGGGACCGTCGAAGCGGTCCTCGAGCCCCGGCTGGTAGCGCTGCGTCGCGACGTAGAGGTTGTCGGCCGAGGCGTAGACGGTCTCTCCGCCGGTCATGACCGCGTCGGCGTCGACCGGATCGAGGCCCTTGTCGAAGTTGAGGGTCAGCACCGTGAGCTGCTCGAGGCCGGAGAAGGAGCGCGAGCGCCGGACCTCGCGACACCCGAGCAGGCGGCGCTCGGACGTGCTCCCGGCGGCGCTGGCGAAGCGCCCGCGCGGCAGCCAGGCACGCGGCCGCCGTTCGTCGGCTAGCCCCGGCGTGACGTACTCCGGCGGGCGCAGGGCGAGGACGACGCGCACGGTGCGCTCGGTACGGCGCGCGGAGACCACGGAGCCGTCGACGTTCAGCGTGCGCTCGAGGACCGGCGCGGCGGGATCGGCGACGTCGACGTAGGCCAGCGAGGTCGTGCCCTCGAAGTCGGTCCAGTACACGAGCAGTCGCTGCGTGCGCCGGTCGAAGAGCATCTGGTGGCCGTAGCCCTCGCCGACGGCCACCGACCCCAGCAGGACCGGCGCGCCGCGGACGTCGACCACGTGCAGCGTCCCTGCGGACGTCAGCGCGTACAGCGTCTCGCCGTCCGTCTTGACGATGTCGGGCTCGAAGACGCCGGCCTCCTGGTTGTTGGTCAGCGAGAAGGCCTCGCCCGAGATCGTGGAGTCGTTGGTCGGCGCGGCCGCCGGCGCCGGCGCCCCCGCGGCCGAGCCGCCGGCGGGGCCGGCAGCGGGCATCGGCGGTGTGAAGGGCCGGAAGCCGACCGGCGGGCCGCCGGGCTCGTAGCGGTCGGCGTGCCGGTTGGCGTAGCGCACGAGCTCGCTGCAGTCGCCGAAGGCGATCAGGCGCGCCTTGCTCTTGCGCGCCGCCTTGGTGGGCGGTGCCACCGACAGCGCCAGCAGCACCGTCAGCACGCAGAAGAGAAGCCTTCTCATGGTCACGATGGTCCTCCGCCGCGCGGACGGCGTCAAGGGCGCGGCGTCCGTTGAGGTGGCGCTTGCCCGCTCGCCGATCGGGGAAGCTCTCCGGCATGACCGCCGCCAGATGGCCCGACGGGGCCCTGCTCGGGCTCGCCGCCTCGATGCGCACCTTCGTCCCCGCCGCGACGTTCGCCGTGCGCGGCCGGCTGACCGGCAGGGCGCGGACCGCGGCGCTCGTCGCGGCGGCGGGCGAGCTAGCCGTCGACAAGGCGCCGTTCGCGACGCCGCGCACGGACCTGCCCGCCTTCGGCGCCCGGATCGTCGCCGGCGCGCTGTCCGGGGCCGCCGTCGCGGGGCCGGCGGGCGCGGCGGCGGGAGGGGCGACCGCCGCAGCGGGCACCCTGGCCAGCTACCAGGCGCGCAAGCTGCTGTGCGCCGCGACGGGCCTGCCGGACCCGGTGTACGCGATCGCCGAGGACGTCCTCGCCGTGAGCGCCGCCGCGTACGCGACGCGCCCGTCGGCGGAGCAGGACGCCGAGGTGCAGCCCGAGCCGGTCCTGCGCGCCGCCGCGCGCGGCCTGGCGGCCGGCGTCGCCGGGACCGTCGCGATGACCGTGGCCCAGAGCGCCTACTACCAGCTGACCGACGCCAGGCCGAGCGACGCGCCGCTGAAGGTTGCGCAGAAGGTCGTCAAGGTGCCGCGCGAGCACCGCGCGAAGGTCAACACCGGCATGCACGTCCTCTACGGGTCCTGGTGGGGGATCCCGTTCGGGGTCCTCGCGGGCACCCGAGGGTCGCAACCGGAGCCGGCCGGCGTCGCCTTCGGCCTCGCGGTGTGGGGCGCGAGCCTCGCCCAGCTCCCGGCGCTGGGCCTCGCACCGCCGCCGTGGAAGCAGTCGCCGCGCGCCCTGGCCACGGACGCCGGCTTCCACGTCATCTACGGGCTCGGCGCCGCGGCCGCGCTCAGAGCGCTGTCACCGTCGTCGCACGCGCGATGAGCACGTCGCTCACGAGCGCGGGCGCGAAGAGCCCGTGGGCGACGACGCCGGGGACGGCGTCCAGCCGCGCGGCCAGCTGCGCCGGATCGCCCACCGGACCGAGGTAGTCGGCGATCACGCCGCCGTCCGGGCTCGACGGCACGTCGCGCAGCGCGACATCCCCGATCGCGCGCAGCGTGGCATCGAGGCCGTAGGCGAGCAGCTCGAGCGGCACGGGCGGCCCGATCGCGTCGACCGGCTTGTCGGAGGAGCCGATGACCACGAAGCGGTCTGCTGCCGCGGCGACGATCTTCTCCCGCGTGTGGGCGGCGCCGCCGCCCTTGACCAGCCAGCGGTCGGGCGACACCTGGTCGGTTCCGTCGATGGCGATGTCCAGGCGCGCGAGGCCCTCGAACGGCTCGACGTGCAGCCCGAGCTCGCGACAGCGGCGCTCAGTGGCCGGCGACGTGGCCACGCAGCGCACGCCATCGAGGCCGCGGGCCGCGAGAGCATCCAGGAGGTGGGCGACGGTGGACCCGGTGCCCAGGCCGACCAGCTGGCCCGCCTGGACCAGCTCGGCCGCGGCCTCGGCCGCGACGCGCTTCTCGAGTTCGAGGTCGGCCATCGAGAGCGAACTCTGTCACACAAGACAGTCGGCGGCCATGAGACAATCGGGCGACATGGGAGCGACCGCGACGACCGCCGGGCGGGCGGGCCGTGTCGAGATGGACGACCGGCGCGCGATGGTCTGCCACATCGACCGCCGCGCGACGGCCTCGCAGATCCTCGCCAACATGGTGGGCGCGGTGGACGTTGCGTTGCTGCTGTTCTTCGTGCTGCCCGGGCCCGCCGAGATCTCGCTAGGGGACAGCTGGCAGCGCAACGCGATCGGGATGGCGGTCTACCTGCCGCTGTCGTGCTTGCTTGGTGTCTGGTTCGGGCGTCGCATGAGCCCGACGTCGGCGTCCTGGGTCATCGAGGGCCGCGTGCCGACCGCTGCCGAGCGCGATCGCGTCCTGCACGGTCCCAACTGGTGCTTCAAGTCCAACGCCGGGCTCTGGCTCGGGGCCATGATCCTGTTCGTCGCGATCAATGCCCCCACGTCGTGGGAGCTCGCGTTCCACGTCGGCTGGACGCTGTTTCTCGGCGGCATGACGACGTGCGGGATCGCGTATCTGCTGCTCGAGCGCGACTGGCGTCCGCTGACTGAGCTCGCGCTCTCCGCCGGCCCGCCCGCGGAGCCGGTGTGGCCGCGGATCGAGGGCCGGCTCGTGCTCGGCTGGCTGCTGGCGACCGGCGCGCCCCTGCTGGGACTCATCTCGGTCGCCTGCGACGCGTTCCTCAACGACACGCCGGGCGAGGAGGTTGCGCGCGCGACGCTCGCGCTCGCTCTTGTCGGCTTCCTCACCGGTCTCGCGGTCACCGTCGTGACCGCGCGCAGCGTCGCGCGACCTTTGACGTCGGTGCGCAAGGCGCTCGCCCGCGTGCAGGCGGGCGACCTATCCACCGGGGTGCGCGTCAGCGATGGCAGCGAGGTCGGATTCGTCCAGTCCGGGCTGAACGCCATGGTCGGCGGCCTGCGCGAGCGCGAGCGCATGCAGGACCTGTACTCGCGCCAGGTGGGGGAGGAGGTGGCGCGTGCCGCGCTTGCCGACGAGCCGCGCCTCGGTGGCGAGGAACGCGAGATCGCGGCGCTCTTCGTCGACGTCATCGGGTCGACCACGATGGCCCTCGAGGCGCCTCCAGAGCGCGTCGTCGCGCGGCTCAACCGCTTCTTCGCGGTCGTCGTCGACGTCGCCGCGGAGCACGGGGGATGGGTCAACAAGTTCGAGGGCGACGCCGCGCTGTGCGTGTTCGGCGCTCCTGTCGCAGGGGAGGACCCGGCGGGCTGCGCTCTCGCCGCCGGGCGCGAGCTGCAGGCGCGGCTGCGGCGCGACGTGCCCGAGCTGCGCGCCGCGGTCGGGCTCTCCGCAGGCCCCGCCGTCGCGGGCTGGATCGGTGCGGCGCAGCGCTACGAGTACACGGTGATCGGCGACCCTGTCAACGTGGCGTCACGGCTGTGCGAGCTGGCCAAGGGCGAGCCGGGACGGCTGCTGGCCTCCGAGGCGATCGTACGGCGCGCGCAGGCCGACGAGCGCGATCGCTGGCAGCTCGGCGAGGCTGAGATCCTGCGCGGTCGCTCCACCCCGACGCGCCTCGCGCGGTCAGTCGCGGTCGGCGCCGAACGCAAACGAGCGCAGGGCTGAGCGCATGGCCAGCGAGACGCGCTGGCCGCCGCCCTGGTCGCGGCCGGGAGGCTGCTTCTCCGCGAAGGTGAGCACGATCGCGTCCCTCGTCCCCGGCGTCTCCTCGGGCACGAGGATCAGCGTCGTGCCGCCCGCGTAGCCGAGCTCGTAGCCCGGCGCCCCGTTGATGCGTGCGCGGGTGTCCGTGGTCAGGCGCAGGCCGCGCTCGCGCGCGTAGTTGTCGGCGAACACCGGGAGGACCCCGACGACGTCTCCGTCGTAGGGGGGCAGCTGCGTGCGCCGGACCGAGAGCGTCGCGACGAGCTCCCTGCGCGCGCCGCGCAGGCGCAGCAGCTCGCCGGGCTCACGCGCGACCGGCACCATCTGTTCGTCGTCGTAGAGCACGGTGAACACCGGCGCGCCGTCATGGACGTAGAGCGTCTTTGAGTCCAGCGGGTCGCGGATCGCCAGCACGTACACCCCAGCGGCCACGACCACGGCCACGCCCAGCGCCGCGGCGACCCGGTTCCTCACGCTTCGACGAGCTCGCGCTGCGGCTGCGCGCCGGCGTCGTCGGGCTCGCCGCGCCGGAGCCCGGCGGCGGCTGCCAGCAGGGCCCAGGTCAGGGGGTCCTCGAGGAACGCCGCGTAGACCAGGGTGTGCACGACCAGTGCGACGAAGGTCGCCGCGACCGCCGCCCGCGGCAGCGAGGCCCGCGCGCCGCGCAGCTGCAGCGACAGCGCGACGACGAGCAGGGCGATGTAGGCGGCGAGCCCGATGACCCCCTGCTCGGCGGCCACCGTCACGGGGATCGTGTGCGACTCCGCGGGCGAGCGCTCCGAGAGCAGATCCTCGCGGTCGCGGTAGCGCTCGGCGAACGAGCCCGAGCCGAAGCCGAAGACCGGCCGGTCGGCGAACATGTCCACACCGCCGCGCACGAGCAGCGCCCGCCCGGCCGTGGCCTTGTCGACGGCGGCGAAGGACCGGCTCTCCAGGCCGGCCAGGCCCGGGAACGCGATCACCGCAGCGACACCCGCGATCGCGAGTGCCCCGACGGTGAGCACCACCGGCCGTGTGCGCCAGCGCAGTGCGGCAAGCACTGCCAGGCCGACGAGCAGCGCGGCGAAGCTCGACTCCGACAACGAGGGCACGAGGCCCGCCCACAGCGCCGCGAGCAGCGCGCAGCACGCCCAGATCACGCGCCGATGCGGCGTCCACAGCATGAGCGCAGCCACGAGGACGATCGTCAGCGCAAGGAAGCGGCCGTAGATGTTCGGGTCGAAGAAGAGGCTGTTGACGCGGAAGTAGGGCTTGAGCTCGTTGGCCGTCAGCACCTTCTCGTTGGACAGCAGCAGCTCCTTGGTGAAGAACTGCACGATCCCGACGGCGACGCAGACCAGCGCGAGCACGACGGTGAACGCCATCGCCCGCTTGACCACCTTCGGCGTCCAGGCCAGGTCGAGCAGCAGCCGGAACAGCAGCGCGAACGGAACGTAGAAGAAGCAGATCTTCTTGACCGCCGCGTCGACGTCGGTCGAGTAGATCGCCTGCGCCGCGTACAGGACGATCACCCCTGCCAGCACCTTCTCCACCAGTCGCACCCGGTGATCGCGCGGCTCGGGCTGCATCCGTCGCACCCGCACGCACCGCGCCAGCACCCCGCAGGCGATCACCCCGTACAGCGGCAGCAGCAGGTTCGCGGTCTCACTGCCGATAGCGATCGGCACCCGCACGGGCAGCGTCGCGAACGCAAGCACGAGCACCAGCCCCGGCTGACGCCGGAACAGCACGGCACCCGCCACGAGGACCACCAGGCCGACGGCCGCTGCCGCCCCCGCCAGCGCCAGCCGCCCGTCCAGCGCATCACCGACCTGATCGCCGAGCACCGACGCCAGCGCCAGCGCGGCGAGAACCACCGCGGCCACCATCGCCGGAGCCCGCCGGCGCGCGTCGTCGAGCACGAGCACGAACGCCACGGCAATCGCCGCGCCCAAAGCCAACGTGCCCTGGACCGCGGGGGCTATGGCGAGAACCATCGGCATCGGCGCACAGGCTACGGCCGCCGGCGGCCGTCCTGGGAGCGCTCGTTGCCGTTCCGGGTGAGGGGGAACCCCTCTGGAGGAATTAGGGCTCGGTCCCCCGACAGAGGGGTTCCCCCTCGCACGGGACGCCGGACAGCGCACGGATAGGGTCCGCGCGGCCGTGCGCCGTCTGCTCGCTCCCCTGGCGATCGCCACCAGCGTCGCCGTCACCCTGCGGGTCGCCTTCGACGCGTGGTATCTGAACTACGACGCGCGCTACGCCCTGATCTGGGCGCGGGACGTCACCCGCGGTGTCACTCCGGACTTCGAGGCGCCCTTCGCGCCGACGCCGCATCCGCTCTCGACGTTGTGGAGCGTCCTGGCCCTTCCGTTCGGCCAGGGCGGCGAGGCGGTGATCGTGTGGCTGACGCTGCTGGCCTTCGGGCTGCTCGTCTACCTGACCTACCGGCTCGGCGCCGAGCTCTTCTCGCCCTGGGCCGGCGCGGTCGCCGCGGTGGTGATCCTCACCCGGCCGGCGATGGTGCGCGACACGCTGCTCGGCTACCAGGACATCCCCTTCGCGGCGCTGGTCGTCTTCGCCGCGCTGCTGGAAGCGCGCCGGCCGCGGCGTGGGGCGCCGGTGCTCGCCGTCCTTGCGCTCGCCGGGCTGCTGCGGCCCGAGGCCTGGGTGCTCGCCGGCCTGTACTGGCTGTATCTGCTCCCCCGCAGCGCGAACGCCGACCGTCTGAAGCTCGCGCTGATCGTCGCTGCTGCGCCCGTGCTGTGGGCGGTGGTCGACTACGTCGTCACCGGCGACGCCCTGCACTCCCTGCACGGCACCTCGGAGCTGGCCGAGACCAACGACCGCCGACGCGACATCGAGGACGCGCCGTACTGGACGGCCAAGTACTTCGGCTTCACGCTGCGCGAGCCGCTGGCCGTCGCCATCCCGATCGGCTTTGCCCTGGCATGGCGTCAGCGCGCGCGTTTCGGGCGACCGGCGCTGCTCGCGTTGTCCGTCGTCACGGCGATGACCGCCGTGTTCATGATCGGCCCGCTGTTCGGGCTGCCGCTGATCGGGCGTTACGTGCGCACGCCATCGGTGTTCCTCGCGCTCTTCGCCGGCCTCGCGCTCGCGGGCTGGGCGCTCATCCGTGACGACCGCGAGCGCCGGGTCTGGCAGGCGCTGGCCGCCGTCGCCGCGATCGCCCTCGCCGTTTTCGTGCCGGCCAACATCGGCCAGCTGCGCGACCTCGAGACCCGCTTCGACCGCGACGGCGCCTTCTACGCCGACCTGCGCGCGGTCGCGTACGACCCGGACGTCCGCGAGCTCACCGCGCGCTGCGGCCCGCTGCTCGCCGCCGATCACCGGCCGATCGCCCATCTGCGCTACTGGCTGGCCACCGACCCCGGCAGCGTCGGCACCGTCGAGGACACCGGCAACCGCACGCCGTCGCTGCTGGTCAAGCCGCGACGCAGCCGGGAGAGCCGCCTCTTCTTCCGCGGTGAGTTCCCCAGCGTTCCCGTCCCGCCGGGCGCCCGGCGCGTCTACGCGAACTCCTCCTGGGCGGTGTTCGCCTCGGCGGACTGCTAGAGCGAAGCGGTTACCGCTGTTAGAGCGAAGCGGTTACCGAGACCCCTTGTGAGACAGCGGGCTGCCTGCGAAGCGGCAACCGCTGCTAGATGGTTGATTCCACGACCCCGCGGCCCCAGGCACGCCGCTGACGCTTCGCCGGTTCACGCCCGTCCGGTTCGCCCGTACCACCGGTACGGGCTTCGCCGGCCGGACGCGCCCGGCTCGGTCATCAGCGCGCCTGGAACCACGGGTCTCGTGGAATCAACCATCTAGATGTCGTCGATGTTCAGCGACGCGTCGTCGACCAACAGAGCGTCGTCGCCGACCTCGAGGAACGCGTTGTAGGCCTCGACGACCTTCTGGGGCTCGCCTTCCATCTGCAGGACGCCCGACTCGATCCAGATCGCGCGGTCGCAGAGGTTCTTGATCGCGCCCATCGCGTGGGAGACGAGGATCACCGTGCGGTCCTGCTTGACCAGCTGGCGCATCTTGCGCGCGGACTTCTTGCGGAAGCGGCCGTCACCGGTGGACAGCGCCTCGTCGATGAGCAGGATGTCGGGGTCCATGTTGGCGGCCACCGAGAAGGCCAACCGGCCGTACATGCCCGAGGAGTAGTTGCGCGTCGGCTCATCCATGAACTTCTCGAGGTCCGCGAACTGGACGATCTGGTCGTACTTCTCCTCCATCTGCTCCTTGGAGAGCCCGGCCGCCAGGCCCCCGAGGATCACGTTGTCGCGGCCCGACAGCTTCTTGTTGAAGCCCACCCCGAGGCTGAGCAGCGTGCTCACGTGCCCGGTCGTGGTGACCCGGCCCTCAGTGGGGGGCAGGATGCCGCCGATCACGCGCATGAGCGTCGACTTGCCGGCGCCGTTTGAGCCCACGATGCCGAGCGACATGCCGTGCGGGACCTCGAAGGAGACGTTCTTGAGCGCCTCCGTCGTCCGCGTCGTGTCCTGACCGTGCCGCACGCGGCGCATCGTCTTGCGCACCGTCGGCCGCCGGTCCACCGCGCGCCGGAAGACGACCGAGACGTCCTCGACGATGATGGCCGGGTGATCCTCGCGGCTCTCAGAGACGGACAGCGAACTCACGCTCCCGGGACATGAAGAACAGCGTGCCGACGACGAGCGAGCCGACCGACCAGGCGCCGGCGACCAGCAGGCTGTGCGTCGTGGGGGTGTTGGCGAAGTAGATCGCCTGCTCCCACGCCGCCATGACCTGCCCGACCGGGTTGACGTCGAGCAGCCACGAGTAGCTTTCGGGAATGCGCGTGGCGAAGTACAGGACGGGCGACCCGAAGAGCATGCCGCGCAGCACGTAGGGCAGGAAGCTCTTGAGGTCGCGGAAGTACACCTGGACCGCGGCGGCCAGCAGCGCGAGGCCGGTGCCGAGCATGGTCATCATGGCCAGCAGCACGAGCACCCACAGCGTGTCGACGGCGACCGGCAGGCCGAAGGCGGCGTGGGCGATCAGGTAGAGCGGCACGGTTGGCAGGAACATCTTCAGCGAGGACACGCAGGCCGACAGCGGCAGCAGCATGCGCGGAAACGAGCTGTTGAGGATCAGCCGGCCGCTGCGGGTCAGCGAGATCGCGCCCTCGCGGATCGACGTCGACATGTAGTGGTAGCCGAAGATGCCGGCCAGCAGGTGGGCGAAGACCGCCGGCTCGCGCTCACCGGCGCGGATGATGTCGACCAGCACGAAGTAGACGAGGGCGAGCAGGACCGGGTTCAGCACGAGCCAGATCTGACCGAGCACGGTTCCGTACTGCTGCGTGCGCAGCTGCGTGCGCGAGAGCTCGAGGGCGAACTCGCGGCGGCGCCAGACCTCGCGCAGGTACTCGCGCACGGGCGGGATGCCGGTGACGTGGGGCTCGTAGACGTGCACGTCGGTCGCCCATGCGGGCGGACGGCTGCGGCGCTGTGGTTTGGTGGTAGGGGTGCTCATGGCGGCTGGTCAGGCTATCGGTGGGCGACCGGCGCGCAGCATTCTCCACAAAGTCGACACTTTTAGTGGGCGGCGCGGTCCTGCGGAGGACCGGACCCCGTCGCGGTACCCGCGGAAGGCCTCCTTCACCGCTTGCGGCGAGCGCCGGTAGCGCGGGACGGAGCGTAGGACGAAGCCGCCCACGTAGAGGACGCCCAGCGGCAGCGGGAGGTGGCGCCGTGCGAGCCAGACCCGGTTGCGCGCCCCGAAGTAGAAGGAGTAGTCGTGCGGCGGGGCGCCCGTGACGGGGTGTAGGACGGCGATGTCGCCCGCGTAGTGGATGTCGTAGCCGGCGTCCATCACCCGCCAGCCGAGGTCGACGCCCTCGTGCACGAAGCGAAATGCGGCCGGCCAGCCGCCCACGTCCTCGAACACGCTGCGCCGGATCGCGACCGCGCCCTCCCAGACGACGGTGATCGGGCTCGGCCGCGTGCGGTCGCCGACCCGCAGGCGCGGCGTCCAGTCGCGCAGTGGCTCCTTCTCGATGCCACCATCCCTGCGCGGGTCGACGCGCAGCTGAGCCATGCCCAGGCGGGGGTCGGCGGCGAAGCGCGCAGCGACGCGGGCGAGTGCGTCGTCGTCGGCGAGCGAGGCGTCGTCGTCGAGGAAGAAGAGCAGCTCGCCCCTGACGTGGGGGACGCCGGCGTTGCGGCCGGCGGGAATGCCCTCGTCGACCTCGACGTGCACCCCGCGCGCGCCGGCCGGCAGGCTCTCGGGCCGCCACCCGTTCCCGACCACGACGACGTCGGTCTCCACGTCGCGCTGACGTAGCAGCGAGCCCAGGCCCAATGCCAGGTCGTCGGGCTTGTTGCCCGTGGTGAGCAGGATGCAGCCGAACGCGGTCACTTCAGGCGCTCGGAGGTGACGATGGCGGCGAGGTGCCCGACCGCGGTGATGGCGGCGATCGGCACCAGCGCGATGACCAGGATGCGCGTGCCCTCCTCGCCGGCCTCGTCGACGATCGCCGCAACGAGGGCCAGCAGCGTCAGCTCCATGGCGATGAAGGCCCGGAAGAGGGGGAAGAACCCGGCGGCGCGCCGCAGCCGCGCGAGCAGGCTGACCTGCGGCGCGGCGGCGGCGGCGGTGTCTTCCGCCTTGGTCCTGCCCGTCTCCAGCCGCGCGACGGCGACCAGCGCGCTCTCGGCCCGCACGCCGAGCGCGAGCACGGCGGCGACGAGACCGAGCACCGGCTCGTCGCAGCGGATGCCGAGGGCGATGGGGAACAGGGTCTCGGTGAGGTAGTGGCCGAAGCGATCGAGGTAGATGCCGACGGGCGAGAACTGCCGGCGCCAGCGCGCGAGCTCGCCGTCGGAGCAGTCGAGCAGGATCTGCACCTGGATGAGCAGGAACGCGCCGATCGCGGCGAGCACGGAGTCGACGGCCAGCAGCCCCGCCGCCGCGACGCCGACCGCGATCATGATCCACGTGACGCCGTTGGGGGAGATCGGCGTCGGGATCAACCGTCGCGTCACGTAGGGCGAGAACCGGCGGATGTACAGGCGGCCCGCCCAGTGCTCGCCGCTGTTGCGCGCGAAGATGGACGGTGGCTGCGTGACCTCCCGCAGCTCAGCGATCGACGGCTTCGCCGAACGTGCGGACACGCCTGGCCACCTCCTCCGGCGCCAGCCCGAGCTGCTCGAGGACGGTGAAGCGGTCCGGTCGTGTGTCGGGGGCGGCGACGACGGCCTGGGCGAACTGCTCGTCGGTCAGGCCGAGCTCGCGATGCGTCTTCGGCAGACCATGCCGGCCGAGGCAATGCTCGAGCGCACCGAACGCGGCGACATCCGCGCGGAGATGGGCGGTGAACAGCGTCGCCGCGCCCGCGAGCTCCCCGTGGTGCGCGGTGCCGGGGAAGAGGTGGTCGATGGCGTGCAGGATCTCGTGCTCCGCGCCAGAGCAGGGCCGGGAGGACCCGGCGGTGGCCATCGCCAGCCCTGACAGCACCAGCGCCTCGGCGAGCGCGACGAGGAAGGCGTCGTCGTCGATCGAGTCCGTGCGGTGCAGGATCGCCATCGCCGCCGTGTGCGCGAAGGTGGCGGCAAGGCCGTCGATGCGCTCGCCGCGCTCGGCCCCCGCGAGGCGCCAGTCCGCCACGGCGCCCAGATTGGACAGGACGTCCCCGATCCCCGACCGCCGCATGGCGGCCTCCGAGCGGCGCACGTATTCCAGATCGACCATCACCGCGATCGGCATCTGCACGCCGTACGAGGCCTTGCGCTCGCCGTCGTCCAGCGAGGCGACAGGCGAGGCGATGCCGTCATGGGCCAGCGACGTCGCGACGGCGACCATGGGCAGGCCGGTCAGCGTGGCGGCGTGCTTGGCGGTGTCGAGCGTCTTGCCGCCCCCGATGCCGACCACGGCGTCGAAGAAGCCACCGCGCAGGCGGTCGGCGAGGTCGCGCGCCGCCTCGACCGAGCCGCCCTCGATGGTCCAGATCTCCGCGTTGGCCAGTCCGGGGCGGATGGCGGCGGCGAGCTCCTCGCCCAGCCCGGGCCCGACGGCGACCGCCACGTGGCCGCCGGCGGAGATGCGGCCCTCGGCGAGCAGCGGGGCCAGCGACGCCACCGCGCCGGAACCGATCTCGACCGCCAGCGGCGCGCCGATCATGCGGCTCAGCAGCGGCACGCGACCTCTCGGGCACGCACGAGGTCGTCGGTGTCGTCGACTTCTATCCACTCGACCACGCCGATCGGCACCGTGCCGATGCGCCCGCCGCGCTCGGCGTACTCCTGGAAGCCGTCCTCGTAGTAGAGCTGGGGGTCGCGCTCGAAGGTCGTCTGCAGGGCGCTCGCGAGCCGGTCGGCCGCCGCGGGCTCGATCAGGGTGAGGCCGATGTACTCCCCGACCGCCGTGCGCGGGTCCATCTCCTTGGTGATGCGGGTCAGCAGGCCCTCGCCCGACAGCTGCACCTTCATCTCCTCTTCCCCGAGCGGTTTCGCGTCGTCGATCGCGATGACGAGATCCGACTGACCCACCGCGTCACGCAGCGCCTCGAAGACCGTGAGCGGTGCGATGGTGTCGCCGTTGACGAGCACCACGCCCCGCCCGAAGTACTCCCGCGCGCACCAGAGCGAGTACGCGTTGTTCCACGTCTCGGCCTTGTCGTTGAAGACGAGTTCGAGGGTGACGCCGTGGTCGGCCTCGAGCGCCGCCTTGCGCTCCTCCAGGACGGAGGCCTTGTAGCCCGTGACGACGACGACATCGGTCAGCCCCGCGCGGGCGAAATTGGCCAAGGAGAAGTCGAGGATCGTCCGCTCGCCGTCGACGGGCATTAGCGTCTTGGGCAGCGTGTCCGTGTAGGGCGCCAGGCGACGGCCGGCGCCCGCGGCGAGGACCATGCCGATCACGCGAGCAGCCGGTGGTAGCGCAAGGCGGCGAGTCCGAGCATCACGCAGTACGCGCCGGCCGGCACGCCGAGGAGGATCCCCGCCGCGGCGATGCCGCCGAACTCGATCGCCCGCTGGGCGGCCGGCAGGACCCACGTCCGGTCACCGTTGGCGAGGCGGCCCGCGACGACGTACGCGAAGGCCACGGGGCCCCAGGCCAGCAGCACGATGAACGTCGCCTCCGGCGCCGCGAAGGCGGTGACGAGCACCATTACCGCGAAGCGCTCGCCGATCGGAAAGGTCGACATCCGCTTGATCCACGTGAGCCAGGTCGCGGGCTCGGCGGCCGCCCGCCCGCCCGCCCTCGCCCCTAAGTCGATCGCGTGCCGCGTGGTCTGAAGGGCGATCGCCGCGCACGCGAGCGCCCATGCGTCGCCCCCGATGGCCAAGCCCGCGTAGATGACGTACTCCTTGCCGCGGTCGAGCATGCCGTCGAGGTAGGCGCCGCGCGCGGAGAAGGTCCGCGTGTGGCGCGCCAGCTGCCCGTCGACGCAATCGAAGAAGAACGCGAAGTAGGCGATCACCGCACCGGCGACGTAGCCCTCGCGCTCCCCGGTGGCGAAGGCTGCGGCCGCCCCGACGCCGAGCGCCATCGAGAACGCCGTCACCTGGTCGGGCTTGAACCCGGCGCGCGCGCACACCCGCGCGACGTGCACGGACGCGGGGGAGACGAAGAAGGTGGTGAAGAAGCCGTCCGCCGGCTTCACGACGGGCGGCGCGGCTGTCAGGAGGCTCGACACCGCGTGGGAGGCTACGAGTCCCGCGGCGCGACCGTACGCTCGGTCGGTCGTGAGCCATGTTGCCGTCTCCGGTCTCGCCTACGCCCACCCGGGCGGCGAGCTGCTGTTCTCCGGCGTCTCCTTCCGCCTGAGCGCCGGCCGGCACGCCGGCATGGTCGGCGTCAACGGGGTCGGCAAGAGCACGCTCATGCGGATCCTCGCGGGTGAGCTCGACGCCACCGACGGCGACGTGAATCACGGCGGCCGCGCGTTGTACATGGCCCAGGATCTAACCTCGCTTCGCTCGGAAAGGACTTCCGGCGGGACCGTGCGCGAGCTGCTGCTGTCCGTCGCTCCGGCGCGAGTTCGCGACGCGGGAGCGGCGCTGCTGTCCGCCGAGCGGGCATTGGCGGCAGGCGACGAGAGCGCCGGCGTGGCGCTCGGCGAGGCGATCGGCGCGTGGTCTGACCTCGGCGGCTACGAGCTCGAGGGGCAATGGGACGCCGCGTGCCGGCGGATCGTCCGGTCGGGCCTCGACGACGTCGGCGACCGCGCCGCCACGCAGGTATCCGGCGGGGAGCGCAAGCGCCTGGTCCTCGACCTGCTGTTCGCCTCCGACGCGCCCTTGCTGCTGCTCGACGAGCCCGACAACTTCCTGGACGTCCCCGCGAAGCGCGCGCTGGAAGCGCAGATCGCCGCGACGCGCAAGACCGTCCTGCTCATCTCCCACGACCGTGAGCTGCTGACGGCTGCCTGCGACACCATCGTCACGCTCGAGGGCGACGGGGCCTGGGTCCACGGCGGCTCCTACGCGGACTACCCGGCCGCGCGGGAGCACCGGCAGCAGCTCATGGGGGACCGTCTTGCTCGCTGGAACGAGGAGGAGAAGCGCCTGCGCGAGCTGGTGCGGATCTTCAAGGAGCGCGCGAAGTACTCCCCGGACTGGGCCAAGCGGGCCAAGGCCATGGAGTCGCGGTGGAAGCGCTACGTCGACGACGGCCCGCCGCCTGCCCCGGTTGCAGACCAGCACATCAAGCTCAACCTGCGCGGAGCCGACTCGGCCCGCCGCGTGCTCGAACTGCGCTCGGTGTCGATCGAAGGGCTGGTGCGACCCTTCTCCGAGGAGGTGCACTTCGGGGAGCGCATCGGCGTCATCGGGCCCAACGGGTCGGGGAAGACACACCTCATCCGCCTGCTGGCAGGGGAGGACGTCGCGCACGGCGGGCAGCTCGTCCTCGGCCCGCGCGTGTCGGCAGGCCTGTTCACCCAGCTAAACGCGCGGCCCGACTTCGCCGCGCGGCGGCTGCTCGACATCGTCGTCGAACGGGTCAAGTCGACCGAGCGCGCCATGCAGGCCCTGGCCCGCTACGGGCTGACCGAGGCAGCCAACCGCGCCTACGAGACGCTGTCGGGCGGGCAGAAGGCGCGGCTGGAGATCCTCTGCCTCGAGGCCGAGGGCCACAACCTGCTGCTGCTCGACGAGCCGACGGACAACCTCGACATCGATTCGTCGGAGGCGCTCGAGACTGCGCTCGACGGCTTCGAGGGAACGGTCGTCGCCGTTTCCCACGACCGCACCTTCCTGCGCCGGCTGGACCGCTTCCTCCTGCTCGACCACGACGGCACCGTCGCCGTGCTGCCCGACTCCCGCTCGGCGCTCGCGGCGCTGTAGCTACAGCGCTGCGGCGAGGACTTCGCGGGCGACCGGCGCCGCCGTCGTGCCGCCCTGACCGGCGCGGATGAGCATCACCGCGACCGCCACCTGCGGGTCCTCGGCGGGGGCGAAGGCCACGAACCAGGCGTTGGTGTTCGCGGGATCGACCGGCTCGCCCTGGGTCGGCACGAGCTCGGCGGTCCCCGACTTGCCGGCGACGGTGACGCCCGGGAGTGCCGCCGCGGTCCCCGTGCCGCCCGAGACCACGCCGACCATGAGCTCGTTGACGGTCTGGGCCGTTGCCTCGCTCACGACGCGTCGCGCCCGCCGTCTCTCCTCGCGGGCCAGCCGGGGCTCCTCGCGGACGCCGTCGTTGGCGATGGTCGCGCCGACCGTCGCCATCTGCAGCGGCGTGGCGAGGTCGCGGTCCTGCCCGATTGCCGCCGCGCCGACGGCCAGGTCGTCGCGCAGGTCGGTCGCGATCTCCGACCGCTTGATCGCCGGGATCTGCTTCGGCAGCGCGTTGAAGCCAAAGCGCTCGGAGATCGCCACCAGCCGCTCGGCGCCCAGCTCGGCACCCAGAGGAGCGAAGACCGAGTTGCACGAGTTCGCGAACGAGGCCGCGAGCGTGCCGCCGCAGCTCGCCCCGCCGGCGTTGAAGATCTGGACGCCGGACAAGGTGGCGCTCGTCTGCACGGGGAAGGAGTCCGCCAGGTCCGCGATGCCCGTTTCCAGCGCGCCCGCGAGCGTGATGATCTTGTAGGTCGAGCCGGGAGCCTGGGGAGCGGAGACGGCCAGGCCCGCAAGGGCGAGCACGGCGCCGTCGCGCGGGCGCACGACCGCCACGCCGCCGAGCCGGTCGCCTAGCGCCAGCGAGGCCGCGTTGGTGAGGCCGACGTCAAGCGTGGAGTGCACGTCGCGGCCCGGCTCGCCCTCGACCCGCTTGACCAGCCGGTCGCCGAAGCGGAGTCGGAGCGCCGCGTTCCCGGCGAGCCGCTCGTCGTAGATGCGCTCGAGCCCGGTGGCCGGCTCCTTGCCCGCGGCGGGCGAGCCGGCGACGCTCGCGCCGAGGCCGTCGTCGGCCAGCCGGCTGCCGTCGGCGGCGAGCACCATCCCGCGCGGCGGCGCGTCGCCCTCCGACCGGCGGATGCGCTCGCCCGGCCGTACGCCCGGCAGGCGCAGGTGGGGCGCCCACGCGACGCGGCCCTCGCCGTCCTCATCGACGACCGGGACCTCGACCTCGCCGGCCAGCTCACCGAAGTCATCGGTGCGGACGGTGACGGGCAGGGTCACGCGGTCGTCCTCGAGCGGCCCGGGCGTGCCCACCTCGACCGCGACCACGCCGGCCGCGACGTTGGCCTTCTTGTAAGCCAGCTGGAACGCGCGCAGCTGCGGGCGCGTGGCGCGCTCGGTCAGCTCCCACATGCGTTCGAGGTCGCTCGAGGCCCACGCGGCCGCGAAGGCGGCAGCGGCTTCGCGCTTGCGCTCGTCGGCCGCGCGCTGCCGCAGCACGTAGACGACACCCGCGGCGACGACGCCCACCAGCACCACCGCAGCGAGTGCTGCGCGCCAGGGAAACGCGCGGCGGTGGCGGCGCCGTGACGCAGGCTTCGAGGTTGGGTGGGCCAACATCACCGAGCCGGCCCGGCGGTTCGGCGTCACGTAGCTCGAGGTGCGCCGGCGGCGGGCCATCGCCCGCGAGCGTAGGTCAGGTGGGAAGGACGGCGGCGACGATGCGGCCGCTCGCGTTTCCCGGGTGACGCCCGGCGATGGCGGCCAGGCGGTCCGCGAACGCCTCCAGGGCGGCGGATGCCTCCTGCCAGCCGGTCGCGTCGAGGGCAAGCTCGGAGTTCAGAACCGTTTCCGGCCGGGGCACGGACACGTAGTGATGCTCCACGGCGCCGCGGCGCGGCGTCTCGCGCACGAGCACGATCAGCCCGAGTCGGGCGAGGATGCGCACGTGGTAGCTCACGTTCCCGAGCTTCTCGTCGAAGCGAACGGCCAGTTCCTTGGGGCTCGCCTCGTGCTCGTCGAGAGCGCCCAGGATGCGGGCCCGGAGCGGGTGGCCGAGCGCGGTGATGATGCCTTGGTCGCTGATGCGAAACATTCCATCACAACCTGAACGGAAAAGTTCTGTCGACTCGGTGTCAGCGGCGCGGCCGCCGGCAAGCCGAGCGAACCACCTGCGGCGGTCAACCGGGACTCCCGGCCTGCCGGGGCCTTCGGCCCGGTTAGATGGTTGATTCCGCGACCCCGCGGCCCCAGGCACGCCGCTGACGCTTCGCGCCGGATCACGCCCGTCCGGTTCGCCCGTACCACCGGTACGGGCTTCGCCGGCCGGACGCGCCCGGCTCGGTCATCAGCGCGCCTGGAACCACGGGGTCTCGGGGAATCAACCATCTAGGCGCGGTTTCGGCCGTAGAGGTCGTGGGCGTCGACCCATTCCTCGGCCACGATCGCCGAGCCGAGCGACAGCTCTCCGCAGAGCACCGTCGCCGCCACGATCTCGGCGAACTTGCGCACCCTGTCGGAGCCGTAGCAGTCGAGCAGCTCCAAGCATTCGCGCTGGGTGGCCAGATGGGTCCCGCCGCCGTAGGTCGCGACGATCAGCGAAGGGATGGTGATCGAGAAGTAGTAGGCGTCGTCCTCGCGCAGCTCGGCATAGACCAGGGCGGCGGAGGACTCGGCGACGTTGGCGGCGTCCTGGCCGGTGGCGATGAACATGGCGGTGATGCCGTTGGCGGAATGCGCGCCGTTGTTGTTGACGCCCGCCATGAAGCCGCCGAGGTTGGACACCTGCCGCGCCCGGTACATGAGCCGGCTGTCGGAGCGCATCACGCGCTGCAGCAGCTCGTTGGGAATCGTTGCCTCGGCGATCACTCGCTTGCCGCGCGTGCGCAGCACGTTGACCTGCGATGTCTTCTTGTCCGTGGCGAAGTTCGATTCGAGGAAGAAGCGTTCGATGGGCGCGTGCTGGGAGACGATCCAGTGGCAGGCGGCCTGGGTCGCCTTGCCGGTGAGGTTCTGGCTCGCCGCGTCGCCCGTCGTGTAGTTGAAGCGCGTGTAGAGGATGCGCCCGGCCGAGTACTGCTCGATGTCCTGCAGCTTCCCGGTGGACGTCGTGGACTCGGCGACCTCCTTGATCGCCGCGAAGTTCTCGACGAGCCACTCGCCGAACGTGCGCGCCTCGCGGGCGCTGTCGAACAGGAACGCCGGGGCGCGCTGCATGTGGTCGTCGACCACGGTCACCGTCACCCCACCCGCCTCGTGCAGCAGGCGCATGCCGCGGTTGTAGGACGCGACGAGCGTTCCCTCGGCGGTTGCGAGCGGCACGTAGAACTCCCCCTGCGCGTGCTCGCCGTTGACCAGCAGCGGGCCCGCCAGCCCGATCGGGACCTGCGCCACGCCGAGGAAGTGCTCGACGTTGCCGCTCAGCGTCGCGGGGTCGACGGAGAAGCTGCCCACGTGCTCCAGGTCGACGCCAGTCTGCTCGTGCGCGAACGCGCGGCGCGCGGCCGCCGCCTCCGCCGAGTAGTCGTTCTCGCGGTCACGGGGGACGGGGATGCGGTCGGCGATGGCCGAACCCTATTTAGTTGCCCCGGAAAATCGCTGTTGTTGTCCGGTTGGCCTGCGAAAATGCCTGCAAATGACGATCTACTTGATTACTGTGCGGGCGTGTTGAGGGTGGACGCGGGGCGTCAGGGCTGTCTGCTTGAGTCGCTGCTGCCGGCGGGCGTCGCGCTGCTGCCGGCGAGCCTGGCCGCGATCGACGCGCTGCTGGACGATCCGGGCGTCTACGCGCCGATCCGCGCGTTGTGGGTCTCGCGCGACGCTGAGCGTGGGACGGCGGCGTTGACGGAGGGCCGGCCGACGACTGCGATGCAGACGTTCGTGCGGCTGATGGTGCTCAAGGCGCGGACGGGCTGGGGGTACGGGGCGCTCGTGCGTGAGGTCGCGGACTCGCTGCACCTGCGGCGCTTCTGCGCGATCGGGCTGGGCGACGGGGTCCCGGACGAGTCGACGCTGCGCAAGCTGTGTCGGCGCCTGGGCGCCGACACCGTCGATGCGTTGACGCGCGAGGTGATCGCGCGGTCGGCGGCGCAGACCGCGTTTCGTCCGCGCGCGGCGCGGATCGACTCGACCGTCGTGGAGGCCGACGTGAAGTTCCCGACCGACGCCGGCCTGGCCGCTGACGGCGTCGTGCTGTTGGCGCGTGCCGGGCGTCGCCTGGCGGGCCTGGCGGGCGCGGGCGCGCCGCGCGTGGCAGACCGTGGCCGCGGCGCGAAGGGCCGCATGCGGCGCCTGGGCCGCACGCTCAAGCGCCGCAACGGCGAGGCCAAGGCCGAAGTCCTCACGATCACCGGTGAATGCGGCGAGCTGCTCGCGAAGTCGGCGCTCGAGGCGCGCCGGCTGGAACAGGTCCTGGCGGCCGGCACCGCGGCGCAGCAGGCCGCCGTGCCCGCCCTGGCCGTGCTGATCGGCCGCTGCGAGCGTGTCTGCGAGCAGATCCGCATGCGCCTCGCCGGCGAACGGATCAGCGACCGGCTGGTGTCGCTGCACGACCCCGACGCCCGCCCGATCTGCAAGGGCAAGCTCGCCAAGCGCACCGAGTTCGGCTACGTCACCCAGATCTGCGAGATCACCGAGAACACGCAAGGCGGCGCCCGCGGCTACATCCTGCCGCCCTCGACCGCGGCCGGCAACCCCGGCGAGAACGAACTGCTCCCAGCCACCGTGGCCAGCCTCGACAAGCTCGGCTTCAGCATCACCGAGCTCGCGCTCGACGGCGGCTTCCGCGCCCCAGCGACCACCGACGCGCTCGCCGCCAGCGCCCAGACGCCCGCGACCGTCGCGATCGCCGGCAGCCAAGAACCCCAGTCCCAGCGCACGCGGCGGCGGCTGTACTGCTACCGCAGTGGCGCCGAAGGCCGCATCAGCCACCTCAAACGCGGCTACGGCATGCGCAGATCGCGCCTCAAAGGCCACGACGGCCAGCGCACCTGGTGCGGCTGGGCGATCCTCGCCTACAACCTCGACACCCACACCCACCGCCTCAACTGACCCCCGGCCAGCCGCCGGCCCGCCCAGACGAAAACGGGCACGGCCGGCACCGTCGCGGCGTGCCCGAAAACGCTCACACACCCCAAAAGACACCAGCCAGCAGCCCCCACGACAACCCCGCCGACGACGCCGACAGGCCGCTCCCCCGAACCACCCAGTTTTTCCGGAGGAACTATTTAGCCGTAGACCTCGCGCAGCGCGGCGATCACCGGCGCAGCATTGCGGTCAGGCCCACGACGAGGGCCGGCGGCAGCAGAACGAGGGTGGGGAGGACGTAGCGCGGGCTGAGATGGTGGCTGGCGGCGGGGGCGCACATGAGCACGAACGCGGTCGCCGACAGCAGGAACGCCGGACCGCGCAGGGGCGAGTCCTTCGCGCGGCCGAGTCCCGCGGCCGCCGTGAGGCCGACCAGCAGCCCGAGCGCGGCCAGCGGGCCGGGGGTGAAGACGACGTCCTGGTAGGTGCGCAGGAAGGCGGAGAGCTCGGGCTGCACGGTGCCGGCGGTCCCGCCGTGCGCGCGGATGACGGGATCGAAATGGGCGGGCTTCGGGTAGCTCGCCTGGAAGGACCACGTGTCCTCGAAGGGGACGCGGCGCCCAGGCGTGTCACGGTGGAAGGCGAAGCCCTGGAGCACGCTGTCGGCGATCGCCTCGGCGTAGTCGAACGGCTGGTTGCGGATCGCCCGCTTGGCGAAGCTCGCGCCCAGCGCGTCGCGCGCCGACTCGTCCTTGATCCGGAACCAGGGCGACTTCGGGTACCACGCGAACTCCTGCGGCGTGGGGCGCTCGCTAACGGGCAGCAACGGGCATAGCGGGCGCTCGGCAGGCGGGACCTCGAACTCGTCGCACTCCACGAACGGCGCTACGCGCGCATAGAGGAACCGCCCGTCCTGTCCCGCGAGCGCGTAACCGCCGTTGCGGCTGTCATACCAGGCTGCGTAGCCGAACAAGGGGACGAGGAAGCCGGCGACGAGGGCAAGGGCCACGACGGGCCGCGACGGTCGGGCGTGCGTGGTCAGCACGGCGACCAGCGCCGGCGCGATCATCACCAGCGCGATCACCCGCGTGAGCGCCGCGAGCGCGATCAGCAGGCCGCCGGCCGCGGCCGCCCCTGGAGTCAGCGGCCGCTTCCACAGCAGCACCGCGCACAGGCTCGCCAGCAGGAGCTCGAACAGCGCCTCCGACAGCACGTGCTGCTCGATCAGCAGCTGGAAGGCGTCGAGCAGGAGCGGCGCGGTGGCGAGCGCGGCCGCCCAGCGCACGACGCCCAGGCGCAGCAGCAGCGCGTACACGATCCCCGCCGCCGCGAGTCCCATGAGGTGATGGACAGCCGGGACGACCGCCAGGGTCGAGTCGATCGGCAGCAGGTTCAGGAAGGCCGAGTAGCCCGCGGGCTTGCGGTCCATCGGCACGAGGTCCGCCGCGTTCTCCAGGTACCAGACGGAATCCTGATTCAGCAGGGCGGGCCGGTACGCGAGCTGGGTGACGATGCGCAGGGCGATCCCGGCGACGAGCAGGCCGGCGAACAGCCCGTGCACCCGGAGCGTGTCGATTCCGGCGCGTTCCGTTCGTCTAATGGGGGACGAGCCTGTGACAAGGAGGCTTCCAAGTGAAGTACATGCTGCTCATCCACCACTGCGACGCGCCGACCCCGCTCGACCCCGAGGCCTGGGCGGCCGTCCCGCCGAGGCACACATGGCGTACGACCGGGCGCTCGAGCTGACCAGCGATCCGCCCGCGCGCGCACTGTTCGTAGGGCGCCAAGACGCTCAACCCCGGCGTTCGTTATGCCGACCGGGTCTCAGACGGACCGGGCGTCACCAGGGCCTCCGCCGTTCTCCACTATTGGCTTGAGTCCATGGCAAAACGGCGAAAGACACCCTCTCGGAAGAAGGCCGGCGACGGCTGGTCGCCCTCGCACGTGCGGCGGCTGTTCTGGCGTGCCGGCTTCGGCGCGACGGAGACGCAGGCGAAGGAGTGGGCGCGCCGCGGCAAGACGGCGACGCTGAACCATCTGCTCGACCCCGGCCCGGCCGAGCTGCGCGGGCCTGAACCGCGCATCGGCGGCCGCGGCCTGGACCCGGTGAACGAGTTCGGCCACGACAAGCTCTGGTGGCTCGATCGCATGGTCCGCAGCAACCGGCCGCTGGAAGAGAAGATGACCCTCTTCTGGCACGACCACTTCGCGACGCGCCACCAGCCGACGCCGACGATGCTCGACCAGAACCGGACGCTGCGCGCACGCGGCCTGGGCTCGTTCGCCGAGCTGCTGCGGGTGATGACCTTCGACCCAGGCCTGGCCGACTTCCTCTCGCTCACCGAGAACGTCGCCGAGGCGCCCAACGAGAACTTCGCGCGCGAGCTGATGGAGCTCTTCACGCTCGGCTCGGGCTACACGGAGTCAGACATCCGCGAGGCGTCGCGCGCGCTGACGGGTCTGCGCGCCCGCACCAACTCCGCCGGCCTGGTCACGTCGGTCTACTTCGACGAGGCCCGGCACGACGGCGGGCGCAAGACCGTCTTCGGCCAGACGGGCGCCTGGGGTCCGCAGGACATCCTCGACCTCTGCCTCGTGCACCCCGCCCACGGACCGTTCATGGTCTCCAAGCTGTGGGACTTCTTCGTCGGCACGCCGATCGGTGCGGGCGTGCGCAGCAGGCTCGCCGCTGCCTACGTCGCCTCGGGCCTGCAGCTGCGCCCTCTGGTTCGGAGCATCCTCTCCAGCCGTCAGCTCTACGCGAACCTGGTCAGGCCCGACATGGTCAAGTGGCCGGCGGTGCTCGTCGCCGGCCAGCTGCACGCCATGGGTGCGGGCGTGCGCATCATGGACTGGAACTGGCTGATGGCGAGCATGGGGCAGAGCCTCTTCTCGCCGCCCTCGGTCGCCGGCTGGGAGTGGGGCCCGCGCTGGCTGTCCTCCAACGCGATGCGCGCGCGCTTCGGCGTCGCCAACGCCATCGTCCGCGAGGACGGCCCCGGGGAGGTGCGGCCGCAGGACGTGCGGACGCTGAAGCCGAAGTTCCAGGTGTCCAGGGCGCTGCACGCCGTCGGGTCTCCGCAGATCTCCTCGTACACCCGCCGCGAGCTCGACGGCCTGGTGCGCGAGTACGGGCGCGAGCCGGGGCTGTGGGAGCGCCACCAGCTCCAGCGCAGCCTGCGCCATCTGATCGTCGCCGGCCCCGACAACCAACTCTGCTGATGGCGCGCTCGAATCCATACACCGGGTGCGAGGACTTCCACCGGACGACGGCGAGCGCGCGCCATCCGAGCGTCGGCGTCTCGCGCCGGCAGTTCCTCGGCTGGGGCGTCGCCTCCGGATTGACCCTCTACACCGCGCGGGCGATGCCCTTGGCGCACTGGATGGAGGGCGCCGCGGAGGCGGCCGCCGCCGACCGCGACTCCCGCATCCTCGTCTCCGTCTTCCTGCCAGGCGGCCTGGATCTGCTCGACTCCTTCATGGAGGTGACGCAGTACCCGACGTACTCGCGCCTGCGCGGCAAGTCAGCGCGGTCGCTGAGCGTCGACGCGCTGCTGGGCGGAACGATCTCGCCGCATCCGTCGCTCGAGGCCGGTCGCGACGGCGGCATACGCGGTCTGTTGTCGGCGGGCAAGGTCGGCCTGCTGCCGGGCATCGACTACGCCAACCCCGACCTCTCGCACTTCCACTCGCGCCTGTTCTGGGAGACCGGCACCATCACCTCCCAGCAGACGACGGGCTGGCTCGGGCGCTGGCTCGACCAGCACGGCTCAGGCGCCAATCCCTTCCAGGGCCTGACGTCGGGCTCGCGCCTGTCGCCGACCCTGCTGACGACCCGCGCGCCGGTCTCGTCGGTGGAGAGCATCCAGGCGACGGAGATGAAGATCCCGTCCGTCGAGGATCCCAACCGGCGCCGGGCGATGCGTGTCTACGGCAATCTCGCGCGCCCACAGCGCGGCGACGGCGAGGGCCGGGCTTCGGCGCGGGCCGGGGCGCGCTACGCGCAGGACGTGAGTGACCGGCTGTCTCCGCTGGCCGGCAAGGCGCCGCCCGCGGTCGAGCCGGGGGGTGACGTCGACTCCGTCGTGCAGGTCGGCGGGAAGATCAGCGGCTATCCCCAGGGCTCCCAGTTCGGCGGGCACCTGCGCCAGCTCGCCTTCCTGCTCGATCAGAACCTGGGCACCCGCGTGGCCACCGTCGACGGCCGCGCCGACTTCGACACCCATCAGAACCAGCCCGAGCGCCTCGCCGAGGCGTTGTCAGACGTGTCGGCGTCGCTGGCCGCCTTCCAGCACGACCTCGAGACGCGCGGGTTGGGCGACCGCGTGTTGACGTTCGTGTGGACCGAGTTCGGCCGCCGCCCGCAGGCCAACTCCTCCAACGGGTCCGACCACGGCGCCGGCGGGATCGGCTGGACGATGGGCAACCAGGTGGCGCCAGGCCTGCGCACGGAATACCCGTCCCTGCGCAACCTCGACGCGCAGGGCAACCTCAAGGTCACCGTCGACTTCCGCTCCGTCTACGCGTCGCTGATCGAGCAGTGGCTCGGCACGCCGGCCGACGGCATCATCCCCGACGCCGGGAGCTTCCCGCGCGTCAGCCTCGTCAGGTGACGGTGGGGCCGGCGGAGCACGGTCTCCGGAGGACCGACACGAACCACGTTCGCACAGCCTCCGGCTCGGCGGCGTCTTCAAATCAGGCCCGGAGGGGTATAAGCGATCCTCACGAGCGGAGGGGGGCAGCGTCATGAGGATCTACGAGCCACCAGGCACGACCAGTGTCGACACCATCAGGCGATACGGGGAGCTCGCCGAACGGGGAGGCGCCCCTGAGGCCGCCGCACAGGCGTGGACGGACGCCGAGTTCGACGACGAGACGACCGCGAGATGGCTCGAGGCCCGCTGCTTCGACGCCGAGGCGGCGCTCGCGCTCGCCGAGCTCGGCGTCACGCCGGGGCAGGCGAGCGCCCGTACTCGCGACGGCGGCGGCTACCTCGACACGATCGCCTTCAAAGTCGCCAGCGGTGACCTGACCGCGCGCCAGGGTGCGGCTCGCTGCATGTCCAGCCGGTGAGCGCGCTGGACGGCCTGCTCGCGCCGCTGCGGCTTCCCGAGCGGGTGATCAAGGCGCTGGAATCGCTCCCGGACGCAGCGGCAGATCTGCGCGCGATCCGCTCTGAGCTCAGCCAGGTCCGCGAACAGACGAAGCCCTTAGCTGAGCTGCTGCCTGCCCTGGAGCGACTCGAGCAGAACCTGGGGGCGCACCTGGACTCTCTACAGGAGACCGTGAGGGCGCTAGAGGGCAACGAGTCCCATCTCAACAAGACGGTGCGGGAACTGGTCCGCGAGCTTTCCGGCATGCACGAGACGCTCGGGTCCCTGCAGGACGACGTCCAGAGCGTCACCGACCGCCTGCCCGACCCCGCGGAGAAGCGCGGCCCGATGCAGGCCGCCAAGGATGTGCTCACCGGCGGCGCCGACTGAGCCTGGATCCACCGATCCTCGCGGCGAATCAACGCCGCATGCACGGCCCAGTGCCGATCGGCCTCACTCCGAGTGGCCCACCACGAGGAGGTTCGGCCGATCGCCCCTGGACCGGGCCTGCGCCGCCGATTCATCCACGATGACCGGTGGATCCAGGCTGAGCCGAGGAGGCGTTCGCCGACTCCTAGATGGTTGATTCCGCGACCCCGCGGCCCCAGGCACGCCGCTGACGCTTCGCTCCGATCACGCCCGTCCGGTTCGCCCGTACCACCGGTACGGGCTTCGCCGGCCGACCGCGCCCGGCTCGGTCATCAGCGTGCCTGGAAGCACGGGTCTCGTGGAATCAACCATCTAGTCGCTGACGGGAGCGGCGAGGCTCCAGCCGTCGCCGACCTTGATGATGTCGCCGGCGGCCTTGAGCCTCGACAGCAGGGTGTTCAGCGAGGCACCGAAGTTGGTCAGCTCCCTGATCTCCCGCGTGCGAATGCCCGGTGACTCCTCGATGAGATGGAGGACCATCTCCTTCTGCGTCCGGTCGCCGCGGCGAGCGCGGTTCGCCGGCGGGCTCGTGTCGGACGGGGAGATCTCGTGCTCGCCGGTCAGGGCGGCCAGAGCGCCGGCGAGGCGTCGCTCTTCGTCGACGAGCCCGCGATAGCCGACGAGCTGCGCTCGAACCTCCTCCAAGCGTGCGGTGATGAGTTGCTCGGGATCAGTGGTGATCGTCATATAGCAGGCTAACTTAGCAGCTATGTAGCAAGCTACTTAGATCCCTACGCACCGGAACCCTGTTCGAGGCGCGATGGGCCGGGGTGGATTGCGGGTCACGCCCTTGCGGACGAGGATGCGCTCACCGACGAAGTCGACGTCGGCCCAGCGCAGCGCGCGGAGCTCGCGCACGAGGAGGCTGTCGTCCAGTTCGAGCTCGGGGACATCGAAGCCAACTCCGCGCTGAGCGCCGCCGAAGCGTCCCGCGCGCTCGGCTCGGCCGAGCTCCTGGCACACGCCGCGCTGGTCTACTGGACCGCGGCGGGAGGGCGAGGACTGGAAGGATCGGGCGGAGCGGTGGGTCGACCCGGCCGGCTCGTCGAGGACCCGGGCGATGCCGCCTTCATACCCGGGTGCGCGTCACTGATGGCCAGTTGGACCCGACCAGGCCCCGGGCGACCAGCGACCGCAGGAACTCCGTCCAAAACGCCTCGGTCTCGGCCTCGCCGACGTCGGGCCGATGATCTCCCCACTGCTGGGTCTACTAGCCGCCGCGGACAAGCGCGGCAGGTTGGAGCAGCCGGCGCCCGAGCGGTTCATCAACTGGCAGGAGCAGCTGCGCGAGACCCCGACGGCGCAAAGCCGTCGCCGAGGCGGATCGCTGCGCTGGGGCTTTCTCGTGCGATTGCCGATACAGGCCCTGACTTTCGAGCACGTATCGCGTTGTTGATCCATACAGGCACTCGCCTGAAGGAAAACGGCAAACCCATCGTGAGGTGGGGGCGCAAAACCAGGGGCCTGTCCCAGCAGGTCGCCCAGTTGCCCTAGGAGGCAGACACCATGAAGTTTCCCGCCACCCTCGCCGGAGTGACCGTCGCGCTTGCGCTGGCAGCACCCGCCGGTGCCCATGAGCGTCCGACCGTCGCGTCGGTGCAGTCGCACACCGCCGCCGCCACATCGGCACTTGACCGGGTCGAGCAGCTGGTCTCGGTGAACGAGCACGCGTCCGCGGCTCTCGCGCTGGCCAAGAGCCGCGTGCAAGTCCGCGCAGCCGCGACCGACGCCCGCCGCCTGACGCGGAAGGCGGGCAAGGGCTCGGCGATGCGTGCCGCCAAGGCCAACGCCGTGCTCGCCGCCCTCAACGACGCGAATGTCGAGGCGTTTGTGGTCCTCGTCGAGGAAGCCGATGCCGGCCAGGCCGCGTATGCCGCGGCGCTCGCCGCCAGCGCACGCGATCGCGCCACCGCCATCGCGACGCTGACCGGTCTCGCCGAGTGGCTTCCCGCCGCCGCCCAGTCGGGCATCGCATCCGCGATCGCGGCGCTGACCGCAGACGGTGAGGCGGAGATCGGCCAGATCGTCGCGCTGACCGCTTCGGACAATGTGCCCGCGGCAGCGCAACCGGCGATCGACCGCGCGCTCGGCTTCGCGACCGAGGGGATTAATCGCGCCATCGGTCACCTCAACGAGCTGCTAGGCCTCGTACCCGAGCAGGCCCGTCCGCACGTCGAGATGGCACTCGGTCAGGTCACCGCCGCTCTCGAGACCGTCCGCGGAATCCTCAGCGGCCTGTTCGGCGGCTCGGGCGACAGCGCCACCGGCGGCCTGCCAATCCCGCAGGGCCTCCCGATCCCGTCCTTCGTGCCGATCGGCTAACGCAACCTGCTGTCCCCGCAGAGCGCGAGCCGAGTGCTCGCGCTCTGCCGGCAGCGTGTGTCACCGAAGCCGCCTGTTGGGCACCGGCGCAGAACGTTGGTCATGGAGCCAGCTTGTCGCGCCCGGCGATGCTTCCGTGGTGCACGGCTACGCGATGACGTGTCACGTCGCCCAGGGCGCGACCGTTGATCGATCGTTGGTGCTCGCCGACGCCGGGCTGTGTCGCGAGTGGGGCTACACGGCGCTCACCCGCGGGCGGTGCGAGAACCGCCTTTACCTCTCGCGAGACCGTGCGATCGACCGCGACGAGTACGGACCGCGCGGCGAGTTCACGGCCGGCGATCCGCTGATCCGGCTCGCTCGCGCCCTGGAGCGGACGGAAGCCGAGCCGCTCGCGCTCGACCGCGGGCTGAGTCGGTCGACCCACGGCCGGGGCATCGAGCGATAGAGGGAGACGCTGTCAGACAGTGACGGTGCCGACGTCGCTCACCGTATAGCGGACAGCCCCGCCTTCGAGATAGAGAGCGATCGCCTCGCGGATCGACTCCGCCGCTTCCTCTCGCGAGTCGCCGACGGAGAAGACCGGCAGGTCGACGGCGCGGACGCTCCAGCTGCCGTCTTCGGCCTTCTCGTAGATCACGGAGAAGTCGGCCACCGAGGACAGCTCCGAGGTTTAGGCGTACTCAAGGGCTGCGGTTGCCGGGACCTCGCCCGGCGTTTGCAGCTCAAAGCCGACGAGGTTGACCGGGCGCGGCTGTTCGTCCGGACCGGCAAGGTAGAGCGCGATGGCCTCCTCGAGGCTCTCGCGAAGCTCGTCGAGGCTGTCACCCGCGGCGAAGACGCCCGGATACTCGTCGACGGTCGCCCAGAAGCTGTTGTCCTCGAGCCGGACCTTCACGTGCAGTTCGGTCGGCATCTCGGGTTGCATGGTAGGTCTGTCGTCAAGCCTCGGCTTTGGCTAGAGCCCGGCTTGTCGCCGCAGCGCGGCCTCGAAGCCTTTGGAGTACGCCTGCCGCTTGTTCTCGGGCAGCGTGATCGGGCGTTGCCCGCCCTTGGTCATCTTGACCTGGTGCTTTCCACCGCGCTCGAGCGTCCAGCCGGCTTTCTCGAGCGTCTTGATCCATTGCTTCTGCGTCTGTGGCATCGGCTAACGGCGACCGTATTCAGCCGCTCAAGCCGGCGCGGGTTCGAGAACGAACGAATTTGCGGGGGTGTTCGCGAAGAGCCAACTGCCGAGCACGGCCCAGCATTCCCGCGCGGTCTCCTGGGTCGCGGCCAACTTCGGGCTGCGCGATGGCTGGGACTGGTTAGGTCCTGCCGAACTCCGGAGTGAGACGGAGACCTGGCGTGTCCAGCGCTCCGACGGCAAGGGGCATATGCCCGACCTGGGAGTGGTTGGCGAGGGCGCTCGATTCGCGATGGAGGTCGAGCTGCATTCGAAGGCGCAGGATCGCCTTCGGTCGATCCTGAATGGCTACCGCTGGAAGATCGACCGCGGGCTTCTCACCGGCGTTGGGTACGTGACCGCGAGACCGGCTGTCGCTCGGCTCGTTCGTCGTCAGGGGGAGTTGGCCAGACTCGGCCAAGACCTGGAGATGACCACGCTCAACGACATCATCGAGATGGCGCGGAAGCGGGCGAGGGGCGAGTCGTGACGATCGAGAGCGAACACGCGTCGTTGACCGCTGCGCAGATCATGCGGGCGGCTGAGGTTGCTGCGCTTCTGCATGTGCCGGTCAGCACCGTGCACGACTGGGCCCGATCGGGCCGTCTGCCGAGCCGCAAGCGTGGCAAGCACCGCCTGTTCATCCGAGCGGAGATCGAGCGGTGGATTCTCGCCGACGACTGACGGGCGCCTACAGGCTGACGGTCCCGACCTCGCTCGACGAGCGCGGCGGCTCGCGGCCCTCGAGCTAGAGCGTGATCGCTTCGCGGATCGACTCCGCGGCTTCCTCGCGAGTATCGCCGACGGAGAACACGGGGATGTCGACGGCGCGGACGCTCCAGCCGTCGCCGGCCTGCTCGAATATGACGGCGTAATCGGTCAACGCGCTCGGTCCGATCCGGCGCTCGCCGGGGTGGATTACGGTACAGGTGGGAGCCATAGTGCTACGGCTTCGCATCGTTTCAGCGGAGAATGCGTGGAGTCCGGCCATGCTGTCCGGCACGCGACGTAGGTTGCCTGCCATGAACGAAGCCCACAGCAGCGAGGTGGAGCGGGTCCTTCTCCACATCGGTCATGCGTGCGACCGCGCCAAGCGTGGGGCTCAAGCCGTGAGCAAGGACGGAGACGATCCGCGGGCCGCCAAGGCGTTGGCCGAAGCGGCGGAAGAGCTGAGTCGCGTGTACCGCCAGCTCACGCAGGCCACGTACTACGCCGTCGAGGACGACGGGCTCAAGCTCGCCGTCTGAGCCGTGGCGCTGACGGCGGAGCTGATCCGCCAGAACCTCGTCGCCTTCGGTGAAAAGTGGAGCCTGTACCAAGGCTCTGAGCGTGCGGAGGCGCAGACATTCCTCAATGAGCTGTTCGCCTGCTACGGCCAGGACCGTCAGGCGGTCGGAGCGCGCTTTGAGGAGGCGCAGCACGGCAAGTTCCTCGACCTCCTCTGGTCGGGCATCTGCCTGATCGAGATGAAGCGCCCGAGCGAGGCGGGCAAGCTCGCCGCTCACCGCCAGCAGGCGCTCGACTATTGGCGGCAGGCCGCCGACGCGGCGCGCAACGTGCCGGCACCCGAGTGGGTCGTGCTGTGCGCGTTCCACCGCTTCGAGATCTGGCAGCCCGGCAAGTACCCCGGCGAGCCGCGAGCGACGTTCGATCTGGTCGAGCTGCCCGACCAGCTCGACACTCTGCTCTTCCTCGCCGGCCGCGAGCCAGTATTCGTCGGCACGCAAGCGGCGGTCACCCGCGAAACGGCCGCGCTGGTGACGAGGCTGTACACCCGCCTCGTGGATCGCGCTGCGGCCGATCTCGACGAGCTGCGCGACTTCCTCCTGCAGTGCGTGTGGTGCCTCTTCGCCGAGGACCTCGGTCAGCTTGAAGGGCATCTTTTCACGCGGCTGCTCGACGAGCTGGTCGCCAACCCGTCTCGGTCGAGTGCGGACGAGCTCGGGGCGCTGTTCGAGTGGCTGAACAAGCCCGGCCCACGGCCGCCTGGCCTGTATCGCGACACCCGCTACGTCAACGGTGGCCTCTTCAACCGGCCGACGCACGTCCATCTGGACCGCGAGGAGCTGCACGGCCTCCGCTACGCGGCAGCATCCGACTGGCGCAAGGTGGAGCCGCACATCTTCGGCTCGCTGCTCGAGGGCGCCCTCGGGCACGAGGCGCAATGGGCCCGGGGTGCGCACTACACGCACGAGATCGACATCCGAAAGGTGGTGAGGCCCACGATCGTCGAGCCCTGGAGCGCGCGCATCGAAGCGGCCGACTCGCTCGCTGAGGTGCAGCGCTTGCAGCAGGAGATGCTCGACTACGTGGTCCTTGACCCGGCCTGCGGCTCGGGGAACTTTCTCTACGTCGCCTACCGCGAGCTGCGGCGACTTGAGCGGCGCCTACACGAGCGGGAGCGGGAACTGCGGGATGCCGGCGGGCTGAAGGGCAAAGCGGAGCAGGGTGCGCTCAGCGCGTTCTTTCCGCTCCACAACATGCGTGGCATCGAGATCGATGCCTTTGCCGTGTCGCTGGCGCGCGTGACGTTGTGGATGGCGCACAAGCTGGCCGTGGACGAACTGGACCTGTCAGAGGCGACGCTTCCGCTCGAGGACCTGTCCGGCATCCAGGTGGGCGATGCGCTTCGCGTTCCCTGGCCGAAGGCCTCGGTGATCATCGGAAACCCGCCATTCCACGGCGACCGCAACCTGCGTGCACTCCTGGGCGACGACTACGTCGAGTGGCTGAAGGTCGCGTTCGGCTGCGGCGTCAAGGATCACTGCGTCTACTGGTTCCGGAAGGCGCACGATCACCTCGGGCCCGGCCGGCGCGCGGGCCTGGTCGGCACCAACTCGATCAGCCAGAACCGCGCTCGCGGCGCCAGCCTCAACTACATAGCCGAGAACGGCGGTGTCATTACAGACGCCGTCTCCAAGCAGGACTGGCCCGGCGCCGCCGTCGTGAACGTCAGCATCGTCAACTGGATCAAAGGCGGCACGGCTGACTCGTTCCTGCTCGACGGCCTGCCGGTGGAAGGCGTTGACACAGCGCTGACCGACTCGACGATCCCGGTCGCCGACGTTCCCGTGATTGCTGCAAACAAGGGTCGAGCGTTCCAGGGTTTCCTTCCTGGAGCGAAGTTCGACCTAGAGCCGCATGAGGCAGAGCGCCTCTTGCGGCGCGGCGATGCTCCCTATGCCGAAGTCGTGCTTCCGTACATGGACGGCCGAGATCTCGTGCGCACCGTCGACCAGTCTGCCAGCCGCTTCACGATCGATTTCGGCCAGCGGCCGCTCGAGGACGCCGCCAGGTATCCGGCTGCGCTCGACGTCGTACGCCAGCAGGCGAAAGAGTCGCGCGAGCAGTCCACGAGCTATGCCAGGAATCCACGATGGTGGCAATTCCTGTGGCCGCGCCCAGAGTTTCGCTCGAAGGTCCCGGGCCTCGGTCGGTTCCTGGCCGGCACACGCGTTGCGAAGCGGATCTTCTTTGTCTGGTGCGAGCCCCACTGGCGGCCGAGCGACGCCACGAATATGTTCGCGCTGGCTGAGGATTATCACTTTGCTGTGCTCACCTCCGGCGTCCACGGTGCCTGGGCCAAGGCTCGTTCCTCGACGCTACGGAAGGACATTCGCTACACGCCGAGCTCAGCGTTCGAGACCTTCCCGTGGCCACCGTCGAGCGCGGAGCGACGTGCCGCGATTGGCGATCTCGGCCGCGAGCTGGATGAACTTCGCGGCACGCTGTGCGCCGAGCACTCCGTCGGGCTGCAGAAGCTCTACGACATGCTCGACGACGGCGCCTTCGAGCAGCTCGCCAAGCTCCATCGCCAGCTCGACGCCGAGATCGTCGATGCATACGGCTGGCCGAAGTCGGCCGCCGTCGACGTACGCGACCGAAACCGGCGGCTCTACGACCTCAACGCGGACATCGTCGCCGGCCGACGCGAGTACTCGCCGTTCTAAGTCCTACGAAACGGCGGCCGCGGCCGGGCTCAGAACCCGGTCGAGGTAGGCGCCACCGAGGCCGGCATCCTCGGCCTTGGTCTGGTGATGCACGTAGCGCATGGTGGTCTGGATGTCGCGGTGCCCGGCGTAGAGCTGGACCTTGGTGACCGGCCACACGTTGACCGCCCAGGTGCACCACGAGTGGCGTAGGTCGTGGAGGCGGATCGGCGCCTGCGGGTTGCCGTGCTGGTCCGTCTCGTCGCGCTTGTGCGCGAAACCCGCGTGGTCGAGGGCGGCGTAGAAGACGGTGCGCACGTTCGAGTCGCGGACACGCTGGCCGACCGGGTTGGCAAAGATGTAGTCCGACTCGCCGACGAAGTCTGGTCGTGTGCTGAGCTCGGCGAGCCGCTGGGCCAAGACCGGGACCATTGGCGTTGCCCTCGCTCGGTTGCCCTTGGGCGTCGAGCGGTTGCCGTGGGTGTAGCCGGACTCGACCCGAATCAGCGAACGGTCGAAGTCGACGCAGTGCCAGGGGAGGTCGAGAAGCTCGCCGAGGCGCAGGCCCGCGTAGAACGTGGTGGCGAGCAGCGCCGCGTACATCTCGCGGTCGCCTGCTACCGGCTCCTCGTCGAGCGTGAGCGACGCTCGGTAGACCGCCTCGAATTCGACGGGTTCGAGGATGTTGAAGGTCCCGGGATCGGTGAGGGAGACGCGCTCGGCGTCCTCAGAGGGGTTCGACTGGATCAACTTGCGCCGCTTGGCGAGCTTGAACAGCGCGTGGAGCAGCACCAAGATCTTCTGCGCCGACCGTCGCGACAGGTGCGAGGCGAGTAGTTCGCGGCGAAAGGCGTCGACGTCCACGGTGGCGAACGTGTCGCGCCGCTCCTCGCGGACCTCGATCTGTTGGCGGCCGCTGCGCACCACGACGACGTCGTAGCGCTCGACGGAGTACAGCGGCGTGACGGCGCCAAAGTGGGGGAGGAGGTAGCCGCGCACCGTGTTGCGAGCGTCCTGGAGCGTGCTCGGCTTGCGGCGCTTCTCGAGCTCCAGGTAGCTGAGCCACTCCCTGGCCGCATCGCCGAAAGTCGGAATCGGCTCACCGGACGGGGCCACGACAGCGCGCGCAGCCGGCGGCGTGTGGCGTGCGTCCTCGAGCAGCTGAGCCAGCACGTCCTCGGCTGTCCTCGGCGTGAAGGCGCCCATGGGGCACGGGCCGTCCGCTGCGCGCCAGACGACTGCGCCCCGCGGCGTCCGCCGGCCGGAGTCCTCCACGTGCGCACGCCCGAGCGTCCGCGTCCGCTTGACGCCGTCTCCGTCCGTCAGAGTAGAGATCGTCAGCAAACCGCAGATTTGCCTCTACATTGGATGGGCCGGGGTGGATTCGAACCACCGCGCGACGGATTATGAGTGCCAACCAAACTGTCTGGTTGGCTCTAGAAAGCCAAATGCAGAGCGGTAAAACGGCCATGGAATGGTTCGTGAACCCGGTTCCGGAACCGGGTTGGGAACCGAGTTCTAGGACGCGAGCTGGCCGGCGGCCCAGACAATCGCGGCGCTCGCCAACTGGATCGCCGCAGGCCGATCGAGTGGGACGTCGGCGTCCTCATACCGCATGAGAACCGCCCAGGCGGAGAGCTGTGCGATGTCTTCGAGCTCGCCGGGCACCGCGCGGCCGGCGCTGCCGAGTTGCTCGCGGAGCGCCTCGAGGTCGTGCGTTCGCGGAAGACGTTCGCCTGCAACCGCGAGCACGCTTTTGAACGCCTTCTCACACGCTTGCTGAGCGTGAAAGCCCACGACGCCGTCATCCTGGTCGTCGTGGTCGGCGAGCAGCTCCGCCGCCGCCAGGTCAGCCCGGGCTTTCCTGAGAAGCAGGTCGGCGACTTCGCGCCGCTCAGGCGTCGACAAGGACGCGGCCCTCGCGCTGCGCGCGGTCGGCAAGGGTGCCGGCCACAACAGCGCGCCGCTTCATGGTTGCCTCGTCCATCACCACGATGTCGATCGGCACGCCAAGACCGCGCAGTTCGCGTCGTAGCCGCGCGGACTCCTCGACTCGGTCCTCCACCTGCGGCTCGATGACGAGCACGTCGTAGTCCGAGTCGGCGACTGCCTCATCGCGAGCGTGCGAGCCGAAGAGCAAGACCTTCGAGCGCGGCGGCACGGCCGCCCCGAGGCGAATCCGGATCTCCTCGATGATCTCGGCCTGCGTCATGATTCAGAACCGTACGGGACCGTCCGGCGCGGTGCTAGTCGCACGTTCAATCGACCTTGTGCTCGGCCACGCCGGCGGGTGCATCAACAGGAGCGTAAAAGTTCTGCTGGTCGCAGCAGACAACACGCGGATCGCTGCCGCATTCACGCGAAAGGAGCACTCTCCTCGGCGCATCGACAGACGGTCGTTGCGACCCCGACGCGCTCGGCGCGCTGGCGCGACCGCTTCGTGGCTTGCTGAAGGAGCAGCCGAGCCTGGGCTATCGCTGGCAGGCGAAAGAGACAGTCGCAGTCAGGGCGGGTTCAAGGCGAGCCATCGAGTCGCCGCCTCACGGATATCCCGCTCGTAGGCCTGCTCGACCTCCGACGTCGGAAAGTCGTCCCCGTCCAATGCGCCGTACTGGCTCATCGTGTCGGGCAGCACGGCCCCGTAGTCGATCTCCAGCAGCCACATTGCGCGCGCGCCTTTCAAAGGCGTGACCGCTGTAGTGGCAGACGCCGGGAGGTCAGGCCTTCGGCCGGCGTACGCGGTGGACAGAAGCTGCCCCGTCAGCTCAGGGCGGTGCCACCCTCACGGTCCCGGAAGATCTCCTCAACCTTTTGGCGGAGACGCTGGGCGATGGCCGCCACTTCGTCGTCCGGCGACGCGGCGAGTTCGTCGAGCACAGGACGAGGATCGCGCCGGCGGACGGCAGCCACGACAGCTGGAGCCTGAGTGCAGAAGCTGTCGCCCGCCCGGGCGCGCAGGACGTCCAGCGCGTTCTCAAACGCGATCAGGAGCGACCACGTGTCCTCGTCGCCCCCACCCCGCGTCGCGCCCGCCGATCACCAAAGCGAGCAGCGATTCGATCACCAAGGTTCGGTTTGGCGGTGCTGAGCGGTGACAACAGATCTCGTCGCTCGCCCCCGGCGTCGGGCGACGCCACGGCTCTGCAGAGCCCAGCAACGAGAGCTCGCTCCTCATCTTCTCCGAGAGACAGCACGCGGATGCGCTCAGGAAGCTCCACCTCGTAGAAGCCAGGGGATATTCGTCGGCCGGTTGTTCATCTCGAAGAACATCCAGAGTTGTCGCGCGGCTTCCCGCTGACGTTCGGGCTGCGATCGATCCTCCACATGCCTCAACAGACGCTGTAGTTCTGGATCCATAGGCTAACCCCACCGCGTTGAAGTCAAGTTGGATGACCCTAACGTCCTACCCCGTCGGATGACCCCCGATGACAAGGTGATGATCTCCGTCCCGAAGGAAACGCACGTCGAGTTCGGCAACCTCAAGATCACGGCCACGCCTCATACGGCGCGGTCTAGAGGCCGAGATCGCGGACCGCGCGGGCTTCTCCCCCCAAGTTCGGACGAAGATTCATCATCTCTTCTGACCGGGATGACGGAACCTGCATAATGCCCGTATGGAACAGGAACCGGGCACCGCCCAGGATGTCCGTGTCGCACTTGAGCGCACCGTTCAGCGGGGGAGTGCGCGGATGCGGTTTGAGTATGAGTCCTCCCCCTTGTTCAGCTTTGACCTGCCGGAGCGTCGGCGGAGCCGACAGGGTGACTCTCGCTCGCGCCGGTTGGGATCTGCGGTGGGCCGACTGCTGCTCTCGGGCGTGTTGAGCCTCGCTAGGCGCTTGGTGCGCAGGATCGAGGCCCCGCACTCAATCGCCATCGGGGTTATCGACTTCGCAGCGCACCGCTGCATGTATCTCCACACAGGTAAAGCAAGGGCAGTGGTCATAGCGGAAGGCCAGCGTCGGGTAGGAGGACCTGGACTTCCTCTCGACCGTCTCACTGCTGTGCCTGCCAGTTATTTTGAGCCGCTATGGCTAGTTGACATCGTCCGCGGGGTCATCGACGTCGGACAACCAGCAGTGGACGACATCGCAGGCCAGCCCTGTCGTCGCTTTGCGGCGCATGCAGATCTGCTCCGCGCAGCCGACGCTGTCGCCTACCAGATGGCGGTCCCTCCCGGGATGGAGAAGGTCGATGACATGAGACGGATTCCCGTGGAGGTATGGGTCGGCGACGACGGCTACATCCGGCGCGTCCGCCACACCAGCGGGCGTCCGAACAAGCCATTCGGGACCGGCACCCTCGACCTGACTGAACTCGGCGTCGAGCTGCCCCTCGATTGGTCGCGACTTCCCGGACTCCCAGCACTCGACGCATCGCCTGATGAGCCCATCTAGTTGCTACAGGCAGATACGTCGCCGCTAGGGCGCGGTTCTCAGTTCGCAGGTAGTGCTGCATTCGAGTTTCCGTGTCTGCTCCGCAGACCCGCCGGGCGGGCCGAAAGGCAGGACTTCCCTGTTGCCAGGCAAGGGCGGCAATCGGATAAGAATCGACGATGGACTTGGCCGTGTCACGGCGATCCCGGGGCGGGGGCGGTCGTATGGCGCGGTCGCGCTGACCTCGCACGGACGCGCTTGCAACGCGTCCGGACCGGCGTGCGGCCTGGTAAATGTGATGCGATCCGCGCGTCGTCGCGGCTTCTGTGGTCGCCCAGGGGACGTGGGACTTCTACCTTCGCCGGTGGTCGCGCAACGTGCTGACGCACCACACCGCTACGACGCACATCGTGCGAACGCGCGCTTGAAGACCGCCTCGCGCTCAGAGCGGCGCCGGAGCTCCGCCAGTAGCCGCGAGGCATCATTGTCGTACGCCCGAAGAAGGCTGTTGACAGTGCACAGGCAGCGGCGGCGGTCGCCAGGGCGCTGCTTTACACACGACCTCATAACGCCCACCCGGAAGTCGATTTCGTTGCGCTGCTTCCGGGTGAGGCTCTCCCTCACGGTCCGCTGGCAGCTCGACAGCAGTCGGGCGTACAGGCGCTTTGCCTGCGCCTCCTCTCGGACCAAGGCGGAGACCGACTTCCGCAGGCTGCGCTCAGGCATGTGCATGAGTTCGCGCTCCACGCAGTCGATCAAGCCGCGCGACACGCGCAGGCTGAGGCTGGAGCTCAAGCCCGATATCCGCGGCTTCAGTGCCTTCGCGTTCGCGTTGGCGAACCCGACGCTGACCAGCGAACGCAGTAACCCCGACGAGAGATCGTCGACGCGCCAGGCCCCGTCCTGGTCGATCAGCAGGATCGTGCCCTCGACGCCGCTTTCATCGCCCGCCACCGTCCAGCGGACATGCGCCGAAGCGCGCTCGCCCTGCACCTCGATCATCGAGACATCCACCCGCTCGCCGTCAGGCTCCGTCTCGACCTTCTTCCTGCACCCTGCCTCGCCGCCGTAGAGCACCTGCATCAGCCTCCTGGTGACCGCGCGCCTACAGGCGACCTCGACGTCGTCGCTCACGAAGTCCACGACCAGGAGCTCCCGGATCGCCCTTTTGTCCTTCGCGTCGCCGAGCGACGCCTGCGGGCGCGCCCTCCGGTCCGGCCGGTCGGCTTCAGGGCGCGTCCTCTCGGCGCGACCTCGGCGCTCCGGCTCCGCCTTGCCATCCGTTGCGGTGCTGCGCTCAGGCTGGCCTTTGTCCGCCTTTGCCGGCGTGGGCGGTCTGTCACCACCACACCCCGCGGCGACGAACGCGAGCAACGTCGCGGCGATCGCCCCTGCTCTCATCACGGTCATCCCACGGAAGTGTGCCACGGGCGGGGCCCGCGTGATGCAGATACTTCCTAGAGGCGGACCGCCGACGATCTGAGCCCGGCGAGAGGCGGCATCCCGGCGCGGGCTTCTCCTTTGCGCGACGAGGAGCAGCGTGCCCTCTCGGATCCAGGCGAGGCTGCGGAGCCTGTCAAGTCCGGTGAGACACCTGCGGTCGGGTTTTAGTGAGCGGCCTCCTGGGTCGGCGTGGGCTTGTTGATCCACGCGGCAGTCGGAACTGGCGGTGGCGTGGGC
>JBBJOW010000013.1:0-54212 GCA_037724045.1 Solirubrobacteraceae bacterium
GCCCTACGGCAAGTGGCACGCCGAGCAGGTCGTGCACTTCGACGACCTGCCGGTCAAGGAGCCGCTCGGGCCGCGCACGGAGCCGCTGCGCACGCGCCAGCTCGCGTTCGGCTTCAGCCAGGAGGACGAGCGCGTCCTGCTGGCGCCCATGGCCGCCAAGGGCGAGGAGCCGATCGGCTCGATGGGCAACGACAACGCGCTCGCGGTGCTCTCCGACCAGAGCCCGCCGCTGTTCTCCTACTTCAAGCAGCTCTTCGCGCAGGTCACCAACCCGCCGATCGACCCGATCCGCGAGGCCGTGGTCATGTCGCTGGCCACCGGCATCGGCGCCGAGGGGAACCTGCTCGACGAGGCGCCCGAGCACGCGCGGCAGCTCGCGATGGAGCAGCCCGTCCTGCGCAACCACGAGCTCGAGACGCTGCGCCAGATCGACCACCCGAGCTTCCGCGCGCACTCCATCGACATCACCTGGCCCGTCGACGAGGGCCCCGAGGGCATGCGCACGCGGCTGGCCAACGCCTGCGACGAGGCCTACGACGCGATCTTCGCGGGCTACAACATCGTCATCCTCTCCGACCGGAACGTGTCCGCCGCGCGCGCGCCGATCCCGTCGCTGCTGGCCACGGCCGCGATCCACCACCACCTCGTCCGGGAGGGCAACCGCCTCCAGGCGGGCCTCGTGGTCGAGTCGGGCGAGCCCCGCGAGGTCCACCACTTCGCGACGCTCATCGGCTACGGCGCGAGCGCCGTCAACCCCTACCTCATGTTCGAGGGGCTCGCCGAGCTGGAGGCCGATGGCCGCCTCCCGGGGGTCGCGTCGCTCGAGCAGGCCGAGAAGAACGTCGTCAAGGCGATCGGCAAGGGCCTGCTCAAGACGATCTCCAAGATGGGGATCTCGACGACGCAGTCCTACTGCGGCGCGCAGATCTTCGAGGCCGTCGGGCTGGAGAAGGACCTCATCGACCGCCACTTCACCGGCACCGCCTCGCGCATCGGCGGCATCGGCATCGAGGTGCTGGCCGCGGAGACGCTCGACCGCCACGCCGCCGCCTACCCCGCCGACCACGAGCAGCTGCTGCCCGTCGGCGGCATCTACGCCTGGCGCCGCGACGGCGAGTACCACCAGTGGAACCCCGAGACGATCGCGCTGCTGCAGCACTCCGTGCGCTTGGACGACTCCAACGGCGATGCGCTGGCGAAGTACCGCGAGTACGCCGCGCTCGTCAACGACGACGCCTCGCGCCGCTCCACGCTGCGCGGTCTCATGAAGTTCAAGACTGCGGGCATCGAGCCGGTCGATCTGGACGACGTGGAGCCCGCCAGGGAGATCGTCAAGCGCTTCGCCACCGGCGCGATGTCGCTCGGGTCGATCTCGCGGGAGTCGCACGAGACGCTGGCGATCGCGATGAACCGCCTCGGCGGCAAGTCCAACACCGGCGAGGGCGGCGAGGATCCCGTCCGCTTCACGCCCGACGACAACGGCGACTCACGCCGCTCGGCGATCAAGCAGGTCGCCAGCGGGCGCTTCGGCGTGACGATCCACTACCTGGTCAACGCCGACCAGCTGCAGATCAAGATGGCCCAGGGCGCCAAGCCCGGCGAGGGCGGCCAGCTGCCCGGCGCCAAGGTCGACGAGTACATCGGCACCATCCGCTTCACCACGCCCGGCGTGACGCTCATCTCGCCTCCGCCGCACCACGACATCTACTCGATCGAGGACCTCAAGCAGCTCATCTACGACCTGCGCTGCGCGAACCCGCGGGCACGCATCTCGGTGAAGCTGGTGGCCGAGGTCGGGGTCGGGACGATCGCCGCCGGTGTCGCCAAGGCGGGCGCCGACCACATCCTCATCTCCGGGCACGACGGCGGCACGGGCGCGTCCCCGCAGTCCTCGATCCAGTCGGCCGGCGTGCCGTGGGAGATCGGGCTGGCCGAGACGCAGCAGACGCTCGTGCTCAACAACCTGCGCTCCCGCGTGTGGGTGCAGGCCGACGGGCAGATGAAGACCGGCCGCGACGTCGCCATCGCGGCGATCCTCGGCGCCGACGAGGTCGGCTTCTCGACCGCGCCGCTGATCGCCGAGGGCTGCGTGATGATGCGCGTCTGCCACCTCAACACCTGCCCGGTGGGCGTCGCCACGCAGGACCCCGAGCTGCGCAAGCGCTTCACGGGCGAGCCCGACCACGTCGTCAACTACCTCATCTTCGTCGCCGAGGAGCTGCGCCGGATCATGGCCAGGCTCGGCGTGCGCAGCTACGACCAGCTGATCGGCCGCACCGAGCTGCTCTCGACCTCGCCGGCGATACAGCACTGGAAGGCGCGCGGCGTCGACCTCGGGGAGATCCTCAAGCAGCTCGACCTGCCGCCCGCGACACCCCTTTCCCGCGTCATGCCGCAGCCATCGCCGCTCGTGGGCGCGCTGGACCACGAGCTGATCTCGTACTGCGCGAAGGCCATCGACCGCCGCGAGGCCGTCACCGGCGCCTTCGGCATTCGCAACGTCAACCGCACCGTCGGCGGCATCCTCTCCTCCGCGGCCACGGACGTCTGGGGTGCCGACGGCCTCCCCGCGGGCACGGTCAAGCTCGAGTTCACCGGCTCCGCGGGCCAGTCCTTCGGCGCCTGGCTGGCGCCCGGCATCGAGTTGACGCTGATCGGCGACGCCAACGACTACGCGGGCAAGGGGTTGTCCGGTGGCGTCGTGACCGTCCGTCCGCATCCCGACGCGACCTTCGTCGCCGAGGACAACGTCATCGTCGGCAACACCGTCCTCTACGGCGCCACGGCCGGTCGCGCGTTCTTCCGCGGCCTCGCCGGCGAGCGCTTCGCGGTGCGCAACTCGGGCGTGGACACGGTCGTCGAGGGCATCGGCGACCACGGCTGCGAGTACATGACCGGCGGCCGCGTGATCGTCCTCGGCCCGACCGGGCGCAACTTCGCGGCAGGCATGTCGGGCGGCGTCGCCTACGTGCTCGACGACAACGAGACCTTCGCGTCGCGCTGCAACTTCGAGCTCGTCGACCTCGACGAGCTCGACACCGACGACGAGCGCGCGCTGTTCGAGTTGATCACCGAGCACCGTGACCGCACCGGCTCCACGGTCGCCGCCGGGCTGCTCGACGCCTGGCCCGAAGCGCTGAGCCGCTTCGTCAAGATCATGCCGCGCGACTACAAGCGCGTCCTCGAGGACCGTGCTCGCGCCGTCGAGGAGCGCGCTGAGGTCGCCCCGGCCTGATCGCGGCGTCAGTGGCGCGCGCAGACCACGTAGATCGAGCCGCTGGCTTGGGCCCCGGTCGCCCGGTGGCGCAGGACGCCCTTCCGGAGAGGTAGGCGCTGCGCACCGTGATGGTGGCGAGACGGATGGTGCCCGTGGGGCCGCGCTGGCCTTCGGGACCCGTCGGTCCCGCGTCGTCGGGCGGCCCTTTCCCGCCCAACCTTTGCGAATCTCACCCCGATGAGGGGTGCGAATCGCAGAGCGTGGGTGGTTGCGGCGATCGCGGCGGCGGCGTACGCGGTGCTGTCGATCGCGCGGCACCGCACGTTTCGCTCGACCGGCTTCGACCTGGGGCTGTTCGACCAGGTGGTCTGGCACTACGCGCGCCTCGAGACGCCGGCAAGCACCTACAAGGATCTGCCGAGCATCCTGCGCGACCACTTCTCGCCGATCCTCGCCGCCCTGGTCCCCTTCCGGCTCGCATTCGGGACCGAGGGCCTGCTGGTCGCGCAGGCGCTGCTGGTCAGCGCAGCCGCGATCCCGATCTTCGCGTTCGCGCGCCGCCGGATCGGCGAATGGCCCGCGTTGGCGATCGCCGTCGCCTACCTGCTCTTCGGCGGCGTCCAGGAGGCGGTCTGGTTCGACTTCCACGAGGTCGCCTTCGCGCCTGTGCTGATCGCGCTCGCGATCGAGCGCTTCGACGCCGGCGCACACCGCGCCGCCTACGCGGCGTCGCTCGCGCTGCTGCTCGTCAAGGAGGACCTCGCCCTGCTCGTGCCCTTCATCGCGCTGCTCTTCGCGCTCCAGGGCCACCGCCGCGCCGGAGTGGCACTCGCGGCGGCCGGCATCGCGTGGTTCGTGATCGTCACCACCTTCGTCACCGCCGACTACACGGACCTCGGCGGCTTCACCGACGACCCGCTCACGAAGGCCAGGACGCTCGCCTACCTCTTCGGCGCCTTCCTCTTCCTGAGCCTGCGGTCGCGGATCGCGCTGCTTGCCGTTCCCCTGCTTGCCGTCCGCTTCCTCTCCGACAACCCGGCGTACTGGACCCTCGAGGGCCACTACTCGCTGACGATCGCGCCCGTCCTCGCCCTCGCCGCCGCCGATGCGATGCCGCATCCGAGGCTCGCCTACGCGACGGCCGCCGTCGCCGTTGCCCTCACACCCGCCTTTCCCTTGGCTGAGCTGTTCCGGCCCGCCGCTTACGAGTCCAAGCCGGGATACGCGCAGGCCGTCGCGGACATCCCGCCCGGTGCACCGGTCACCGCCACCAACCATCTCGCCCCCCACCTCTCCGGGCGACGGGACGTGCGCCTGCTCGGAAACGGACCGCCCACGGGCTACGTCGTCGCGGCGCTCGACGACCCCGCGCCCGCAGCAACCTTCCCCTTCGACGGGCTCGACGAGCTACGCGCGTTTGTCGGCGAGCTGCGCGACGGCGGCGACCAGGCGGTCGGCGTCCTCGGCGTCGTTGTAGTGGACGAAGCCGCCGCGGACGGCGCCGTCGGGAGCGAGCCCTAGGTGCGCTTCGAGCTCGTGGGCGTAGTAGTTGCCGTGCCAGACGGCCACCTCGTGCGCGGCGAGATGGGTCGCGACCTCGCGCGACGTGTGGCCGGCGACGGTGAACATGAGCGTCGACGTGCGGTCAGGGGCGTCGCCGTGGAGGGTGACGCCGTCGATGGCGGCCAGACCGGTGCAGGCCTTGCGCAGCAGCGCCGTCTCGTGGGTGCGCACCGCGTCCCAGTCGAGCTCGCGGGTGTAGGCCGCCGCGGCGGCCACGCCGGCCAGCGACTCGAACGGCAGCGTGCCGAGCTCGAAGCGGTGGGGCACGTCGTCCGACGACGGGGCGAGCTTGTCGGGCGCCAGCGTCTCGAGGAAGGCGGGGTCGGCGGCGAGCATGCCGACGTGCGGGCCGAACCACTTGTAGGCGCTGCAGGCGAGGACGTCGAACGCGCTCGCGTCCATCTGCCGGTGCGGGACGGCGTGGACGGCGTCGACGTAGACGCGGGCGCCCGCGGCCCGCGCGGCGGCCGTGATGCCCGCCAGGTCGGGAATCGTGCCGACCGCGTTCGAGGCGGCGGTCACGCACACCCAGCGCGTGCGGTCGCAGAGCACCTCCTCGACGGCGGAGGCGGGCAGAGCGAGGCTGCCCGGCTCGGGGTCGGCGAAGCGGACGATCGCGCCGGCGCGCTCGGCGGCGATCACCCACGGGCGCACGTTGGCGTCGTGGTCCAGGCGGGTGCAGACGATCTCGTCGCCGGGCTCCACGACGGTCGCCGCGAAGCGCATGGTCAGCGCGGTCATGCTCGGCCCGAAGACCACGCCACGCGGGTCGGCGTTCAGCAGCGCGCCGACCTCCGAGCGCGCGTTCGCGACGGTCTCCTCGCTGGCGTGCGCGGCGGCGAAGACCCCGCCCTCGTTGGCGTTGCGCCCGGAGCGCATGAAGTCCGCCATCGCCTCGATGGCGGTGTCGAGCATCTGCGTCCCGGCGGGGCCGTCGAGGCGCGCCCAGCCGCCGGCCAGGCCGGGGAAGCGGTCGCGGTTCATCTAGACGAGCCCGCGGTCCCGGTCATAGGTAAGGAGCGCACGGGCTTCGCCGGCCGGCAGCCAGCGCAGCTCGTCGACCTCGTCGTTGGGCACGAAGTCCGGCACGTCGTCGACCTCCATCATCCAGTAGCGAACGATCTTCGTCCGGCCCTTGTGGTCTGAGTACTCACACGACTCGAGCTCGTCGCCGAGTGTCCCGCGCACGCCGATCTCCTCCTCGACCTCGCGCACAGCGGCCTGCTCGAAGGACTCGCCGGGATCGAGCTTGCCCTTGGGCAGCGACCAGTCGTCGTGCCGAGGCCGGTGAATGACGGCGATCAGCTCTCCGTGACGGACGACGCAGCCCGCCGCCCTGACCTCATGTTCCATGCACCGGAGCGTACGGCGCGCCCTCGAGCTCCGGCTGCGGCTGCTGCCGCAGCGCCTCGATGCGAGCGGTCGTCTTGCGGACGACGAGGATCGCCAGGATCCCGGCAATGATGTCGAGGCCGTCGACGAAGGCGTACGCGGAGCTCTGATCGCGCAGAGACGCTGCGTCCGTGACGAAGTCGCCGTCCTCGAATCCCGCGCGAAAGGCGAAGTTCCCCACCCAGAACGAGAGCAGCCAGAGGGCCCACCACCAGTGCAGCAGCGGGCTCACGCGCCGGTCTTCCAAGCGCTTGGGCGCCGCCGGGTCCGGGTCGCTTCCCCGCCAGATGTCGTTCATCACCTGCTTGGGGCGGAACAGCGAGACGATCGGGATGAACCAATACCACACCGCCCAGCGCGTGCCGTAGCGCGGAGTGATCCTGAGCGCGATGACGTTGCGGTAGGCGCGGCTGTACCAGAGCAGGAACGCGATGATCGCCGGGATGAAGCCGACTGAGTAGACGATCGCCGTCCAGCCCACCCGGTCGTCGGAGTCCTGCGCCTCGGCGAGCCTCACGCGTTCGCCCTCGACGATCCGGCCGAGCAGCTCCGTCTGGTTGGCGTCGGCCCACAGGGACAGCACGGCGCCGACGATCGTCAGCCCGAGGAACGCGATCGCCGCGGTCGCGCGACCGGACAGAGGCAGAGCGGTTTCTGGCACGCCGGCAGCCTAATCGCGGCCGCGGCGGATCCGCGCCGGTTACTCCGGTGTCTCGACGAGCCCGTCGAGCGCGGCGGTGGGGACAGGGCCCCAGATCCTGCTGTCGGACGAGTTCCCGCGGTTGTCTCCGGCGAGGAACCAATGGTCAGGCGGGACGGTGATCGCCGACGGCAGCGCGCAGTAGCGGGGGCGGCACGGTCGCACGTAGTCCTCGCGCACCGCCTCGCCGTTGCGAATGACCGCGCCGTCCGGGGCGAAGGCGATGCGATCCCCAGGACCGCCGACGATCCGCTTGAGCACCCGGAAATCGGCGTACTTGCGCGCGGCCTGCGGGCAGGGCTCGTCCGCGGGATGGGGCACGCCACAGCGCTCGGCCCTGACGCCCACCGGCGCCTGGGCCACAACGATCTCCCCGACGGCCGGCAGTCGCTGCTCGAAGGCGCGGGTGTCGACGGCGACCGGGCCGTCCGCAAGGGTGCGTCCCATCGACGGTCCCGAGGTCGGTACGAGGTCGTCGGACGCGATCGCGAGCACGTAGAACGCGCCCGCGCCCAGCAGCGCCGCGACCAGCAGGGTGATCCGCAGCCCCCAGTCGCGGGTGCGCGGCGGGGTCACGACGCCGGGGTGAGGATCGCGGCGAAGTCGCCGCGGGTGCTGATGGTGCCGGTCGCCTCGAAGTCGCGGGAGCCGTCCTCGCCGACGAGGTGGATCGCCCAGCGGCCCGCGGGCAGCCGGACCTCGAGTGTGCGCAGAGGGCCTGCCGTCAGGCCGCCGACGAACCAGCGGCGCCCGTCGCGCCGGCCGATCACCGCGTGGCGGTCGGGCGCGCCGGTGAGCAGCCGCGTGTCGTCCCATGCGGCCGGCAGCTCGCGCAGGATCCGGTCTGCGTCCGCGTAGATCCCCGCGGCGCCGCCGAGGTGCTGGAGGCCGGACTCGAAGACGACCGCCTGCGCGAGCTCGCGCGCGCCGGTCCCGGCGGGGGTGAAGTCCATGCCGCCGACGGGGTTGCGGGTGAAAGCGAGGTTGACCTCGTCGCGCGCGGTCGTGTCGCCGTACTCCGCGCCGCGTACGGCTTCGACCGTGAGGACGTTGGGCCACGTGCGCTGCAGGCCGCGTGGCACGGTGTTGCCGTGGAAGGCGACGACGAGGCGCCGGGCGGCCGCCTGGCGGGCGATGTCGTCCATGGCGCGGATCTGCTCCTCGCTGTCGGAGTAGAAGAAGTCGGCCTTGATGCCGGCCGCGCCCCAGCGCTTGACCCGATCGAGCACACGGGCCGTCACGTCGTCCTTGTCGAACCAGAGGATGACCTTCACGCCGCGTGCACGCGCATAGGCGATCAGCTCGCGGATGAAGCCCGGCCGCCACCCCTCGTCGACGGTCACGTACTCCCAGCCCTGCGCGACGGCGAGGTCGACGTACTCCTTCTGGGTCTCCAGCCGTTCGGGGCTCGAGTGGTCGCTCAGCCATGACCACGCCGCCACGCCGGGCTCGATCCAGCTCGTGTCGCGCACCTTGGACTGCCGCCCCAGCGCGAGCGGAAGGTCGGACTCGACGACCCGGTCCAGCCCGCCGGTGACCGCGACGCGCCACGGCGTGCGGCGCGGCGCCGACTCGCCGCGAGCGATCTGCACGTGCAGGCCGTCAGCCGCCAGCCGGGTGTGCGACACGGCGGCGCGCGCAACGCCGGCCTCGGTGAGCAGCGTGTAACGGCCGCGGTCGCGCAGCAGCAACGGGAACGCGTAGCGCCCGCGTGCGCGGCCCGCGAGGCGACCGCCGCGGTAGGGCTCCTCGTAGGCGCCGGTGTAGCGCTGCAGCCACGCCTGGGTGGTGCGCGGCGCGCGCACCACGGCGTCGGCGCCGCGGGTGCGCCAGGCGACGCCGTCCTCGGTGGCGAGCACCTCGACGCCGGCGACGGTCAGCGTGCGACCCGTCAGCCGATGGACACGTCGCTTGCCCGACGGGGTGGTGAAGCGCGCCGCGTAGCGTCCGCGGTCGGCGCGCAGGCGCCCGTCCGGGGCCGGACCAAGGTCGGCCTCGATCCCGCCCCGCAGGGTCAGCACAAAACGCCCGGAGCGGCGCTCCAGAGCGGCCTGACGGGTTCCCGAGGGATCTGCGACGACGTAGGCGGGAGGCGGAACTTCAGCAGCGGGCATGGGTTCCGACACTACCCTCGCCCGCTCATGCGTTTCCTAATCGCCCTCCTCACTCTCGTCGCAGTCGCCCTTCCGGCGACCGCATCCGCGAAGCCGATCGTCGGCATCTCCGACAACCGGTCGGTCATGTTCGGCGACCCGCTGTTCGAGCGGCTCGGTGTGAAGAAGGTGCGCCTTGTCGTCTCCTACAACGCGATGGGCGCGGCCAGGCGCGGCGACAACGAGATCTCCGATCGGGTGGCGCCGTATCTGGCGTCGGCGCAGGAACGCGGCATCGAGGTCCACGTCGCCTTCGAGCACGCCCGCGGCGAGGCGCTGGCCTGCGAGGACACGCCGAAGGCGCCGCAGTGCCGGCTGCCGTCAGTGGCCGCCTACCGGTCGGAGGTCACGAAGTTCCTGAAGCGCTTCCCGACCGTCAAGTCGATCACCGCGTGGAACGAGTCCAACCACAACACGCAGCCGACCTTCGACAACCCCAGGCGCGCAGGCCAGTTCGCCAAGGCGGCGGAGGCGGCGTGTCGCGCGGCCAACCGCAGGTGCACCGTCGTGGCGCTGGACATCCTGGATTCCGCGAGCAACCCGACGGATACGAAGAACCTCGACTACCGCCGCACCGCCGCTTTCATCAGGACGGCGCGCAAGGCGTACGGAAAGAAGCCGAAGGTCTGCGGCATCCACAATTACGCCGACGTCAACCGTTTCCGCACGACGGGGACCAAGGCACTCGCAAAGGCGATGCGCTGCAAGTCGATCTGGCTGACGGAGACCGGCGGCCTGTTCGACTTCGCGTCCTTCTGGACCAAGCCCACGAAGCGCGTCGGAAAGTGCTCGACGTCCGCATCCTGCCAGGTCGCCGCCATGAAGCAGCTCTTCAACAAGACCGTCCGCGCGGTCAAGAACATCGACCGCGTCTACGTCTACAACTTCTACAGTGGTGACGACGGTCGCTTCGACGCGGGCATCGTCTCCGGCACGGGAGAGACGCCGACCGGCAAGAAGCGTCCCGCGTACAACGTCGTCGCCAAGAACATCTGACATGCGCTCACTCCTCGTCACCGTCATCGCGTCCTTCCTGCTCCTCCCGGCCGCCGCGAGCGCGCGCGTGGTCGAGGATCGCGGCGGCGGCTACAAGCTGTCGGCCAACTCAAGGACCGGCGACGTCACCCTGACCATCCCGTCCGAGCTCGTGGGCGGCAAGCGCAACGACTTCGCGATCGCCTGCAAGGCGACCAGGAACGGCGAGGAGTCGGGGCTGATCGCCTTCCTCGAGTTCGATCCGACGCGCAAGCTGCGCGGCCCGGGCAGCTACTTCCCCGGCAAACGGCGTCTGTGCCGGCTCGAGACCGACGGCAAGCTCGCCGCGAAGTTCAAGCTTCGCTGAGGACGGCGGAGCCGATGATGGTCGCGACGCCGGGCACCTGCGCCGCGAGCCGGGGCACGTCGTCGACGACCGACTCAGCCGCGCACCAGTCGATGTCTGGTTCCAGGCCTTCCCTGACCAGGACAGCGGCGTTGGCGCCGGCGGTCAGAGCCTCGCGTGCCTGCGCGAAGCGCTCTGCGACCGCGCACGCGATGAGCGCGCCGTCGGTGCGCGGGAGGTCGAGCCTGAGCGCGATGCGTCCCGCGACGTAGACGTCCTCGACGGCGGGCCCGCCGTCGGTGCCCGCGCACAGCAGTTGGACGTCGCCGCGGCCGGCCAGCGTGGCCACGACGGCGTCGAGATTGCGCAGGCAGCCGATCAGCACCGTCTCTGAGAGCTCCCCGGCGCGCACGATCGACGGGGCGCCGTTGGTCGTGGCGAGCACGAGCTCCGCGGCTTCGGGGCGGGTGATCTCAGAGGGCGAGTTCCCGAAGTCAAAGCCGTCGGGGCGCACGCACCGCTCCTCGCCGGCCAGCCGCCGCCCGTCCCCGGCGAGGCCGCGGGCGCGCGCGACGGAGTCCACCGCCAGCACCCGCTCATAGCCCACGTCGAGCGCCTGGACGATCGTGGTCGTCGCGCGCAGCACGTCGATCACCACCGTCACGTCGGCGCGCCGCGCGCCGGCGCGGGTGAAGGCGACGTCGATCACCGGCTGAGCATGGGTGTTCGGCTGAGGCGAAGCCATCGGTATGTCAGGGCGGACACCAAGGCATCAGTCTATGGCTGAGCGCGCCGGCGCTCCGTCACGGCGCGACGACGGCGGCGGCGACGTTGTCGCCCGCTCCTGCCGAGCACGCCGTGTCCACGAGCGCCTGCGCGGCCGCCTGCGCCGACGCCGGCTTCACCGTCGCGAGCACGCGCGGGACCACGTCGGCCGGCCGCAGGGGAGAGACGAATTCCGACAAGCCGTCGGTGATCGCGACGATCCACTCGTCGGGGTCGACGTCGAGCGTGCCCCGCCCGACGGTGTTCTTCAGCGAGCGCTTGTTCATGGGGTAGCCGATGAAGCGCATGGCCTCCCGGTTGACCTGGCGTGCGCGCTGGGCGCCGGGTCGTGCGACGACGAGCGCGCCGTCGCCGATCGATCCCCAGCTGAGCCGCCCCGGGGAGGCGAGGGCGACCATCAGCACGGTGTTGGACGCCGGCTGCTCGGAGCCGATTCCCTTGCGCGCCAGCACCGCCTGGTTGACGCGGTGGAAGAGGTCGAGCCAGTCGCCGTCGCTGAGCTGCGCCGGCGGGTCGTCGCCAAGGGCGTCGAGCACTTCGCGGACGGAGAGGTTCGGCGCCAGTGCGCCGTTGTGGCCGTCCGCGCAGACCAGGAGCGTCGCCCGCGCGCCCGCGACGGCGGCCACCGAGTCCTCGTTGGGATCCTCGTAGCGGTAGGCCTTCGGGTAGCGGCCGCGCGTGTTGGCGATCGCGGCCTTGTCACCGACGGCGAGCGTGGCGATCTCGCCGAGCTCCTCGTGGTCGGTGCCCCACAGGGTCGCGGATGGGTTTCCGTCCGGCACGACTCGTACGTTACGCGCGCAGCGACCGTCTCTTTCCACCGAGTCGAGAGCGAGTCCGTTCCATGCCCCTCTGCTTCATCGAGCCCCGCGACGCAGTCCGTGTCATCGCCGATTCGGTGGGGCGGGAAGCCCGGCACCAGCTGCTCGGCGAGCTCGTGCGAGCGTGGGTCGACGAGATTCCCGACGAGGAGCTGCCCTCCCACTACGCGAAGGCGGTCGCCGACCTCGATGAGCACGACCTCTCGATGCTCGCCGCCTGGCACGCATCGATGGAGGTCGGCCGGCCGATCGCCAACCGTGAGTTCCTGGTCGGCGCCTACCCGGCGCTCGAGTCCGAGGCCCGGCGCGAGGCGCTGAAGATCGCCGCCGGCTTCCGCGGGGAAGAGGCCTTCGCGTCCGGCGTGGGGGAGGAGCAGGCGCTCGAGACCGTCCTGCCCTGGCTGTCGGGCGAGCGCTGCGCGGAGCTGCTGGTCGAGGCCGTCGAGCTGTACATGTGGGACCGCCTCGGCTCGGACAACTGATTCCTCGGGCTTCGCCCGCTGAATCACATCTGGTTACGGCTGAGACCATTCGGCAGTGACTACATCGTCGCATCGTTTTTGCGCAGGATGTCGTAGCTCGGACAAGTAGCCGAGCGCTCGCGTGCTGGCGCACGCCACGCGCTGCCGGCTGCCGCCAGCCGCCGCCAGCGAACCGCTACGTGTCCGAGCTGCGGCGCAGGATGTCGTAGCGGCCGACGCCCTCGACGCCCTGTGCGCGCCAGTGAAAGAAGGCGAGGTCGAGTTGGAGGGCGCCGAGGTCCAGCGAGGATCCGCAGATGACCTCGCCGGCGGCGCGGACCGGGAAGCCCTCCTCCTCGTCGGTCATCCACAGCTCGAGGCCGGCGCGGCGCTGGTGGCCGTCGCCGTCGTAGGTGGTCGACAGGCGCGGCTTCATGACGGCCGCCGGCTCGCCGTTCTCCACGAGGGCCGCCCAGACCTCCTCGCGGTCGTGTCCGTCCGCGCGAGCGGGGCGTTCGCTCTCCAGCACGAACCCACCGTTCCCGAGCCACGCCGACACCGACCGGACGAGCGACAACGACGACCAGTCCGCCACGCCCCAAGTGTGGCCGCGCTGACCGACAGCGGACAGCTCCTCCATCTCCTCGCCGACGCGCACCGACCCCTCGACGCGCACGAACTGCTCGTAGCCCTCAAACCCACCGGCACGTTCCACGGGAGCCGCGAGCGCCGAAACCACGACCTCGAAGCCGCAGTCGGTTCCGTTCCAGTCCACCGTCCAACGCTCGAGCGGAGCGTCGACCGTCATCGTCAACGGGGAATCCCCGTCGCTCGTACGTCCCACCGCATACGCCCCGACCGTCTCTTGCCCACGGAACAACACGGCCAACGCGCTGGTCCCCTCGGATGACCGACCCAGCCGCGCCAGTCCGAACCACCCGCGCTCGAGGTCTCCGAACGAGACCGTGACGGCGTCGGCGAAGCCCTCGCCGCCGGTCTTCGTCTCCTCGTCAGCGACCGACGTCACGCGCCGTCCCCTCGACGTCGTAGGCCTCGCCACCGGGACGCGGCGGCGGGGCCGCCGGCCCACGCGCCATCGACGCCGTCATCCGACCCAGCAGCCGCCGCGCCAGCACGCGACGCACCAACGCCCGCGTGGGCGGCAGCAACAGCACGATCCCGAGCAGGTCGGTGAGGAAGCCCGGGGTCAGCAGGAACGCGCCGCCGAGCAGGATCAGCCCGCCGTCGATGACCTCGCGGGCCGGGGGACGTCCTGCCGCGAGGGTGTCCGAGAAACGCCGCCACGCCAGCCGGCCCTGCGTGCGCAGCAGCCACGCGCCCACGAGCGAGTCGAGCAGCAGGATGGCGATCGTCGGCAGCACGCCGATCGCCTGGCCGACCTGGATGATCACGTAGAGCTCCGCGATCGGGACGACGAGGAAGAGCAGGACCAGGAGAGGCATACAGCGCTCTTCTCAGGCTACGAGAGCGCGACTGCCGGCTGGCGATCGAGCCCCATGAGCTCGATCAGGCGCCGGATGTGCGGCTGGGCGCCGTCCAGGCGCAGCGCGCGGCCGTGCGCGCGCAGGCGGCGGGCGAGCACCGACAGGTCCACCATCAGCGACGCGTCCGCGTGCGTGAGGTGGTGCAGGTCGACGCGCACGTCGACCTGCGCCCGCAGCGCGCAGGAGAGCGCGCGCCGGCGGCGGCCCGACGTGACGCGGTCCTCCTCACCGGTTACCGTGAGCACCGAGCGCTCTGCATCGAAGGAGACGATGTCCGCAACCTACGCGACTAACCTGGCAATGGCAATGATCGACTCTGATGAAGTCACCGAAGCGCTCCAAAACGTCATCGATCCCGAGCTCGGGCTCGACTTCGTGGAACTTGGGCTCATCTACGGCGTCGAGGTGGACGGCGGCAAGGTCGACGTGACCTTCACGCTGACCACGCCCGCCTGCCCGATCGGCCCGCAGGTCTCCGAGCAGATCGTCGAGTTCGTCAGCGAGATCGAGGGCGTCGAAGAGGTCGTGCCCACGATGACCTTCACTCCGCCTTGGACGCCGGAGAAGATGTCCGAGGACGCGAAGTTCGCGCTCGGCTACTAGCCGCGGTCACGAGCTCCGCCAGCGACGCCTCGAGGTGCTCGCTCAGCGCCGAGAGGTCGTACAGCGTGTCGTAGTCGCCCAGCAGCCCGAAGTCGAGCTTGCCGTCGTAGGACATGATCGCCAGGGCCAGCCCGTGGTTGTCGGGCAGGAACGCAACCGGGAAGAGGTCCTGCAGCCGCCGGCCGAGGACGTAGAGCGGGAACTGCGGGCCGGGCACGTTGGTCACGATCAGGTTGAACAGCCGCGTGGAGAAGTTCAGCCGCGATGCCTGCGCGAGCACCGTCGGGGGCGCGAACTGCTGCACCCCCGCCATCACCTCGGCGCCGACCGCCTGCTTTGACTCCTTGAGGCCGTCCATGGCCGCCTTGACGACCCGCAGCCGCGCGACCGGGTCCTCGATGTAGACGGGCAGCGGCCCGCGCATCACCGTGATGCGGTTGCCCAGCGCACCACCTGTCTCGTGCTTCGGACGGGTCGACACCGGCACGAGCGCGCGCAGCTCCAGGCCCTCGGTGCGCACGCCACGGGCACGCAGCCAGCGTCGCAGCGCGCCGGCCACGACGGTGAGCACGACGTCGTTGACCGTGCCGCCGAAGACGTCCTTGACGCGCTTGAAGTCCGCCAGCTCGCAGCGCACGAACTCGTAGCGCCGGTGCGGGCCGATGGGCGCGTTCAGCGGCGTCGCCGGCGCCGGGTTCAGCCCCGCCCACACGAGCTCGCCCACACCCTCGGCCGCCTCACGCGCGGCGTCCACGGTGGTGCGCGGATGGGTGGCCGCGTCGGCCGCGCGCGCGGCCAGCTCGAAGGGCGTGCGCACGAGGCCGCGCACGCCGCGGGTGGCCAACTCGACCGCGGACGGCTCGCGCGACGGCACCCATTCGCCGGCCGGGTGCGGGGCCACGGCGGCGGAGGGCTCCGGCGTGAGGTCGAAGATCACCGTCGCGAGGTCCACGCCGGCGACGCCGTCGACGAGCGCGTGGTGGGTCTTGGAGATGATTGCGAAGCGGCCCTCCTCGAGGCCCTCGACGAGGTACATCTCCCATAGTGGCTTCGTGCGGTCCAGCCGCTGGGAGAACACCCGCGCGGCGAGCGCGCGCAGCTGGGTCTCCGAGCCCGGCGCGGGCAGCGCGGAGTGGCGCAGGTGGTAGCCGAGGTTGAAGGCGGGGTCGTCGACCCACAGCGGCCGGCCGGTCTCCAGCGGCGGCACTGCGAGCTTGTGCCGGTAGCGCGGCACGAGGTGCAGGCGGCTGCGGATGTGCGCCGCGAAGTCGTCGTAGGCGGGGGCCGGCCCCTCGAGGATCGTCACCGCGCCGATGTGCATGTGCGACGCGTCGTGCTCCGAGGCGAGGAAGGACGCGTCCACCGCCGTCAGCCGATCCCCGTGCGCCTGCGCCATCGGCGGGAGCCTACCTACACTCAGAGGCAGTGCTCGCCGCTCCCGAGAAGCTCATCCTCGCCGCTCCGCGCGGCTACTGCGCGGGCGTCGACCGCGCCGTCCAGACCGTCGAGCGCGCGCTCGACCTGTACGGCCCGCCGGTCTATGTGCGCAAGGAGATCGTGCACAACAAGCACGTCGTCGAGGAGCTGCGCGAGCGCGGTGCCGTCTTCGTCGACGAGCTCGACGACTCGATCCCCGAGAACGCGGTCACCGTCTTCTCCGCCCACGGGGTGTCACCCGCCGTGCACGCCGACGCGCAGCTGCGCGGCCTGCGCACCATCGACGCGACGTGCCCCCTGGTGACCAAGGTGCACCGCGAGGCGGTCAAGTTCGCCGGCGAGGGCTACACGATCGTGCTCATCGGCCACGCCGGGCACGAGGAGGTCGAGGGCACGATGGGGGAGGCTCCCGAGCACATCGTCCTGGTGGAGACCGAGGCCGACGTGGACGCGCTCGAAGTCGTCGATCCCGAGCGCATCGCCTACATCTCCCAGACGACGCTGAGCGTCGACGAGACGGGCGCGATCATCGCCCGCCTGCGCACGAAGTTCCCCGCCATCACGGGCCCGCGCACGGACGACATCTGTTACGCGACCACCAACCGCCAGTCCGCGGTCAAGGCGATGGCGGTCCAGTGCGACCTGGTGCTGGTGATCGGCTCGCAGAACTCGTCGAACTCCCAGCGCCTCGTCGACGTCGCGCGCGACCTCGGCACCGACGCGCACCTGATCGACAACGAGTCCCAGGTCCAGGAGGAGTGGCTGACGGACAAGCGCGTGGTCGGCATCACCTCCGGCGCCTCCGCGCCCGAGGGCCTGGTGCAGCGGCTGGTCAGCTTCTTCCGTGAGCGTGGCACCGCAGACGTCTCCGAGCTCGAGGTGCTGCGCGAGGACGTGCGTTTCATGCTCCCGAAGACGATCCGCCAGGCGCTCACGGCGGCCGCCTCCGCTGGCTGAAGCCCTGGGCCGATGGGCCGAGTGCCGGCCAACCGCAGGCAGGTGAGGAGGGGAGCTCGGACGGCCGCCCGGAACGAGGAGGGGCCTGAGGGTGCCTATGGCAACCATTGCCCCCCGACTCAACCGCGCGCGCACGCTCCCTCCCCCTTACCTGCCTACAAGACCACAGCACGCGCCCCCGCCACGCGTATTCGGAACTCACTCCGGGGCGGCGGCCAACAGCCACGCCCGGATCTCGTCGCCGTGCTCGTCGAGCCCCGGCGGCGGGAGGCGGACCGGCGGGCGTGAGCCGTCGACGCGCAGCGGCGGCGCGGGGAGTCCGTCGACCACCGGCTTCAGCCCGAGCGACTCCGCCAGCGCCCACGCCTGTGGGACGTCGTTGACCGGCCCGGCCGGAACGCCGTGGTCCTGCAGAAGCGCCACCCAGTGGTCGACCGGCTGCGTGGCGAACACCGCGCCGAGTCGCGCGCTGAGCTCCTCGCGGTGCTCGACCCGGCCCGTCGAGGTCGCGTAGCGCTCGTCGGGCGCGCCGAGCTCGAGCGAGGCCCATAGACGTGCGAAGAGCCGGTCGTTGCCGACGGCCAGCGCGAGCGGCCGGTCGGCGGTCTCGAAGGTCTCGTAGGGGACGATGCTCGGGTGCCGGTTGCCCAGCCGGCCGGGGGACTCGCCGCCCAGCACCCATGCCGACCCCTGGTTGAGCAGCGTGGCCAGCGCGGCGTCCATGAGCGAGGTCTCGACGTGGCGCCCGCCACCCCCGCGCATCGCCGCCAGGATCCCGACCGCCGACAGCAGCCCGCACACGAGGTCGACGACGGCGGACCCGACCTTCAGCGGGCGGCCGTCTTCCTCGCCGGTGACGTGCATGAGCCCGCCGACCGCCTGGGCGAGGAAGTCGTAGCCGGGCAGCGGGTTCTCGGCGCCGAACGCGGTCACCGAGCAGGAGACCAGACCGGGATTGCCGCCGGCGCGCAGCGTGTCCCCGTCGAGTCCCCACGCGGCCATCAGCCCGGGCCGGAAGCTCTCGACGATCACGTCTGCGCGCATTGTGAGAGTGCGCGCCAGCTCGCGGTCGGCGGGGTCGGTCAGGTCGAGCGCGACCGACCGCTTGTTGCGGTTGAGGCCGAGATAGTAGGTCGCGTCGTCGCCCCGCCACGGCGGGCCCCAGCTGCGGGTGTCGTCGCCGGTCCCCGGGCGTTCCACCTTGACCACGTCGGCGCCGAGGTCGCCGAGCAGCATGGTCGCGTACGGCCCCGCCAGCACGCGGGAGAAATCGGCGACAAGGACACCGTCGAGCATCTGCGGAAAGGTAACGTCAGGCGCTTGGGCACGCTCGTCGTCTCCGACCTGCACATCGGCACGGCGGCAGAGGTGGACCTGCTGCGCAGGCCCGAGCTGCGGGCGGCGCTGACGGACCGCCTGCGCGCGGGCGACGTCGGCCGGCTGGTCGTTCTCGGTGACGCACTCGAGCTGCGCGAGGTGCCGGTACACCGCGCGGCGGAGATCGCCGAGCCGGTGCTCGCCGACCTGGGCGCGGCGCTGGGCGCCGGCCGCGAGCTGATCCTCGCCGGCGGCAACCACGACCACAACCTCCTCGCCGGGTGGATCGAGCAGCACCTCCAGCAAGGGCAACCGCTCGGCTTCGAGGAGCGCATCGAGCCGTCGGTCGCCGGGCCGATCGCGGTGCGCCTGCGGCAGGCGGCACTTCCGGCCGAGCTCTCCTTCGCCTATCCCGGCCTGTGGCTGCGCGACGACGTCTACGCGATCCACGGTCACTACCTCGACCTGCACACGACGGTGCCCACCATCGAGCGCCTCGCCGCCGGGGCGATGGCGCGGGCGCTCGCGCCGATCCCCGAGGAAGGCGCCACGCCCGACGACTACGAGGCGGTGCTCGCCCCGCTCTACGCGTGGATGTACGCCCTCGCACAGCGCTCCAACGACGGCGCCGCGCGCGCCGGGTCGCGCTCGAGCGCCCGCGCGTGGGTCGCGCTCGCGGGCGAGGGCCGCCACCGGCAGCCCGTGCGCGCAAGCGCCCTCGCCGCCGGGCTGTTCGGTGCCGTCGCGCTGCTCAACCGGGCCGGCGTCGGCCCGCTGCGCGCCGAGCTCTCGGGCTCGGCCCTGCGCCGCGGGAGTCTCACCGGCATGCGGGAGGCGCTGCACAGGCTCGACCTGCACGCGCCGCACGTGGTCTTCGGGCACACCCACCGCTCCGGGCCGTGGCCGGGCGACGACGAGGCGGAGTGGCGGACCGCGGCCGGCAGCCGGCTGATCAACACGGGCAGTTGGGTCTACCAGCGCCACTTCCTGTCAGAGCGACCGGGCGCCGGCCCCTATTGGCCGGGGACCGCGGTGTTCGTCGGCGAGGACGGACCGCCGCGCCTCGAGCGCCTGCTCGACGACCGCACCCACGCGCAGTTGCGTCCCGCGTGAAGCCGCTTCTTGCCGTGCTCGCCCTCGCGCTCGTCCTGCGCGTCGGGCTGATCGTCGCCACGCCGGACTTCGCCCCGTTCGGCGACCCCGTCGACTACGACCGCATCGCCGTGACGTTGTCGGGGCTGGGCTCGTTCGCACCGACCGGGCTGGCCGACCGACCCGTGCGGCGCCGCGCTCGCGGCGGGCGTCACCCGCCTCAGGGCAGCGCAGGCGTGAAGCAGGTGGCGAGCACCTCGACGTCGCCGTCGAGGCGCGCTTCGAGAACGGCCTCGGTGTGGTGGCCGTGCGCGAGCAGCGTGTAGCACCCGCATCCGTCGACGGCGACCTGCGCGTCGCCGGCGCGCACGGTGCCGGAACCCGTGCAGACGAGGTGCACTCCGCCCGCCTCGTAGGGCCCCGCGTAGAGGCCGCGAACGTCGTCGGTCTGGGGTGGCAGGGTGATGCCGGGCGCGTCCTCGGGCCGGATCGGCGCGAGCGGCTCGGCGCCGTCCTCTAAACCGAGCAGCTCGATGATCTCGAGTTCGGTCTCCTCATAGGCACCCTCGCCGTAGTGCAGCGAGACGAGCTTCTGCTCCTGGTCGAAGAGGTAGCGCGCCGGCCAGCCCCGATTGCCGTACATGTCCCAGACCTCGAGCCCGGAGTCGATCACCACGGGGTGCTCGATGCCGAGTGATGCGACGGCGCGCTCGATCTCCGCAGGTTCGCGCGAGCAGGCATAGCCGCCGGTGTGCACGCCGATCACCCGCAGCCCATGCTCCTCGTAGCGCTCGTGCCACGCCTTGACGTAGGGCAACGTGCGAAGCGAGTTGACGCGGCAGAAATCCCAGAACTCGACCAGCACCGGGCGCCCGCGTTGCTGGTCAGCCCGCAGAGTTGCGGTGTTCAGCCAAGGTAGTCCGCGAGCAAACGGCGGCAGCGTGATGTCGCTGGAAAGCGCGCGCATCCGGACTTGTGAACGCTAGCATCCGCCCGACGTTCGGCAGCCTGCTGTCCGTACCGCCACCACCCCCGGTCTTCAACGTGAACGCGGAGTCCGAGTCGACCCTGTCGCGGGTCGAGTACACGATCCCGAAGAACATCAAGCTCAACGGTGCCGGCTTCCCGACCTGCTCGGGTCGAACAAGAGCCAGCTGAACTTCGACATCGAGGTCTACGTGGCGGGTCCGAAGGCGCTCACGCTGTACCTGCAGACGAGCCTCTCAACATCCCGATCGCGGCGCAGATCAACGGCCAAGTCGTCGGCTTCGACATCCCCGAGCGGGTGCGGTCGCCGGTCATGGGCCTGTTCCGGACATCTTCGGTGTCGCGGACGCGACCATCGACTACGGGATCGTCAGCGCGACGGCCATCTGGTACGTGCAGGTCTCTGCGCTCGTCATCGGTCACGTCGCCGGGCTCGTGCTGGCGCACGACCGCGCGCTCGTCGTCTACGGATCGGCGCGCGCGGCGGTCCGTTCCCAGCAGGCGATGCTGGTGGTCATCATCGCCTTCACCTGCCTCGGCCTCTGGCTACTCTCCGTCTCCAACTCGTGACGGTCGTCTTCGCGCATACGAGCCACTGGCTCGCGTCGATCGCGTACGCGGCGCCGCTGTTCGTGCTGCTCGGGTGGATGGGGGTCGTGCGCTTGCGTGACGTCCGCTCGCGGCGCCGCGAACAGGTCTAGCCCGCCACCGCCAGGGGTAGGACAGGCGGTGGTGTCCTTGGCCGAGCTCTTCACCCTGTGGGCCGTCGCCACCGCGGAGGCCAACCTGGCCTACGACGGTTGGCGAGCCAGCCCTGGCGCTCACGCGTACGCGGCCTTCGCCGCCGCCGACGACCGCGCCGGAGCGGCGCAGGACGCCCTCGCAGCGGCCGCCGGCTGAAGTTCGGCGCAACAACAGATCCAGTCGTGGGTTTGCCGACGTAACGGTAAAGAGAGATGCCCGACGGACCGACACGTCACCTGAGATGAGCGCCCACGAGCTGAAAGACCTGCTGGACCAGGTACCGGACACCCGGGAGCTGGTGCTGCACCGGTCGAACTCCGACTGGGAGCTGTACACCGCCTGGAGCGACGCGCACGAGGACGCCGAGTACGCGTACTGCGAGTGGCGCGTGCATGGCGGTGGCGGCCGCTACTTCGCCTATCGGGCAGCGCAGGACCGCGAAGATGCGGCGCAGGACGCGCTCAGCCGCGGCTGAGCCTGCGTAGATCGCGTTCGAGCGCGGGCGTCGAGAGATACCCGGGAGGGAACCCGATCCGCTGTTGATCGTCCACCGCGAGCACGATGCCCGCCGAGTGCTCGCGGCCCTCCGTCTGCGGCGCGATCCCGAACGCCTTCCAGACCGGAGCGAGCTCCTCACGTGAGCCCAGCAGGAAGTCCATGCGCCCGGTCATGTGCTGCTTGAGCATGAACGCGCGGGCGCTCGCCGCCGTGTCGTTGGCCGGATCGACCGAGACCCCGAGCACCGGCACGTCGCGCCCGAGCGCGTCCATCGCGCCCCGGATCTGCTGCAGCTCGAAGGGGCACGTGTCCTCGCAGTGCGAGTAGATGAACGCGTAGATCACGGGTGCGCCGTCGGGGCGCGTGACGCGCTCGCCGTCCTGGTTGGCGAGCGAGAAGTCGGGCACGGTCGCGCCTGGCGGGCGCACGAACCCCTCGAAGGGCGCGCCGGGGTCCGGCGTCAGATTGCGCTCGCTCGCGCCCAGGTACGCGCCGGCGAAGCCCGCGAAGAGCAGGGCGAAGGCGCCGATCAGCACGAGGCGGACACGTTGGTTCACCCTGCCCACGATATGCCGGTGATGTCGCGCCATGAAGCGGCTCGTTGCGTTCGCAGGCTCGGTGCTGACCCTTCTCGCAGTCGCCGCTCCGGCGCATGCGCTCGACGTTGCGGGCGCGGGCTAGGCCTCGATGAACCCCCGCCGGATCGCGTAGCGGACCAGCTCGACCCGGTCGCGCATGCCCAGCTTGCGCAGGATGTTGGCCCGGTGGGACTCCACCGTCTTCTCCGCGAGGTGCAGGGTGGCAGCGATCTCCTTGTTGGTGTGCGCCTCCGAGATGAGCTTGAGCACCTGCTGCTCGCGGGGGGAGAGCGGCTCCTCCGGCCCGGCCGAGGAGTCGGCCATCCACGAGCGGATCATGGACCGCTCGACCGCGTCGGTCACGAACGCCTCGCCGCGGTGCACGGCCCGGATCGCGTCCAGCAGGGCGTCGTCGACCTCGCGCTTGAGCACGTAGCCCGACGCGCCCGCCTTCAGCGCGTCGAACACGTAGCGCTGGTCGTCGTGCATCGAGAGGATCAGCACCTGCGTCTCGGGCAGGTGCGCCCTGATCTGGCGCGCCGCCTGCAGGCCGGTCAGGCGCGGCATGGACACGTCGCACACGCACAGGTCGGGCTTGTGCTTGAGCGCCTTCTCGAACGCGTCGACGCCGTCGACGGCCTCAGCCACGACGGTCATGTCCGGCTGGCGGTCGATCAGGAGCTTCAGTCCGCCGCGCACGATGCCGTGGTCGTCGGCGATCAGGATGTTCATCCGTGGTCCTTTCTGGGGGTGGGCGCGGGCTCTCCGGGGATGCCGGCGCCGCCTGGCCAGTGCGGAGGGCGGAGCCCGGTGGCGAGCGAAGCGAGACCGGGAGACCCGAAGGTGTGCCTCTGGCACATCGAGGGGCGAGGACGCAGCCAGGTGGCTTCCGAGCGCAGCGAGGTTGCTGGCGCCCCGGAGGGACCGTGCACATCCGCGGAAAGGGCCACTATCTGCCTCCCATCGTCAGTTCGATCGTCGTGCCCTCGCCGGGGCGAGAGAAGATGTTGAGGTCGCCCCCGACCAGCAGCGCGCGCTCGCGCATGCCGTTGAGGCCGAGGCCGCCCGGGCGGCCGCGCAGCCTGCCGTTGCGATGGGCGCCGAGGCCGTCGAACCCCGCGCCGTCGTCGGCGACCTTGAGGATGGTGTTGCCGGTGAAGGACAGGTCGACGTGCACGTGCCGCGCCCGGGAGTGGTGCGCGACGTTCGACAGCGACTCCTGGGTGACGCGGTAGATGACGAGCTGCTCCTCGTCGGAGAGGACCGATAGCTCGCCGTGGCGATGGAAGTGCGTCTGGATGCCGGTGCGCTCGCCGAAGTCGGTCACCTGCGATTGCAGCGCACTGATGAGGCCGTGGTCGTCGAGCGCGGTCGGACGCAGCGCGCGGGCGATGTGCAGCAGCTCGTCCATGGCCCGGTCGACCAGCGACTTGACCTCGCGCAGCTCGATGACGAGGTCGTCCGGCGCGTCCTGCATCGTCGCCGAGAGCCGCAGCTTGATGGCGGTCAGGGCCTGGTTGACCTCGTCGTGGAGGTCCTGGGCGATCTGCTGGCGCTCCTGCTCCTGGCCGCGCACCACTGCGCGTCCAGCCGCACGCCGCTCCTCCTCGACGCGCTCGAGCATCGCGTTGAAGCCCGCCGTCAGCAGCTTGAGCTCCTTGGCGGCGTGGCGGCCGGTCTCCGCGCGCCGGCCCGGCCTGGAGAGGTCGATCTCCTCCATCTTGCGCGCCAGGTGCGCGAGCGGTTCCAGCCGATGGCGCAGCAGCAGCGAGTTGAGCAGGATCACGGCGAGCACGGAGACGATCAGCAGGCTGACCCCCGACAGCGTGGCCGCGTCCTCGAGGCGGTCCCGCGTCAGGATGGCCGCCAGCGCCGCGGTTACCGCGACCAGGACGGCATTGACGGCGAGAACCTGCGTGAGCAGCGTGCGAGAGCGCATTCCTGCTGGGGTATCGGCACGCCGCCGCCCACACTGCACCCGGGGGCGAACCCACGCACCCGGCTCGCTATCCTTTGTGAAGTCTTGGAATCACGATCAACAAAAGAGCCTTTATGAGCCCCTCCGGCGCGGAGCTGATCCGCCAGATCAAGAACAAGGTCGACGAGGTCGACCCCTCCCAGGTCCACGATTGGCTCGGCAACGGCGTCGTGCTCGTCGACGTCCGCGAGGACAACGAGTGGGACGCGGGCCACCTGCCGGGGGCCAAGCACGTCACCCGCGGTCACCTCGAGTCGCGCATCGAAGGCGCTGCGCCTGACCACGACGCGCACCTCGTCCTCTACTGCGCCTCGGGCAACCGCTCGGCGCTCGCCGCGCGCACGCTCACGGAGGACCTCGGCTACACGCACGTCGAGTCCATGACCGGCGGCTACACGCTGTGGAAGGACCGCGGCTACGAGGTCGAGGTGCCGCGGCACATGACTCCCCAGCAGCGCGAGCGCTACTCGCGCCACCTGCTGGTCCCCGAGATCGGCCAGGACGGCCAGGAGAAGCTGCTCGACGCGAAGGTCCTGCTGCTCGGCGCCGGCGGTCTCGGCTCGCCGATCGCGCTCTATCTCGCGGCGGCCGGCGTGGGCACGATCGGCCTCGTCGACGACGACGTCGTCGACCTCTCCAACCTGCAGCGCCAGGTCATCCACACCACCGACGGCGTCGGCACGCCGAAGGTGGACTCCGCGGAGGCCGCCATCCACGGCCTCAACCCCGACGTCAACGTCGTCAAGTATCCGACGCGCCTGGACGCCTCCAACATCATGGAGATCATCGAGGGCTACGACGTCATCGTCGACGGCGTGGACAACTTCCCGACGCGCTACCTGCTCAACGACGCCACGGTGCGCCTGCAGATCCCGGTCGTCTCTGCGTCCATCCTCGGCTTCGACGGCCAGCTGAGCGTGTTCAAGCCCTACGACGGCCCGTGCTACCGCTGCCTGTACCCCGTGCCGCCCCCGGCCGACATGGCTCCGTCGTGCGGCGCCAACGGCGTGCTCGGCGTCCTTCCGGGCACGATGGGCCTGCTGCAGGCGACCGAGGTCGTCAAGCTCATCATCGGCGCCGGCGAGCCGATGATCGGACGCCTGCTGCTCTACGAGGCGCTGGGCGCGACGTTCACCGAGCTCAAGGTCCGCCGTGACCCCGAGTGCCCGGTCTGCTCGCGGCCGCCAGAGGAGATCTCCGACGAGGAGATGGGCGTCTTCCCCGACTACGAGGCGTTCTGCGCCGCGGCGGGCTAGGCTCGCCGACGCCATGGCCACTGTGAAGATCCCCCCCGTGTTGCGCCCGTCCGTCGGCGGCGAGAAGCAGGTCGAGGCCGGCGGCGGCAACGTCGGCGAGGTCCTGCGCGCGCTCGCCGCCGACCACCCCGCCACCGAGTCTCAGCTCTTCAGCGGCGAGGGCCAGCTCAACCGCTACGTGAACGTCTACCTCAACGACGAGGACGTCCGCGTGCTCGACGGGCTCGACACGAACGTGTCCGAAGGCGACACGCTCGTCATCCTGCCGGCCATGGCCGGCGGCTGGCGCTAGACGCCCGCTGATCACCGCCTGACACCAGCCGTCGAGCGCTCGCGTGCGGGAGCACGCCACGCGCTGCCGGCCGCCGTCAGGCGGCGCCAGCGACCGCCTATCGCCAGCCGCTGCGCATCGCTCGCCCCGGCCCGGTGCGCGACGAGATCGCCGGCACCGCCTTCGATCGCGCGCAGCACGCGATCGACCGCCTGCTGGTCAGCGCAGGAACAGCCCGCGGATGAAACCCCCGACCAGCCGGATGAACGGCGGTCCGGGCGGGCCGTCGTATTCGCCGGCGCGGACCTTCGGCCACTCTGCGGCGAACTCCGCGCCGAGCAGGGACACGAAGGCGACGATGTAGGTGAAGACGAGGAAGGCGACCACGGAGCCCAGCGACGCGTAGACGGCGCCGTAGTCGGCGAAGTTCTGCAGGTAGAGGGTGAACAGGCGCTGAGCGAGCTCGTAGCCGAGCGCGGCCACCAGGACGCCCGGCCAGATGTCGCCCCAGCGTGGGCGCTTGGCCGGGACGAAGCGGTACATGCCCGCGAACAGGATCACCGCCAGCACCAGCGGGGCGATCGAGCCCACCCCCTGCAGGGCGTTCACGAGGTCGTTCTCGGTCTTCTCGACGAGGCGGTCGAGCAGCGTGAGACCGAGCGACAGGGTGATGAGCACGCCGAAGACCAGGACCATGAAGAAGTCCCAGAGCTTTGCCTGGGCGGGCGGGCGCGTGTCCTCGGCGGCGAAGGCGGCGTTGAGCGCCTGCCGGATCGAGCCCATCACGTTGGAGGCGGCGAAGACGAGCGTGGCGACGCCGAGGATCCCGAAGCCGGTCACCTCGCGAGTGACGGTGAGCATGGCGTTCTCGAGCTGGCGCCGTCCCTCGTCCGCGGTCAGGGGAAGGCGGTCGAGCAGGAAGTCGACGACCTCGCGCCGGGCGGCGATGTCGTTGGCCACGAGCCCGAGGACGGCGACGCACAGGATCGCGATCGGGAAGATCGAGAAGAGCGCGAAGAAGGAGATCGACGCGGCCCGCTGGGTGCACCCGTCGCGGAAGAACCCGCCGACTCCGTGCTCGATGAGCTGGCCCGTGCGGCGGACCGCTCGCGCGGCGCGCGATTCGTCGGCGAGGTGGGCGGGCGCGTCGGCCATTGACGAGGAGTACCCGGTGGCGCACGATCGTCCTCCCGTGCCCATAATCCGGGCCATGGGAGGACGGGTGTGGGCGGGGATCGCGATTGCGCTGTGGCTCACGGCCGCGCCGGCGACGGCGCGACGGGCGCGCCACCGCTGGGCGGCCGCGCCGCCACCGGCGTCCTCGGCGAGGGCCAGAGCGTGCGCGCGTTCGTCGTGCGCGAACCTGGCGGCGGCGCCGTGGCCATGGCCGACATGGAGCTACAGGGCTGGTTCGCCGCCACCCGCGACGGCCCGTACGGCATCGTCGACATGCGCCAGGCGGTCCAGGAGCGCACGGGTGGAGCGCTGCGCGCGAGCCAGGTCTTCATCCAGTCCAACCACTCGCACTCGGGCGCGGACACGATGGGCGTGTGGGGCGGTGTGCCGCTCGAGTACCGCCAGCGGATCTTCGAGCGCACCGTCGTGACGATCGTCGACGCCTACGAGGGACGCCGCACCGCCGCGCGCCTCGTCTACGGCACCGCGGACGGGCGCGACCTGCTCAACAACCAGTTCGACTACGACCCCGCCAACCAGTCCGTCGACTCCGACGTGCGCGTGCTGCAGGCGCGCAACGCCCGCGGGAAGGCGATCGCAACGCTGGTCAACTCTCCGCGCACACGACCGTGCTCGGGTCCTCGAACACGAAGGCGTCGGGCGACTGGGTGCAGCGCCTGAACCCGATGGTCGAGAAGCTGACGGGCGCCCCCGCGGTCACCGTGGTCGGGACGCTGGGCCGCACCCAGCCCGCAGACCGCGGCTGCGCTGACGAGGCCCTCGAGGACGACGCGGAGTCGCTGTGCGCGCTCGACACCTACGCGGGGCGCATCGCGGAGCGCGTGATCGCGGCGCTCGCGGCAGCGCGCCCGATCGGCGGCGACCCCGCGGTCGCGGCCCGCTCCTACCTCGTCCAGGACGCCGGCACCAACCCGTTCCTGCTCGGCCTGCTCTACGCGGGCGACGCGCTTGCAGCTCCCCTCAACCGCGCGCTCACCCCGCCCTGGCAAACCGGCAACGTGATCGGCACGGTGACGGGCACCGCGCGCATCGGCGACGTGCTCGTGTCCGCCGTGCCGGGCGAGATCTATCCGCAGATCGCCGAGGCCGTCCGCGACAGCGTCGGCAAGCGGGTCCGCGGCTTCATGACGCTCGGCCTCGCCAACGACCAGCTGGGCTACATCATCGCCCCGTTCCCCGGCGCCTACGAGAAGCCGATCTGCGCGACGGCCTTCGAGGACTGCGGCGACACGCTGCCGGCCGAGCCCGGCGCGCTGCCCAACGACAACTACTTCTTCAACGCGTCCAACACGCTCGGGGAGCGCGTCATCTGCTCCTGCTCCGCGGGGCGCAGGAGACCCTCGGGGTCGAGGGCGTGCGCGATGCGCGGGCGGAGTGCGACCTGTACGGCAATGACGCCGCGCAGCCGCCGGGCGCCGACGTGGGCGGCGACGGCACGGGGCCGGCACAGCCCAGCCGGCCGGCGCTCGCGGTGCGCTCCGCCGCCTGTCGGAAGATCGCCCGGCGGCGGGTCGTCTGCCGCTTCTTTCTCAACCGGCGCGTGCAGGCGCGGGTGCGTGTGCAGCTCGTGCGGGGCGGGCGCGGGGAGCCAAGACGGTCGACGGCCGGCACATCCGCATCGCCCTGCGCGGCAGGCGCGGCAACCGCCTGCGCCTGCGGGTGGGCGCCGATCGCCTGACCGTGCCCGTGCGACGTCGCTGAACCCGGAGCCGTCCGGGTACTATCCTTTCTGAAGTGATGCGTGGAGAGCTGCAGAACCGCCCCTGTGGGGGTCGCTACGGCGACATCGTGCAGGCGATCGGCAACACGCCGCTGGTCGAGCTCAAGCGCTTGTCGCCCAAGCCGGGCGTCCGCATCTGGGCCAAGCTCGAGTCGCACAATCCGACGGGCTCGGTCAAGGATCGCGTCGCCCGCGCGCTGATCGAGGACGCGGAGGAAAAGGGCCTGATCGCACCGGGCCAGACCATCCTCGAGCCGACGTCGGGCAACACCGGCATCAGCCTCGCCATGATCTGCCGGCGCAAGGGCTACCCGCTGAAGGTCGTCATGCCCGACAACGTGACGCCGGAGCGCACACAGCTGCTGAAGATGTACGGCGCCGAGATCATCTCCTCACCCGGCGACCAGGGCTCCAACGGCGCCGTCGCCATGGCGCTCGAGATGGCCGCCGCCGACTCCTCGTACTACATGCCATACCAGTACGGCAACCCGGCCAACCCGGGCGCGCACTACAACGGCACGGCGCCTGAGATCCTCGCGGAGCTCGACGAGATCAGCGCCTTCGTCGCCGGCCTCGGCACGGGCGGCACGCTGATGGGCAACGGCCGGCGCTTCAAGGAGGAGTTCGGCGACGCGGTCAAGATCGTTGCGGCCGAGCCGATGCAGGGCGAGCCCGTCCAGGGCCTGCGCTCCCTCGAGGACGGGTTCATCCCGCCGATCATCGACCTGTCGGTGCTGGATCGCAAGATCTTCGTCACCAACCGCGACGCCATCGTCTGGACCCGCCGCCTGCTCGAGGAAGAGGGCATCTTCGCGGGCGTCTCCAGCGGCGCGATCGCCTCGATCGCCGTCCGCATCGCCAACGAGCTCGACGAGGGCAACGTCGTCTTCATCGTCTGCGACGACGGCTGGAAGTACCTGTCGAGCGGCCTCTACACCAAGTCGGTGGACGAGCTCGAGCAGCTCGAGTCCACCCTCTGGTGGTAATCCCTACTCTGGGTTCATGCCCAACATCGGCCTTCCCGAGCTGCTGATCGTCCTGGTCATCGCGCTTATCGTGCTCGGCCCGAAGAAGCTGCCCGAGGCCGGGCGCTCGCTCGGCCGGGGCATGAGGGAGTTCAAGGACTCCATCTCCGGCATCACGAACACCGACGACGAGGACGACGACGACGACGAGCGTCCCGCCCTCGGCACGAAGTCGACCGCCAGCACGGCTTCGACCACCAGCAGCGCCGCGAGCCCCGAGAAGCAGACCACCTCTTAGTTGCGCATCCCGCGCGCGCTCTACGACGAGCTGATCGCGCACGCGCTCGAGGAGGCGCCCAACGAGTGCGTGGGGATGATCGCTGCACGAGAGGACGAGGCGGTCGAGGTGCACCGCGCGCGCAACGCCGCCGCGAGCCCGCTGCGCTACGAGATCGATGGCATGGAGCAATACCGGCTGCAGACCGCGATCGAGGACGCGGGCCTGGACCTCGGCGCCATCTACCACTCGCATACGCGCTCGGATCCGTATCCGTCGCAGACCGACGTCAACCTCGCTTTCTATCCGGACTCGCTGTGCGTGATCGTCGGCATCAAGGATCGCGACGCACCCGACGTGCGCGCCTACACGATCGTCGACGAGCGGATCGCCGAAGCCGAGCTCGAGATTGCCTGACCTCGTCTGCCCGGGGTGCGGGGCGCCTGGAGCGGACTCTGAACGCTTCTGCGCCCGCTGCGGGATGCCGCTGACCTACGCGGATCCAATCTCGCTTCGCTCGAAAGAGGTCGGCGAGGTCACCGAGCGCCAGGCACGGGCCCGCAAGGTCTCCCCGCAGTACGGCGAGGGCGAGCTGGTCAAGGTCGGCTGGGCGCGCAATCAGCCCGAGGCGGAGCTGATCGCGGGGATGCTGCTGGAGGAGGGCATCCCGAGCATGTCCAAGCGCAGTCGCGGCTTCGACGTGCCCGACTTCCTGGCTGGCGGCCCGCGCGACATCCTCGTCGCCCAGTCCGGTGCCGACCACGCGCGCGACGTCCTCGACGCGACCGAGGACGCCCACCACGCGCAGCGCGAGCCGACCGCAGCCTGGGTCCGCGCGCTCGCGCTCTTCCTCGTCGTGGTGACGATCAGCCTCGTGCTCGCAGGCGTCGTCAGCGCACTGATCTCCTGACGAGCACCGTGTGCTCTGAGGCGTCTATGTGACGCCGGCGGGCACAGACCTCTAGCGGGGGCGGCGGGCCGGCAGCCGGCCTTCGGCCATGCGCTGCAGGTGCGCGCGCCAGATCACCTCGGTGTGGCGCAGCGGCCGCCCGTGGAAGGCAGCCTTGAGGCCGTGGGCGCCCTGGGCGAGCGCGACCGCCGCCGCGGTGCCCTCCTCGCGGGCGAGCAGGTCGTAGACGGAGCCGCCGAGCAGGATCGCGTCGGCGCGACCCGGCGGGAAGGCGGGGTCGGGCCCCTCGCGCAGCCGGACGGCGATGCCGGGGCGGGCGTGGTCGACCTGGCCGGAGAAGTACTGCGCGGCGCCCTCCAGCAGCCACGCCGAGCGCGTGTAACGCGCGAGCATCCGCGGGCCCAGCCGGGGGTGCAGGGCCGGGTTGGCTTCGGTCACGATCCGCCGCGCGAGCAGCGCGGTCGGCGAGAGCATGAGCAGTTCCAGCGAGCCCTCGACGTTGGACGCGCGCTTGGCCAGCACACGCGGGGACATGACGTGCAGCTCATGCTCGCCCGCCCAGCCGACGACATAGCGGCGCGCGGCGGGCGCGCTCAGGCGGCGCAGGAGCGGCAGCAGCGGCGCGGCGGCGTCGAGCTGCGCCTCGGTGCCGTGCAGGACGACGTCGAGCGGGCCGACCGCCGCCTCGAGCGTGCGCTGTAGTTGCGGGCGAGCGTCCTCGAGCGCCCGCAGGACGAGCTCGGCGTCTGCGGTGTCGCGTTCGTCGTGACGCGCGGTGAAGGTGTCAGACGCCGTCTCGAGCCACACGCAGCTCGTATTCGAGTTCGGTGCGGATACCCATGCCTGCGAGGACCGTTTCCGCAGCCTCGAGTGAATCGCAGTCGCGGACCGCGGCGGCCAGGCGCGCCGGCCCGTCGATGGCGGCGCCGCAGTCGAAGAAGAAGGTGATGGCGCCGACGGGGGAGAGCTCGACGGTCCGCCGGCCTTCGCGGATCGCCGTCTCGCCGTAGCCGCCCCGCGCGCAGCGGACGGCCATGGCGCTGGCCTCGGTGGGGACCACGGCGATCGCCGCCTCGAGCCTGGCGACCACGTCGGGCGTGAGCCCCCAGGCACCGAGCAGGCCGCCGGTAGTCGCGATCTCGGCGATGCGCTCGAGCACCTCGGCCGGCATGAGCTCCCCGTCGCAGCCGGCCCCGAAGACCGCGCCTACCGCGGGCGTGGACATGTGGGTGGCGGCGGCGAGCATGACGGAGTCGCACAACGGGCTCGCCAGGCCGGCCTCGTGCCCGTGGGCGAGGACGTCGCCGCCGACGTCGACCAGGACGACGAGCTCGCAGCGCAGCTTGGCGGCAGCGGCGTCGAGCGTCGCCGCGACGGCGCGCGGACCGCCGTTGGGGTCCACCAGCGTCACCGGCTCGCCCAGCACGCGCGCCAGGTTGGACTCGGCGAAGAGGAAGGACTTAAGCCCACCGACCCCACGCGTGCCCTGGCCCGCGAGCACCGCCCCGTCGACCAGCGGCTCGGCGCCCTCGATCTCGTCGAGCCGGCGCGGACCGGGCAGCGGGTCAACCGGCCGCCGCTCCCAGCTCACGCCGCCGACACGCGCGGTCAGGCCGAGCGAGCGTGCGTACTCGGCCGTCGCGAGCGCCCCGACGCAGTCGCCCCCGCCGCCGATGCCGACGCAGAGGACGCTGGAGGCGTTCCCGAAGACGTTCAGATCAGGCGAACGCCGGGATGGCCACGGGTGCGCCGTTGGCCTCGGCCACGCGCGTGACCTCCTCGGCCGCCCGGTCGAACTCCTCGTCGGAGAGCACCGGGGTGCCCTCGAAGGGGAGGTCGCGGGTGATCTCGAGAAACGAGCGGCAGCCGCCGAAGTCGTCGCGGACCTTGACCGTGACCGGCCGCGGGATCCGGTACGTGCGCAGCAGCACGACGTGCAGCGGGTGGCGGCTCTTCCAGCTCAGCCGCTTCTCGGCGTAGTCGGTCGTCCATACGTAGTAGGGCGAGAGCGCTTCGATGGCGCGGCGGTCGGTGACCGTCCAGGCGCCGGCGACCTCGGCCCAGGCGCGGATGCGCACGCGCTCAGGCTGGGGGATCCCGCCGTCGGCGGTCAGCGCCCAGGCCGGCGGCTCGCCGTCGGCCCACACGCCCTCCTCGAGCGCACGCCCGAGCTCGGGGTGATGGGACTCGCGCACCAGGTCGTTGCGCTGGTGATCGAACGTCGGGTAGAGGAAGAAGCGGGGGTGCTCGAGCTCGAAGCGCTTGCCGGGCTCATGGACGCCACCCTTGCGCAGAGTGACCAGCTGCTCGCCCTCGGCGAGCGCGCGCACAGTGACTGCCCATTCCTTGAAGGCGATTGGCATACGGAGGGGGGAGGGTTGGGGACTGCCTACGGGAACGGTTGCGACGGCGCCTTGACCGCAGGCGCTCCGGACTGAGATCGGCATCTTATGCACAACCGCGTTCAAAAGTACAACTTCCCTGCAAAACGGCCACTTCTGTACGTTGACGCAGTGTCAGCTCACAGACGCGTGCCGGCAAGGTCCTCGAGCACGGCGAGCACCGCCGCGAAGTCATCGCCGCCGAGGCCGCGGTCCATCGCGGCGGCGTACTGCTCGTCCGCGGTCGCGGCCGCCGGAAAGGCGACGCCTGCGGCCTGCGCCTCCTGCAGGCACAGCCGCACGTCCTTGAGCATGTGCTCGAGCTTGAACAACGTCGTGAAGTCGTGCGCGCGCATCGGGCCGGCCTTGAGGTCGAGCATCGCCGAGCCGCCCGACCCGGCACCCATGATCTGCGTGAGCGCGTCGAGGTCGACCCCGGTGGCCTTGCCGACCAGCAGCGCCTGCGCGACGGTCGCGGCGTTCACGGCGGCGACCGAGTTGTTGATGACCTTGGCCATCTCACCCTGGCCCAGCTCGCCGACGTGGACCACGAGCGCACCCATCGCGTCCAGCAGCGGCCGGGCCCGCTCGATGTCCTCGCTCGCGCCGCCGGCCATGATGGTCAGGGTCCCGTCGGCGGCCTTCGGCGCGGAGCCGGTCACCGGGGCGTCGACGAAGCGGACATCGCGGGCGCTCAGCCGCTCCCCGATGGCGCGCGTCTGCGTGGGGGCGATCGTGCTCATGTCGACGAACAGCGCGCCGTCGCGGGCGCCGTGTACGGCGCCGTCGGGATCGTCGAGCAGCAGCGCCGTGACCTGGTCGCCGTCGACGACCATCGAGAAGACGATGTCCGCGGCGGCGGCCGCCTCGCGCGGAGTCTCGGCGACGTTCGCTCCGTGCTCGTCAGCCCAGGCCCGCGCGGTCTCCGGCGTGCGGTTGTAGACGGTCAGCCGGTGGCCCTCGCGGACAAGATGAACGGCCTGGCGCGAGCCCATGATGCCCAGGCCGAGGAAAGCGACGTCGGTCATTCGGTCTCGCTTCGCTCGCCACCGCTGAGCGCTGCGCGCTCGCTCCTCAGTATGAGGTCGAGGACGCGCCCGGGCTGCTCCTCGGGAAGGAAGTGCCCAGCGCCTTGCACGATCTCGGTGCGCAGGTCGTCGCAGTGGGCCTCGGCGCCGCGGATCCGCTCCGGCCCGATCACCGGGTCGTTCGCGCCCGTGGCGTAGACGACCGGCACCGTGACGCGGCGCTGCACGTACTTCCCGGCCGCCATCTGCCCCAGCTCACGGGCGAGGAAGGTGCGGTAGAGCGCCGCCGCCGCGGCGGCGTGCCCCGGCCGTCGCCACTGGTCCCCGTACAGGCGCGTCTCCTCGTTGGTCCAGCCGCGGGCCTCGAAGCGGCGAAACAGGCGCGGCAGCTGCGGCTGGGCGACGCGGTTGATCAGCGGCGTGATCACCGGTAGCTGGTAGAGCGCGCTGGCGGCGCTGCGCAGGCCGATCTCGGGCCGGAACCACGGGTGCACGATGCTCAAGGCCACGATGCGCTCGAGGCGCTCCGGTGCGCGGATCGCGGTCAGCCAGGTGAGAAAGCCGCCCCAGTCGTGGCCGACCATGACGCAGCGGTCGATCTCCAGCACGTCGAGCAGGCGCACCACGTCGGCGGCCAGGCCCATCTTCGAATAGTCCCCGGGCGGAGCGTCGCTCCAGCCGAAGCCGCGCAGGTCGGGTACGTAGACGCGGTGCTCGGACGCGAGTGGCCCGATCAGGTCCCGCCACATCCACCAGTGCTGGGGCCAGCCGTGCAGGAGCACCATCGGCGGGGCCTCGGGATCCCCTGCGGTGGCGACGTGCCAGCGGGCGCGGTCCACCTGTACATCGGTGTGGACGACGCCGTCCAGCGGCGGCGGCTGTTTCGGGAACGCCATCGTCGAGCACGCTATCCGTGCCCGCCACCGCCCGGGGTCTCGATGCGCAGGCGCTGGCCGGCGCGCAGCGCGCGACGGGCCTTGGACGGGAGCTGGACGCCGTCGAGCAGGTTGCGGCCGACGGCGCCCGGCGCGCCGCCGCCGGCCCCCGGCGGCGCGTGGCGGCGGCGCTCGGTGAGCAGCGACAGCTCCATGTCGGCCAGCGCCTCGTACTCGCGCACGACGCCGTCGCCACCCCGGTGCGCGCCGCCGCCGCCGGAGCCGCGCCGGATCGCGTAGGTCACGACGCGGAGGGGGAACTCGAGCTCGAGCGCCTCGACCGGCGTGTTGAGCGTGTTGGACATGGCGACGTGCACGGCGCTCGGGCCGTCGGCGTCGGCGCACGCGCCCTGGCCACCGCCGAGCGTCTCGTAGTACGTGAAGTCGTCGTTGCCCAGGACGACGTTGTTCATCGTCCCCTGGCCGAGTGCGCGGCCGAAGGCGGCGAGGACGAGGTCCGCGACGCGGCTGCTGGTCTCCACGTTGCCCGCGACCACCGCGGCGGGCGCGCGGGCGTTGAGCAGGCCGCCCTCGGGGGCGATCACCGTGAGCGGGCGCGAGGCGCCGGCGCTGGGCGGGATGTCTGGATCGGTGAGCACGCGAACGGCGAACAGGCAGGCGGACACCGTGACCGCCAGCGGGCAGTTGAGGTTGCCGTCGTGCTGGCCGGCGGAGCCGGTGAAGTCGAGCGTCAGCGTGTCGCCGGCGACGGTGGCCGTGAGCGCGAGCTCGAGGTCGCCGTCGGCACCCTCGAGGACGTCGGTCGCGGTGCGCTCACCGTCGTCGAGCGCAGCGATGCACGCGCGCATGCGCCGCTCGGCGTAGTCCTGCACGGCGTCCATTGCGCCGCGCAGCTCGTCGGCCCCGACCTTCCCGGCCAGCTCGGTCAGCCGGGCCGCGCCCGTGCGGTTGGCGGCGAGCTGCGCGCGCAGGTCGGCGCGCCGCTGCGCCGGGTTGCGCATCTGCGCCGTGAGCTCCGCGATGGCGTCGTCGTCGAGCGGCCGGGGGGCGATGACGACGCCTTCCTCGTCGAGGGTCCTCGAGTCGGCGGGCATGCTGCCGGGCGTGGGCCCGCCGACGTCGGCGTGGTGGGCGCGCGAGGCCGCGAAGCCCAGCAGACTGCCGTCGAGCCTTACGGGAGTGACGACGGTGATGTCGGGCAGGTGCGTGCCGCCGGCGTAGGGGTCGTTGACCACCCACGGCCGGTCGTCGCCGTTCTTGCGGGCGTCGGCGATCGCGCGCACCGCGGCGGGCATCGCCCCGAGGTGGACGGGGATGTGCTCGGCCTGCATGACCATGGCGGCGCCGGCGTCGAAGAGCGCGCACGAGCAGTCGCGCCGCTCCTTGATGTTCGCCGAGTGGGCAGCCTGCACCAGCACGGCGCCCATCTCCTCGCACGCCGCGCGCAGCGCGCCGCCGATGACCCGCAGCCCTACGGCATCCACAGGCGCACCGTTCCCGCCGCTTCCGTCTTCCCCCGCCAGCCCGGCGCCACGACGAGCGTGGACTCCGGCAGCTCGACGACCGCCGGCCCCTCCAACGTCTCCTCGGTCGCGGGGCTCGCGTCGATCTGGGGCCCGGCCGCCGTCCCGGTCACCCGCACCGTGACGAGCTCGACCTCCCCGCCCGTCTCGCGGTAGCCGTACGCCCGCTCGTGCTCGGCCTCGAACCGCTCGCGCAGGTCCTCCGTCGGGTGGGTGGGTTCGATTCCCAGCTCGAACGCCTGGCCGCGGTACCGCAGCTCGCAGGTCACGGTCACCCCCTCACCGAGGTCGACCTGCGGGGAGAGCTCGCCGACGATCGCCGCCACGTCCAGGTCGGTCGTCAGCACCGACCGGACGACGTCACGCCGCCGCTGCGCGACGACGAGCCCGAGCGCGGCGAGCACGCCCGACGCGCGCGGGCACAGCACGGTGGTGATGCCGAGCTCCTCGGCGATGGCGCAGGCGTGCAGGGGGCCGGCGCCGCCGAAGGGCATCAGCACCAGCTCGCGCGGGTCGACGCCGCGCTCGACGGTCATGACGCGCAGCGCGCGGACCATCTCGGCGTTGGCGACGTCGAGGATCCCCTGTGCGCAGTCCTGGAGACCGAGTCCCAGGCGCTCGCCGAGCGCGCCGACCGCCCGCTCCGCCGCCTCGCGGTCCAGCTCCACGCCACCGGCGATCTTGCAACCGAGGTGGCCGAGCACGAGATGCGCGTCGGTGACCGTCGGCTCCTCGCCGCCGTGGCCGTAGCACGCAGGCCCCGGGCGGGCGCCCGCCGAGCGCGGCCCGACGCGCAGCGCGCCGCCCGCGTCGGCCCAGGCCACCGAGCCGCCGCCCGCGCCGACGGTGTGCAGGTCGAGCATCGGCAGGGCGATCGGGCGGTCGCCCACAGTGCGACCGCTCGTCTCGCGCACGCGGCCGGCCTGGACGACGCAGACGTCGCACGAGGTGCCGCCCATGTCGAAGCACAGCACGTCCGGCTCGCCGGCCGCCGCGGCCGCCCACGCCGCGCCCGCGGCCCCGCCCGCCGGACCGCTGAGGACCGTGGTGGCGGCGTTGGCGCCGGCCTCGGCGGCGTCGGCGAGCCCGCCCGAGGACTGCATGACGTCCGGCCGCGGCAGGCCGGCCTCCTCGGCGCGCTCGACGAGCCGGCCCAGGTATTCGGCCAGCAGCGGGGACAGGGCGGCGTCGACCTCGGTGGTGGCCGCGCGCTCATGCTCGCGGAAGGTGCCGACGGCGGCGTGGGACAGCGATACGTGCACGCCGGGCAGGTGCAGCGCGAGCGCCTCGCCGAGCGCCTGCTCGTGCGCGGGGTGCCGGTAGGCGTGCAACAGGCACACGGCGACCGCCTCGGGCTCGAGGTCGCGCAGCCGCGCTACGACGTCGGCGACGGCGTCGTCGCTCAGCGCGAGCAGCGGGCCGTCGGGGCCCATCCGCTCGGCCGCGCCGACGCGGCGCTCGGGCGGCACCAGCGGTGCGGGATGCGCGGCGCACAGCCGGTAGAGGTCGGCGCGCGCCTGGCGCCCGAGCTCGACGATGTCCTCGAAGCCCGCGGTGGCCACGAACGCGGTCCGCGCGCCCCGGCCCTCGAGGAGCGCGTTGGTCGCCACCGTCGTCCCGTGGGAGAACGCCTCAACGTCATCCGCCGAGGCCCCGGCCTTGTCCAGCGCGGCGCGGATCGCCGCCAGCACACCCTCCGATTGATCGGAGGGCGTGGTCGGCGCCTTCGCGGTGACCAGCCGTCCGCCGACCGCGAGCACCGCGTCCGTGAACGTGCCGCCGACGTCGACTCCGAGGAGCACCGCCGGCAGGTTAGGGAACGTTCATGAATAACCATGCGGTTTTGGGCGGGTCGAGCGCGATTGCCCTGGCGCCACCCGATTCCTCGCCGATGCACGCATCGACTCCGGAATCGTGCGGCCCCAGGCATCCACGGCTCGCACGCCCAAACACGCATCTAATTCATGAACGAACCCTTACGCCGCTACTGCGATCTCCTCCCCGGCCGCCTCGGCAAGGTGCTGATGCGAGGGGCAGTAGCCGTTGAGCGGCAGCGGCACGCGCTGGCAGGGCCGGCCCTTGCGTGTGGTGGCGCGACACTCGACCTTGTTGCCGAGCGGGTCGAAGCCGGTCGTCGGCTGCGACACGAGCCACTCCTGGCACAGCCCGAGGTAGGTGTCCACGACGCGGTAGACGCGGCCCTGGGCCGACACCGGGAAGAAGACCCGGATGTCCGCGAACAGCGACTTGCAGGGCTTGGCGAAGTAGTGGCGGTCCGTGGCCAGCCGCAGCACGGCCGCCTCGCAGGCGGCGAGCACGTGCTCTTGATTGGACGTCTGGTCGGCGCACACGGGCTGTGCACTGATCTCCGGTGCCAGTTCCCGGTACATCGCTCGGCTGAAGCGGTACATCTCTCCCTCGTCAAGTCGCTCGCGCGGCGCTCTCCTTCGCCGCTATTGCCAGGAAACGAGTGTGGACGAGAAAGATTGCGGCTGGATTACGGAGTGTCGATAGTCCAGTCTGCCGTCGGACTTGGGGAACTCCGTGCGGGCGTGGCCGCCCCGGGTCTCCTCGCGGCCCAGCGCGCAGGCGGCGACCATGCGCGCGAGCGGATGCGGATCCTGCGCGAGCTCCTCGAGGTCGGCCGCGCTGCGCTCGAGCCCGGCGAGCCGCCAGATCGCCTCGCGGGTCGCCCGCGTCGGCGCCTCGGGCGCCGGGCCGCGGGGCTCGCCGGGCACGCCCGATGGCGCGGGCTCGTCCAACCCGGCAAGGGCGGCACGGCGCCCGAAGACGAAGCACTCCGACAGCGAGTTCGAGGCGAGCCGGTTCGCGCCGTGCAGGCCCGTGCAGGCGACCTCGCCGACCGCGTAGAGGCCCGCCACGCCGGTCCGGCCGTCGAGGTCGGTCACGACGCCGCCCATCACGTAGTGACTGGCCGGTGCGACCGGGATCAGCTCGCGGGTCGGATCGACGCCCGCGCTGCGCAGCGCGTCGACGACGTTCGGGAAGCGCAGCGGATCGACCGCGCGCATGTCGAGTCCGACGTGCGCCGAGCTGGTGTCGCGCATCAGCCGGAAGATGGCGCGCGCGACGGCGTCGCGCGGAGCCAGCTCGTCGACGAAGCGCTCGCCGTCGGGACCGTGCAGCGTCGCGCCCTCGCCGCGGATCGCTTCCGTGATGAGAAAGCCCTCGCGACCGGCGATCCCGGTGACCGCGGTTGGGTGGAACTGGACGAACTCGAGGTCGGCCAGATCCGCGCCGGCCGCGCGCGCCAGCAGCAGTCCCGAGCCCCACGAGCCGGGCGGGTTCGTCGTGCGGGAGTAGAGGGCCGCGCCGCCACCGGAGGCGAGGACGACCGCGCGCGCAGACACCGTGGTGCCGTCGTCGAGCGCCACGCCGGCGGCCCGTCCGTCGGTGCCGAGCAGGCTCGTCACACGCCCGCCCTCGCGGACCTCGATCGCGGGCTCGGCGACCACGCGGACCGCCAGGCCGCGCAGCAGGCGCCGCCCCGTCGCGCTGCCGCCGGCGTGCACGATCCGCCGCACCGAGTGCCCGCCCTCGAGGCCGAGCTCGACGTTGCCGGCCGCGTCGGCGTCGAAGACCACGCCGAGCTCCACCAGGTCGGCGAAGCGCGCCGGTGCCTCCGCGCACAGCACCTCCGCGGCGGCCCGGCGCACGAGCCCCCGGCCTGCCGCGAGCGTGTCCTCGAGGTGCTGGCCGGGCGAGTCCTCGGGCGCCAGCGCCGCGGCCAGCCCGCCCTGGGCCCAGTAAGACGCCGTCTCCGCCAGCGGGAGGGCGCTGACGAGCACGACTCGCGCGCCCGCCGCCGCCGCGCACAGCGAGGTGTAGAGGCCGGCTGCTCCGGCGCCGACGACGATCAGGTCTGCCACACCCGCGTACGGTATGCCGCGTGGCCCAGCCGCTCTGGCTCTCGCACCCGTCGTCGCTCGATCACGTCATCCCAGGCCACCCCGAGCGGCCCGAGCGGCTGATCGGTCTCAACCGCGCGCTCGAGGCCAGCGACGACTTCCGGGGCTGGGCGCGGATGGAGTCGCCTGCGGCCACCCGCGCGCAGCTCGCCGCCGTCCACACCGAAGCGCTGATCGACGTCGTCGAGCGCCTGTGTGCCGCGGGCGGGGGCGCGATCGACATGGACACGGCGTGCGTCGCCGCGACGTGGGAGGCGGCGCTGCACGCCGCCGGCGGGGCGGTGGCGCTGGTCGACGCCCTGCTTTCGGGCGAGGCGACCGCGGGGTTCTCCGCACACCGGCCGCCCGGCCACCACGCCGAGGCGGGGCAGGCGATGGGCTTCTGCTTCTTCGACTCCATCGCCGTCGGCGCCGCCCACGCGCTGCGCACCGTGCCGCGCGTGCTCGTCCTCGACTGGGACGTCCACCACGGCAACGGGACCAACGCGATCTTCCACTCGTCGCCCGACGTGCTCTTCGCCTCGATCCACCAGTCACCGCTGTACCCGGGCACCGGCCGGGCGTCGGACGTCGGCAGCGGCGCCGGCGAGGGCTACACGGTCAACCTGCCGGTGCCGCCGGGATCGGGTGACGAGACCTACGGCTCGCTGGTCGAGCACGTGATCGCACCCCTGGCGCGCGCCTACGAGCCCGGGCTCGTCCTGGTCTCCGCCGGATTCGACGCGCACCACGCCGACCCGCTGGCGTCGTGTCAGGTGACCGAAGCCGGCTTCGAGGGCATGACCGCGTCGCTCAAGCGCGTGTGCGCCGAGCTCGGCGTGCCGCTCGGGCTGGTGCTCGAGGGCGGCTACAGCGTGGAGGCGCTCGCGGATTCCGTCTGCGCGCTGCTCGGCGTGCTGGGCGCCGACGAACCCCCGCCGCCGGCGTCGCTCGCGCGCCACCCGCTCGCCGAGCAGGCGCTCGAGCGACTCGGGACCTACTTCGGGACGACTTCCTTGGCGTAGGCGCCCGGCGCCTGGGAGGCGGCCGCATCGGCCGCGTTCTGCGCCGAGCCGTTGGTCTCGTACTGGCTCGAGAAGACGACGAAGAAGCCGCCCGACAGCGAGGAGTAGTCGTCTGAGTTCAGGATGCCCACGTCGGGCAGGCCGGACACCGTCTTGGCCTTCGCCTCCGCCGAGCTGCGCGTCGTCTCGGAGAAGAGGATGACCGTGAAGGCGGTCTCGCCGTCGGGCCACTTGCCGATGCCCCCGGAGGTTGTCGGGGTGCTCGTGGGGGAGGCGCCCGTCGGGCCGGTCGTCGATCCCGTCGGGCCGGACGGTCCGGTGCTGCCGACGGCGGTCGGCGTGGGCGTGGGCGCGGCGGTCACCACGCCCGTCGGGCCGGTCGTGGTGACGATCGGGGCGTTGGCGACGCGGTCGGCCTCGCCGGAGAGCTCGACGAAGGCGAAGACGAGCACCGCAGCGGCGACCAGCAGAACCGCGGAGATGATGGCCACCGGCGTGCGCCAGCCGGTCGCACCGGCGATCTGCGTCGTCACGGCGGCCCCGCAGTTCAGGCACCAGTCCTGGTCGGGGCGCACGGGGGCCCCGCAGTTCTGACACGCCGCGTCCGGCGCGGGCGGCGGCGGTGGGGGCGGGGGCGGGAGATCGGTCACGTTGTGGGCGGCGGGGGAGGCGGAGGCGGGGGCGGCGGAGGCGGGGGCGGGGGCAGCGTCAGTTCGACCCCGGTCGAATCGATGTGCGAGCCGGCGCTGACGAGCGCCGCGGACCGGACGGCCTCGGGTGGGCGCTGGGCGCCGGGCGCCACGGGGATGCCGCACGCCCAGCAGAAGCGGGCGTCGCTGCCGAACAGCTCACCGCAGTTCGGACACGTCCCGCCGATGCCCGGCTCGCGCACGACCATACCCTTTCGATCGTCGAGGCTGGCCTCGAGCTCGCGCAGCTCAGCGTCGACGGCCGCGAGCCGGGTGAGCTTGCCGGCGACCGCGGGCGTCTCCCCGGCGCCGGCGCGATGGACCTCGAAGACCATCCCGCCGAGATCGCGCAGCAGCACCTCGCGCACGCCGCGCAGGTGGCGCAGCCTCCGGCGCAGACGGCCGCGGCGGCGCGTGGTCGGGCGGTCGCCGACGAGCGTGTCGAGGTCGGTCCCCGCGGGCAGCACGACGACCTCGCCGGAGGGGGCGGCATCGGGGGGCGGCGCGTCTGCCGCCGCTCGCTTGCGTCGAAACAATCCGCTCATGGCAATACACAGAACGCCTAAGGGGCACCTGTGGAGCGGGAAAGGGTAGGCGGCGCAGTTAAGGGCGATGTTGCGAAAGCTCGCGCCAGGCGGCGACGACGCGGGCCGCCATGCGGTCGGCGGAGAACAGCTCGGCGCGCGCGGCGCCCTCGACGCGCGGGTCGGCCTGGGCGAGGATCGGGGCGAGCGCGGCGCGCCATGCGGCCGCGTCCCACTCCAGGCAGTGCGTGCCCCCGATGCCGTCGAGCGCGACCGGGTGGATGCCGACCGGCGTCGCGAGGACCGGCACGCCGCAGGCCAGCGCCTCGATCACCGCGAGGCCGAAGCCCTCGTCGAGCGACGGCACCAGGACCGCGCTGGCGGCGTTGATCCAGTACGGGACCTCTTCAGGAGCCACGTTGCCGAGCGTGAGCAGCCTGACGTCGCCGGCCGCCTGTTGCGCGCGATCGAAGCCCTTCAGCGGCCGCGCGGGATCGTGGGGGAAGAGCAGGCACGGGGCGGCGGGATCGAGGCCGAGGCGAGCGCGCGCCTGCGCACGCGGGATGGGGCGGAAGCGCGTCGTGTCGATGCCGACCGGCAGCACCGCCACCTGCCGAGTGTCGCCCGCGCCGGGCACGTGCGCACTGAAGCTGCGGCTCACCGCCGCGGGGAGGGCGACGAAGGGCAGCACGGCACGCGTGATGCGGTAGGAGCGGGGATGGAAGAGGTCGTTGCCGTGCAGCGTCACGACCACGGGCCCGAGCCGCGCGAGGACCGCCGGCCATGCGGTCAGGCCGAAGTGCGCGTGGACGACGTCGAAGCGCTCATGGCGGTAGCGCCGGCGCAGCGTGCGGACTGCGCCGGCGTAGTGCCTGGATCCGGGCGGGAAGGCGAACAGCTCGATCTCGACGTCGTCGCGGCGGCGCAGAGCCTCGACCTGGTCGCGCACGAAGGAGCCCAGCGCCGGCCGCTCCGGTGACGGGTACATGTTGGTGACGACGAGCGCGCGCACTTCCGGCACAGTTTCGCCGCCGGATCGGCACCCCTGCGTCTGGATCCGTCACACGGCCCTCTGAAGACTCGTCCGGACCAGCCCCGCCGCGTGGCGGGGCGCCACTTGGAAAGGACGCGAGGTCATGGGGTACGAGTTGATTGGACGGGTGCACCAGGCGCTGCTGGGGCTGCGCCGGGAGGGCGGGCAGGGCACCGTGGAGTACGTGGGGCTGATCCTGCTGCTGGCGGTCGTGCTCGCGGGCGTCGTCGCCGCCGCGGACGGCTTCTCCGACGACAAGGAGATCGCCGCGACGGTGGTCGACAAGCTCAAGGACGCGATCTCCACGGTCGGCGACTCGAAGGATTAGATGGCGGCTGGGCCGGGCGATCGAGGAGGGGTCTGAGGGTTCCTATCACCACCGTCAGGCCCCGCTCGAGCCCGGTTGATGCCTAACCCTGGATCCACCGATCCCGGCGGCCCCACGACCCCGCATGGCTTCGCCAGGCGCCGCCGGCCGGTCACCCAAAGGGCACCACCCTGTCGGTGCCCGGCCGGCGACCCCCGACTCGCCATGCGGGGCCATGGAACCACCGGTCATCGGTGGATCCAGGCTAACCGGTGCCATAGACCCGTTCAGCGACCAACCCATCGCAGCGGCGGCACTCCCGGGCCTGGCCCTCCTTACCCGCCTGCAGTTGGTTACGACCGGTCCGGACCGGCCAGGGGGCGTCCAGCCAGCAGGGTGCGACAATCCCCCCATGCCCGGCGCGGACACCACCGAGCAGCGCCGCCGGCCCATCGGGGTCTTCGACTCCGGGGTCGGCGGGCTCACCGTGCTGCACGAGCTGCTCGTGGCGCTGCCCCACGAGGACTTCCTGTACCTGGGCGATACGGCGCGGTTCCCGTACGGCACGCGCGCGCCCGGCGAGCTGCAGCGCTTTGCCGTCCACATCGCCACGGAGCTGCTCGAGCGCGGCGCGAAGCTGCTCGTCGTCGCGTGCAACTCGGCGACCGCGGCGGCCGGTGACCAGCTCGAGCAGCGCTTCGGCGGAGAAGACGGCGTCGACGTCATCACGGTGGTCGGCCCTGAGGCCCAGGCGGCCGCGGTCACGACGCGCAACGGCCGCATCGGTCTGCTCGCAACGCCGGCGACCGTCGCCTCAGGTGCCTACGAGCGCGCGCTGCGCAGCGCCGACCCGCACCTCAAGCTGACCGCCGTGGCCTGCCCGGACCTCGCGCCCATCATCCAAGCCGGATTCCCCTTCGATCAGGCCTTGGTGGACACCGTGCGCGCGTACTGCGAGCCGCTGCGCGCAGCCCGCGTGGACACGGTCATCCTCGGTTGCACGCACTATCCGCTCGTCCGCCCGATGCTGCAGCGCATGCTCGGGCGCGGGGTCACCCTCGTCACCCCCGGGTCGGCGATCGCCCGCCGTGTCGAGTGCGCGCTCGCCGCGCGCGACCTCGACTCGCCGGCGCAGGGCGAGGGTGCGTACCGGTTCCTGTGCACGGGCGCGACGGACGACTTCCGCGCGCTCGGCACGCGCTTCTTGCAGCTGCCGCTCGGCGACGTCGAGCATGTCGAGCCAACCTCGCTTCGCTCGGAAGATACGGCGCAGACCGCCCTGCTCGACGTGCCGGCATGACCCGCTCCTACGACCGCGCTGCAGACGGACTGCGCCCCGTCTCCATCGAGCCCGGCTTCGTGCGCACTGCGAACGGGTCGGCGCTGATCTCGTGCGGGGAGACGCGCGTGATCTGCACCGCGTCGGTCCAGGAGAGCGTCCCCAGGTGGATGCAAGGCCGCGGCAAGGGCTGGGTCACCGCGGAGTACGGAATGCTGCCCGCCTCGACGGGCGACCGCAAGCAGCGCGACATCACCAAGGGCCGAGCCGACGGCCGCACGGTGGAGATCCAGCGCCTCATCGGCCGCAGCCTGCGAGGGGTGGTCGACTTCGCCGCCCTCGGTGAGCGCACCGTGTACGTCGACTGCGACGTCCTGCAGGCCGACGGCGGCACGCGCTGCGCCTCGATCACGGGCGGCTTCGTCGCGCTCGAGCTCGCGCTGCAGCGACTCGTCGCGGAGGGCAAGCTCAAGGCGGTGCCCCTGACCGGCAGCGTCGCCGCCGTCTCCTGCGGCGTCGTCGGGGGCGTGCCGCTGCTCGACCTCGATTACCCCGAGGACTCGTCGGCGGAGGTCGACGCCAACGTCGTCATGACCGGCGACGGCGGCCTGGTGGAGGTGCAGGCGACGGCGGAGCGCACGCCCCTGTCGCGCGCGCACCTCGACGACCTGCTCGCGCTCGCCGAGAGCGGCATCGCGTCCCTCCGCGACGCCCAGACCGCGGCCGCCGCGTCGTGATCCTGGCCACCCGCAACGCGCACAAGGTGCGCGAGCTCGGGCGGCTGCTCGGCGGCGCCGAGCTGATCGGGCTCCCGGCTGGCGCCCCGAATCCGGAGGAGACGGGGGAGACGTTCGCCGAGAACGCGTTGATCAAGGCGCGCGCCGCGGCCGCAGCGGGCGGGCGCGCCGCGATCGCCGACGACTCGGGCATCGGCGCGGAGCACCTCGGCTGGGCGCCGGGCGTGCGCTCCGCGCGCTACGCCGGCCCGCAGGCCACCGACGCCGAGAACCTGGCGAAGCTCATCGCCGAGGTCCCGCCGGGCACCGCGCTGCGCTACACGTGCGTCATCGCCCACGTCGCGGCCGACGGGACGCAGACGCTCTTCGAGGGGACCTGCGAAGGCGTCATGGCCGCACGGCCCGCCGGCGTGGGCGGCTTCGGCTATGACCCGGTCTTCGCGCTCGAGGACGGCCGCACCATGGCCGAGCTCTCCGACGCCGAGAAGGATGCCCGCTCGCACCGCGGCCTGGCCGCCCGCAGGCTGCGCGACTGGCTCAGCGCAGGTTGATGGCCGCGCTGAGGCCGATGGCGGCGAGCACCCCCGCGTAGCCGTAGTACGCCTCCAAGAGGAGGACGACCGCGGCGATCATGCAGAGGCCGAAGGTCACGAGCCAGGACAGGCGGGCGAGGTCCACGCACGTATGGTGACCGACTTGGTGCCTCCGATGCCGAGTCCCCTGCCGGTGGCGCAGGCGGTTGCCTACGTGCGTGAGCTGTCGGCCGACGTGCGGGGCGTCGCGGTGCTTGCGGCGGACGGCTCGATCCACGCCGAGCCCGCCGCGCTCAGAGCGCCGGCCGCCGCCCTTGCGGCCCTGCTCGAGCACGGCTGGGTGCGCGTCCCGGAGGGCCTCGCGCTCGTCGCGAGGTCCGCGGCCGGGGCATCCGTGGTCGTCGCGGCGGGTCCGCTCGCCCTCGCGGGACCGACCGCCCTCGACGCGGCGGCGGCACTCGCCGCGCCCGTGCCGGGCCCCATTCCCGACCGCAGCCCGCCGGTGTGCGAAGCGGCGCGTGCGCTGCTCGCAGCCACCTGAACCGAACGTTTGCGCCCGCAAGGGCCCGCTCTTTGGGAGAAACGGCGCGATTTGGCCCTGCAGAGCCGTCCGGCGGCGTTGTTAGCGTCGTCGTCTGCCAATACCCGAACCTCGGGAGGAATTCAGAAGATGTCGAAGCAGGAGTTCGTAGACAAGGTCGCGTCGGACACCGGCCTGTCCAAGAAGGACGCCGGCGCCGCGGTCGACGCGGTGCTGACCACCATCGAAAGCGAGCTGAAGGGCGGTGGAGAGGTCACGTTCACCGGCTTCGGAAAGTTCCACGTCGCCGACCGCGGCGCTCGCGAGGGTCGTAACCCCCGCACGGGCGAGACGATGCAGATCGCCGCCACCAAGGTTCCGCGCTTCACGGCCGGCTCCGGCCTCAAGAAGGCCATCAAGTAGGGCTCACGGGGCGCCGGCGACACGCCGGCGCCCCTCGAGGCTCCCTGTCATGTCGCACTTCGGCGACCGCCTTGCCGCCGCCGTCGCCCGGCGCGAGTCCCAGATCGTCTGCGGCCTGGACCCGGACCCGGGCAAGCTCTGGCCCGGCGCGCCCGACGTCGTCGCCCACTGCCGTGCCGTCGTCGAGGCCGTCGCGCCTGCGGTCGTCGCGGTCAAGCCCCAGCTGGCGTGCTTCGAGCGCCTCGGTGCCGCCGGCTACGCCGCACTCGACGCGCTGATCGAACACGCGCACGCTCACGACCTGCTGGTCATCCTCGACGGCAAGCGCGGCGACGTCCCTGTCACGGCGCAGGTGTACGCGAAGGCGCTGGCCGGCGGCGACGCATGCACGGTGAACCCGCTCCTGGGCCGCGACGCGCTGCAGCCGCTGGTGGACGGGCCCGCCGCCCCGTTCCTGCTCGTGCGCACCTCCAATCCCGGTGCCGCCGACGTGCTCGACCTCGAGCTCGCCGCGGGCGGCGCGCTGTGGGAGGCACTCGCCCGGCTCGCCCACGAGCTGGGCACTCCAGGGGCCCGTAGCGGCTTGCACGATGTCGGCGCGGTCACCGGCGCCACCGAGCCCGAGCACCTGCGGCGCATGCGCGAGCTGATGCCGTCCACACCCTTCCTGCTGCCTGGGGTAGGCGCCCAGGGCGGTGCCGTCGCGGCGCTCGGCCCGGCCTTCGCCCCCGGCCGCGCCGGCGGGCTCGTGACCGCGTCGCGGTCGATCGTCAACGCATACGAGCAGTCCCCCGGAGAGCCCGGCGCCGCCGCGCGGGCCGAGGCGGAGCGGCTGCGCGCGCTGGCGTGGGACCTATCATCGCCCGGGTGACCGGACGCAGTCCCGCACGCCTGTTGGCGCCGGTCGCGCTGGTGGCAGCCGCTCTCGTGCTGTTCGCCGTCGTGACCTCGTCGAATGGTGGCGACACCGCCGAATCGAACGCGACGCCGACGCCGACGCCGACCGCGACCGCCACCCCGGAGCGCAAGCGCGGCGGCGGCGGCGCGACCAGCGGAGAGACGTACACCGTCGAGCCCGGCGACACGCCGCTGGCCATCGCCGAGGAGACGGGCGTCGACTACGACGCGCTGCTGGAGGCCAATCCCGACCTCGACGCCAACGCGCTGACGGTGGGCGAGAAGCTCGTGCTGCCGTGAGGCTCGCCCTCGTCCTCGCTCTCGTCCTCTGCCTGGCGCCGGCCGCCGCTGCGGCCCCGCCGCCGGAGATCGCCGCGCCCGAGGCCATCGCCCTCGAGGCGACGACCGGCGACGTCATCTTCGAGAAGGACGCCGACACCCGGCGCCCGATGGCGTCCACCACGAAGCTGATGACCGCCCTGATCGTCCTCGAGCAGGCCGATCTCAAGGACGTCGTCACCGCGCCGCGCTACGACGGCCTGTCGGTGGAGACGGTCATGCGGCTCGTGCCCGGGGAGAAGATCACCGTCCACGACCTGCTGCGCGGTCTGCTGCTCGTGTCCGCCAACGACGCCGCCTTCACCTTGGCCAAGCACGTTGGCGGCTCCGTACCGTCCTTCGTGCGGATGATGAACCGCCGGGCGCAGCAGCTCGGCCTACAGAACACGAGCTACGCCAACCCGATCGGCCTCGACGACGCGGCGAACTACTCCACCGCGCGCGACCTCGCCACGCTGACGGTGGAGCTGCGCAAGAGCCGCGTCTTCCGGCGCATCGTCAACGCCACCGACCTCGCGACGCGCTCCGGGAACCCCCGCACGCTCGCCAACCGCAACGCGCTCGTCACCGAGTACGGCTGGGTCAACGGCGTCAAGACGGGGACCACGCTCGACGCGGGCTACGTGCTGGTCGCCTCGGGCAACAAGAACGACGTCCCGATCGTCTCGGTGGTGATGGGCGCGACCGACGAGGCCGCGCGCGACGACCAGTCGGTGGCGCTGCTCAACTACGGCTTCTCGAAGTTCAAGTTCAAGCGGCTCACCGTGGAGAACGACCGCAGCAAGGGGATGATCCCGATCCGCCACCGTGCTGGTGCCGAGCTACCGGTCGTCTACGGCGCCACCGTGCGCCAGGTGCTGCGCAAGAAGGCCGACACCAAGGTCGAGGTGTCGCTGCCCGCCGAGGTGGAAGGACCCGTCGACTACCACGAGCCGGTCGGTGAGGCGGTCGTGAGCGTCGATGGCGAGACGGTTGCCACCGTGCCGCTGCTCGCCGCGCTCGAGGTGCCCGCGACCGGCTTCGGCCGCCGTGTGCAGAACGTCCTCACGCAGCCGTGGTCGCTCGTCGCACTGGGCGTCGTCCTGCTGCTGGCGACCCTGCTCACCCAGCGACGCCGTCCGGCGCAACGGCGCCGGACGCGCGGGGAGACGGCGGCGTGATCATCACGGTGACCCTCAACGCCGCCATCGACAAGACGATGGCGGTGCCGAACTTCCAGCCCGGCCGGCGCCACCGCACCATCGACCAGACCACGACGCCCGGCGGCAAGGGCGTCAACATCGCGCGCGTGCTCAAGCGGCTCGGGCAGCCGGTGATCGCCACGGGCCTGGCCGGCGGCGCCACGGGGACGCGGATCGTCGAGCAGCTCACGGAGATGTCCGTGTTGTGCGACTTCGTCCGCATCCCGGAGGAGTCGCGCACCAACACCGCGCTGATCGATCCGACGACCGGCCAGCAGACCGAGGTCAACGAGCGCGGCCCGCACGTGGGCGAACGCGAGATGGCGCTGTTCAGCGAGAAGCTCCTGTACCTGGCCAAGGGCGCGTCCATGTGCGTGTTCGCGGGCTCGCTGCCGCGCGGCGTGGACGTCGACGTCTACGGCGGGCTGATCCGGGAGCTGCGCCGCCTCGGCGTGCAGACGGTGGTCGACACGGACGGCGACCCGCTGCTGCGCGCCGTGCGCGCCGAGCCCGACGTGATCTCCCCGAACGTGCTCGAGGCCGAGGAGCTCGTCGGCCACGAGTTCAACGACGACACCGACCAGATCTTCGCCCTGCGCGAGATGGTGGACCTCGGGGCGCGCGAGGCGATCATGACCGTTCCCAGCGGCTGCGTGGCCCAGGTCGCGCCCCTCCAGAGCACCGTGCTGCCGCGCCTGTACCGCGTCACCACGCCGGCGCTGGAGACGACGGCCTCCATCGGTTCCGGCGACGCGTTCCTGGCCGGATACGTGGCGGCGCGCTACCTCGGGCGCCCGGCGCCGGACTGCCTGGCCTACGGTGTCGCCGCCGGCGCGGAGTCCACCCAGCACCTCGGCGCGGGCGTCGTCGAGCTCGAAGCGGTGGAGCGGCGCGTGGCCGAGGTCGAGGTGCTGCGGATCGACGATCCCGCACTTTCCGTGCGCTAGCGTCGAGCCTCCGCCATTTCGGGGGTCTGAGGCACCGTTCCCGTCCGCCCTGACACCTAGGATTCCGCCATGGAAGTAGAGATTGGCCGAGGCAAGAAGGCGCGCCGCGCCTACGGATTCGACGAGATAGCGATCGTCCCGTCCCGGCGGACCCGGGACCCTGACGACGTCGACATCTCGTGGACGCTGGGGCCGTACCGCTTCGACCTGCCGCTGCTGGCGTCGGCGATGGACGGCGTCGTGTCGCCGGAGACTTCGCGGGAAATAGGTCGCTTGGGCGGGCTGGCGGTTCTCAACCTCGAGGGGATCTTCACGCGCTACGAGGACGCGGAGAATCAGCTCGCGCGCATCGCGCAGCTGCCCAAGGCGGAGGCCACGCGCGAGATGCAGGCCATCTACGAGGAGCCGGTGAAGCCGGAGCTGATCACCCAGCGCATCCAGGAGATCAAGGCCTCCGGCGTGGTCACCGCCGCCTCGCTGACGCCGCAGAAGGTCTCGAGGTACTACGAATTGGCGTTGGACGCCGGCCTCGACGTGATGGTCATCCAGGGCACCGTCGTGTCGGCGGAGCACGTCTCCGCGGACCCGGAGCGCCCGCCGCTGAACCTCAAGGAGTTCATCGCCGAGCTGCCCGTGCCCGTAATCGTCGGCGGCTGCGCGAGCTACCACACCGGCCTGCACCTGATGCGCACCGGCGCGGCTGGCGTGCTCGTCGGCGTCGGCCCGGGCGCGGCGTGCACGACGCGCGGCGTGCTCGGCATCGGCGTGCCGCAGGCGACCGCGATCGCCGACGTCGCCGCCGCCCGCTCCCAGAACATGCTCGAGACGGGCGAGTACGTGCGCGTGATCGCCGACGGCGGCATGCGCAACGGCGGGGACATCTCCAAGGCGATCGCCTGCGGGGCGGACGCGGTGATGATCGGCTCGCCGCTGGCGCGCGGCTACGAGGCACCGGGCCACGGCTACCACTGGGGGATGGCGACCTTCCACCCGACGCTGCCGCGCGGCGCCCGCGTGCAGACCGTCCAGAACGGGACGCTGCAGGAGATCATCGCCGGGCCCGCGCACGAGAACGACGGCTCCTTCAACCTCATGGGCGCCCTGCGCACCGCGATGGCGACCGCCGGATACCGCGACATCGCGGAGTTCAACCGCGCGGAGCTGATCATCGCCCCGGCGCTGCAGTCCGAGGGCAAGCACCTCCAGCGCGATCAGCAGGTCGGCATGGCCAACCGCGCCGTCGCCCGCGACGCCCCGGATCGCATTCCGGCCTGATGTCGGACGTCGTGTCGCTTGGGCCGGACTCGGGCGTCGCGCCCGACCAGGCCGTCGAGGAGCTCGAGCTCGAGCGGCGGGTCGCGCACGACGAGGTCGTGGTGCTCGACTACGGCGGCCAGTACTCGCAGCTGATCGCGCGCCGCGTGCGTGAGTGCGGCGTCTTCAGCGAGCTGCTCCCGCATCACGTGGGGGTGGAGGAGGTGCGCCGCCGCAAGCCGCGCGGGCTGATCCTCTCCGGCGGGCCCGCCTCGGTGTACGCGGAAGGCGCGCCGCGCATGGATCCGGCGCTGCTGGAGCTCGGGATCCCCGTGCTGGGCATCTGCTACGGCATGCAGGCGATCGTCCTCGAGCTCGGCGGCAAGGTCGAGGGCGCGGAGATCGGCGAGTTCGGCCGGTCTCGCCTCACGGTCACCGAGACCGGCCGGTTGCTCGCGGGCCAGCCCGCTGACCAGGCGTGCTGGATGAGTCACCGCGACACGGTCTACGAGCCGCCGCCGGGCTTCACCGCGCTCGCGAGCTCCTCGGAGTCCCCGGTCGCCGCCATGGAGGACGCCGAGCGCGGCATCTACGGCATCCAGTACCACCCGGAGGTCGTCCACACCCCGTACGGCCAGCAGGTGCTCACGACCTTCCTCAAGGAGATCAGCGGCTGCGACCGCTCGTGGAGCCCGGGGTCGATCATCGACGAGCAGATCAGGCGCATCCGCGCGCAGGTGGGCGACGCCCGCGTCATCTGCGGGCTGTCGGGCGGCGTGGACTCCAGCGTGGCCGCGCTGCTCGTGCACCGCGCGGTCGGGGACCAGCTCACCTGCGTCTTCGTCGATCACGGGCTCATGCGCCACAACGAGGGCGAGCAGGTCATCTCCGCCTTCCGCGACGTCTTCAAGGTGCCCCTGGTGGCCGTGGACGCCGAGGACCGCTTTCTCAAGCGCCTCGCCGGCCTGTCGGACCCCGAGGCCAAGCGCAAGGCGATCGGCGCCGAGTTCATCCGCGTCTTCGAGGAGGAGGCGGCCAGGCTCGGGGACGCGAAGTTCCTCGTCCAGGGCACGCTGTACTCCGACGTGATCGAGTCCGGTGGCGGGACCGGCGCGGCGACGATCAAGTCCCACCACAACGTGGGCGGCCTGCCCGACGACCTCGAGTTCGACCTCGTCGAGCCGCTGCGCGCGCTGTTCAAGGACGAGGTCCGCGCCGTCGGCGCCGAGCTCGGCCTGCCCGAACGCCTGGTCTGGCGCCAGCCCTTCCCGGGCCCCGGCCTGGCCATCCGCATCGTCGGGGGCGAGGCGACGAAGGCGCGCCTGGACACGCTGCGCGCCTGCGACGCGATCCTGCAGGACGAGATCCGCAAAGCCGGCCTGTACCGCGAGCTGTGGCAGTCCTTCTGCGTGCTGCCAGACATCCGCACCGTCGGCGTGCAGGGCGACGAGCGCACCTACGGCTACGTGGTCGCCATCCGCGCCGTCACCTCCGACGACGCGATGACCGCCGACTGGGCCCGCTTGCCGTACGACCTGCTCGAGCAGATCGCCTCGCGCATGATCAACGAGGTCCGCGAGGTCAACCGCGTCGTGCTCGACATCACGTCGAAGCCGCCGGGAACCATCGAATGGGAATAATCATGCATCCCGCGCTACGCATTCTGACGGCGTCCTCAGGGGTGGCCCGTACGTTCGTACTGTGCCACCCCTTGCGTCCTGGTCAGAATGCGTTCGCGGGCGCATGATGACTCCCATACCGCTTCAAGGGTCGACCGTCGAGAACCTTTGGGCCCAGGCTCGCGAGCTCACGGAGCGCGCCGCGGCCGAGGCCGACCATGCCGCGCTGCGTCGGGCGCTGGTGATCCTCGCCGTTGCCGGGTCGGGCAGCGACCCCGTGGAGTTCCGCAAGCTCACCGAGGCTGCTGCCGCCGCGTCGGTGCGGCTGGCCTTCGCTGACCCCCAGCCGCTCTTCGACGCCGCCGCCGCGCTGGTGGCCCAGGACGACTACCCGGCGCGGGAGGCCATCGTCCTCGCTCCGGGCCGCGACCGCTGAGGCCGAAGTCGTCCAAAGTCCGGATGG
>JBBJOW010000013.1:54222-72166 GCA_037724045.1 Solirubrobacteraceae bacterium
CCATCCGGACTTTGGACGACTTCGGCGGCGGTCAGGCGACGCCGACGCCGCTCGCTGGACCAGCTCGGCGTGCAGGCCGCGGGCATCGGCGCGACCTTCGTCTTCATGTTCGTCATCTCGTACGTGACCTTCGGGCTGCCGGAGCAGTTCATCGCCTCCCAGGACGTCGAATCCGAGCTTGGAGGCCTCCTGCGAGAGCCGTAGGGTCGCTACAGTGCTGCGTCGCCCGGGGGTGACCCTGGGCTTCGCTATGAAGACCTACGTCGCCACCCCCGCAGACCGAGAGCGCAACTGGGTGCTCGTCGACGCCGCAGGCCAGAACCTCGGCCGTCTGTCGACCCAGCTCGCCGACATGCTGCGCGGCAAGAACAAGCCCACCTACACGCCGCACTGCGACGTCGGTGACTTCGTCGTCGTGATCAACGCAGAGAAGATCACGGTGACGGGCAACAAGCGCAACGAGAAGCGTTACTACCGCCACTCGGGCTACCCGGGCGGGATCAGGAGTCGCACGCTCAACGAGATGCTCGAGCGCCGGCCGGAAGAGGTCATCCGGATCGCCGTGAAGGGCATGCTGCCGCGCAACCGCATGGCGCGCAAGCAGATCACCAAGCTGAAGGTCTACGCCGGGCCCGAGCACCCGCACGCCGCCCAGGCACCGACCACGATCGAGGTCACCACCCGATGACGGACGAAGAGCAGGCGAAGCGAAGCGCCGCCGATGACGAGCCCGAAGGGCTCGGCCAAGCAGAGAACGGCGAAGTCGAGGAGCCGGCGGAGCTCGCGGCGGAGGACGTCGTCGGAGGCGGCGAGCAGCCGACCGAGCGCCAGCAGGAGCGCGAGCAGGCGATCGTCGACGAGCCCGTCGCCGAGTCCGAAGAGGAGGCGAAGCGAAGCGCCGCCGGTGGTGAGCCCGAAGGGCGAGACCGAGGGCTCGCCGAGACTACGGAAGCGACTCAGGACGGTTCCCCGGCGGCCAACGACGAGGAGACCGACGAGCCTGCGGACGAGACGCCCCGCGTCAAGCCCGAGATCCCCGGCATGGACCTCGAGCCCGACTTCGCGTCCGCCGAGGACCGGCCGATCTCCTACTCCGAGGATGAGGAGCCCGAGGCCGACGAGGAGGCCGAGGAGGAGGACACCTTCTCTCAGCCGATCGCCAACGCGTCGATCGACCTCGGCGCCGACGCGCGCTACCGCGCCACCGGCAAGCGCAAGACCGCCGTCGCCCGCGTGATCCTCAAGCCCGGCACCGGCGCGTACCTGATCAACGGCCGCACGCTGGACGTCTACTTCCCGCGCGTCACCCTGCAGCGCAACATCCGCCAGCCGCTGGAGACCGTCGGCTTCGAAGACCGCATGGACGTCATCGCGACGATGCACGGCGGCGGGGTGTCGGCGCAGGCCGGCGCGCTGCGCCACGGCGTCTCGCGGGCACTGCTGGAGGCCGACCCGAACCTGCGTGGCGAGCTCAAGCGCCGTGGCTTCCTGACGCGCGACGCGCGCGCCAAGGAGCGCAAGAAGGCCGGGCTCAAGAAGGCCCGTAAGCGGCCGCAGTTCAGCAAGCGCTGAACGCGCCCGCGCCGGCCAGGCGACTCTTCGGCACGGACGGCGTCCGCGGTGTCGCGGGCGTCTTCCTCACGGCTGAGCTCGCGCTGTCGCTCGCCCGCGCGGCGACCGCGCGCATCGGCGGCACGCCGCGGGTCCTCATCATCCGCGACACCCGCGAGTCGGGTGAGATGCTCGAGGCCGCGGTGTCGGCCGGCGTGGCCCAGGCCGGCGGTGAGGCATTGCTCGGCGGCGTGCTCCCGACGCCCGCGGCACCGCTGCTGATCGGCCGCTACGGCTTCGACGCCGCGGTGGTCATCTCCGCCTCGCACAACCCGTACCGCGACAACGGCATCAAGTTCTTCGGCGGCGACGGCTTCAAGCTCTCCGACGCCGTCGAGGCGGAGATCGAGGCAGCGCTCGCCGCGCCGGCCGCGCCGGCCGCGCAGATCGGCCGCGTGCGCCAGTTCCACGGTGCGCTGGAGGACTATCTGCGCGCGCTGCACGAGCGCTTCGCAGCCCTCGACCTGACTGGACGCCGGGTCGCCCTGGACTGCGCCAACGGCGCGGCTCACCGCGCCGCCCCGGAGATCTTCCGCCGCCTTGGGGCGCAGGTCACGGTGCTCGCCGACGCGCCCGACGGGCGCAACATCAACGACGGCTGCGGGTCGACGCACCTCGCCGACCTCGTCGCGCTCATGCGCGAGGGCGGACACGACGCGGGCTTCGCGTTCGACGGCGACGCTGATCGCGTCCTCGCGGTCGACCGGCACGGAGCCGTGGTCGACGGCGACGAGCTGATCGCCCTCGCCGCCACGCATCGGGGCGTGCCCGGCGTCGCGGTCACCGTGATGACCAACTACGGCTTCCACACCGCCATGGCCGCTGCCGGCATCGAGGTCGCGACCACCGGCGTGGGGGACCGCTACGTGCTGACGGAGCTGCGCGAGCGCGGCTGGGCGCTCGGCGGCGAGCAGTCGGGCCACATCATCGACATGGACTTCGTGCCGTCGGGAGACGGGACGGCCGCCGCGCTGCTCGCCCTGGAGGCGCTGGGCGAGACCGACCTCGCCGATCGCCACGCCATGGAGAAGCTGCCCCAGACGCTGGTCAACGTGCGCGTGCCCGACCGTGCGGCCTTCGCCGGCGCCGCCGGCGTCCAGGCGCTGATCGCCGCCGAGCATGCCGCGCTCGAAGGCCGTGGTCGCGTGCTCGTGCGCCCGAGCGGGACTGAGCCGCTCGTCCGCGTGATGGTCGAGGCGCCGAGCGCCGAGGAGGCTGACGCCGTCTGCGGTCGAATCGTGGACGCAGTCAGTTCGTCCCTAAGCTGAAGCGCCCGGCCGGAAGGAGGCAGCGCCATGTGCGGCATCGTCGGATATGTCGGCCGCAAGGCCGTCCAGGAGGTCCTCCTCGGCGGTCTCGAGAAGCTCGAGTACCGCGGCTATGACTCGGCCGGCATCTCCGTGCTCGAGGACGGCGAACTGCGCTCCGTGCGCGCGGTCGGGAACCTGTCGCACCTGCGCGCCGCGGTCGAGGCGCCGGGCAAGGACGGCGCGGTCGCCACCGCCACCCGTCCGGCCACTACCGGCATCGGCCACACCCGTTGGGCCACCCACGGCCGCGTCACCGAGTCGAACGCCCATCCGCACTACGACACGGACAACCGGGTCCACGTCGTCGTCAACGGGATCGTCGAGAACTACCTGGAGCTCAAGCACCAGCTGCGCTCCGAGGGTGCGACGTTCTCCTCGGAGACCGACGTCGAGGTCATCGCGCACCTGGTGTCGCGCGAGCTCGCGGCGGGCGACGGGCTGGTCGCCGCGGTGCTGCGCGCCTACGGCCGCCTGGCAGGCCACTACGCCTTCGTCGTCGTCAGCGCCGACGAGCCCGACCTGCTGGTCGGCGCCCGTAAGGAATGTCCCCTGATCGTCGGCCGCGGTGACGGCGAGCAGTTCGTCGCCTCCGGGATCCCGGCGTTCCTCGAGCACACCCGCGAGGTGCAGATCGTCGAGAACGACGAGCTCGTCGTCATCACGCCCGACGGCGTCACCCTGCTCACCCCGGCCGGCGAGGAGATCGACCGGCCGGTCGAGACCGTCGAGTGGGACGCCGCCGAGGCCCGCAAAGACGGCTACGAGACCTACATGCTCAAGGAGATCCACGAGCAGGCAGACGCGGTGGCGGAGACGATCGCCGACCGCACGGTGCGTCCGGACGGCGTCGACCTCTACCTCGGCGACACCATCACCGACGACGTCCTGCGCGACCTCAAGCGCATCGTCATCGTCGCCTGCGGCACCTCCTACCACGCCGGGCTGATCGGCCGGTACGCCATCGAGGAGTGGGCGCGCGTGTCGGTGGAGATGGACGTCGCCTCCGAGTACCGCTACCGCAACCCGGTCGTCGGACCCGGCGATCTGGTCATCGGCATCACCCAGTCCGGCGAGACGGCGGACACGCTGGCCGCCATGCGCCTCGCCCGCGAGCGGGGCGCGACCGTCCTCGCGCTCACGAACATCATGGGCTCGCAGGCGACGCGCGACGCCGACGGCGTCCTCTACACCCGCGCGGGTCTGGAGATCGGCGTCGCCGCCACGAAGACGTTCATCGCGCAGGTTGCGGCGATGTACCTGTTCGCGCTGCGTCTCGCCGAGCTGCGCGGGACGCTGGACACCGCGGAGCGCACCCGGCTGGTGGCCGAGCTCAAGCACATCCCGCACCACATCACGGACCTGCTCGAACGCCACGACGACGCCATCGAGCGCGCTGCCGAGCGCCACCACACCGCGGAGTTCTTCCTCTACCTGGGCCGTCACGTCGGCCTGCCCGTCGCCCTCGAGGGCGCCCTGAAGCTCAAGGAGATCTCCTACATCGCGACGGACGCCTACGCGGCAGGCGAGATGAAGCACGGTCCGATCGCGCTGCTCACCGAGGCCACGCCGGTCGTTGTGGTCGCGACTTCGTCTCCCGTGCGCGGGAAGGTCGTGAGCAACATGCAGGAGGTCCGCGCGCGCGGGGCTCACGTCATCGCTGTCGCGACCGAGGGGGACGCGGACATCGGCGAGCACGCCGAGGAGGTGCTGTCGGTCCCCGCGACGGACTGGATCCTGCAGCCGCTGCTCGCAGTCATCCCGCTGCAGGTGCTCGCCTACCGCATCGCGCGCAAGCGAGGCCTCAACGTGGATCAACCCCGGAACCTGGCCAAGACCGTCACGGTCGAGTAAGTGACGTCGCCCGTAAGGAGGAGCTTGCGACGACTGGAGGGCGAAACCTCATGCCGGTAGGCATCGACCTGCTCGAGATCGAGCGCATGGAGCGCGCGCTCGAGCGCCGGCCGCGACTGGCGGAGCGGCTGTTCACGGAGTCCGAGCGCGACTATGCAGCGGGCAGGGGCCGGCCGGCGCAGCACCTGGCGGCCCGCTTCTGCGCCAAGGAAGCGGTGGCGAAGGCGCTGGCGCTGCGGACGTGGGACCCGCTCGACGTGGAGGTGATCTCCGGGGAGCCGCCGACGGTGCGTCTGCACGGCCGGGCGGCGGCGCGGGCTGGGGAGCTCGGCGTGCGTGTCGAGGTGTCGCTGACCCACAGCCGCGGCATGGCCGGCGCGGTCGCCGTGCTCGCACCGTGACCGACTGGCTCGAGCCGCTGCTCGACGCCGTCGAGCAGCGCGAGACCGACCGCTGGGCGATCGAGGACCTCGGGCTCGACGATCTGATGGAGCGCGCCGGCGCCGGCCTGGCCGGGGTTGTCGCCGGCGTGGCGCCTGCCGGCCGCGTGGTCGTCGCGTGCGGCAAGGGCAACAACGGCGGTGACGGGAAGATCGCGGCGCGCGTGCTGCGCGACGGCGGTCGTGAGGTGGACGTGCTCGAGGCGCCGTTCGACCTCGCACGCTTCCAGGGCGCCGGTGTGATCGTGGACGCGCTGCTCGGCACCGGCTTCGAGGGAGCGCCCCGGGCGCCGCTGGACGCCGTGATCGCGGCCATCAACGCGTGCGACGCGCCCGTGGTCGCCGCGGACATGCCCAGCGGGGTCAACGGCTCCGACGGCACGATCGCGGGAGCCGCGGTGAGCGCCGTGGCGACCGTCGCGTTCGACTCCGCGAAGGTCGGGCTGTGGGTGCGGCCGGGCAAGGCGTGCGCGGGGGAGGTGCACGTGGTCGACATCGGGATCCCGGCGGGCGCTCCGGTGCGTTCGCGCGCCGGCCTGATCGGGCCGGGTGTGCTGCGCGGCCTGCCCGGTCGCGGGGCGGACTCGACGAAGTTCTCCAGCGGCACGGTGGTCGTCGTCGGCGGTTCGCCGGGACTGACGGGCGCGCCCGTCCTGGCCGCCGCCGCCGCCCAGCGCGCGGGAGCCGGGTACGTGACCATCGCGAGCGACGCCGACGCGCCCCACCGGCCCGTCGAGGTCATGCAGCGCGGGCTCGAGGGGCTCGACGGGCTGCTCGAGCGCGCCACGGCGGTCGTCCTCGGTCCCGGCCTGGGCCCCGACGCTGCCGGTCTCGTGCGCGAGCTGTACGCGCGCATCGACGTCCCGCTCGTGCTCGACGCCGACGGCCTCAACGCCTTCGCCGCCGGCCACGACTTCCCCGACCGCTCCGCTCCAACGGTGCTGACGCCCCACGCCGGCGAGCTGTCGCGGCTCATCGACGGCGATGTCAAGGCCCACCGGCTCGCCTGCGCGCGCGCAGGGGCGACCCACGCGCGTGCCACCGTGGTGCTCAAGGGCGACGATACGCTGATCGCTTCGCCCGACGGCCGCGTCGCGATCTCGCCCGGCGGCGCGCCGGCCCTGGCGACCGCGGGCACCGGCGACGTGCTGTCCGGCGTCATCGCCGCGCTGCTCGCCCGCGGGGTCGAGCCCGGCCACGCCGTCTGCGCGGGCGTCTTCGCGCACGCGCGGGCGGGTCGGCTCGCCGCCCAGCCCCACGGCCCGGACGGCATCATCGCCTCCGACGTCATCGCTCACCTCCCGGTCGCCTTCGCGCCGTGAGGCTGTCGCCCGCTGGGTCACGGGTCCGCGGAACCGCATCCCTTTGGGCAGGTAAGGAGGGAAGGAGCGGGGAGCGCCTCCGCGCTGCACGCCTAATGCGGGCTATAACCCTCCTTAGGCGTGCAGGGCCCGCCCGGACCCTCAGCGCGGCGGCACTCTCCCCCTCCTTGCCTGCCTGCAGTTGGTCCCGGCTGTGGGCGTCCAGCCCTTAGGCTGAGGCTTGTGAGCCAGACCGTGCGCGAGATCATGGACGCCGAGCCCGTCACCGTCCGTCCCGAGACGCCGGTCGAGGAGGTCGTCCGTGCGCTGCGCTCCAACGAGCTGACCGGGCTGCCGGTGATCAACGAGGGTCGGCGCTGCGTCGGGATCATCACCGAAGAGGATCTGATCATGGCCGGCGAGGAGGAGGACCTCCACCTGCCGCACTACATCGAGCTCTTCGGCGGGATCATCTTCCTCGAGTCCATGCAGAAGTTCGAGGAGCGCCTGACGCGCGCGACCGCCGCGACGGCCAAGGACATGATGACCGAGGACCCGTACACGATCGGGCCCGAGGCGACGGTCCGCGAGGCGGGCCGGGAGATGTCGCATCGCAAGCACAACCGGCTTCCGGTGGTCGAGCACGGCCGCCTCGTCGGGATGGTCACGCGCGTCGACGTCCTTGACGCGATGACCCGCGACGCCGAGTAGGCGCGTGCTCCGGGCGGTCGCCCGCATCGACGCAGAGGCGATCGCGCGCAACTGCGCGCGCCTGAAGGCGGTGGCGAGGACAGGGCTGTGCGTGGTCGTCAAGGCCGACGGCTACGGGCACGGCGCGCTGACGGCCGCGCGCTCGGCCCAGCGCGGCGGCGCGGACTGGCTGGCCGTCGCGACCGCGAACGAGGCAGCCGGCCTGCGCGACGGCGGCGTCGAGGGCCGCATCCTCGTGATGGGGGCGCTGTCTGAAGAGGAGCTGCCGGTCGCTTTGGACGCCCGCGCCGACGTGGTCGTCTGGCGGCGCGCCTTCCTGGACCGTCTCCCCGACGAGACGCAGGTCCACGTCAAGCTCGACACCGGCATGGGCCGGCTCGGGACGCGCGACGTCGAGGAGGCGCTGGACGTGGCCCGCGAGGCGCACCGCCGCGGCCTGCTCGCCGGCGCGATGACGCACTTCGCCACCAGCGACGACGACCCGGACTTCGCGCGCGAGCAGCTCGCCGCGTTCCGGCCCTTCCTACACGCGCTGCCCGACGGGGTGATCGCCCACGCGGCCAACTCCGCCGCGACCCTCGCGATCCCGGAGAGCCGGCTGGACATGGTGCGCTGCGGCGTGGCCGCGTACGGGCTCGACCCGTTCCAGAACGACCCGGCCGACCACGGTCTGACGCCGGCGATGACGCTCGCGTCCTACGTCGCCGAGGTCAAGCCGATCGCGCCGGGGCAGTCGGCGGGCTACGGGCGGCGCTACGTCGCCGACGCGCCGACCACCCTCGCCACGCTCCCGATCGGGTACGCCGACGGTGTGCGCCGCGCGCTGACCAACAACGCCGAGGTGCTGATCGGCGGCCGCCGGCGCCGGCTCGTCGGCACGGTCTCGATGGACAACGTGACGGTGGAAGGCGAGGTCGAGCGTGGGGAGGAGGCGATCCTCATCGGCGCACAGGGCGACGAGCGCATCCTGGCCGAGGAGTGGGCGAGCCGGCTCGGCACGATCAACTACGAGATCACCTGCGCCATCAGCGCGCGGGTCCCCCGCAGTGCTTGAGGCGCTGCGCGCGCTGCTGGCCGGCGAGGACGCGTGGATCGTCGGCGGTGCGGTGCGCGATCGCCTGCTCGGGCGCCCGACCGACGATTTCGACGTGGCCCTCGCCGGGGACCCCGAGCGCGCCGCGAAGGCGCTGCGGCGCGCGGTCGGGGGAGTGGCGTTCTCACTCTCGGCGACGTTCGGCGGCTGGCGCGTGGTCGCCGAAGGCGGCAGCGTGGACTTCCTGCCCCTGACCGGCGGGACGCTTACGTCCGACCTCGCCGCCCGGGACTTCACGGTGAACGCCCTGGCCGAGCCGGTGGGTGGCGGCGAGGTGGTGGACCCCCACGGCGGCCAGGCGGACCTGGAGGCGCAGCGGTTGCGCGTGGTCGGGCCGGACAGCCTGACCTCCGACCCCCTGCGCGTCCTTCGCGCCGTGCGCCTCGCGGCGGAGCTCGGCTTCGCCTTCGATGACGACGAGCTCGCCCGTGCGGCCGCCCCCGGGCTGGCGGGCGTCGCGGCGGAGCGGGTGTTCGCGGAGCTCAAGCGGATCGTCTGCGCTTCGTCCCCCGTGGACGCGGTCCGCCTCATGGAATCGGTCGGTGCGTCGGCCGTCGTGCTCCCTGAACTGCAGGCATTGAAGGGGGTGAGTCAGAGCGTCTACCACGACGCGGACGTCTATGACCACACGCTCGCGGTCCTCGGCGAGGTGGCTCAGCTCGAGGAGGCGAAGTCCGATCCACGCGTGAGCTCCCTTCTCGATGAGCCGTTGGCCGATGAGTTGACGCGGTGGCAGGCCCTGCGCTTCGCAGCCCTGTTCCATGACATCGCCAAGCCGGTTACGTCGCGGGAGCGCTCGGACGGCCGGGGGGCGAGCTTCGTCGGCCACGACACGGCCGGCGCCTCGGTCGCCCGGGACATCCTGCGGCGGCTCCGGGCGTCCGAGCGGCTCGCCGACCACGTCGCGGCGACGACGCTGCACCACCTGCGCGTCGGGTTCCTCGTCCGCGAGCAGCCGCTCTCGCGCCGGTCGGCCTTTCGCTACCTGCGGGCTACGGCGCCCTGGAGCGTCGACGTGACCGTCTTCACCTGCGCGGATCGCCTCGCGACCCGCGGCCGCAACGCCGAGCCGGCGACCGCCGCCCACCTCGCGCGGGCTCGCGGGCTCCTCGACTACGCCTTCGCGCCCGCGCCGGCCGAGCCGCTCGTCCGCGGCGACGACCTGGCCCGCGAGCTGGGCCTCAAGCCCGGCCCCCAGCTCGGCGAGCTGCTCGCCCAACTCGAGGAGGACCGCTTCGCCGGGGACATCTCCACCCGCGAGCAGGCCCTCGCCCGCGCCCGCGAGCACCTGGCAGGACCGCCGAACTCGCCCAGAGTCAGGACCGTCCGGACTCTGGACGACTTCGGCGGATAACGTGCCGCGGATGGCCGACCCGGACTGCCTGTTCTGCAAGATCGCGGCTGGGGATATCCCCGCCACCAAAGTCCATGAGGACGAGCGCACGGTTGCGTTCATGGACATCAATCCGGGAACCAAGGGCCATCTGCTGGTGATCCCGCGCGAGCACGTGGCCGACCTGCACGCGATCGAGGACGAGGACCTGCACGCCGTCGCGCGAACTGCGCGGACCCTGGCCGCGAAGGCGATGGACCGCCTGGGCGCCGAGGGCGTCAACGTCATCCAGAACAACGGCGCCGCCGCCTGGCAGAGCGTCTTCCACTATCACGTCCACGTCGTTCCGCGCTACGGCGGGGACGGCATCCAGCTGCCGTGGGTTCCGCGTCCCGGCGACGAGGACGAGATCGCCGCTGCGGCGATGGAGCTGACCCGATGAGCGTCACCGTCGAGCGCGACGGCCCGCTGGCCGTCGTCACCCACGCCGCGCCGCCGGTGAACCTCTGGGACCAGGCCACGATGGACGGCTTCGCCGCCGCCCTCGACGACATCGAGGCCGATCCGCCGCGCGCCGTCCTCATCCGCGCGGACGGGCGCGTGGTCTCCGGCGGCGTCGACGTCAACCTGTTCGCGACCATCGCCGACGGCGGCGCGGGGGCGGACCTGTGGCGCACGCTGCTCGAGCTGCCCGCGCGCCTGGAAGCGCTGCCGATCCCCACCGTCTTCGCCGCCCACGCGCTGTGCCTGACGGCTTCGTTCGAGATCTCGCTGGCGTGCGACCTGCTGCTGGCCGCTGAGTCGGCGAAGTTCGGCCTCGTGGAGCGCGTCGTCGGCCTGACGCCCTCGATGGGCGGTCCGCAGCGCCTGGTCGAGCGCGCCGGGCCGGCCCGCGCCCGCGAGCTCGTCTACACCGGCGACCTCTACGACGCTGCGACGCTCGAGCGGTGGAACGTCGTCAATCGCGTCCTGCCCGATGAGGGCTTCGACGACGCCGCTCGCGCCTTCGCGCTGGATCTCGCCAACGGGCCGACGATCGCCCACGGTGCGACCAAGCGCATCGTCCAGGCGACGCTTGCCGGTGGCGTCGCCGCGGCGGACTCCATCGTTCCCGAGGTCTCGGGCGTGCTCTTCGACACCGAGGACCTCAGGGGCGCCGTCGCCTCGTTCCTGAAGCAGGGCCCCGGTAAGGCGACCTTCCACGGGCATTGACTTCCCCGGCCCGGGTGTGCGAGGTTTTGCGCCATGGCTACCGGGACGGTGAAGTGGTTCTCAGACGACAAGGGCTTCGGTTTCATCACGCCTGACGAGGGCGGCCGAGATCTCTTCGTCCACTATTCGGGCATCGGCGGCGACGGCTACAAGTCGCTCGCCGAGGGCACCAAGGTCTCCTACGAGGAGGAAGCCGGCGACAAGGGCCCGAAGGCCGTCGACGTCGTGAAGATCTGAGACCACAACCGCCGCCGGTCGGCGGTGTTGAATGCCCTTGATGCCTCTTTCCCACGTACGCCGCGGAGCGGCCGCGATCGTCCTCGTGGCGCTGGCCGTTCTGCTGGCGCCCGCGAGCGCCGGCGCGAAGATCCTCGAGCTCGGCCAGACCACGACGCAGCCGACGCCATCCTGCGGCGGCCCCGAGGACTGCAAGGCGGTGACCCGGACGACGGGCTACCAGGTCAACGTCGGCAGTAGCCGCGACCTGTTCGTGGCTCCGAAGGACGGCCGCGTCGTTGCTTGGACGGCCATCCTCGGCGATCCGGCCAGGAACGAGAGGACATTCTTCGAGAGCACCTACGGCGGCCCCGCCCGCGCCGGTATCAGCGTCCTCGCCCAGCAGGAGAAGGGCTCGACGCTCAACGAGGTCACCGCCAAGAGCGCGGTGCGCAACCTCTCGGACTACTTCGGCGAACGCGTGCAGTTCCCGCTCGCGGAGTCGTTGCCGATCGAGAAGGGCCAGCGCGTCGCGCTCACCGTGCCGACCTGGGCCCCCGTGTTCGCGGAGGGCTTCGACAACAAGACGGCGTGGCGTGCCAGCCGCACGAAGGACAGCTGCAACGACTTCTCGACCCAGTCGGCAATGCTCTCGCTCGGCGCCGTAGAGCGCTTCCAGTGCTTCTACACCACCGTCCGGATCACGTACTCGGTAACGATGATCACCGAGCCCCACGGCCCGCGCAACAAGAAGAAGCCGACTGACGCCTAGTACTGCTCCGTTAGGTCTTTGAAGGAGTTGGTGGTGGGCGCTTGACGTCGCGCCGGCTCACCGTGCGGAAGGCCTCGGCATTGCGACAGGCCACCGAGGCCAGGTCGGCGAACGCCTCGAGCAGCCGCAGGTCGGCGCGCGTCACCCGGCGCATGCGGTTGAAGCCGATCGACAGCGCGCCCTTGAGCTCCCCGTCCCAGCGCATGGGAACGGCGACGGCGGTCTGCAGGGTCTCGGCAATGGCCGTCTCCGGTAGGCGCACGTCCTCCTGGTAGGCGTTGGTGATCACCGATCGGCCGGACTTGAGGACCTGGCCGCCGACGCCCTCGCCGGGCTTCATCAGGTAGCCCTCCCATCCTGGGGGTGTGTTGTGGCCGGCGGTGGCGACGCCGCCCCGCTCACCGTCACCGAGGTAGACCCCCGCCATGTCCCCGGCGACGGCGACGCCGGCCTCGCAGGTGAGCGTGCGCAGCACCGTGTCGAGGTCCAGTGACGCGTTGAGCGCCGAGGCGGCACGGGTCAGCGCCGCGCCGTGCTCAGCGGTGGAGGAGTTGGCCTCGCGGCTCTCGATCAGCGCGAGGCCCGCTGCGGCAAGGTTGGCGAGGACCGTGATCATCTCGACGTCGGACTCGCCGAACGGCTCCGGGCGCGTGCGCGCGAGCACGGCGGCCCAGCGCACCTCGCCGCCCCACCTGATCGGGGCGAAGACGGCGCTGCGCACCCCGAAGCGCTCCGTGTAGCCCGCGCGCAGGGCGGTCGAAGCGCGGGCATCGGGGACGACCATGGGCTTCCCGGTCCGCACGACTGTGGCGGTGCCCGACGGCCGCTCGTCGAGCACCATCACGTAGGCGTCCTCCCGGCGGCCGCCTGCCTCGTAGGCGACAACGCGCGCGTGGCCGACGGTGGCGTCCTGCGACACCTCGATCAGGTGGACCTGGTCGACGCCGACCAGCGCCCGCGCCGCCACCAGGAAGGCATCGACGACGTCCTCGACCGTCGCGGCCTCGAGCACCGCCGCCGACAGCTCGCGCAGTCGCGGAGCGGCTTCGTCGGCGCCCGCGGGCAACGTCCTAGTCGTTGCAGGCGCCGGGGTTGTCGGCGCAGAACTGGTCGTTGCCCGGTGCGACCGCGCCGCCGGTGTCCGACGGGGGGACGGTCTCCTCGACGGTCGGCGGAGCGGCGGCCCCGGTGTCGTCGTCGGCGGTGGTGTCCTCAGGGGTCACCGGGACGACCGGCGTGACCGGAGCGGCGGTGGGCACGGCGGTCGTGGGCGCGGCGACGACGCCGTCGTCGATCGCGGTCGCCGGGGCGGGCGTGGGGGTCTCCTTGCCCGTGGTGACGTTCCCGTTGTCGGTGTCGTCCCCAGCGGCGACGGAGTCCGAGACGGTGCCGACGTTCTCGGGAATCGGCAGCCCTACGGGCGCGGACTCGACCTCGGTGTAGGCGATGTCGGCGCCGCCGCACCCGCCGACGAAGGCCGTCAGGGCCACAGCGAAGGCGAGGAGGAGACGGGGCATGGTCCTCAGCGCGCGAGCGCGGCCATGCGGCGACCGCACGTCGGGCAGTCGTTGAGGTCCTTCTGTGCGAGCTGGTCGCACCAGTTGCAGAAGCGCAGGTTCTCGGGGGACCACGGCAGTCGTGACTTCGACGGCGCGGCCGGCAGCACCTTCCCGACGACCTCCATCGGCTCACCGGTCTCGCGGTCCACGTACACGCGGTCGGGCTGAGCCTCCAGGAACACCTCGCGTCCGGTGGACGGGGTGCGCATGCGGTAGACCTGGCTCATTCGCGGTTCGGGAGACGGGCCACTAAGCCGAAGAGTAGCTTGCGGGCCATGCGCGTGCTGGTCTTTCACGGGTACCTCCTGCACGGGACGGGCTCCAACGTCTACAACGCCCGCCTGTGCGCGGCGCTGGTCCGCGCCGGCCACGAGGTGCACCTGCTCTGCCAGGACCCGGACCCCGGCTCGCTGCCGTGGGTGGACGGAGTCCATGCCACCGTCCACCGGCCCGACATCGGCCGTGTACTGCCCGTCTACGTGCCTGACGACTACGAGGGCTTCGACGCGAGCCCCTTCTACGAGCTCACCGACGACGAGGTCGAGGCCTACGTCGAGGCAAACGTCGCCGTCGTCCGCGCGGTGCCGCGCTGCGACATCGCGCTGGCCAACCACCTCATCATGGGTCCGGCGATCCTGGCCCGCGCGCTTGGAGACGATGTCCCGTACGCGGTGAAGATCCACGGCTCCGCTCTCGAATACGTCGTCAAGCCCCATCCGCGCTTCGCGCCGTGGGCACGCGAAGGCCTCGCACGGGCGCGCGGCATCCTCGTCGGGTCGCGCCACACTGCCGAGAGCCTGTGGGCGGCGATGGGCCCGGACATCATCGAGCGCACCCGTGTCGGACCGCCGGGGGTCGACGTGGTGCAGTTCGCGCCGCGCGAGCCCGAGGCCGCCCGTGCGGGCGTCGCGCGGCTTGCGGCCGGCCTCGCGGACGAGGCGCCCGCCGGGGCGGGGGACGGGTTCGCGCGCGACCCGGCCGCCGCGGCGAGCGCGCTGGCCGAGACCGACGGCCGCCTGGTCGTCTTCGTCGGCAAGCTGATCGCGTCCAAAGGGGTCGAGCTGCTGCTGGCGGCGTGGCCGCTGGTCCTGCGCGAGCACCCGGACGCGCGGCTGCTGATCGTGGGCTTCGGCGCGTGGCGGGACGGCCTCGAGCAGCTTGCCGGTTGTCTGGTCGCGGGCGACCTCGAGAGCGCCCGGGCGCTGCGCGCCGAGGACGGGCGCGAGTTGCCCGAGCTGGCCGCGTTCCTGGATTCCGTGGACGAGCTGCCGCCGATGGGCCGCGTCGCCTTCACCGGCCGCCTGGGGCACGAGGAGCTGGCCGAGCTGCTGCCCGCCGCGGAGGCGCTGGTCGCCCCGAGCACCTTCCCGGAGTCCTTCGGCATGGTCGCGGCGGAAGGGGCCGCGGCGGGCGCGCTGCCCGTCGTCGCCCGCCATTCGGGGCTGGCGGAGGTGTCCGAGGCGCTCGCCGAGCGCGTGCCCGCGCCCGCGCGCGACTGGCTCTCCTTTGCGGTGGGGCCGACCGCGGTCACCGAGCTCGCCGCATGCCTGACGGGCTGGCTCGGCGCCGACGACGACGTCCGCGCGGCCACGCGCGAGGCGATCGTGGCGGTCACCCGCGAGCGCTGGTCGTGGGACGGCGTCGCCCGCACCGTCGTCGCGGCGGCGCAGGGTGAGCTCGACGACCTTCCGCGCCCTTGACGACGGATCGAGACGGCGCGCCCGCGGTCCGGCCGATCCCATAAGATTCCGCCCCGATGCGGAGGATCCCGATTGCCCTGAGCGCCGCCGTGCTCGCGGCCGCCGGCCTGTCGGCGTGCGGCGTGGTAGAGACCGAGCCGAACCTGATCGCCGGCAAGCTCGCGTACGTGGAGAAATGCGGCTCCTGCCACGTGCTCAACCGCGCGGGCACCAAGGGCATCCAGGGTCCCAACCTCGACGAGGCGTTCCGCCAGTCACTGGCCGACGGCATCGAACGCTCGACGATCCAGGGCGTCGTGCACCGCCAGATCGAGATCCCCAACCGCGATCCGCAGCTGGACCCGCAGACGGGTGAGGAGCTGATCGCCATGCCGGCCGACCTGGTGGAAGGCGACCTAGCCCGCGACGTCGCCGCGTACGTCGCCTACGCGTCGGCGCAGGGTGGGGAGGACCCCGGCCGGCTCGCCGACATCGGCACCAGCGAGGCGGAGGGCACCGCGAAGGCGGAGGGCGGCAAGGTCGAGATCCCTGCCGATCCGATGGGGCAGCTCGTCTACGAGTTCGCCAACGCCGAGGCGCCCGCCGGCGCGCTGGAGATGAACTCGCCCAACGACTCCAACGTGGACCACAACATCGCCCTCGAGGGCGGCGGCCTCGACGAGATCGGCCCAGTGGTCGCCAACGGCGGCGTCTCGACGATCAAGGTCGAGGTCAAGCCCGGGGCCTACACCTTCTACTGCTCGGTCCCCGGCCACCGCGAAGGCGGCATGGAGGGCGAGCTCACCGTCAAATGACGGCGCGTGCGATGAGCACGACCGCCATCACGACGACGGCGGTCACCAGCACGTAGACGAAGAAGCGGAACGCCTCCGCCTCCGAGCGCAGCGGGTTCAGCACGGGCACGTCACCGCTACACGATGTAGATCGTCACGTAGACGATGATCCACATGACGTCGACGAAGTGCCAGTAGATGCCTGGCACCTCGACGCCGCGGTGCTCGGTGGAGGAGAAGTGCCCGCGGAACGCGCGGACCGTGACCATCGCCAACAGGGTCAGCCCGATGAAGACGTGGGCGCCGTGCAGGCCCGTGAGCCCGTAGAAGATCGTCCCCTGCGCGTCTGACTGCGGCGTGAAGTTGAGGTTCACGTACTCGTTGATCTGGATGAAGAGGAACGTGCACCCGAGCAGGAAGGTGGTGAAGATGCCGGCCTTGAAACCCGCGCGGTTGTCACTCTTGATGCACGTCTCCGCCCAGTGCAGGGTGAAGGACGAGCTCACGAGGATCGCGGTGTTGAAGCCGGCGATCAGCTTCGGCAGCTCCGCCTCGGGACCCGGCCACTCCGCGCCGCCCACGACCCGGACGAAGAAGTAGGCCGTGAAGAAGGCCCCGAAGACCATGATCTCGGAGATGATGAAGAGCAGCATCCCGAGCATCTGCGGGTCCACCCGCGAGGATCGGTTGGCGATCGGCGGGCCGTGATGGTGCTCCTCGTCGGCGTGGGCGACCGCGCCCGTGGTGCCCGCAATGGCCACTAAGAGGCCCCGGCCGGGACGTCGGAGGACTCGATGTGATGCACGGGCTTGCCCGTCTGGCGCTTGATGCGCTCCACGAGGCCGCCCTCGAGCCACGCCGACCGGTTCGACGGCAGCGTCGAGATCACGACTTCGGAGATGAAGAAGTAGCCGACGGCGTTCATGGTCGCCGTCAATGGGTCCGGATCGCCGATCATGCCCGCGGCGACCACGCCGGCCTCGTCGAGCGAGGCGAGCAGCTGGCCCAGGCGTTCCCGCGCGCCGGTGACCGCAGACCCGTCGCGCGAGCCCTGCGGCACGAGCAGGATGAAGCGCCGCGGGCCCTCCTCGGCGAGGCCCTTCAGCCGCTGCACCAGGTCGTCGCCCGCCATCGTCTGGTTGGCGACCACGAGCGTCACCTGAAACGGCAGGCCCTCGTTGGCGATGTCCACGACGATGTGCTCGACGGGCAGGCCGGAGTCGGCGGCGATGCGCTCGGGCAGGTCGCGGCGCATCCAGCCTGAGGACGCCGACGGGTGCGTCGAGACGATGACCTCGTCGATCCGGTGCTCGTCGATCGCGTCCATGGCGGCGCTGTAGGGGTCCGCGTCGCCGACCTCACCACGCGCGTCGATGCCCTCGTTGCGCGCGAAGGCGCACGCCAGGTCCACCCGCACCTGCGCGGAGGAGCGCACCACGTCGTCGTAGATCACGTTGCCGAACTTCGGCTTGGACTGCGGGACGACGATGAAGAAGCGCGCGTCGCCCTCCCCGTTGCGCTCCAGGATGCGCGCCAGCAGCTTCTCGCCGCCGATCGTCTCGTTCGCCAGCACCAGGACGTTGGCCATCAGGCTTGCGCCTTCTCTGTCTCAGACGAGGACGCCACGGTCTCCTCCGCGGGTTTGAAGATGCCGTGCACGGCGCCGGGGACGCCGTACTCGTAGGGCCCGCCGACCACGGTGGGGATGTGGTCGAAGTTGAAGATCGGCGGGGGCGAGGACACCTGCCACTCGAGCGTGAGCGCGTTCCACGGGTTCGCCTCCGCGCGCGGCCCCCCACGCCAGCTGGCGACCATGTTGTAGAGGAAGACCAGCGAGGACATCCCGAGGAAGAACGACGCGATCGAGATGAACAGGTTCCAGTTCGCGAACTGGTCCGCGTAGTCGAACACGCGCCGCGGCATGCCCTGGATGCCGATCAGGTGCATGGGCGCGAAGGTTGCGTTGAAGAACACGAAGGTCGACCAGAAGTGCAGTTTGCCGAGTTTCTCGTCGTACATCCGGCCCGTCATCTTCGGGAACCAGTAGTAGACGCCGGCGAAG